>DLRY01000065.1 GCA_002500665.1 Opitutia bacterium UBA7876
CGGCCGGATGGAGTAAGGTGTTCGCCCAGGACAAGGGCCCGCCCATCCCCCAGCATCGTGAAATTCCCGAATTGATGACCGGCATAGGCTTGGGCAAAAGGTTCGGCTCCATCGGGGACGAGGTTTCCGGAAAGGAGCTCGGTCCGTTCTTCCTCATCCATGCCCGAGAGGCTCAGGCCGATCTCGTCGGCTAGTTTTTCATTGAAGATCACGAGCTCCGGCTCGCGGACCGGGGTGGGGGAGAGCCTGGAGAAAAAGACTGCGGGCAGTTCAGTAAAACTGTTTTCCAGTCGAGGAAAAGCCATGGGCGAACCGGAAGGCGATCAAGCCTAGCGCCGAGGGTCCTTGTCGAAGACCAGAAACTGCACGCTGGTCTTGGTTCCTCCCTGCTGGGAGCTTCCGCCGTCGTCAAGGCCTCCGCGGGCGAGGAACTTCACGAACTTGCGGCCTTTCGGCAATTCATAGTGAATAACACTGTTGGCATGGGCTCCGATTCCATAGGCTACGGCCTCCCCATTAATTTTCATGGATTTGCCTCCGGCGTTCTTGCCGGTGGCCACTTTGCCCCATCCCGAGCTGGCAGACTTCCACTTGAGCTCGGTGAGCTTGGTTTCCTTGCCCTGTGCGTCCACCAGACGAGGTTCCGCCCAGTTCGCCCAGTCGCAGGAATGGGTGTCGCCTCCATCCGAAATGACCAGGTAGAGATTCTTGCCTCCCTTGAGCTCCGCCTGGATCTCGGCGGCGTGTCCCTTCGTCTTGGTGGTGATTACCTTCGTAGCGAAGAGAGATCCCTTGGCGCTGATGGGCTTGGACTTGGAGGGGGAACTCTTGGAGGAGCCGAACTTCGCCGTCGGGTTGGGGAGGGACTTGACCCCGTCCTTGGGAACTTCCAGTTTGGCCGTCCAGACGATGGCGTTGAGAACGCAGGTGCGGAAATCGTCCTGGTCCCACGATTTGTGGTGGTGAGCCCCGGTTATGCCGAAGCCGCGCTGTCCGTTCTCCCTTTCGGACGCCCATGCGACGTGCTGCTTCTCCTTTCTTTCCAGGACCGCCTTCCTTACTGCCGGGTTGTTGCTGTGCGGGCCGTCTCCGCGCTTGAGGGTATCGGCGGGGGGGAGGGCGCTGAGAATGGGAGTGACCCCCTTCATTCCCTCGCGGAAGCGCATGTGGTAGTACCATTCGTCGCGCAGGGTGAAGGGCTTGACGCCGTTCGCGACCGGGTGCTTGGGGATGGTCTTGAACTCAGCCGTCCAGTGCGGATTGACCGACCAGAAGGTCTCGAAGTACCCACCGATCCACTTCAGGAACATGGTGCCGGGCGCGCCCTTGGGGACTTCCACCGCATAGTGCACGCAGACCAGCCCGACTCCCTTTTCCGCCAGGGCGTCGAATTGCTTGAGGTACTTGTTGACCGGATGCCTGCCTCCGCCGTCCGAGAGGATGACCACGGTGGCCGCTCCCTCGAAGATGGAGGAATCCTGAGGCCAACCACCCTTGTGTGTAGCCGTTTCGATATCCAGCCCCGATTCCCTGACCAGGGCGTTGGAAAGAAGATCGACCCCGTCTCCCCAGTTGTGGGCGTTGGAGCCGTGGCTGTCCCGTCCGGAGACCAAAACGATCTTGGTCTTGGCGAGGCAGGCGGTGGCGAGAGGCGAGAGGATGCAAAACAGGCAAAGCAGGCTGGAGAGGGAATTTTTCATAACCCTTTCTTTGAACGTGCCGGGGGCATGCACAACAACAAATGCCCAAACAGGAAAAGATTTGAGGGTATCGCCGGTTCGTCGGCAGGGATCTTGCAGAGTCCCTGAGGGGATTCTTGCGTTGAAGGAAACTCGATTTTTCTTTCCACTGGTCTGCTTATGACCGCAACCCAACCAAGCCCAAGATACGAGCATCGGACTCCGATCTGGCTTCTGCCCGCAGTCTTGCTTGCCTTGACCGGGTGCCAAGGCGGAAAGGAAGGAGTGTCCGAGTCCCGGCTCGCCGATTTTACGAGCGATGGCTGCAGCCTGTTTGTCGATGGGACCTTTGAGAAGCCCGAGCTATGGAAGGAATGCTGCCTCCTGCACGACATGGCCTACTGGAGGGGCGGGACCGAGGAGGAAAGGAAGCAGGCCGACTTGGCCTTCAAGGCCTGCGTGGAAAAAAAGACGGGGGATGCGGCCTTGGCCAACCTGATGTACGAGGCCGTTCGCGCGGGTGGAGCGCCTCATTTCCCAACTTGGTATCGTTGGGGATATGGATGGCCCATCGGGCGGGGGTACAAGGCCCTTACGCCCGAGGAGGAAAAGCTGGCCGACGAAAAGCTCGAGGCCTACCACCGCAAAGAGGGCAGGGGGAACACAAGGTAGGTGATGGGGGGGTCTTTGAGCCTTCCCGAATCGCGCCTGGCCGTAGTGGGAGCCGGGGCGGCCGGTTTCTTCGCCGCCATTTCCGCCGCCGAAGCGAACCCGTCCGCTCAAGTTTCCCTGTATGAGTCGGGGAAGAAATTCTTACGGAAGGTCAAGGTATCGGGAGGCGGGCGCTGTAACCTGACCCATGCCTGTTTCGATCCTGCGGATCTCGCCCTGAACTACCCTCGTGGAAGCCGTGAATTGAGGAGCGCCTTTCACCACTGGCAACCCCGGGATACGATTGATTGGTTCGAGCAAGCCGGGGTTCCCACCAAGACCGAAGAGGATGGACGCATCTTTCCTGCCTCGGATCGTTCGCAGACCATTATGGATTGTCTTTCCACCCGTGCTTACAGACTCGGGGTCCGAATCGAACTGGAAAACGGATTGCAGTCCCTCCGACCCACCGGGGATGGTAAATGGGTTCTAGTTACAAGCGGGGGGGCAAGCGAGAGTTTCGACCGAGTCTGCATTGCCTCGGGCTCTCTCAAGAATTCATTACTGGAAAAAATCCTAGGGGAGCTCGGACATGGTATCGAGCCCCTGGTTCCGTCCCTTTTTGCCCTGAACGTCGAGGATTCCAGAATTGCCGGGCTTGCCGGGCTATCAGTCAAGGATGCCAGCGTACGGGTATTGCCCAAGGGAAAGCCTCAAGGCGGCCCTATCCTGATTACCCACCGTGGAATGAGCGGACCTGCGGTACTGAGACTATCCGCATGGGAAGCGCGAACTTTTGCCGAGCGTGAGTATGATCTTGAGGTGGAAGTGAACTGGTTGCCCGCATGGAGCCGGGGGCAGGTAGTCGAGAAGTTTGCCGAGTTGCGCAAACGGAAAGGGGATTTCATGGTCAAAAGCAAAGTGTTCGACGAGATTCCGAAAAGGCTTTGGGAAAGCCTGCTGACAGGCGTTGGGTTGCATCCCGAGGATCAATGGGCCCGCCTGAAGAAAGAATGCGAGGACGCTCTGCTCAACGAGTTGATTGCGGGGCGTTACCGGGTGAAGGGGAAGACGACCAACAAGGAGGAATTCGTGACCTGTGGAGGGGTGTCCTTGAAGGAGGTCGACTTTCGCACCATGGAGAGCAAAGTGCGCAAGGGTCTGCATTTTGCGGGAGAGTGTCTCGACTTGGACGGCGTCACGGGAGGGTTCAATTTTCAAGCGGCCTGGACGACGGGGCGAATTGCGGGGAACTCCATGGCGGGATAGGCGTGGGCAGCCATCTTTTCGATTGCCTTTGGAGCCGTCGTCCGTGTTCAGTTACCGGATGAAAGCCGCCCGTTTGCCTTGCCTCGTCTCTTTGCTCTTGGGGCATGCTCTTTATTCGGCTCTCCCGAGTTTCGAGATATCGAGCATTCCGGACGGCAAGTTCGCTCCCTTGCGCAAGGAAATTTCCCAATACGTCGACGTTTTCGGGATTCCCGTACTCGCCACGCCACGGACTCCCCCCGAGAAAGTCAAGCATGCCGCCATCGTCCTGGCCGAGTACCTCGACAACGATGAGGATGGCGAACCCGACAACCCGAAGGTTCTGGCCACAATGGTCCGAAGAGATGCCTTTTTGTTCATGACCAGGGACGAGCGGAGCTTGGAGCGTTTTGATTTCGAACTCTTCGTGGAGAACGATCTTCATCACGGGCAGGGCCAGTTCGGGACCGAGACCAATCCGGGGAATGGTGAGTTTGACGCCACCCTCGAGGAGGTCCTCCATCTCATCACTCACGAAGGATATGCCCATGCTTACCCGGACGTCTTCGGGGAACGTCCCGGGACGGTTTTGGCGGACTGCCTGGACCGGGCGAGGGGGGGGCATTTCAAGCGCGTGCCCAGGCAATATCCGAAGGTCGCCTGGTTCACCTACGACGACCGGACCTGCGACTACGGGTGCCAGTGCGCGGAGTATCTCTACTGGGCAATCACCTCGGTTCTGGGAGCTCAGGACAGCCCGAAACGTATCCGCGATATTCGTCATGAGTGGAAACTCTACACGAGGGAGCTCGTGAAGAAGCGCGACCCTTGGATCTTCGCCCTCATCACCAATCCCAAGTACAAGCTCCCGGCCCGCTTGCCGGACGGCAAGTACCGCTGGAAGAAAACCCGCAAATGAAACTCCTGTCCTTCTGTCTCGCCTTCCTTGTCGCCTTTCCGGTTCTCGGGCACGAGGGTCCCGATCCCCTCGGCCACTGGACGGGCCGATCCGACCGGGTCAAGGAGGGTAAGCTCATGGCCCGGCTCGGACCCGACGGGGCCCTTTCCTTCAAGCCCAGGTTCATCAAGGACAAGTCGGGCGAGTCTCTTCTCTTCGAGGGGGCCAAGGCCAAGTGCCTGCTGGCCGCCGACTTCAAGAGCGTCCTCAAGTCGCTTCCCAGGGAAGCCCTCACCATCTCGGCTTGGGTCAGCGTAAACACGCCTCGCGAATGGGGAGGCGTTTTGGGGGTGATTCAGGACAACGGGGATAAGGAAAAGGGATGGATTCTCGGCTATGACTCCTCCACCTTCTACTTCGGCCTGGCCACGGCCGGGGCCGACGACGGGGACGGGAAAATGACTTACCTGAAGGCCAAGACCAAGTATCGGCTGGGCAAGCTCTACCACCTCGTCGCTACCTACGACGGAGAGAAAACCAAGATCTACGTGAACGGCAAGGCGGAGGCCTCGACCACCGCCCAGAGCGGTGATCTTCTCTATCCGGAGGCCGCCCCCTACGTTCTGGGGGCGTATCAGGATAGCAACGAGTTTCACCCCCACCACGGGAGAATCCGCGAGGTCAACGTCTTCGGACAGGCGGCCAAGGCGGAATGGGTGGCCCGGGAATTCGCTCACAACGAGGCCCTCGCCACAGAGAAATGGAACGAGGTCGAGCCGTCCTTCGAGGTTCTGGTCGATCCCTACCTCCAGTTCGCCACCAAGACCTCCATGACCGTGATGTGGCACACCAGCCTGGAAGCTTCCTCGGTGGTGCGCTTCGGACCGACCAACGCCTGCCGGCAGACTGCCGAGGGCAAGGCCTCGGCCATTCACGAAGTCGTCCTCAAAGGGCTTGAGCCCGAGACCCAGTACTTCTACCGGGTGGAGTCGAGGACTGCCGCCGGCACGGCCTACGTGAGCGAGCCCGCCACCTTCAAGACTGCGGTGGAGGAAGAGACCCCTTATGCCTTTGCGGTCATCAGCGATACCCAGGGCAACCCGAAGGTCTCGGGCGAGTTGGCGAAACTGGCCTGGGGGCAGCGTCCGAGCTTCCTGCTTCATCCCGGGGACCTGGTCTCCACGGGTAAGAACCGGGACCACTGGCTGAAACATTTCTTCCCCGGCATGCGCCCACTGATCAATCACGTTCCCTTCTATCCGGTCCTCGGAAACCACGAGCAGAACGCCAAGCATTATTACGACTACGTATCCCTTCCCGACCCCGAGTACTACTATGCCTTCGACTTCGGCAACGCCCGCTTCTTCATGATCGATACGAACCAGAAGGTTGATCCCGCGTCCGTCCAGTTCAAGTGGCTGGAGAAGGAATTGTCCGCCTCCGACGCCAAGTGGAAATTCGTATGCCATCATCATCCACCATATTCCTCGGACGAGAACGATTACGGGGACCTATGGAAGAGCAACAAGGGCAGGCACGGCGACCTGCGGGCCCGGGAACTGGTCCCTCTCTACGAGAAGCACGGTGTGGACGTGGTCTGGAACGGGCACATTCATTCCTACGAGCGGACCTGGCGCGTA
>DLRY01000005.1 GCA_002500665.1 Opitutia bacterium UBA7876
CCCGCCCAGTATTCCTTGCTCGCGAATACGAACAGGGCTAGAAAACCCAGTACGCTGGTCGTCTGGAGCCAGTCCTCGAAGCCCCAGATGTTGATCAGCAAAACGATGCTGATGCAGAGGATGACAAAGCATACGAACAGTTCCAGGGTTCTGGAGGTATGGGTCTCGGAAGTGCGGGAAAATCCCTCGATGGCCTTTGCCTTGCCGTATTTCTTCAGGATAAGGGCCTCGGCGAAGTGTATCAGGAGGTAGCTGGCGAGGATGACGAGAAAGGTTTGGCTTATGTCCTGGCCGACGCTGATCTCAAAGATGACCGCCACCAGATAGGTGATGAAAAGGAACAAGTTCGCGAAGTGTAGGATCCTAAGGCGAGACCGGCTTTTGTCCTGATCCTTGATTTTCCCGTAGCGGGTGGCGAACCATTTGGAGAATACGAAGATGAAGAGGTTGACCGCTAGCGTGAAATGGTCCATCGGACCGAGCACCTCAAGATGCTCGACGACTACGTCCAACGCGTCGTTGAACGAGAAGGAAATCAGGTTGCTGGTCACTGTGGGAGAGATTTGCGGATGAAAAAGGGAATCGGCTGGAATCACGATTGTGCCCACATGAAAGAAAGGAAGGGTTGGCCGATCAAGGGAAAAAGTCAGCTTTTTAAGGTAGGCGCAGTTCCAGGACGGGGGCTTTGGGGTCGTCGTTGAACAAGAGTGCATGGGCCGATTCTGCGGGTCGGTTTTGCCTAAGGTACCGTTCCTGGCCCGGTATGAATCGCTTCAGGTATTTATCAAGGAGCAGGCCCATATTCCCGAAATGGTCCAGGTCGCGAGCCTTGGCCCGCTCGAGGATTACCTCGGGCGAGCAGTCTATGAGGATGCGGAAGTCGAAAAGTTCTCTCAGTTCGGGTCGGAAGAGCATGACGCCCTCGAAAAGCAAAATTGATTCATTGGGCGCCCTAAGAGTTTGGGCTTGCTTGGCCTCGCCTCTCCTGTGGTCGTAGATCTCCTCCAGGTATTGCCCGTTGCCGCCCGGTCCGAGGGGATTCAGGACTTTATCCCTCACGGCTTGGTAGTCGAAGGAATCCCCCAAGTAACCTTCGACCGACATGGGGCCTTTCCGGTGCCTGATCTCGGGCGGGTT
Organism: Opitutia bacterium UBA7876; assembly: GCA_002500665.1. Classification (GTDB taxonomy): domain Bacteria; phylum Verrucomicrobiota; class Verrucomicrobiia; order Opitutales; family Seribacteraceae; genus Seribacter. The sequence continues at coordinate 1,138 of DLRY01000005.1, forward strand.
GTGAAAACCGTCCAGTCCCGCCCGCAGTACCTCTCTTCCCTCTAACAGCAATACCTCCGCCAGTTCGTCGGCGAGTCGGGTTTTTCCGGAGCAACTGAACCCATCGATTCCTACCCGGACGGGGTGGGACAGGTCAACCCGTCCGATGGCTTGGGCGAGGCTGTTGAGGGTTTCTTGTCGGGATGATTTTTTCATTGAGGAACTCGATTGAAACGAAAAAGTACTAGCCTGCCGTTACCTCACCGACAACCCACTTTTACAAACCGCCCTATCTTGCTTGGCTAAACCCCTCGACTCGTGCAGAAGATAAACGGGCCGGGATTATCCACCTCAATTCGTGAAACCACACACACTTCTTTTTAACTTTTTTCCAACCGCGTTATCTTTATGGCTTTAAACCAGCGAGCAGGAATGAGGAAGTTCAAGGCAAGACCCGTTCGGTCGGGTAGATGTGAGAAGCTGAACAAGCCTGCCGTCTGGTGAGGGGAATGGAGCCTGAGGATTATTCGAGGGCCGCTCTCTGGCGGGTGAGTTTGGCCGGGTTCCGGGTCAACTTGCTTCCCGGTTTGTTACTGTGGATTCTGGGGATGACCGTCGTCCTGACCTATTATTCGCTCGAATCGACCCGGTTCTTCTTCGACCGAGTCATGCAAATCAAGCAGGAATACGGCTACCTCTACTCCTTTCTTGCAACCGGCTTCTTCGGCGGGTTCATTCCCTTCCTTTATCTTTGGAGATCAGGCAGAGTTCCGAAAGGCATGGTGCGGGCTTACGGGATGTTCTTCCCTCTTTACTGGGCGGTCCGTGGGACCGAGGTCGACGCTTTCTACCGCCTGCAGGGCCTCCTCTTCGGCAACGAGCCCGACTTGGCTACGATCGCTACCAAGGTATTCATGGATCAGTTCGTCTACTGCATCTTTTGGGCGGCTCCCGTTACCGCCGTCTTCTACGGATGGAAGGACTGTGGCTTTTCCTGGCGGAGGTTCCGCAAGGCGACGAGCCGCCAATCCTTTCTCTTCGAGGTCGCCCGGCTCCTGCTCTCCACCTGGCTGGTCTGGATTCCCGCTACCGCCATCATCTATTCCCTTCCGCCTGCCCTGCAGGTTCCTCTCTTCAGCCTGACCCTCTGCTTCTTCGTGCTTCTGGTGAGCGTGTTTGATTGGAGGAATTCCCAAGCTAAATAGGCGACGGATGGTCAGGTGAGCCAGAAGGCTGCCGTCAGAAAGGCAAGAAGCCCGTTTCCGTAAAGGATCAGGCGGATGAAGCCCTTCCATGCAAGGGAGCTCTTGCCGTCAAGGGCAAGACACGCGAAATAGGTGCCCGTTAACCCGACGATGAAGATAGCTTTGAATTCCCACCACTCGGTGAAATGAGCGGTCGACCAACCTGCTCCCGCCTGACCCGGGAGAGGGCTGAAGGCGAAGCCGAGAAAACGCATGCAAAGGGCAAAGGGTACAAGGAGCGCTCCGAGGCATGCGGCGCCGAGTGAAAGAAATCCCCACGCCCACCGCTTTAATTTTAATGCAAGGAAATGCTTGTCGGGATGAACCTTGCAATGGAGTTCGAAGAGGCAAAGGATTGAGTAAAGCAGGCAGGGAAGGAAGGTAAAGACTGAGATCCAACCCCACCGACCGGGCCAGAAGAGATAGGCTAGAAACAGGCAAACGTTCAAGGTGCTGCACAGGAAAGAGTCCGAAAGAGTGGAGGTCAGCGACTTAAGCATTCCATTCGTTCATGATTGCATCCAAGGCCAACAGATTAAGAGCAGGGGGACGCTGATCATTACGCAGGCCCCATGGGACAGGCCTGCAAGCAAGAGGAACGCCGTCCACCACCACGGGTCGTTTTTTTCCCAAGCCCGATGCCCGTTGAAGGTAATCAAAAGTCCGCCAAGCCCTAGTGCGAAAACGGCGGCCATGGCCCCGCAAACGACGTAGATGCCATCGCCATTTCGGGCGGACCACCCACTTGCTAAGACCAGCATTAAGCAGGCAAAGCCAAGAAATAATAGATTGCATACGGCAAGAAGGATCGAACTGAGGCCGCAAATCAAAGGCCCCGTTCTAGGAGAAGTGCCGGATTTTACCGCTCTTGATTGTTCGTCAATGGTAAGATGGGGGGCGATTTAATTAGATAAGTCAATTAAAAAGACTTATAATGGTCATTTTGTGATTCGTGTATGCAAGCGGAACGAGAAGGTTTCTTTGCTGCCACCGAAGAATGCGTCCTGTTTTCCGTGGCGAATTGGTGAACGGTGGAAAAGGGTCAGTCCCCGACGGAGCGGATGGGCTGGCCGGCCTTCAATTTGGCCCGGATGCCGTCGTGGTGGCGGGACATGTAATAGAAGGACTGGGTCGAGCTTCTTTCACCGAGGCAAATCTGAAAGGAGATGCGGTATCCGCCCTTGGGCCAGCTCGGGCCCTCGAGTGCGAGCGGGTTGACGATACCCGAAACCTTCTGGCCGGGCTGGAGGACGACCGGTGCGGTCGCGACTCCCAAACCCTTCGATCCGGGGGCGGGGTAAGTCTTGTTCTGGCAAAGGATGGCCACGCTCTCGTTCCAGAGGATTTTACCGCCGATCCTGCGGAGGGCGGGGATGGTCACGGCCTGAGCAGTGGGGTTGCCTACCGTGATCTTGTATTCGCCATCCCCATCGGGGTTGGTCCACTTGATCTCGGCCTCGGGGGGAACCTTTTCCACCTCGAAACTGGCTCCCGAACCGAACCCAAGGGCGGGCCGGCCGGTCGAGGCGCAGAAATGCTTGGCCCCCTCCTTAAGGTTGGCCGGCCACTTGGCGGCGAGGGCCGCCCAGGGGGAGATGATGCTCCCGGCCTTCCCGGCCCAGCCCAAGGGCAGGGAGCAGGCCAGGCGTATGGCGTCGATTTCCTTGAGGTCGAGCTCCACGACGTCCTTGGCCTGGAGGGTACCCCGGCTCTTCTCGCCTCCGACTACGCAGGGCTTGCCCTCAGGGAAGACGGGCTTGACCCGTTGACGGGCGACGTGGGAAACGGTTACCTCTTGGCCGGGCTTGAGATCGCCCCGGATGACTTCCTTTACCGTGAGGGTCAGCTTGTGGGTGAACATGGGAGGAAAGGATCGTCCTACGGGACCGGCCAGTACCTTGTCCAAGGTGCCGGTGAACACGTGCTGGTGGCTCGCCCAGGCGGGCGGAGCCTTTTCCTGTTCGGGGCCACCGGGGCGCAGAATGGGGCCTCGGCCCGGAAGCGGGCGCGGCAGAGGCCGCGGAGCGGGCTTGACCTGCACGCGGTCCGGGGCGGGAATCTTTTTGGCGAAGGTTGCGGCCGGAAGAAAGAGTATTACGAAGGCAAGAAAGAAGGGTTTCATGAATGTATAAGGGTTGAAAAACAGAAAAATACATCCAAACCGTTTCCGCAAGTTCCTTTCCTGACTGGAAGAGGACGGACTACTGAAGGTTTGCCGGCTGGCCGGAGTCGGCGCTTTTCAGGGCGGCGAAGCACAGTTCGAGGGACCGGAGGTTGTCCCGGGCGCCATGGCCGGGCTCGCGCTCTTCCTCGATTGCGCAGAGGAGCTCGCCCATGGTCCCCTGGAAGCCCGACTCGAACCATGAACCCTCAAGGGGAACGGTAACCGAGCCTTCCTCCAAGTGAACTTCCATCATGGGTTGATCGTTCAGTCCGGGACCACGCGAGCGTAGAGTCCCCTTGGTTCCCACCACCGTGGTGACGTCCTCCTCGCCCAGGGCGCAATGGGCGTTGAAGGACATCCGCACTTGGGCGTCCGGGTAGTCGATGACGGCGGATGCGAGGGCGGGAGGCTTGTAAAGCTGTCCGGAATGGCGGACTGCCGAGGCGTAGACCTTTTGCGGGTTTCGGCCGTTCATCAGGCAGGAGGCAATGTCGAACCAGTGAACCGCGAAGTC
>DLRY01000033.1:0-9790 GCA_002500665.1 Opitutia bacterium UBA7876
CGGCCCATTTCTCCTCCATGAAGGGCTTGAGGACGTACTTTTTCCCGCTCTCCTCCTCCCCTCCGTCGAGCCAGTCGGAGACCTCGAGGAGCCCAGCCGAGCGGGGTTGCCAGAAGGTGAGCATGACCTCGAGGTTGGGGTTGAGCTTCATGGCTCTTTGCAGGACTTCCCGGTTCTTGTCGGTGATTCCCTTGCGGGTAACTTCTCCCTGAGCCCGGAGGATGGTGGTCTTAAGCTCCTGAAAGGCGATTCCCATGGCCTCGTCGTCCGGGTTGGTTCCCCAGAAGGCGATTGACCCGCCGAAACCGTCGATACGTTGCCTGAGTTTTTCAGGGGAGGGGTCGACGAGGAGTGACTGCCGCCTGATGGGTTTGCCGGCGGGCCCGGGTGCCCCGGCGGGAGCCGTTCCCTTGCGATAGCTTGAGTAGGCGGCCAGCTTGATCCGTTCCGCAAGGCGCTCGCGGACCAAGGCGAGGGCCTCGGCGTACTTGGGCTCGTTTTTCACGTTGGTGACCTCGCCGGGATCGGCGTTGAGGTCGGTCAGTACACTCGATACGGTCTGGTTCTCCTTGTCCCGCCACTCCGTGTAGCGGTAATGCTTGTGGTGGATACTGTGTCCCATCAGCTTCTGGGCGGGGTAGGTACTGTAGGCGTCCAGCCTATGGCCGGCCTCGGGGTCCTCCAAAACGGCCCGGAAGCTTCTCCCTTGGCAATGCCCGGGGATGGGTATGCCGGTGAGATCGCAGAGGGTGGGATAGAGGTCGATGAGCTCGATCAGGCGGGGGGTCCTGCCCGCCTGAGTCCTCGGGTCGCGCACGATCAGAGGAACCCTCGCGTCGCATTCGAAGTTCGTGTGCTTGCACCAGCTCGAGTGATCGCCGAGCTTCCATCCGTGGTCTCCCCAGAGAACCACGATGGTTTTGTCGGCCAAACCGTTCCTCTCAAGGGAATCGAGGATCCTGCCCACGCAGGCATCGACGTAGCTGGTTGCGGCTGCATAGCCGTGAAGAAGCCGCTGGTTGGTGGCCATGGAAAAGTCCTTGGGTCCCAGACCTTCGAAATCGCTGTATTTCTTCATCTCGGGGGCGTTCTGATTGGCCGCAAAAACGGGGTAGCCGGGGGGAATTTCCGCGTTGGGCGGCATGCGGAAGCTCTCCCTCTGGTAAAGGTTCCAGTATTTGGCGGGAGCAACGAAGGGCAGGTGGGGCTTGCTCAGGCCAACCGCGAGAAAGAAGGGTTTGTCCTTGTTCTGGGCGAGTTGCTTGATGACCTCGCCCGCCCGGGCCGCCCTCTTGCCATCGACGTAAGTGTCGTCGTGAACGTCGGCGCTCTCCGTCATGGGCCCCTTGGGCGGGTCGCGAGGGCTGCCCACCTTGCCTTCCTCGATGGCCTTCCTGAGCTGCTCCAAGCTATCCTGGCTGGCATAATGGCCCGGATCCTTGACGTTGATCCATTGATCCCAGTTCATCGGGTCCACGCCCGCCCCGGTATGCCCGTGGTAGATTTTGCCCATGCCAAGGGTCCTGAAACCCTGCTCGCGAAAATGCTGGTTGATGGTCTTGAGGTTGGGGTGCCTGTCCCGCCAGCCGTCCACGTGAAAGGTTTGCTCCCCGGTGAGGGCGGGGTAGAGCCCGCCCATGATCGATAAGCGGGAAGCCCCGCAAACGGCCTGTTGGCAGTAGGCTCTCTGGAAGAGCATGCCGCTGGAAGCGAGACGATCCATGTTCGGGGTCTTTACCTTTGAGCCGTAGGCCCCCAGTTCGGGACGAAGGTCGTCGATGGCGAGGAAGAGGACGTTCATCTTGCCCTTTGCCTGAGCGGGTGGGAGCTGTGCGGGAACGATCGGATCGGTTGGCGTCGGGGTGCTTTTCCCAGGCTGAGTCGCGGCAGCGTGTCCGCCGCCATTTACCCTCAGGTCCACGGTTTGGCTCAAGGATTGTGAAGACCCTCCGACGCTAACCTTGTAGGTTCCTCTGGAAAGAACGCGCCTCAGTTCGGAGTCATGGAAATAAAGGTCCTCGGCATGGAGCGCCAGGCTGACTTGCCTGGTCTCTCCGGGTTGGAGCCTTACCCGGGCGAAGCCCTTCAGTTCAAGTGAGGGGCGGGCGATGGGAAAGCCCTCGCCCGAGAGGTAGAGTTGGGCGATTTCCGTACCTGGTCGCTGCCCCGCATTAGTCAGCTCGAAAGTGACCTGAATGGTTTGCCCGTCCCGAATCTCCGGGGACGAGATCTTCAGGTTTCGGTAGGAGAACTTGGTGTAGCTGAGCCCGAAGCCGAAGGGAAAGACCACCCCCTTGGGCGAATCCAGGTAGTCGAAGACCTTGGCGCTCCCGTATTGGCTGTAATGGCTGGGCAGGTTGCCGACCGAGCGGGGCCAACTTAAGGTTAGCTTACCGGAGGGGTTGGCTTGGCCGAAAAGGACGTCGGCTGCAGCGTTGCCCGTTTCCTGGCCCGCGTAGTGGGCCGTCAGCAGGGTTGTCGCCTTGTCCAAGAGGTCGCCAAGGGTAACCGGCTTGCTGTTGTTAAGGAAGGTGATGACGGGTTTCCCGGTCTCGATGATCCTGCGGGCCAGAACTTGCTGGGACTCGGTCAAGTCCATGGTCGTCCGGTCCCCGACGTGGTTGCCGCCCCATGCCTCCCGGCTGAGGAGGACGTTTTCCCCGATCGCCAGGATAACGAGATCTGCCTGTCGAGCTACTTGGACGGCTTGCTCAATCATCTGCTTGTTGTCCTCCAGGGTGGCGAAATCAACCTCGTTGACGTAGCGCCAGTTGGAATAGGAATCTCCGGTGTCGTTATGGGCGATCTTGCAGCCTTCCGCAAAGAGGAGCTTGGAGGAATCACCCACGAAGCTTTCAATCCCTTCGTAGAGTGATACGGCCCTGAGGGGGCGCCCCGAGTAATTGCCCAACCGGCAGACCTTGGCGTTGGGCCCGATCACAGCGATGGTCTTGTGCTGGCCCTTGCGCAGGGGAAGAAGCCCAGCTTCGTTCTTGAGCAAGACGATGGACTCGACGGCCGCCCGGCGGGACAGGGCCCTCGCCTCTGGGGAACGTGAAAGGGCTTTCGCTTTGGCGAGGTCAAGTGTTGCCGGAGCCTCGAAGAGCCCTAGCCGGAACTTAAGCCTGAGAACCTGACGCACGGCCCGGTCGATCGTTTCGATCCTTACTTTCCCTTCCCGCACCAGGCGAGGGAGGTGCTTGAATCCGAAATTGTTGGGGAGCTCGAGGTGCAGGCCCGCCTCCAGTGCCATGCGGGCGGCTTCGGCGTCCGAGGAGCCGATCTTCTGGTACTTGCGGACGAGGTCGATTCCCTGGTAGTCCCCGATGGTAAGTCCCTGAAAGCCTATTCGCTCTCTCAGGACGTGGGTCAGGACCCAGGGGTTGACGTGGCAGGGGAGGCCTTCGACTTCGTTGAAGGCGGCCATTACGGCGGCAGGCTTGGCGCTTTGGATAACGTGACGGAAGGGGTAGATCTCGGTGTCGAGCAATTGTCTGCGTCCGTGCAGGTATGGAGACCGGTTGCGCCCCCCCTCGGTTGCCGCGTAGCCTGCGAAATGCTTGAGCGTGGCCGCGACGTGACCGGGAGCGACCGAACCGTCCGTGGAGCCTTGGAGACCCTCGACCATGGCGGCGCCCAGGCGGCCTACCAGAAAGGGGTCCTCACCGAGGGTTTCGTCGACCCTCCCCCAGCGTAGGTCACGGGCCACGTCGACGATGGGGGAAAGAATATGGGAGATGCCTCGTGAGCGGGCTTCCCGGGCCGCCTGCGAGTAAATCTCCTTCAGTAGCTCGGGGTTCCAGGAACAGGAAATTCCGATCGGGGTGGGGAAGGAGTTGGCCTCGAAGCGCATGAAGCCATGGGCCGCCTCGTCATGGAGGATAGCAGGTATGCCGAGGCGCGTGTTGTTTCGGAAGTAGTCCTGGACGGCCGCGTACTGCCTGGCGTCGTCCTCCACCGTCAGGTTGTGCAAGGGTCCAAGCTCCCCGATGCCCTGCGGACATTTCTGGGCATAGAATTCGGGTTTGAAAATATTCCCCTCGCTGAGGAGCTTTTCCTCACTTGGGTCCCACCATCCCGTGATCTGGGCGACCTTTTCCTCAAGCGTCATGCGGCCGAGCAGATCCTTGACCCTAAGCTCGACGGGGAGGTTGGGGTTCATGTATGCTTTCTCGAATTTTGCCTGGATAGGCTGTGCGGCGGCAACAGAGGGAATGCCCTTGCCGAAGCCGATCAACCCGAAGGGCTTGTCGCTCGCGTTGACGAACCGGGGTTCGGCCATCTTTTCCAGCCACTTGGACTTCAGATAGGGTGCGGTCTCGAGGCGGGATTGCCCCCAGCCGTCCCACATGTCTTGGGAATCCCAGTCCGCGTTGATGTATGAAATGGCCCGCACGACGTCCTTGTTCTTCTCGATGTGGGCGAAGAACTTCGCGAACCAGGTGTTCCAGATTTCCTTGTGTTCCTGTTTATCGAAGAAAATTCCGCGTGGAGTTGCCTCGGCGATGAAGATCGGCTTGCCGACCTTCCGGGCGAAATCGATGGCCGCCTGTCCGTCCTTGTCTCCCCCCCACCAAGAGTACCCTACCCAGTCGTAGTATTCCGGTCCCGGGTCGTACTCGACGAATTGCTCCGGTTTGGCGCCGCTGGAGGATGCGTAAACCGTTGCGTAGTTCGACAGCTTGGCTGCTTGGAGGGCCTTGACGATTCGTTGAAAAGCCAGCTTGAAGTTGTTCGCGTCATACCCGTTCCAGTTGCCATCGAACTCGTAGCCGATGCGGATGAGGAAGGGGTGGTCGGGATGATCGCGCACAAAGTCCACCAGCTCTTTGATCAAATGATCGTAGCTTCCGTCCGCTACCTTGTCCTCGGAATTTCCCTCCATCGAGATGGAGAGGTGCATAATACAGCGGTCGAGGGTGGGGGAGTCCAGGTAAGCCTTTTGGTTCATGGGACCGGCGGCCCACTCGGTTTCGGAGTTTAGGCCATCTACTTTGCCTTTGGCAAAGGTCCGGTTGAAGTCGTTGGTCCATCCCTCGGCGAAGTATACGTAATGGGTGATTCCCGCCGGAACCTCGACGTTGTCGACGTAGCCGTCCCGGTGCTTGAGGGTTCCGCCGACGGACTCGTTGTCCTGCCCGGCGAAGACGAGGATCTTCCCGGGAGGCGGAGTGAAGCGGGCGGCATAAGGGTCGGCCGAAAGGTTGGCCCAGAGCAGGGTGCAGCCAAGGAATAAAAGAAGAGGTTTCATTAGTGATTATGCGCTAGCTTGTTGATCCAGTTCGGCCCGGATTTCGTCGCAGCGCTTCTTGTTGAGCTTGTAAAGGCAGACAATTGGAATGAGGAGAAAATGGCCAATTGCCGGAAAGAGAGTGAGGGAAAGTAAAATCCCTCTCACGGCTGAAGGGTTTTGTGATTCGGCTTGGCCGTCATAGCCGTAGTAGGCGAGGGCCAGGCCAATCAGCCATCCTCCGATCGCAACGCCGAGCTTAAGGGCGAAGAGAGCGCCTGAAAAGACAAGACCGGTAACTCTTCGTCCTGTTTTAAGCTCGCCGTATTCAACGGTATCGGCGGCCATGGTGAAGAGGATGGGGGCTCCCATCTGAACGAAGAAATTAATAAGGCCGAAGAGAATGAAAATCATCCAGATGTTTGTGCTGGATACGAAGTACAAGGCGATCGAACCAAGTACGATGATGGCTTGGACCAAGACGTAGGAGGGGACTTTTCCGAGTTTTCGGGTTAGCGGAGAGGCAAACCCCGCGCCCACCATTTGACAAAAGGTCCCGGTGGTCAGAAAAGCCGCAATGAGTTCGGGTTTCTCCATGAACCACTTGACGTAATACACTTGGGAAGCGCCGCGAAGAACGATTGGGATCAGCAGGATGAGAAAAAGCGCCGCAACGACCAGCCACTGGTCGTTTTTCAGCAAGGTTTTGAAGTCTAGGCCAAAGGAACCCTTGGTTGGAGCCACTTGCTTCACTCTCTCCTTGGTGAGCTTGAAACAGCCGAAGAACGCAAAGATTGCAAGAACCCCGAAAACGGACATCGCATAAGGGTAGCCCTCTTGCTGGTTTCCATTGCCAAAATGATCGACCAAGCCGGGTCCAAAAAATGAAATCAAAACCCCCGCAGAGGTAGCGATGAAGAAACGATACGAATTTGCCGAGACCCTTTCCTGAGAATCGGAGGTCATGACTCCGCCTAAGGCGCAATAGGGAATGTTGACTACCGTATATAGGACCATAAGCAGGGCGTAAGTGAGGTATGCATATGCAAGTTTGCCGCTTTCGCTGAAGTCGGGGGTGATGAAGGTGAGTACGAAGACAACCGCAAAAGGAATTGCAAACCAAAGAAGGTAGGGCCGGAATTTGCCCCAGCGCGTGTTCGTGTTGTCCGCGACCATTCCCATGATGGGGTCTGTCACGGTGTCTATCAGTCTAACGGCTAGAAACATGAGTCCCATGGCTGCCGGAGCCAGTCCGAAAACATCGGTGTAAAAAGCGGGCAAAAGAATAAGTATGGTTTGGAAGACGACGTTGGAACCGAAGTCACCTAATCCGTACCCTATCTTTTCAATTGGTTTTAGACGTGTTTCGCTCATGGTTTTCAGGTTTTGCGTTAGCTGGAAAGTTCAAGGAAATCGAAGTTTGCCTGCAAGCTGCTTCCCGTCAGGTCTTGGCAGGCAAGGGCCACGAAGGAACCGGTGAAGCCCCAGTGCTCGCCGTGATCGTCGGAAAGGATGGAGGCATCGAGAACGGGGCCTGCCTCCCGGAAGTTTTCGCCGTCTTCGGAAAAGTGGAATTGCAGGTCTTTGTCCTCAAAGGTTGCACGGAGGAAGAGTTCGCCCGTCGATACCGCAATGATTCCCGAACCGAGGGGGAATGAGGAAACGCCGTCGTCGCAACTATGGATTTGCAGGCAAAGCCCTTTGTCCTCGTCCATAGAGAGATAGAGGTAGTGAAAGAGATAGGTGTTGTAGTAGGCGGCCAAACCGGCCATTTGCTGGAAGCTCTCGGGCTCGAAACTAAGCCTGGTCGTGACCGTCGAGCGCTGGCTGGTCAGCCGCCTGGCCAGCATGGCCTGCTCGAAGTTGGACTCGAGGGATTCCTTGCCCTCGAGCGTGAGGCGGTTGGGTTTGCGGACGACCGATGAGGAGGGCCCCCTGGGCGTAGCGTAATGGGGAGAGTCGAAGGGTAGTCGGGACGGTAGCTCGGGGAAGGAATGGGGTTCGAGATCGGGCGCCGGAACCTCCGCTTGGGGCTCGTTCCCTCCGCAGGATAGGTAGAGCCAGTCGTCTTCCCTCCATTCGACTTTCTGGATGGCGGTTTCCCGGCCCAAGTTGCACCGTCTGGTCCCGGGAATTGTGCGGCCGCACAGATGAGGCATATACCATTCCCCGCTTGGCGTTTCCACCAGGCTTGCATGCCCTGCCTTCTGGAGGGCCAGATCAGGGTCTCTGGAGGAAGTCAGGATGGGATTCTCGGGGTGAACCTCGTAGGAGCCCCGAAGCTCACGCGAGCGGGCCAGGGTAACGGCATGCTCGTACTCGGTGCCCCCTTCTGCGGTCAGAAGGTAATAGTAGCCGTTTCTTTTGTACAGGTGAGGGCCCTCGGTCAATTGGATGGAGCTGCCCTTGAAGATCAGCTCGGGCTTGCCGACGAGGTTCTTGGCTTGCGGGTCGTACTCCTGCAGTACGATGCCGTAAAAGGGATGCTTTTCGGGACGATGGTCCCAGACCATGTTGAGCCAGTACTTCCGACCGTCCTCATCGTGAAAGAGGGAAGGGTCGAACCCGGAGGAGTTGACGAAGACGGGGTCCGACCAGGGACCCTCGACGGAAGGGGCTGTAATGAGGTAGTTGGGGGTATCCTTGGTGGCAGCCTCGTGCTGGTGGACGACCGTGTAGCAAAGATAAAACAGGCCGTCGCAATGGGTGAGGGCAGGGGCCCAAACCCCTCCGGAACTGGGCACTCCTTTCAAATCCAGCAACCTCGTCTCGTTCAATGCGTGTCCTAGAAGCCTCCAGTTGACCAAGTCCCTGGAATGATGGATTTGAACGCCGGGAAACCATTCGAAGGTGGAGGTGGCGATATAGTAGTCCTCACCGACCCGGCAGATGGAGGGGTCGGGGTTGAAGCCGGGCAGGATGGGGTTCTTAATCATTTTCCTTCTTGGCCAGCCTTTTGGCGGTCGCGCAGACGATACTGCCTTTGTTTCCATTCCGCCTGCCTTCCTTCCGCCGCCAGTTCGGTCGATCGTCCCTGATCGTTTTGAGAAAGCATCCATTCCTCGAGGGCGTTGGAGAGAAGGTTTCTCTGGGAATCGTATTTCGTATCCGCGGCGAGGTCGTTCAGGCAGTAAGGGTCCTTGGCGACTTCGAAGAGTTCCCACTTGGGGCGCTTGGCGAAGCGGCGGGCGAAGAGCTTCTCGGAATGGCCCATTACGCTGGTTTCCTCGGTCAGTCTTCTTGACGTGGGTATGCTGAATTCGTTTTCGGGGAACAGGTTGAGCACGAGACGGAACTTTTCGTTAACGACCGATCGAATGCCGTAGGGTTGCTTGGCTCCGTTTACCCCAACCGTGGTCTGGAGGCTGTAGGCAAAATCCTTGTGCCTGTTCTCCTTTCCCTTCAGGACGGATAGAAAGGATCGTCCGTCGAGGGAGTCGGGAATCTCGGCTCCGCCGGCTTCCAGCAGAGTCGGGACTACGTCGACGTACTCGACGATGGCGTCGGTTTTGGTTCCGGGCTTTACGACTCCCGGCCAGGATGCGACCAAGCCGCTGGCCACCCCGACCTCGTAGCAGGTCCATTTCCCGAAGGGGTAAGAACTGCCTTGCTCGGAAGCCACCATGACCAGGGTATTCTCTCGAATTTTCAGAACCTCAAGCATCTTCATGACTTCTCCGACCTGCCCGTCGAAATAAGTGATCTCGGCCAAGTAGCGGGCGTAGGATTCGCGGTGGTGCTCGAGCTGCTGAGGGGAAAGCTTGGCATCCTTGTAGGGCGTGGGATCGCCCTTGGTGTAGGGGCCGTGTGGCTCGTTGGAGCAAAGAAAGAGGCAGGTCGGTTTTCCACCTTGCGCAGTTTGCCGGAGCATATCGAAGACTTGGGGATACCTCCAGCCGTTCACCGGCTGGACGTCCTGATCGATGGGATCGGCGAATTCCGTGAGGTACTCGAAGGGGAAAACCTGCTTGGGCTCAATGTGGGTCTTGCCGGCAAGACCCACCCGGTAGCCGGCCTGGGAGAGGTAGTGGGCGATGCTCCGGACGTTCTCGTAGGCCCGGGCGTGGTTGGGGTAGGCTCCGCTCCTGACCGGATAGAGCCCGGTATAGAGGCAATGCCTGGTCGGCGAGCACATGGAGGCGGCCTGGTAGCAGCGATTGAAGGTTATCCCGGAGGCGGCCAGCTTGTTGATGTGCGGGGTCTTTGCCGGGCCTCCGTAGAGCTCCAAATCGAGGTAACTGCAGTCATCCGCGAGAAAGAAGAGAATGTTGGGAGGCGTACGCCGCTCGCCTCCTGCGCTCGCTAGGGTGGCGAAGAGCAGGATGGTAAGGATTAAAGAGGGGAGTGGCTTCATGCTGGCGGGACCCTAAATCGGGGTAAAAAAGTAATATTTGGCCACGATCGAATTCTTCTTCAAGCCAATTCGGACAGGGTTGTCTGGCCTGGGGAATGATAAGTTTCGAACATCTTTCCGACAGGTGATTCAGAAAAGGGTAAAAGATATCTTTTGAGCGAAACTTTTTCGTTTTCCGTGGGTTGGTTATGGTATAGAATATAGTT
>DLRY01000033.1:10177-55153 GCA_002500665.1 Opitutia bacterium UBA7876
TGGTTCGCCTGTGGCTTCCGCTTCCGTGGATTCTCCGGGATTGCCCGTCCGCAAGGACAAAAAGGTGAAGAAGCAGAACAGGGCGGACGGTAAGAAAGGCAAGGACCAGCCAAGCTTGGCCAAGTTGCCGCCACTGCCCGAGATCAGGAATGCTCCGCCCGTCAGAGCCGATGGACGGCTCCGCATGGAAGTCGGCCAGATACAGGCCGCGGCCCTCTGGGTCGACCGCTTCGTCGGTGATGCCCTGGCCAAGGCCGGACGGAAGCCCAACCTGCCGGCGGATGACTTTGTCTTTCTGCGCCGAATATACTTGGATGCAGCAGGACGCATCCCAACGGACGACGAAGCATCGAACTTTCTAAAGGACAAGGATCCGGAAAAACGCAGGAAGCTGATCGACAGGCTTCTTCTATCGGATGGTTACCGATCCCACCTGTTTAATTGGCTGGCCGACCTTCTCCGTCACAAGCAGTCGATCAAGAGGACCAACTACAGCTATTACGAGAGATGGCTCAAGGATCAGATTGCCAAGAATCGTCCCTGGGACGAGATGGTGTACGATATGCTCTCGGCGGAGGGTAGCATTGCATCTTCGGGTCCTGCGGGTTACCTGCTGCGGGATCCCGGTATGCCCCTTGACAACCTGTCCAACACCCTCAACGTTTTTCTCGGGGCCAACGTAGCCTGCGCTCAGTGTCATGATCATCCTTTGGCGGACTGGACGCAGCGTGAATTCTACGAGTTGGCTGCTTTTTTCGGTGCCACGGACGTCAGTGATCGGGATCCTAGAAAAGTTGGCAATAGGCTCAAATCAGAAGAAATTTCCAAGCAGGACGTCATTAAGGCGGTCGCTCCCAATATGGCCCGCGTTCATACCAAGGGTGCCCAGACCCTTAAGTTTCCCTCCGATTACGCCTACGACGACGTCAAGCCGGGTAGCCCGGTGGAACCCCTGCTTTTCGTTTGGGAATCCGGCGACGAGAAGGGACCCGCCTATCAGGTCAACCACAAGAACCCGAGAACCCTTCGCTCTAGTTTTGCCAAATGGCTTACCCACGAGAAGAACCCGCGCTTTGCCGCTACCATAGCAAACCGTCTGTGGCAGCGGGCCTTTGGTCTGGGTGTCAAGGAACCTCTAGACGACCTTGACGACTTGTCCAAGTCTTCCAATCCGGCACTTCTGCAGTTGCTTGGACAGATCATGGTCAAAGCTGATTTCGATGTCCGGGAATTTCAGCGTGTACTATTTAACTCCAAGGCCTACCAAGCCAAGGCAAGCGTGAGCCCTCCCATCGGGGAATTGGACGACTATCTTTTCCCCGGACCCCTTCTGCGCCGGATGACTGCGGAGCAGGCGTGGGATTCGATTCTGGCCCTCGTCGTGGGAGAGAAAATAGACTCGTATAAAATCGACCGATCTCATCGCGTGACCCGCTATGATTTTCCGTACGAAAAAATGTCCCCGGAAAACGTAAGCAAGGTGGTTTTGGCCATGAAGAAGAGCGGGCATCTGGACAAGGACGTTGGAAGTCGCCTGAACGAGAAGGACTATGTCCAGGGCAAACGACCTCCTAAGATCGGGAGGGAATTCCTCCTGCGGGCATCGGAGATGAGCCAACCTGCCCGCGATGATCATTTCCTGCGTATGTTCGGTCAGTCATCCCGGGAACTGGTCAACGATTCGAGTTCAGAGGGAAGCATTCCGCAATCCCTTATGCTGATGAACGGGGATATTCAGTTTATACTTTCGGACAAGCAATCAAGGCTATCCGTCAAACTCAAGAAGAGCGGAGGTTTCGATCCGGCCGTGCAATTTCTTTTCATGAGTTTCTTCGGTCGCCCGCCTTCCCCGGACGAGTTGGCCGCTATTCGGGAAGCTCTGCAAAAGGGCATGAAGAAGGAAGACCTGACCTGGGCACTCTTCAATTCCACGGAATTTCTTTTTGTTCAGTAAGGAAGCAAACCCTTAAAAACATAATGAATAACTTCATTCTAGAAAGACGAAAGTTCATCGAGAGGTGCGCCCTAGGCGCCTTCGGGCTTTCCGTTCTGCCCGACTTGAGAGCGGCAGAACCAGTTGGCGGAGGGAACGGATTCGGCAAGGCCAAGCGCATCATCTTCCTTCAGGTCAAAGGAGGCATGAGCCACATTGACACCTTTGATCCCAAGATCGGGCCGACCAAGGGACCGGGCGATGCAATCCGAACCAAGGCCGACTTCCAAATCACCGAGTACCTGCCCAAGACTGCAGGGGTTGCGGATCGAATTTCCGTCATCCGCAGCATGACGGCCAAAGTCGGCGTGCATGGCCCGGCACAGTACTTCATGCGAACCGCCTTCACCCAACGCAATACCATCAAGCATCCCAACCTCGGGGCGTGGGCCCAGCACTATCTTGGAGAAAGTCATGGCACTCTTCCTTCCTCGGCTTGCATCAACTCCGGTCCAAAGTACGGAAACGGCTTTTTTCCAACCGCCTTCAGTCCCATACCCATTCTTAATCCGGACAACGGCCTCAGGAACATAAAGACCAGGGGCGGCAGTGAAGCGCTCGGTCAGAGGTTGGCCTTATCCGAAAAGCTCAGTTCTTTCTTCTCCAACCGCTACCCGGATCGAAACGTCAAGTCATACCGCGAGTTCTACGATAACACCCTTCGCCTCCTTCGAAGCAAGGATCTCGATTCCTTCGACCTTGGAAAGGAACCTGCCGCCATGCGCCAGAAATACGGCCTGAGTAAATTCGGACAAGGCTGCCTTTTGGCCCGCCGATTGGTGGAAACCGGCGTTCGATACGTAGAAGTGGCGACCGATGGCTGGGATATGCATAACAACTTGCAGGGTGATATGGAGGATTTGAGTCCCTCCTTCGATCAAGCCTATGCGGCTTTGATTTCGGACTTGGATCAGCGCGGGATGCTGAATAGCACCTTGGTGGTTTTAGCCACCGAGTTCGGTCGCAAGCCTCAATTCAATGGTAATGGTCGCGGGCACTACCCGATCTGCTTTTGTTCGGTGCTCGCCGGAGGCGGGGTGAAACGCGGATTTGTTTACGGAGCCAGTGACAAGACGGGAGCCTACCCGGAAAACCCGGTCACGGTCAACGACCTGCATGCCACAATCGGATGGGCCGCCGGGCTGCCTCTCAAGAATGAAGTTCTCTCCTCTACCGGAAGGCCCTTCGTGGTCGGTGGAGCGAAAGCCAAGCCGGTTCGCGAGCTTTTCGCATAGGTCCCCCTCATCGGCACTTCCTTGGAATCAAATCGAAAACTAAAGGCCGTCGTCTTCGACATGGACGGCGTGGTGATCGATAGCGAGCCCAATCATTACAGGGCAATCTGCGAGGCGATAGGCGAGGGGATGACCCTGTCCTACGAAGATTTTCTAAGCAGGTTTGCGGGCCGGGACGAGCGCTTCGCGATGGGCGAAATGGCCAATGAACTCGGTATCGAGTACGACGAGGAGCTTTTCCGCGAATGGTCGCAAAGGAAAGCGGCGGCCTATGCCCAGTTCGTTTCCGAACATGCCGAGCCTATGCCTGGTGCGGTTGACTTCGTGGCGGCCGTGGCCCGGGCGATGCCCGTCGGTTTGGCCACGGGTTCACGCCGCTCGGACGTGGATTCTGCCCTTCGCGTATTGGCGGGCGGGCGTCTGGAGGGACTTTTCAAGACGATCGTAACCTCGGACGACGTCCCCGAGACAAAACCTCATCCCGCGACCTATGCCAAGGCGGTCCGTGACTTGGGGTTCGAGCCTGCTGATTGCATTGCCTTGGAGGATTCTCCGAACGGAATCCTGTCGGCCAAGGGGGCTGGCTTGCGTGTGATCGGCATTTCCGCCATGCATGGCCCGGAAAAACTAATGGATGCGGACCGGGTAGTGCCCGACCTGAGGGGAGCTTCCCTGGAGACGCTTTATTCCTGGCTGGACCAAGTGCCTTTACTTGATTGACCGCTTGATTGGGAAGTGCTGTTCATTGCGGTCTATACGACGTGATTGAGGGCTTGAACCACGTTGAGGGCATCGTTTCCTATGCTTTCCATTTCATTGAGGATATCGACGTAAATCATCTCCGCCTTCAGGTTTTCCTTATCCTGCATTCTTTTGACTGCATTCTTCCGTAACGATTTTCTGGAAGCGTCGATTCGGTCTTCGATGGCTTCCGCTTTTTCGATGTCGGGGATGCTTCCATCCTTGAGGTGGCTTTGGTACAATTCCATGAAATCAAGAATTTGTTCGGAGAATACCTTGATTTCACGTTTTGTCTCGATGGGCAAGGTGCGGTTCTTTCGATATTTCCGGTGAGCCAGTTGAACGAGCCGGTAGCAGCAGTCGCCGATATCCTCCAATTCTCCGGTTACCCTCAGAAGAGAAGCGACGCGCAGAGCTCGCTCACCAGCGAGACTCTCGGTCGTGCAATGGATGAGGGTCTGGGTTATGTCGAAGGCCAGCTCGTCGCATTTTTCTTCCAGTTCTATGAGTTCCTTGATCAGCTTTCCCTTGTCCTCTTCCGGACTCTCGAAGACCTCTACGAAACCTTCGAACATGTAACGTGAGATGGCTGCCAACCTGTTTACTTCAGCCTCGACCAAGGCCAAGTTCAGTTCTCCGGTCTTGGGCAAAACCCCTGACCCCTCGTAGTGCAAAGCCGCCAGGCTTCCTGGTTTGGGTGCCTTGCCATCTGCGGTCTTTGGCTTGACGAGCCGTTCGACAAGTCGGCCGAGGTGTGGAGTGAAGCCGATCAAGAGGGCAATGTTGGTCAGGTTGAAAAGCGTATGGAACAGGGAAAGGTGCAATGGGATGTTTCTGTCGACGATCGCTTTCTTGGCTTTTGAGATGTCGTCATCCGTTGGTTGGCCCTCAAACTCATTATCGGCAAGATAGGCCATCGCTTCCTGCTGGGTCACGTCTTCCACATAGATGGCGCCCGGCATGATCTGGTCCAGCATTGCAATAAAGGGATAAAAGAGCAGCAACATCCAAGTCACGCCGGCAATATTGAAAATGAAGTGGGCCCGGGCTGCTCTCTTGGCATTGAGGTTCGCGCCAATGGAGGCAAGCCAGGCGGTTACGGTCGTACCGATGTTTTCCCCCATCACGATTGCCGCGGCGATTTCAAAATCAATCCATCCGTTGATCGCCACGATGATGGTTATTCCCATGGCTGCCGAAGATGATTGGACCAGAATGGTAAGAAAAACTCCGATAACCAGGAAGATCAGGACCGATCCAAAGCCATAGCTGTTCAGCTGTTCTATGAAGCCCTGAATGGACAGGACCATTTCCTGGTCCGCGGGATCCGGGCTCTTGAGCAGGCTCTTGACGTCGGGCACCGCATTCTTCAGTTCGCTCAACCCGAAGAAAAGCAACCCGAATCCCACCAGAAATTCTCCCGAGTGCTTGAGCTTTGGCTTGGATGAGAAGACCAGCGGCAATCCGATTCCGATAATGGGCAGGGCGATTTTTGAAAGGCTGAATTTGCCGATGGTCGCGATGATCCAGCCGGTCAGAGTGGTACCAAGGTTCGCGCCCATGATCACCCCGATCGATTCCATCAAGGTGAGGAGTTGCGCATTGACGAAACTTACCACCATTACGGTAGTGGCGGAAGAAGACTGGACCAAGCAGGTTACCAGCAAGCCTGTCATGAGGCCGAAAAACCGGTTCTGGGTCATCGTGGCCATGATTCGGCGCATGCCTTCTCCGGCAATTTTCTGGATGCCCTCGCTCATCACGCGCATTCCGAACAAAAAGATTCCCAGCCCTCCGAGTATGTAAAGTAATCGAACGACGAATTCCCAGGCAGTTACGTTTCCCATGATAAGTTTCCTTTTTTTGTTTTTCGTAGGATAGGGTTGATGAAAGTTTGTATCACCAGCTGATCCGAAGCCCGGAGGTGTATCCCCAGCCTTCGTATTCATGCGTTCCCAAGTTATCCATTTCCGTATACTGGATGGCATTCTGCCATTTCAGTTTGTGTCCATAGAAGAAATAATTGATTCCCACAAAGTATTCTTGCATCTGATCTCCACGTCCTGCGAGATCACGCTCGTATCGAGTTACGTCGACGTCTTGAGAATCTTCACTTTCCACGTGTGTGTAACTGAAAACACCCTGCAATTGATCGGTGAAATCATAAAATGGCATGAGTTGGATGCCCCAGACGTCACTTTGGGACCCATATCCGCTGGAGAAGCTTAGGTCTCCCCAAAAATTGAGTTTTCCTTTTTTAAGTTTTGTAACGATGGAAAAAGCATTTTTGTGGTCGGGCGTTTGATTCAGGGGATCTTCTTCTTGTACCATGAAATCGAATCTAACCAGGGATTCGTCAAAGGAATCGGACTCCTCGAAATTATAGGCGAGGGAAAGGAGCCCGAAAGTTCCGTAGTCGAAGGCTTCGTCGAATTCCGGACCCTCGTCACTTGAATAAATGCCTGCGAGATAGTCCCAATTTTCACGGCTTCCGGAGATTGAAGCCCCCGTAAAATATTCGTTGGGAAACCAGATGTTTCTTGCAATTTTGCCACGCTCCAAGGTGTAAAGCTTCTTGGATGAGGTCGATCCGTGCAGGGTGAAAGGGGCGGATTGCTTGCCTACTTTGAATTTCATGCCCGAATCAGTGGACCAAGAGAGATAGGTATCCGTAAGGTTTCTGTAAAGAGGTTCGGGACGATTGAGGTTCATGTTGGCCTCGGAATGCAACGTGATGCCTCCAAGCAAACTGGCTTTGAATCCGAATCTCAAGCGCCGCCATTGGGAATCGTCGTCCGAAGAACCGTCCACGTCATTCTCAAAGCTATGGTAGTCTGCCTGGAGTCGTCCGGTTATGGCAAACTTGCTCATGGTTTCATTCTCTGCGTTTTCGTAGATGACCACTTTGTTCCAGAACTCATCGTAAGGGGATTCCTCGGAGTTTTGGGAGAAACCGGTACCGCAAAGAGCAAGGAAAGAAAGCAAGGCGACTGCGGTTTTTACGGGTCGGCGCATGGTTTTGGTTGGATTCATATTCTTCGAACCTACCATCCGTTCGTTACGCGATTGGGTCGCGTTTGTTACAATTACGTAACAAATGCAGATCCCTTGATTTTCCTCGGTCGAGCGAGCCTTTTGACTAACTAGGTTGAAGCTGGAAACCGGAAGGAAAAGACGGAGCCCTTTCCGAGCCTGCTCTGGGCGACGACCTCTCCCTGGTGGGCCTCGATGACTTCCCTTACTATGGTGAGTCCCAGCCCGGTGCCACCGCGTTCGCGCGACCGGCTCTTTTCCAACCGGTAGAATCGCTCGAACAACCTCTCCAGTTCTTCTTCCGGTATTCCCTGCCCGTCGTCCTCGATCCTGCAGGCGACGTGCTGGCCGTCCGCATCCATTTTGGCCTGCACCTTAATGGTCGATAGGTTTTCGGCGTGAACGATCGCGTTCTCGATAAGGTTCTCGAACACGCTGATCAATTTTTCTGCGTCCCCCGATATCATTAACGGAGAGTCGGGTAGATCTACTGAGATTACAGGTCCGTCGTCTCCCATTTTCGTCTGGAAATCCTCTCCGATTTGTCCGATCAACTCGGATAGATCGAGTTTTTTTCGGTCGAGCGTTAAGTCCAGGGCTTCCAGTCGGGCCAGGGAAAGCAAATCCTCGATCAGGGAGTTGAGCCGCTCTGAATTGCGCTGAATCTTGGAAAGAAACTTTCTTCTCTGCTTCTCGCTCAAGTTCTCGTAATCATCGATAAGGGTTTCCGAAAAACCCTTGATTATGGAGACCGGGGTGCGCAGTTCATGTGAGACGTTGGCCACGAAGTCCCGATGGGCTTGCTCTTGCTCGTCGTTTGTTTGTCGAGTGTTGGGACGGCCTTCAGGCCAACGGCTGGAGCTTTTTCTTCGTCCGGCCTTCCATACGAAGCATATCGCTACCGCCGCACCACAGGCAATCAGGACAACCAACCATTCCGGCACGAACATTTGCCTAGGCGAATTTTTCCGTGAGACGATAACCGACCCCGCGGATCGTTTCGATCTGCAAGTCGGAATCGGAAATTTTCTTGCGGACTCTGCGGATGTGAACGTCCACGGTGCGGGTTTCGACCTCGGTGTCGAATTTCCAAACCCCGAGAAGCAGGTTGTCACGGGTTTGTACTCTCCCCTTCCTCTTTAGAAAATAGTGGATCAACTTGAATTCAGTCAGGGTGAAGTCAACTTTCTCCCCGGAAATGGAAATGCTGTGATCCTCCTCGTCCAGGACAAGCTTGCCAAGGATGATGCGTGAACTGGTGTCGTTTGATTGATCGGCCGAGCGTTTCAAGATCGATCGTATCCGAAGGATAAGTTCCTGCGAATCGAATGGTTTTTCAAGGTAGTCGTCCGCTCCCTGCTCCAAGCCCTTGATCCGGTGCTCCACCCCTGACTTTGCAGTCAGCATGATGACGGGTATCTTCTGGAGGAGATTGTCCGATCGAATCATGCGCAACAGTTGAAAGCCATCCAGATCCGGCATCATGACGTCGAGAATGATAAGCTCGGGACTGAAATCCCTCGCTTTTCCCAAGGCCTCGAATGGGTTGTTCGAAAATTTGACCTCGAATCCCTCCTTGCCTAATTGGTAATGCAGAAGATCCGTCAGGTCCTTTTCGTCGTCCACGACGAATATCCTTATCCGTGATGTCATGAGTAGCCCCCAATTTCACGGTGCGGACACTCAAATGGCAAGTTGCATTTGAATGAAGGTTCTTCCATAAAGGTACGACTGCCATACCGATATCTCGGCAAATCTCAGGCAAAACACGAATTAGCCAATAGAAAATAACAAAGCAGAGCAAAGATGATGTTTTTTTTCATGTTTGTTTTGGTTTTGATGCTGAGGTTGATCCATCTGTCGGACTTTCCTAGCATAGCTTGAGTTTGTAAAAATCAACGGACGGAAACGTCACGTTTACGTAAAAAAACCAATTTCATCCCCAATAGTATCTCATCGGGATTGACGTTTGGCTTAAGACCCAAAAGCCTCGTTTTTAGTTATGAATGACCGATTCAAACTTCTTTTCCTTTGCACCGGTAACTCCTGTAGAAGCCAGATGGCCGAGGGGTGGACACGTCACCTCAAGGGAGATGTCGTGGATGCCTACTCGGCGGGGATCGAGACCCACGGGTTGAATCCGCATGCGGTGAAGGCCATGGCGGAGGCAGGGGTGGACATCACTTCTCAAAGGTCCGAAAACATCAAGGAATTCGCCGCTCATGATCTCGACGTAGTGGTCACCGTTTGCGGGCATGCTCACGAAACTTGCCCGGTTTTTCCTGCTGATTGCCGGGTGGTTCACGTCGGGTTCGAGGACCCTCCGGAAATGGCCCGCGAGATAGCTGAAGGGGGGGCGTCGGAAGAAGAACAGATGAATTGCTACCGCAAGGTCAGGGATGAAATCAAGGCCTTCGTTCAGACCCTGCCCGGATGCCTTAAGCAAGGGATTTGAAAAGCGAATTTCCAAGTGATCCAAAAATTGGTATTAAAGACTCATATGGCTAAATACGTTTCAGAGTTTTTGGGCACTGCGTTCTTGTTTTGCGCCGTGGTGGGCTCGGGAATCATGGGCGAGAAGCTAAACCCGGAAAACGACCAGTTGACTTTGCTTACCAATACGCTGGCTACCGTCTTTGCCCTTTATTTCCTGATCAGTTCGCTCCAGCCATTCAGCACTCATTTCAACCCCGCCGTTTCCTTCGTCTTGTGGGTGAAGGGAGAAATATCGGTCAAGACTTGTACGGGTTTCGTAATCCTGCAGATCGCCGGGGCCATTGCCGGAGTGTTGCTCGCCAACTACATGTTTGGCATCGAGCCTGTTAATTTCTCTGAAAAAACGAGATCGGGTACGAATCTTTTTGTCAGCGAAATCTTCGCGACTTTCGGGCTCCTGCTGGTGATCCTTTTGTCGACCAAAGAAAAAGTCGCGGCTGGAGTGGCCGCTTACATCGGCGGTGCCTACTGGTTTACCTCCTCGACTTCCTTCGCCAACCCTGCGGGAACGATCGGTCGGGCCTTTTCCGATACCTTTGCCGGCATAAGCCCCGACGACGTCCTTGCCTTCTGCTGCGCTCAGGTAGCAGGCTCCTTCCTAGCCTTCCTTCTCTACTCAAAAATCTTCAGCAAATAGCTAGAGCGTTACCAGACCCGGGTGGCCTCGAATGGTTGAACCGGCCCCGGGAAACTTTTTAACTTTGTAACCGTTTTAAATCTCCAGCCCATGATCCACTCATTTCTGCCTTTATTTACCGTTGCAGCCGTCACGTCCCTTACCGTCCAGGCCAAGCCGAACGTTCTTTTCGTGGTCTGCGACGACCTGAATACCCACGTTTCGACTTCGGGCTACGAGCCGATCCTTACCCCCAACCTTGCCGGGTTTGCCAAGGAGTCGATGACCTTCAACCGGGCCTTTTGCCAATACCCGGTATGCGGGCCTTCCCGGGCCTCCTTCCTGAGCGGTCTTTACCCTCAAGCCTCGCGGGTCCTCAACAACACCCTGGACATCCGGACCACCCGTCCCGGAACGATCTCAATGCCTCAGTTCTTTAAGGAAAACGGATACTGGACGGCCGGAGTGGGCAAGGTTTTCCACAACGCCAAAAGTGATCATGGAGAGATCGCCTGGAACGAGTCCCTCCGCTTCGAAAACGACGAGCTTGCGGTGGTCCGGGAAGCCCGCCTCAAATTCGAGTCCGAGCACGGGTCGATCGACAAACAACCCAACAAGAGAAAGTGGAAGGAGCTCAAAAGGGGGGTATCCGCCAAGCTGGACGCCCAGACTCCGCCCGGTCGCGGACGAAGCGGCCTGACTGATGCCCAGCACAAGGACGGCAAGAACGCCCGCCAGGTCGTCCGGTGGCTCGAGGGCAAGCCCTACGGGGACAAGCCCTTCTTCATCGCTCTGGGCCTTCAGAAGCCACACGTTCCCTTTCTTGCCCCCGACAAGTATTTCGATCTCTATCCGCTCAACGAGATCACCTACCGTTCCGACCGGTCGGACCTATGGGATTTTATTCCCAAGTCGGCCATCTCGAAAAGATACGAGGCTTTCGGTTTCGAGCTGGGCAAGGAAAACCACCCCCTGCGCCGGGAGTACATGCAGGCCTACCACGCCTGCGTCAGTTTCATCGACGCCCAGCTCGGCCTCGTTCTCGATGCCCTCAAGAAGAACGGCCTCTGGGAAGAGACCTTGGTGGTCTTCACTTCCGATCATGGCTACCACTTGGGCGATCACTTCATCTGGGGCAAGGTAACCCTCTTCGACGTCGGGGCCAGGGTGCCTTTCATCGTTCGGGCGCCCGGGCTCTCGAAAGCAGGAGCCGTTTCGGAAGCCATGGTCGAGCTGATCGACGTCTATCCCACCTTGGCCGACTTGGCCGGCCTGAAGGCTCCCGATCATTTGCAGGGTGCCTCCCTGCGCCCTCTTCTGAGCCACCCCGACAGGTTGGGGAAAAAGAAGTATGCCTACAGCGTGGTCTCCCGGGGACCCAAGCTCGGCTATGCCCTGCGCAACCAGAACTGGCGCTATGGCAAATGGCCCGACGGGGAGGAGCTCTACGACCTGCGCAAGGACCCGCAGGAAAAGAGCAACCTTGCCCATGGGAAAGGCCATAAGGAAAGGCTCGAGGGCTTCAGGCGGGTCCTGGCGAGCAAACAGAAGCTTTTTGAAGCAAACCCTTGACCCATCCTTCTCGAAGACTCTTACCCTAATCCAAACAAGCTCATGAACGCCCTTGCCGGAACCCTCATCTTCTTTCTTTGCGGCTTTGCCTTTTCGTCTTTCGGGGCGAAGGACGGAAAACCCAATATCATCGTCTTCTTGGTCGACGACTACGACAAGCCCGAGACAAGCCCCTATGGCGGAAAGGTCCTGACGCCGAACCTCGACCGACTCGCCAAAGAGGGCATGCTCTGCCATAATGCGCACGTGACCAGTACGGTCTGCACGCCCTCTCGCTACACCTTCCTCACCGGGCGCTACGCCAGTTCGTCCCACTCCAAGACTTTTCTTGCCCAATGCCCGGAGGGAACTCAGGCCCTGCCTGCCTTCAACGTCGGGCTCGAGTCGGACCGCATGAACGTTGGAAAGGTGCTTGCGGACGCCGGCTATGCAACCGGCTTCGTCGGGAAGTATCACGTCCACGACATGGACCATGGGCAGGAAGACTCGCTTTTCGGGGACCTTGAGGTGCCCAAGAACGTCGAATATTCCGACGAGCTCAACCGCCGGAAGTTCAAGCTCGAGAAGCTGCAACGGGAATTGATTCGTAAAAATGGATTTACCTGGGCCAGGAACGTCTATTGGGGAAACCTGAAGAGCCCGTTCAAGGGGCATAATCCCGACTGGACCACCAAGGCGGCGCTGGAATTCATCGAGGAGCACAAGGACGAACCTTTTTACCTGCACTGCTGTTCCACGCTCCTTCATGGGCCCAACGGCGAGTGGTTCAAGTCCCTGATGGAAAAGGAGCTGGTTACCGGGGAAGGATACCTTGGGAAACCCTTGGGGCTGATCGATCGCGAATCGGTCTGGAAGCGCATCCAAAAGGCCGGGCTTACCGAAGCGGAGGCGGGCTATCTATGGATGGACGACAGCCTTGGACTGATCCTCGATAAGCTCGATGCCCTTAAGATTGCCGACAACACGATCGTGGTTTTCGTTTCCGATCACGGGTCGGAAAGAAAGGGATCCCTCATCAAGACCCGGGGAACGGAAATCCCCTGCCTGATCCGGTGGCCGAAGGTTATTCCCGCGGGTTCCGTAAGCCTCGGGTTGTTTCAAAACACCGACTTCGTCCCCACTTGGTTCGAATTGGCCGGAGCCAAGGTTCCCGAGGACTATCGCATCGATGGAAAAAGTTTGCTTCCCATGTTCAGGGATCCCCGCGTTTCGGTGAGGGAATTCGTCTATGCCGAACAAGGGCCGGGCCGTTCGATCAAGACCAAGGACTGGGAGTACGTCAGCCTTCGCTTCACCGATGAACAGATCGCCTCGGCCAACGGCAAGCGCTCGGAACGGGCCTTCAAGTCCTTTCTGGGATTGAGCGGAGGGATTTCCCGAGCCAAGGATTTCCACCCCGGCACCTTTTCCGCGGATCAGCTTTATAACCTTGTGGAAGACCCTGATTCGCAGAACAACCTGGCCGGCGAGCGGGCTCAGGCCGGGCAACTGCGCAAGATGAAGAGGCGTCTCACGGCCATGGTCAGGAATCTGGGGGATCGGCCCTATGGAGATTTCGTGCCCGGGGAGGGAACCAGCGACGCCACCGCAAGCCAGAAAGTCCTCGACAAGCTGTCGGCCTATCATCGCGCAACGGGCAAGTCGCGAAACTGACCTTCCCCTCCACCTTCGTTTGAGTTTGCCTGCTCTTTGCCCTCGTAGATAGGGTAGCCAAGGTCCATGAAGCGCCTTTTTGCACTTGCCCTTGCCAGCGCTACTTCCGCCTTCGCGGAGGGGTGGAATGCCGCCTTGAAGCCTTTTCTCGAACTGCATTGCTATGACTGCCACGGGGATGGGGCCAAAAAGGGCGGTTTGGCGATGGACGAACTATCCGATGAGTTGGATGATCCGGCAGTCTTCGTTAAATGGGAACGGATCCATGACCGCGCGATCAGTGGGGAGATGCCACCTGCAAAGGTCCTGGAAAGACCAGTCGAGAAGGAGCTTGAGAATTTCAGCCGGGTTTTGAGCAAACCTCTGATTGAAGCTCATGCATCATCAAAGGGGACGGTTCTTCGGAGATTGAACCGCAAGGAGTACGAAAACACCCTGAATGACCTGATGGGCACGAATTTGAGACTTGGCTCCCACTTGCCTGAAGATGGCAGATCACATGAATTTGACAATGTGGGCGAGTCGTTGAGCCTGTCCATGGAGCACCTAAAACAGTATCTTCATACGGCTGGTCTGGTATTCGATCAGGTAGTCAAGCAAGTGGATCATCCCTTGCAGAGCAAAGAGAAAAAAATCTCTTTTCGGGAACAAACTTTGAAAGCGCACGTCGGCAAGCAGTGGAAAAAATTGGACGACGGGGCAATTGTTCATTTTTACGGAGGAAGTTATCCGACGGGTTTGCTTCGCGAGTCTCGGGTTACCAAGAGCGGGCTCTACCGCTTTCGCATCAATGGCTATGCCTACCAGTCTGAAAAACCGATAACCTGTCTGCTGACCACCGAGAGTTATTCGCCTGGAAGCGAGAAAGAAATAGTGGCAGTCCCTCAGTTTGTTTCCTCTGAACCAACCGCTTTTGAGATCAAGGTATGGTTGGATGATGGATATATGATCAAGTTCGATCCTCAGGGCCTTTACAGAGTTCCCGGCTTTGAGCATCTCGACGTGAATGAATATGAGGGAGCCGGGTTTGCATTCCTTGGCGCGGAGATTGAAGGACCCTTGCAGGAGGGGTATCCCCGTTATGGATACGACCTTCTATTTGACGGGATCGAAAGAAGGGAAATACCTCCCTCTAAACCCAGTCACCGGGAGCAGTCTTGGTACAAACCAAAGTTTGAACTTTTTTGTGAAGACGAAAACAAAACCATCGATCGCTTCTTGATGAGAATTGGAGGGCTGGCTTTTCGCGAAGCAATCGAATTAGACGAAATGGAGGCTTACCGACAACTCTACTTTGCTGAAAGAGCAAAGGGAGAAAACATAGATGTTTCCATGCGGACCTTGTTCTGCGCCCTTTTTTCCTCCCCCCGCTTTCTCTTTCTCCATGAAAAAAAAGGCAGGCTTTCAGAACGACAAATCAAGGATCGCATCCGTCTCTTCCTTACGAGAAGCGTTCATGACTCTCACATATCCACCTATAAGCCAAAAGTTACCGGTTTGCGGGAATACTCCGAAGCACTGGTAAAGAACAAAAAGTTCGATCGCTTCGTTGAGGACTTTACCGACAACTGGCTGGATCTGAGGAATATAGATTTCACCTCTCCCGATCGTATCTTGTTTCCCGAGTTCGACCATTACCTAAAGCATTCGATGCTTGAAGAAACGCGCGCCTTTGTGCGCAGGATGTTCCTCGAAAATTTACCTATATCCAATTTGGTTAAGTCTGACTTTGCCATGCTGAATGAACGACTCGCTCAGCTTTACGGAGTGGAGGGGGTGGTTGGTCCGGAGATTCGCCCGGTATCCCTCCCGGACGGTTCGCCCCGGGGAGGTTTGCTTACGCAGGGCAGCATTCTCAAGGTCACGGCAAACGGAACCAATACGTCACCGGTTTTGCGCGGCGTTTGGGTAATGGAGAGAATATTAGGGCAAACTCCTTCACCTCCGCCCCCGGGCATTTCAGGCGTCGAACCGGATATCCGCGGAGCGGATACTCTTCGTGATTTGTTGGAAAAACACCGCTCTATGGAAAGTTGTCAAGGATGTCATGCCAAGTTCGACCCATTGGGTTTTGCCTTGGAATCCTTCAATCCGATTGGGGGATACCGCGATTTTTACCGGTCATTGAATCCATCGGTTCCCAGGATTGATCGCAAGGTCCGGGCCCAATCCGTTCGCTACAGAAAAGGCCCCATGGTGGATTCTTCCGGGAAGTTTTCGGACGGAGAGCCCTTTGAAAACATTCATGAGTTTATGGACGAACTTGCTGGAAATGATTCCATTCTCGCCCGTGCATTCGTTTCCAAACTTTTGACTTTTGCCACGGGTCGCGAGCTTGGCTTTTCGGATCGGGATGAAATTGCTTCCATTGTTTCTAGCTGTTCCGCTCACGACTACAGAACCGCAGATCTCTTGCATGCGGTTCTTTCATCGAATATATTTCAGAACAAGTAAATGCCATGATTCACATATCCACTTTCCGGGGACTATCGAGAAGATCCGTTTTGAAGGGAGCTGGGGTCGCTCTTGCTCTTCCTCTTTTTGATGCAATGAGCCCTGTCTTCGGGAAAGCTCCCAAAGTATCTTCATCTCCCAATAGATTCGTCGCGATGAATGCGGCTCTTGGCTTTCATGGGCCCAATCTCTTTCCAGAAAAGGAAGGAAAGGATTATCAGAACACACCATACCTCGAGATATTGGATGACTTGCGATCCGACTTTACGCTCTTTTCAGGCCTTTCCCATGCCAATCAGCAGGGAAGCAGCGGGCATACTTCGGAAATTACCTGGTTGACGGGTGTTGAAAGGCCAGGCCTTGCGGGTTTTAGGAATACCATTTCCATTGATCAGGTCATGGCCCGAAACATTGGCGCTTCCACCCGCTTTCCTTCTTTGAATCTGGGGACGGGAGGAGGAGGGCAGTCCATTTCATGGGATGCCAATGGGGTGTCCATTCCCTGCCAAGGTTCTCCTTCCAAAATTTACCGGGAGCTTTTTGTCCAAGGTACGGAAAAAGAAGTCGAGCAGCAGGTGAGTAACTTGAACCGGGGAAAAAGTATTTTGGACGTAATTTTGGGAGATGCCAAATCTTTGCGTTCGAATTTGGGGCATAGGGATAAAGAGAAGCTCGATCAATATTTCAGTTCCGTTCGTGAATTCGAAATCAGGCTCGATCAGAACAAAGAGTGGGCCCGGAAGCCAAAGCCGGACGTCAGCTACGAAGAGCCTAAGGACGTTCAGGACCGCTACGACCTCTTGGCCAGACAGAAACTGATGTATGACTTGATGACGCTCGCGATCAAGACTGACTCCACCCGCGTGATTACTTTTTCCTTGGGTGCTTTCAATGCCGTGCCAACGAATATTGATGGAGTCAAAACCGATTGGCATAATCTTTCCCATCACGGAAAGGATGAGAATAAAATTGATGAATTGGAAATTATTGAAAAAGAGGAATTTTCACTCTTTGCCGACTTTCTGCGGGATTTGAAAAATCATAAGGAAAACGGCTCTTCACTCCTTACGAATACGGCTGTCCTTTTTGGTTCAAATCTTGGTAATGCGTCCTCTCATGACTGGCGGAATTTACCCATTATCGTGGCCGGCGGCGGGTATAAACACGGTTCCTACGTGGCTCACGATGCGGACGACAACACCCCGCTCTGCAACCTCTTCGTCCCTCTCGCCCGGCGCATGGGCGTGAAAACCGAGAAATTCGGCAGCAGCACCAGGTCCACCATCCGCGGACTGGAGAGCTAGAAATTTCCTTTTCTTCCGATGCATTCGATAAGCGTCAATCGAATCGGGTTCATCGGGTTGGGAAACATGGGCAAGCCCATGGCCGGTCACTTGATGAGAGCGGGTGCCCGGCTAACCCTCTTTAATCGAAGTAACCAAGTTCTCGAGGAACTGGCCGGCGAAGGGGCGGAGGTTGCTTCCAGTCCGCACGAGGTGGCGCAGCGGGTAGGGGACGGATTGATTTTTCTTAGCCTGCCCAATGCAGATTCCGTTGCCGAGGTGGTGGAGGGAGAGGACGGACTTTTCGCGGGGTTGACCGCAGGTTCAAAGATCGTCGACATGGGAAGCACCGCGGTCGAGCCCACGAGAGCCTGGCATGAGAGGGCGCTTGGGATGGACTCCGATTGGATAGACGCCCCCGTTTCCGGCGGACAAAAGGGGGCCCGCGAGGCAAACCTGACCATCATGGCGGGTGGCCTGGAGGGAAGCGTGGATGCGATACGTCCCGTGCTCGAAATATTGGGCGCCACCATAACCTACATGGGACCGAGCGGGGCGGGGCAATGCGCCAAGCTGGCCAACCAGATTATCGTTGCCTCGACCATCGCCTCCTTGAGCGAAGCTTTTCTTTTGTGCCGGGAAAACGGGGTCGACCTGAAGGCAGCCCGGAGCGCTCTGCTCGGGGGTTTTGCCCAAAGCAAGATTCTCGACCAGCATGGACTCAGGATGATCGAGGAAGACTTCGAGCCCGGTGGCACGGCGATCAACCAACTGAAGGACCTGGTCGAGGCTGCCAAAGTGGCTCGACAGGGTGATCTTGACTTGCCGATGCTGAAGACCAACAAGGAGCTCTGGGAACGGATGCTGGAGGACGGACTTGGTGAGCTTGACCACAGCGGCCTGTACGAGTGGTACCGGCAGACCTTGGAAAAAGAACGGGGGAGCGAATGAAGGTCGTCGTCACGGGAGCGGGTGGGTTTATCGGAACTCAACTCGTGAGGGAACTTTGCCAAAGGGGAACTCTAGCCCTTCATCCCTCGGGAGAGGTCAAGATCAGCTCGATCGTGGCTGCGGACCTGCGCATTCCCGAGGAGAGTCGCAAGGGCTTGCCGTCTTGGGTTTCCTTCGTCGAGGGCGACCTGTCGACCGACGAAGCGGTCGACTCGATCATTCCACAGGAGGAGGATTTTTTGCTTTTTCACCTTGCGGCCATCGTGAGTGGTGACGGGGAGCGCGATTTTGACCTTTGCATTCGGGTCAACCTGGAGGGAACGGTCAAGCTCCTCGATGCCTGCCGCAACTCACGGGGGCGGGCAAGAATCGTGTTCGCGAGCAGCCTGGCGGTCTTTGGAGGAGAGGCTTGCCCGCCGGTGGTCGGGGACGAAACCAAGCCCTTGCCCCAGACCACCTACGGGATGACGAAGCTGGCGGGCGAGTTGATGATCAACGACTACTCCCGCAAGGACTTTCTGGACGGTCGGGCCATCCGTCTGCCTACCATCTTTATTCGGCCGGGCAAGCCCAATGCCGCTCTTTCCAGCTTTGCCAGTGGCTTGTTTCGCGAACCTTTAGGCGGTATCGATTTCGAGTTGCCGGTGAGCCGGGAGCAGGGGGTTCCGCTCTTGGGCTACCGTAAGGTGGTGGGAGCCTTTATCCTCGCCATGGAGTGCGATGGCGAAGCCTTGGGAGACGACCGGGTTCTGACCCTGCCGAGCCGGCAATATCTCGTGCGCGACATGATCTCTTCCCTCCAAGGGGTTGCGAAAGAAAAGGGGATCACGCTCGGCAAGATCATCGATCAACCGGATCCACTCGTGATCGAGGTGGTGGAAGGCTGGCCCATCGGGACCGAATCAAAGAGGGCGGAAGCCCTCGGCATGAGCGCCGATTCAAGTTTGGAAGAGGTGATCGAGGCCTACCTGGATGATTTTCACGAGTTCCCCGGTCGGGCCTGAGTCTGCGGCCACCTATTTTTTCCCGATGCAGTAGAGGAACTCTTGCCGCTCGGATCCCGAGCGGTGAGCCGTCCTTAGGAAGAGTCGTTGTCCGCAGATTACGGGGGAGGCGAAGATCTCGTCCCCCAGCTTGTTCTTGGCCAGCAGCTTGAATGCCTTCGCGGAAGCCTCCGCCACGAAGCAGTCGCCCGCCTCGTTGGCGGCATAAAGCTTTCCGTCCGCCAGGGCGAGGGAGGCGCTGAAGGTGCCTCCGAGGCGTCCCTTCCACTTTTCCTCTCCCGTGTCGCTCTTCCAGCAATAAAGGACGCCGGCGTCGGCGATGGCGTAGAGGTGGCCCTGGTGGACGATCATCGAGGGTACGTAGACGCGAACCTTGTTTCGCCAGACGACCTTGCCCGAGCCATCCGCCCGGATGGCCGAGACGTGGTTCTTGGGGTAACCGCCCGAGGAGTATACGTGAATGCCGTCCGTCACGGTGGTGGTTACGCATTCGGTAGTGGCTCCCTTGATCTCCCAAAGTTTTTTGCCCGTTAAGGGGTTGTAGGAGGAAACCAAGTCGCAACCGGTCATGATGAGCTGCTGGCGCCCGTCCAACTCGAATATTACGGGGGACGCATAATTGGGTTTTTGGGGTCGGCCGACTTTCCAAATGATCTTCCCATCCGCCCGGTTCAGGCAAGCGATGGCTCCCTTCTTCTTGTTGTCGGCGGCTACCAAGAGGAGGTTCTCGCCGTGGAGGGCAGGGGAGGAGGCGTAAGCCTGGTGGACGACGTAGTCGGTGATCCTGGTCTGCCAAAGCATTTTGCCTTTTAGGGAAAGGGCGGTGGTATGGGCGGCTCCCGCGTTGAGGAAATTGACGTATAGACGGTTGCCGTCGCAGGCGAGGGATCCGGAGGCATGGGTGCCCTTTTTGTTCAGCTTCATGAACCCGCCCTCATGGATTCGGGCCGTCCAGTGGAGCTTGCCCGTTGCGCGGTCCAGGCAAAGAACGCTCTGGGTCTTCTTTTGCTCGTCGGAGGTGGGCAGGACGACCCGGTTGCCAACAACGATCGGAGAACCGTGGCCACGCCCCTCAATTTCAGCCTTCCATAAGACGTTCCTGGCCTCACTCCATTCGTCGGGCAAATCCTGCCCTTGAGAGGCCTTGCCGTCCTGGCCGGGTCCGCGCCAGAGGGGCCAGTCGCCGGATGCCTTTGCCCCAATGGCAAGGACGGCGCAAAGAAATACGATGAGGGCGGGGTTGGTTGGTCTTGGGCTCATGATTTGTAATAAAGTCAGAGAAAGGTTCCGCAGGGGATTACCGAAATTGAATTAATCTAAACTTTAAATAGGTGGGTCCTATGGGTTGCCCAACTCCTTGTGGGGTCAAGGGATTTTTTTGATTTTGCGACTGGAGGACGTAATCGAGGGCTGTCAAACCAACCAGAAACAAGCTACTTCTCTCGGCGTTGCGGCGGAGTTTATCGGATGCCAGATCCGGAAGGGGTGAACTATCCGGAACTCAAAAGGAGTTACTCGCTTTTGTGTTTTGAGCGACGAAGTTTTTCGAGGGTCACGCGGACCAATTGGGACGGGAGAGCATAGGTCGTGACACGGTCCACCCGCGCCACGTTGATGCCCAGAGCTTTTCCATTCAGATCCAGAACAGCCCCTCCCATGGCATTGGGAGGAAGGGAGACGTCGTGTTGGATGATCATAGGGAAATTGTCCTTTCGCTTGGAAACGGGGCCGCTCATTCTGGCGTTGCGGTTCATCATGTCGAAGACGACGGAACGGTGACCCAAGGTCACGCGAAAAGAAAGCATGCTGTTACCCCGTTTCACCTTGATTACAACGACGTCCCCGGGATCATTGGATCCGACCAACTCGATCATTTTCTCTCGGTCGGTAACCTCTTGGCCTCCCACGTTCGTTACGACGTCACCTTTTTCCAGTCCTGCTGCAGCACCGGCGGAGCGGGGCATTACCTGTTGGATCAGTATGCCACCCAAATCCACGCCATCCTGTCCCAGAATCACCCCGATAACTCCGCCAACTCTGTCGATAGGTCGGCCTTTGGCTCCGACGACACCTACCTTCAGTCGTTTCAGGTTGTAGTCAGCCGAAACCAACCAGGAGCCTTCTCCTGGCTCTTCTTCCTTGGACCAAGAAACAGGGGTCAGCTTTTTGGCGCCCTTGATCTTGAATACGGCCAAATCCGTGGCTTTGTCCTTACCCTTGGCTTGAACCTTGTAACGGGTGCCATCGACCAGGATGGCCTCTTCAGCTTCTATGGAAGAACTGGCTTTGGTCACAATGTGTCCTTTCCGGCTCACGATCGTACCCAAGGCAAGTGTACGACCCTTGCCAAGGAGTCGAACAGTTGAGCTGAGACTTGCTTTTGAGGATTCCTCGAAGGCCTTCAAGGTTTCACTGCCGTTTCGGCGCTGTTCTACAGGCAGTCGGTCGTTGGCCGCCAAGGGTGCCGACGAAATGGTCAGGCACAGACAAAAAGTAGAAAGAAAATTACTGAGCCGATCTATGTAAGTACGCATGATTATTCGGGGCGTTTGCCCAATTCGAGGCTAATGCTTAAGTCCTTCTTGCCGCGCCTCAGGTCAATCAACACTTCATCGCCCGGTTCCTTTGAGCCGACCACGATGATAAGTTCTTCCTGGCTGTCGATCGGTTCTCCATCGATGGCGGTTATGACGTCCGATTTAAGAATGCCTCCCTTTTGAGCCGCTGATTCGTTGACTAAGCTCATAATCCTCAATCCGTCCTCGGTTTCCATCGTGCCAACACCCAGAAAACCTCCTTTTTGCAGTTCTCTGCGGGAAATCATTGTTCCCTCGTTGAAAACGTCCCAGTGCTCGAGGTAGCTTTCGATAGGAGCGTGGAAATTGGCGTCGTCATACTTCGCGATCCGGCTGTGAATCCCGATGACTTCGCCGTCTAGGTTGAACAAGGGTCCGCCGGAATCTCCGCCGAGCAGTCGGCAATCCGTTCGCAAGGTTGCATATTGCTTGTCAATGACGCGCCCGATTCTGGTGACCATGCCGCGTTTTGCCATAAACCCTCCCGGGTGTCCGAGGGCAAAGCACCAATCCCCTACTTGTGATTTCCCTTTTGCAGCCATCGGAGCAAACGGCCACTCCCCATCCTGCTTGATCTTGCACATTCCGGAATCCGATATTTCGGAACCTCCCATGGTAACGGCATCGACCCTCCGCCCATCCGGGAGCACTATTTTGACGCTGCGGCCGGGTCTTCCCGAAATATGGCCTGCCGTCAATACCAGCCCTTCCCTGCTTACGATCACACCACTGCCGGAACCTCCTCCGCTCTGGATCGCCACAACCGCTTGCTTGGCATTTTTCAGGGTGGCCTGCAACTTGGCCTGAATGGACAGTAGATCCTGCTTGGATTCTGGAACTTTCTTTTCCCATGACTTGAGACCCTTCGTTTCCTTGGCGAGGACGGATGTATGCCAAGCCAAGCAGGTCATCAAAAATAAAGCTATTATGCATTTAAAAGGTTTCATTAGAGCAAATCGTAACAATTTTCGTACTATTCTCAACTAGGTTAGCTATTCGCTCCATTTGTCGAGTTCTAAAAAATTAGGATCTGTTATTTTTTTCCTTCCGCAGGTCTTAGCAGACGATGGTTCCCGTCTCGGAACGCCAAAAGTCGTGGCCGGCGATGACCGGAGGCTCCATGAGGACTTGGTAACTGGTGGTCAGGGGTTGTGATGGCTTCCACTTGGGAATGAGCTCTGATAAAGAGTTCATAGACCTTTCGTCTCAGGCGATGATTTCTTTGATGGGGTGGCCGAAGTCCATTTCGAGGCGCTTGTGTCCTGGGACTTCCATGGCGTGTGGATCGAGGCCAAGCTGGTGCAGGATGGTGGCATGCGCGTCGGTGACGTAGTGGGGGTTCTCGGTCGGATGGAAGCCGATGTCGTCGGTGGCCCCATGGGTCACGCCGCCCTTGATCCCCCCGCCCGCCATCCAGATGCTGAAGGCGTAGGGGTGGTGGTCGCGTCCGTTTGCGCCCTGGGATCCTGGAGTGCGCCCGAACTCGGTGGCGAAGACGACGAGGGTTTCGTCGAGCAGGCCGCGCGACTTGAGATCCTTCAAGAGACCGGCGATGGGTCGGTCGACCTGCATGGCTAGCTTGGTGTGGCCGGACTTGAGGTTGGAGTGCTGGTCCCAAGCACCCGCCGCACCGTCGCCATGCATGATTTGGATGAAGCGTACTCCGCGTTCCACGAACCGCCGGGCCGCGAGCAGTTGCTGGCCAAAGGGCCGAGTCTCCTTTTGGTCGAATCCATAGAGTTTCTTGGTTGCCTCGGTTTCCTTGTCGAAGTTCACCACGCCGGGCACTGATGTCTGCATTCGGTAGGCCAATTCGTAGGACTTGATTCGGGCATCCAGTTTGGCGTCGTCCGGATGACGGTGGAGACTCAGGCGGTTGAGCCGATTGACCAGGCCGAAGCCAATGCGTTGCTCTTCCGCGGTGAGGTCGCCCTGTGGTTTGGCGTAGTCTAGCGGGTTCCTCGGGTCGATTTTCAATTTCACCTCGTCATAGGCCGGCCCGAGGTAGTGCCCGTCACTGCGGTCGAAGAAGCGCGGGCCCATGCCGATGAACTGCGGAAGGTTCTCGTTCAAGGTGCCGAGGCCCCAGTTGATCCAGGCACCGATGGTGGGCACACGTGGGTCGAGCATGTGGCGGCCGGAGTGGAACTGGACTTGGGCACCGTGGTTGTCGTCGGTCGTCCACATCGAACGGATGACGGCGATATCGTCGATACAGCCTCCGACATGGGGAAACCAGTCGCTGACTTCGATACCACTTTGGCCGTATTTCTTGTAGCCCACCTGGAGAGGATATAGTTTGTTGCGTTGCTGGCCGTTGGCATCGTTCACGACCACTACCCTGACCTTCTTCAGCAGTTCGGGATCCTGAACGTACTTGAATTCCGTCTCTCCGATTGACTTGCCTGAAAGTTCATTGAGGGCCGGTTTCGGATCGAAGCTCTCCATGTGGCTCACGCCGCCGCGCATGAAAAGCCAAATCACGCTTTTTGCCTTGGGGGCAACTTGTGGCAGTCCGTTCACGCCCAATTCCGCCCCGCGGAGCATGGTGGACAGCGCCAGGGAACCGAAACCCAGTCCCGAGCGCCCTAGAAACAATCTGCGATTCATGTCCATCCTTTACCTGATCGAAACAAAATCGTTGTGGTTAAGCAAGGCATGGACGAGTCCGCGGCGGGCGCGTTGGGCGGGGTTGGCCTTCTTCGCCTTTGTTGCGACGGCTTCGAAGTCTGCCAGCGCCGTCTCGCATTCCAGGCGTTCGGCGGCATTCGGATCGCGTCCGAGGAGCAGCTCAAACACGCCCTTCACGAAATCCTCGTTTTCCACCCGTCCCGCAATTTCCCCCGCCATTTCGATGGTCAGTTTGGAGTTGGAGAGGGCCAGAGCCTGTTGCGGCGCAACGCTCTCGGTCCGCCGGTAGCACTGGAGATGGTCGGCATCGTCGAAGGTCTTCAGGAATTTGTCCTGATGGTCTCGCGAATGCTTGAAGTAGAGGCTGCGTCGGCGAACGGTGTCGCCGGGTTTGATGGAAGGTCCTCCCTGGGTCAGGTCGAGGACGCCCGCCAGATGAAGCAAGCTGTCGCGTACCACCTGCGATTCCATGCGACGGGCGTTCATGCGCCAGTAAAATTGGTTATCGGGGTCGGCGGCCAGAGTCTTGGCGTCGGCGTCGGCAGTAGAGCTACGCAACTGGTAGGTTTTCGAGGTGACGATTAACCGGTGCAGGTGGCGGAAGCTCCAGCCGTTTTGCATGAAGTCGGCGGCCAGGTGATCGAGCAAAGACTGTTGGGTTGGCGACTTGGTCCGCAGGCCGAAGTCGTCCACCGTTTCCACCAGTGGTTCACCAAAATGGCGGAGCCAGACGTGGTTGACGATGACGCGTGCAGTGAGCGGGTTTTTCGGAGAGGTCATCCAGCGGGCCAGGGCCAGACGGCGCCCAGTGCTGGTTTCAGGATAAGTAGCGGAATACTGAGGTTCCTTGTGGGCGGGGGTTTCGAGCGCTTTCCTCGATACGCGTGGGGGAGCATAGGTCGACTTGCCTTCCTTTGCCTCGGTCAGCTTTTTTTCCGCCTTGGCAATCTTGGCTTGGGCCGCCTTTACCTTCCCTCCGTCCGTGGAGAAGGCCCGCAACTCGTATTCGCCAGCCGCCTTGGTGGCTTCCGCCTGGAGCAGGGCGGCCCGTTGAGAGGCCTGTTGGTAGGCGGTTTCGTTGCCACGGGCCTTTTCGGCGGCAAAGACCGCTTGCAGGGAGCTCAACTTGGCCTCGGCGGCGGCGAGCTTGGTCTCGGAGGCTTCCAAGGAATTGACGGGTTTCAATTCCGGCATCTTGTTCTTGGCATCGGTCAGTTCGATCTTCGGTGGAAGAGAGCTGATGGTGAAGTCATCGAAAGCCACCGTCGCATCGAAGCCCGAAAGCTCGAAC
This sequence comes from Opitutia bacterium UBA7876, assembly GCA_002500665.1. Lineage (GTDB taxonomy): Bacteria > Verrucomicrobiota > Verrucomicrobiia > Opitutales > Seribacteraceae > Seribacter. The sequence goes on from DLRY01000033.1 coordinate 35,707, forward strand.
TTTCCATCTGGCTTGCGGTCGGGGAGCAGGTAGGCGACTTGAAATTTTTCGTTCAGCCAGACATTGACCAAACGGTCGCGTACTACCAGTCGCAAGAGGTAGGGTTTGCCGATTTCGATGGGCTGGGCGACCCGGCCCCCGTTCGGGTAGGTGTTTTTGCCGCTACGGGTATAGGCCACGTGCAGCTTGGGTTGTGGGGCATGGGCGCTGGTGTATACGTAATTGGCGTACTTGCGGTCTGGACTGACGTCGAAGCGGAAAGTGACAGACCTGTAGGTGGCGCCTCCGGTATGCTGGTAGCGGCAGGTCATTTCGAAGTCGCGGGGAACCTCCGGGCGCAGGATCAACCGATCGGCCTCGCGCGTGGCGGTGGTCTGATGGATGGCGCCGTCCTTGAATTCCCATCCTTTGCCAACCATTTCCCATAGTTCGGGGTTATGTTTGGCGAAGTCGTCCTGCACCGAGAACTCCGGTTGCTCCAATGCGGACTCTTTTTTCTTTTTTGGTTCTGGCTTTTTCTTGGGTGCGGCGACGGCCTTCTTTCGCGCTTCGGCCAATTCCTTCTTTGCTTTCTGCACCTCGGCCCGGATATCTAAAAGCCGGTCTTCCATCACGTACTCGCGAGATGCGGGGGCGTAGGCGTAAGGTGGTAGTTTGACCTGCTTGATGGCGGGCGCGAAACTCGCCAGTATGGCGGGAACTCCTGGCTCGATAAGGCGGGATTTGTCGGGATCCTTTGGATTGCCGCGTAGGTGTAGGTAGGTCGGTGCGTCGAGATGATCGTCGAACACGCGGGGCAGGCCGTCTTTCTCGAAATCGGTTTCGCCGGGTACGGGGTCGAGGCGGACCTGGTGCGGTTCGAAGATGGCACGGAAGCGATAGTAATCCTCTTGGGTGATGGGATCGTACTTGTGGTCGTGGCACTTGGCGCAGTTCATGGTGAGACCCACGAAAGCCTTGGCGGTGTGCTCAATGGTGGAATCCAGCCAAGTGGTGCGGTTGAAAAGGTAGTAGTTGCGGGCGAGGAAGCCCGTGGCCCGGAGGGCCTTCGGGTCGTCTGGGGCCAGTTCGTCGGCGGCCAGCATTTCCTCAATCATGCGGTCGAAGCCCTTGTCGGCGTTGAGAGACTCCACGATCCAGTCGCGCCAACGCCAAATGTGCTTCTGGCTGTTGCGGAGTTGCTTGCCAAGGCCGTACCAGTCGGTGTAGCGCCAGACGTCCATCCAGTGCCGGGCCCACCGTTCACCGTGCTTGGGATTGCCGAGAAGTTCGTCCACGATGGACTCCCACGGTCGGGTGTCCTTCAATTGTTTGCGGGTGGGAGGAAGGCCGATGAGGTTGAGATAGAGTCGCCTAATGAGTATGGTGCGTTCCGCCGCGGGCTGGGCCTTCAGTCCGAGTGTCGCCTGATTCTTTTCCAGCAGGGCATCGATTGGGTTGCCCGCATTGTCCGGCAAAGGCGCGAGGTTCGGTATTTGAAAGGCCCAGTGCCTGCTCGGGGCCTGTGGGACGGGTTCGTTGGCCGGAGCCTTTGCTCCGTCGTCAATCCAGCTTCGCAGGAGGGCGATTTCTTCGGGCTTCAAGGGAGCTCCGTCCTCTGGAGGGGGCATGCGGTCTTCGCTCCTGTCTGCGACCCGCTCGATAAGGTGGCTTTTCGAAGCTTTTCCGGGAACGATGACCTCCCCCTTTAACATGAGGTTTCGCGTATCCAGTCTCAATTTCCCTTTCTGCTTGAGGACTCCGTGACAGGAATAGCATTTCGCCGCGAGGAGCGACTTCACCTTTGCGTAGTCCGGATGATCCAACGTTCGCTTCTCCGCTTGGGCAAGGGAGCAAGCCACGGTCATCCCCAAGATGGCGAGGACAGGTAATGGACGCGATGGCAACATAAAGGTCTTCTTCCGCAAACTAGTCATGACGTCCCGACCGAATGTGCCAAAGAAATTTCACCTACGTGTCTTCGTTTCATTTCACGATGACCATGGCTGGCTTGCTTGCAGCTCGGGAACCATCGGCCTTTACGCCGACGGCAAAGAGGACGCGTAGGCCGGGTTGCAGTTCCCGGGGAGGGAGGGCCCACGCGGGGCCCGAAGCTTCATCGAGTTCTTGGTTCCCATCGTGAAACAGAACCTTTTCGTAGTCGCCTTTGACGCTTGCCGATAGGATATTCTCCTCTTTGGCAGACAGGTAGCCACCGTAGCCAAGACCGCAGGCTCCGAGCCGTTGAGTTGGGTAAGGGAAAATACTGCGGATACAAAAAAACGTCGGAAGACAAGGGAAACGCAAAGACATGCCTAGTCGATGAGTCGTACCGCCAGATTAACCGCTGCCTTCAAGCTGCTGGCATCCGCTTTGTCTTGCCAGGCAATGTCCAGGGCCGTCCCATGGTCGACGGAAGTTCGAACAAGGGGGAGCCCGAGAGTCACGTTTACGGCTTCCTCGAAGGCAAGGGCCTTTACTGGAATGAGGCCCTGGTCGTGGTACATGCAGACGTAGGCGTCGATTTGCCTTCGCATGGATTCGGTGAAGGCGGTATCGGGGGGGAGGGGGCCGGTCAGGTTGAAACCCTTTGCCCTCGTCTTTTCGATGGCGGGCATGATGATCCTTTCCTCCTCACCGTTTCCGAACAAACCGTTTTCGCCGGCGTGCGGGTTCAAGCCACAGATTCCTATCGAGGGTTCTTTGCCCAATAACTTCTCGTGAGTCTCGCGGGTTAGTTCGATTACGTCGATAATCCTTTCCTCGCTGAGCAAGCCGGGAACTTCCGTGTATCCCGCGTGAACGGTAACCAAGCTGCAACTGATGGTTTTGGAGAAGAAGGCCATGCAAAACCGTTTGCTTTGGGTGCGCTCGGCGAAGATCTCGGTATGTCCGGGATGGGGGATCCCGGCGCTCTTCATCGCTTCCTTGTTGGCCGGGCAGGTCGCAACTGCATCGACTTGTCCGGCCAGGCATGCGTCGATGGCTTCCATTACGTAACCGTAGGTGGCTTTGCCGGTCGCCGGGTTGATGATGCCCGGTTGAAGTTGATCCATCTCCATCAATCCTAGATCGAGTACGGAAGGCGAACTCGTCGAGCTCAGGTTGTCCTTGCCGACGACCTGGAAGTCCCCGTTTTTGCCAGTCTGCCCGGCACATAGCCTTAGAACTTCGGTATCCCCGAACACGATGGGGACGCAACGATCCGCCACGGAGGAATCGGCAAGCAGGTCGAGGCAGATTTCTGGGCCGATCCCGGCAGGGTCGCCCATCGTAACGGCTATTCGGGGCTTGCTCATGTGATCCCTCAAAGCTCGATAGGTTTTCCAGTTCTTCCGTAGTCGTCGTCGTGACGGGTTTGATCCTCAGCCTTCCAGTCGCCGAAGCTGACGACGAGCATACGGAAGATTTTGTCCTCGGCCCAGAAGCGGTGTTTCTGTCCCGGCTTGAGAAGGAATTCCTCATGAGCCTTTGGGTGAAAGATCTCATCGTCGATCTCAAGTACCGCTCCGTCGTCTAGAAAGTGAAAAAGCTCATGCCGAACGGCATGGGAATGGAGGCTTGCCCGTTCACCGGGTTTGACCTCGGTCAGATCGATGCTGCACTCCTGGTTGCGCACGACCATGTGGATGTCGCCCCATGGTCTTTCGGAATGAATGGTTCCCTGTCCATTTCTCGGATCGGTCATGGTTGCAAATCTTGGGCAGTCAGAGGGGCTATGGCAAGGCGATGACGCCTAGGGAAGGCGGGAAAGCTTCTGGATGGTAAAGTCGGCCATGCGCACTTCGTCTCTCTCATTGGGGATGTCCTCCTTGTCGACGAGGCTGCGGTAAATGCCCCATTTGGGACGAATGAAGGAATAGTCGGGCCGCCAAGTAACCAAGCCGGGAATCTCCCTCCCGAACCTTACCTCCTTATCCGAAGAGGTCACGGAGAACCAGAGGAAGCCCTTATCTCCGGTCTTCGTGATGCATTCGCATTCCAGCCACTTCCCCTTGCTGTCCTTCCATTCCGCAATAAACAGGCGTTGCTTGCCCTCCTTCGAGAACCATCGTATCTCGAGCTGAGGCTTTCCGTGAAAAATTGAGCCGGACAGGGTGAGAATGGGGTCGGCGGCACTTTTTCCGCCCACCGGTTTAAGCTGAAAAAAATGGCAAAAGTTCTTTGTGATGGCAAAGGACTCGTCGATTTTAAGGTACCAATGATACCGGCTCACTTCCCCACGAAGGGCTTTCAAGGTTTTGGAGGAACTTTGATAGCCCTTGATCTCGTTGCGTTGCCTTTCCATGCCCTTGGGCCAGATTTTGTCGCGGTCCCCGTCCTCGTCCCGGTGGATGCGGAAGACGAAGGCGGCCTTCATTTCCTTATCTTTCTCGACAGCCAGATGCTCGAAGGTTCGATGGTTGCCCTCGTACGTCTCAGGGGTCTCGATCGAGTACTTGCCGAATGCGGCCTGTATCTGGGGAATGGCTTTCTCATCCGGGTCGGCTTTTAGTGAAACCTCTCCAAATAGCTCGGGAGCCTTGTCCTTGGCGAGGGCCGGGGCAAGGCCACTAAGTAGGAAAGCCAAGACCCTTGTCCGTGTTTGGAATTTCCTAGCCATGACCGGTCAATCGACTTCCAAGCGGGCTTCGCGGAATTTCTCGACCGCAAAGGCGAGATCTTCCCTGCTGTGGGCGGCGGAAACCTGGGTTCGAATGCGTGCCTTTCCCTGAGGAACCACGGGGTAGGAGAAGGCGATTACGTAGACGCCTTTTTCAAGAAGAAGATCGGCGAAGCGGGCGGCCTTGGCCGCATCCCCGAACATGACCGGGGCGATGGGGTGCTCTCCGGGAAGAATCTCGAAACCTTCCTTTTCCATGGCTTGCCTGAAAAAGGCGGTGTTCTCCTCCAGGCGGTCGCGCAGCTCGGTGGAGGACTCGAGAAGATCGAGGGCCTTGAGCGATCCGGCCGCAATGGCGGGGGCGAGGGTATTGGAAAAGAGGTAGGGTCGAGAGCGCTGGCGGAGAAATTCCACGATTTCCCTTTTTCCGGCCACGTAGCCTCCGCTGGCTCCGCCGAGGGCCTTGCCCAGCGTGCCGGTCATGACGTCGACCCGTTCCATCACCGCATGGCGCTCGTGCGTGCCTCGCCCTTTTTTTCCAATGAAGCCGACGGCGTGGGAATCATCCACCATGAGGAGGGATTGATGCTCGTCGGCCAAGTCGCAGATGGCGGGGAGATCCGCGAGGTAGCCGTCCATGGAGAAGACGCCGTCCGTAACGATCAGCTTGCGGCGTGCCTCCCCAGCCTCCTTCAACTGGCCCTCCAAGTCGTCCGCGTCGTTGTTTGCATAGCGGAAACGAGCGGCCTTGCAGAGGCGTACTCCATCGATGATGGAAGCGTGGTTGAGGGCGTCCGAGAAGATCGCGTCCTCTTTCCCGAGGATGGTCTCGAAGAGGCCCGTGTTGGCATCGAAGCAGGAGGAGTAGAGAATGACGTCCTCCATCCCGAGAAAGGCGGAAAGCCTTGCTTCCAGTTCCTTGTGAAGGGATTGCGTCCCGCAGATGAAGCGCACGCTGGCCAGGCCGTAGCCCCATTTGTCGAGGGCGTCACGGGCCGCCTTCACGACCTCGGGGTGATTGGCCAACCCGAGGTAGTTGTTGGCGCAGAGGTTGAGCACCGGATCCCCGTCCTTGACCCGGACGCGGGCCTCCTGGGAGGTCTCGATGACGCGTTCGGACTTGTAGAGTCCGGCGGAGCGGATTTCCTCTAGTTCCCGCTTCAGTTCCTTTTCGACGGATCCGTACATCCTACCACTCCAATATGACTTTCCCGCTGTTTCCGCCCAAGGCGGTCTGAAAACCATTCTCGAAATCGGCGAAGTCGAAGCGGTGGGTGATGATGGGCTTCAGGTCGAGTCCGCTCTCCAGCATTACCGTCATCTTGTACCAGGTCTCGTACATCTCCCGTCCGTAGATGCCCTTGATCGTAAGCATGTTGAAGACGACCACGTTCCAGTCGATGGCCATCTCCTTCTCGGGAATGCCGAGCATGGCGATCTTTCCTCCATGGCACATGTTGTCCAGCATGTCGTTGAAGGCCTGGGGTGAACCGCTCATCTCCAGACCCACGTCGAAGCCTTCCTCCATGCCGAGCTCCTCCTGTACTTGAGACAAGGTTTCCATGGATGCGTCGACCACTCGGGTCGCTCCCATTTTACCGGCCAGGTCGAGACGATAGGGATTCAGGTCGGTTACCACCACGTGCCTGGCTCCGGCATGGCGGGCGATGGCGGCCGACATGGCCCCGATGGGCCCGGCCCCGGTGATGAGGACGTCCTCGCCAAGGACGTCGAAGCTAAGGGTGGAATGGGCGGCGTTGCCAAAGGGGTCGAAAATGGCCGCCACGTCGAGGTCGATACCCGGCTTATGGGCCCAGACGTTGGTCTGGGGGAGGGCGATGTACTCGGCGAAGGCACCCGGACGGGTGACCCCGATCCCAGCCGTGTCGGAGCAAAGGTGGCGACGGCCCGCCATGCAGTTGCGGCATCGCCCGCACACGACGTGCCCTTCCCCGCTGACGAGTTCACCGGGCTTGAAGTCGGTTACCTCGGAACCGACCTCTACGATCCCACCTACGAACTCGTGACCGATGACGAGAGGGAGGGGGACGGTCTTGCCCGCCCAGTCGTCCCAGTTGTAGATGTGCAGGTCGGTTCCGCAGATGCCAGCCCGGTTCACCTTGACCAGCACGTGATGGGGCGCAACTTCGGGCTCGGGAACCTCCTCCATCCAGAGGCCCGGCTCGGCGCTTTGTTTAACGAGGGCTTTCATCGGTAAGTGGAAAAGGGAAGGAGGCTGGACAAGGTTGCATGACGAATATTGGAAGCCTTCCTCTAGGTAGGGCAAGAAAAAGCATGATTATCACGCGCCCGGGGGCCATGCGGTTCTTCTTTCAATAGTCTTTCCCTGCCCAGCTGCGAAGCACGGAACGCTGCCAGCTTTCGAGGGACTTCTTCATTCCCGCGACCTGGACGGGTTCTTTTTCGGACAGGTCGGTCGTTTCCATCGGATCCTTTTTCAGGTCATAAAGCTCGTAGACGACCTTTGCCCTCGTCTCAATCCGGTGAAGTTTCCATGGCCAGTCGTTCCAGGCCGCGTGTCCCCGAAGGTCGGATGGGTCGAAGGTGGGGAATTCCTTCACGTTCTTGAGGATGCGTTCGGGGAAGGGGTTTGGCTTGCCCGCTTGTTCCGCCTCCAGGAGAGCCTTTATGATCCGGTCGTTCCAAGTTCCCTGCCCGTTTTGGAAACCATGCCAGAAGCCCATGGCGGGCCTGGAGGTCCTTTGACCACCCAGAACGGGAAGCAGATCGATGCCGTCGAGCATTGGTTGGCCGGGCTTGAGCTTGATACCGGCGATCGATAGAAAAGTCGGGTACAAGTCCGAGGAAAACACCGGCAGGTTGATCTTTCCGGACGAAAAGCGACTCGGCCACTCAAGGACGGCCGGTACGCGCAGTCCACCCTCGTAAATGCTTCCCTTCTTGGCCCGGCCCCCGGAGGACTCGGTGACCAATCCCCCGTTGTCGCTGCAATACAGAAAAAGCGTATTCTTTTCGATTCCCAGCTTGCGGATGTGTTTGCGTAAGCGCCCGATTTGCTGGTCGAGCAGGGTGATCTCACGGAAGTACCCGGGCATTTTCGTCTTTTGATTCTTGTATAGGGTGGCGGCGTTTTTCATTCCCTGCGGAATCTCGGGGTGGGGGCTGTGAGGGGAGGGAAACCAGGTCACGGTGAACATAGGCTTTTTGCCATCCTTGTGCTTGCTGAGGAACTTGAGGGTGGCATCCATTGAGATTACGGTGCCCGCTCCCTTGATGCGCCGGTATTTCCCATTGTGGCTTAGGTAGGGATCGTTATCGAAGAAGTTCAACCCCGAGAGCCACTCGTCGAAACCGGCGCCTCCGGGGGAAGTCGGGCTGTCGGGCTGGACCGAGCCGATGTGCCACTTCCCGAAATGTCCCGTGACGTAGCCCGCATCTCCAAGTTGCTCGGCGATGGTCCATTCGTCGGGGCGCATATAGTGGCCGTGGTTGGGGACGTTTGCCCGGAAGGGATGCCTGCCGGTCATCACGCTCGCCCTTGTCGGGGAGCAAACCGGAGCGCTGGCATAGAAACGGCTGAAGACAACGCCGGCCTCGGCCATCTCGTCGAGATGAGGGGTTTTCACGAAGGGGTGACCGGTAAACCCGCAGTCGCCGTATCCATGGTCGTCCGCCATGACGAGAACGATGTGAGGGCGTTCCTTTGCCTGGGAGATGGAAAACAACCCTAGGAGCAAGCATGCCCATGAGGATGAGAAGAGTTTCATGACTCGGAAAGTGAAGCCCAGGTGGAGGCGGAGGGCAAAGGAATAGTTCGGGCCGGTTGAAGCTAAGCCATCAGCTTCTTTACGGCATGGTGCGGCTCCACCCCGGTGAGGCGGAAGTCGAGTCCCTGAAAGCGGAAGGACAGGCGGGTATGATCGATTCCCATAAGCTGCAAAACAGTAGCTTGCAAATCGTGGACGTGAACGGGGTCCTCGGTTACGTGAAAGCCAAGTTCATCGGTCTGGCCCAGGCTGATGCCCGGCTTCGCTCCTCCGCCCGCCATCCACATGGTGAAGGCTTGGGGGTGATGATCGCGTCCGCCACTACGCTTTAGGGCGGCGCTGGACTCGACCATGGGGGTGCGGCCGAATTCTCCTCCCCACACTACAAGAGTGTCCTCGAGCATGCCGAGCCGCTTGAGGTCCTGTACGAGGGCTGCGCTGGCCTGGTCCACTTGCTTGGCCTGCTTCGTGACGTTCCCCGCGACGTTGGAGTGGGCGTCCCAGCCGGAATGGTAAAGCTGAATGAAGCGGGTTCCCCGCTCGGCCAACCGGCGGGCGAGCAGGCAGTTGCTCGCGAAATCGGATTTGCCTTTTTCGATGCCGTAAAGGTCGAGGGTCTCCTGGCTCTCCTTGGAAAAATCCATCAACTCGGGAGCCCTGGCCTGCATCCGGTAGGCCATTTCGTAGGCTTCGATGCGGGCGTTGATCTCGGGATCCCCCATCTTCCCATGAGCTCCTCGGTTGAGCTTGTTCAGAAGGTCAAGGGTCTGGCGCTGGGCAGTCCGGTCGATTCCCTTGGGGTTGGCGACGTGAAGAATCGGCTCGGCTCCTTCGCGGAAGGGAACCCCCTGGTGCTCGGAGGGCAGGAACCCGGATCCCCACATGGCGGATCCGCCGCTCAGGTTTCCGCCGCTTCTCATGACCACGAAGCCTGGCAGGTCGTCGGCCTCGCTTCCGATCCCGTAGCTGAGCCAGGAGCCCATGCTCGCCCGACCGGGAATTCCGCTGCCCGTCGTCATGAAGAGCTGGGCGGGGGCGTGGTTGAAGTGATCGGTATGCATCGACTTGATGATGGTCAGGTCGTCCGCGATCTTCGAAAGGTAGGGTAGTCGGTCGGAAAACTCGGCCCCGGACTGCCCGTGCCTGGCGAAGGGAAAGCGGGGGCCGAGCACTGCGGCGTCCGGCTGGATGAAGGCATAGCGCTGTCCCTTGATCACGGAGGGCGGGATGGGCTTGCCCTCGATTTCCTTGAGCTTTGGCTTGCTGTCGAAGAGCTCGAGCTGGCTGGGCGCTCCCGCCATGAACAAATAGATCACCCGCTTGGCCTTGACGGGGAAGCGCATGAAGCCCGGCTTGCCGTAATCCCCGAATGATTCCTTTGCGAGGAGGGAGGCGAGGGCGATCTTGCCGACGCCTATTCCGCAATCCTGAAAAAAGTGACGGCGCGTGCGATGGAGGAGGGGAGGAACGTTCATGGCTTGGTAAGGGCTTCGTCTAAATTCATGATGGCCCGGGCGAGGAGAACTTTGCCGGCAAGCTCGGGGTTAGCCTTCTTGTCGGCGGCGATTTCAGAGGGCTTGAGCTCGCCCCTGGAAAGACGTTCGATTTGTCGGTCCAGATAAGCTTGCAGGGCTTCCCGTTCTTCCGTGCTCGGGGGGCGGGTCAGGAATCGACGGAAGAGGGTGAGGACGGGGTCCTTCTTTTGCAGGTGAACCTCCTTGCCCGCGGCCCGGGCAAGCTCGAGGAACATTTCGTCGTTGAGCAAGGCGAGCGCCTGCAAAGGCGTGTTGCTGCGGTCGCGCTTGGCCAGGCAGTTCTCGCCCGAGGTGCCGTCAAAGGTCATGAACCCCGCAAACGGGGCGGTGCGCTTGATGAAAGTATAGACCGAGCGCCGGTAACGGTCTTCCCCCTTGGATGCATTCCAGCTCTTGTTCCCGAAGGCATGAGCCAGAACGGTGAGCGGCTGCGGGGGATAGACCCCGGGGCCGAACATCTTGGCAGATAATTTGCCGCTTGCCTTGAGCATGTGATCACGGATCAACTCGCCCGACAGGCGGAAGCGCGGCCCACGGGCAAGCAGGCGGTTCTGGGGATCCTTTTCGAGAAGGGAGGGGGATGCCTTGGAATCCTGACGATAGGTTGAACTCGTAACGATCAAGCGGTGGAGCTTCTTGAGGGACGTTCCGTTCTTGCGGAACTCAACGGCCAGCCAATCGAGCAGCTCGGGATGATCGGGGGCGGGCGCCTGGGTGCCGAAGTCACCGTTGGTTCTGATGAGCCCGTAACCGAAGAATGAACGCCAGGCCCGGTTGACGGCGACACGGTCGCCAAGCGGGTTGTCGGGGCTTGCCAGCCAACGGGCGAATTCCAGGCGGTTGACGGGCTCTTTCCTACTCTGCAATTCAAAGATTTCCGGAATGCCCGCAGGTACCGCGTGCTTTGGGCTGGTGTATTCACCGCGATGGCGTAGAAGGGTCGGGCGTGGGTTGTCGGGCGGGCGCTCGAGCATGACCAAGGTATGATTGGGACGGGGCAGGCGGTTGCGCAATTTAGTGATTGGGTTTGGTTTTTTGGAAGGGTTTCCTTTAGGAAGGTTTAGTTTGCCCCATGGACCGTCTCCATACTTTCCAACCACGACTGCGGTTTTTGCGTTGGGGAGCACTCGGGTGTGCCAGTCTTTTGTCTGAGGGTTGGAGAGTTGGCTTGAGAATTTCCAACTTTGGTCCGATGTAATGCGTTGGACATTTCCGTTTTTTAATTTGAGCGAAAGCTGGGCGATCAAACCGGCGGGTCCTGCTTGATTGGAAGCTTTGGCGGTGAGGAAGTTTACACCTTTGCGAAAAAGTGTCTTGATCGGAGTGGTTACGGGTTTGCTCCACAAATCAGTTGTGCCAATGGAATCTCCGTTGAGAAAGAATTCAACGTCGTCATCGCAGGTAAAGAAGATTTCGGCGGACTGGGGAAGTTCCTTTAGGTCGAATTGCTTCGAGAAATATAAAGTTTCCCGGGGCCGGTTGCCTTTTGCATTCCAGATCCATTGGGTGTTCTTTAGAACGATTGCATTGCGGGTAGGGGCGGGCCTTTCCAAATATACTTTTTCGAGGTAAATGGACCGCAGTGCGGACAAGTCCTTCGGTTTGGCCGTTTCCTTGAGGCTGAGGATATGCTCGGCTTTGACCCCGATCTTGGATACCGTAGGCAGGTTTGCAGTCGAGGTCGCAGAAATACGAAAACGACCAAGGCTGGCTGCGAAGTGTCTTTCGAAGAGTAAACGTACGGAGAAAGGAGTGTCGGCGGGAATGGATTTTTCCAAGGGCAGAACCAAGTGATTGGCTTTGCCTTCTTGCCCGGAAGTGGACCACCCCGAGGATCCAATCCCATCCGAGACATTGGATGCCGAAGCGCCCGAACCAACGCTGATTTTTCCGTAGGTACTTGAAGGATTGGAAATCCGAAACTTTCGACCTTTCGATTTCACGATGAACTCACTTAGAAAGAAGTCTCCCTTGCGTCCTTCGTAGTAGCATCGACCAGGTCCGCGGTTTGGGAGGCGGTCATCGGGCAGGACCTCGAGCCTGAGGGCGGTGATCGGTTGCTTACTTGTGAAATTCAGATCGAAAACGTCCCGTTTGGTGACGTCCCCGGAGGAAAAGATCGACCCGTCCTCCATGATTTCCAGTTTGGGCAGGTTGGTCTTCATGGAATCAGGTTTGAGCGTGCCCCATGGGGTTGCTTTTTTCTCCTCGGTCTTTCGCCAAGAGGCAAAGGCCTGGTCAAAGTCCGCATTGTTTTCCGTGAGTTCTTTGATCTTGTCATCGATTTGTTGCTCGAGATCGGACTTTTGCTTTGTTTGAGCATCCGTGTAGAGGAGGAGATCGGGCTCGTCGACGTTGTCTAGCAGACCCATCAGCCCGAAGTACTCGTCATGGGTGATGGGGTCGTACTTGTGAGTGTGGCACTGGGCGCAGCCCGTTGTCAGTCCCATCCAGACCGTCCCGGTGGTGGCAACCCGGTCGACCGCCGCATAGAAGCGGAATTCGAGAGGGTCGATCCCGCCTTCCTCGTTGAGCTGGGTATTGCGGTGAAATCCGGTGGCGGTTTTCTGTTCTTGGGTGGCGTTGGGCAACATGTCGCCGGCAAGTTGCTCGATGGTGAATTGGTCGTAGGGCATGTCCGCGTTGAGAGCCCGGATGACCCAGTCGCGGTAGGGCCAGATGTTGCGGGGGCGATCCTTCTCGTATCCATTGCTATCCGCATAGCGGGCAAGGTCGAGCCATTCGCGCGCCCATTTCTCCCCATAATGCGGGGAGACGAGTAACTCTTCGACCAACCGTTCGTAAGCGTCCGGTCGTATGTCGCCGACGAAGGCGTCGGCTTGTTCGGGGGTGGGGGGCAGGCCGACCAAGTCGAGGTAAAGGCGACGCACCAAGCTGTAACCATCGGCCTGAGCAGAAGGCTTGAGATCATGCTTCTTGAGGTTGGCGATGATGAAGGAATCGATTTCGTTGCGCACCCACTCCGATCCCTTTGCGGGAGGATCGGAGGCAACGGGCGCAACGAAGGCCCAGTGCTTGTCGTACTCCGCTCCCTCCTTGATCCATTTCTCGAGCAATTCCTTTTCCTTTTCCGTGAGGGTTGCATGAGACTCGGGCGGAGGCATGATCTCCTCCGGGTCGTCCGAGCGGATTCGGTAATGAAATTCGCTTTCCTCAACTTTGCCGGGAACGATGACCTCGTTCTTGAGGGCGCCTTCGCGCAGATCGAGGCGCAACTTGGCCTTGCGTCCTTCCTCGTCGGGACCATGGCACGCATAGCACTTACTTGCCAGAAGAGGGCGGACTTCCTTGTTGAAGTCCACCGCCTGAAGGGTCAGGAGAGGGAGCGCCGGGAGGATGAAAAGTCTCACCATCGTTCAACGGCTCATAGCCAAACTCTGCGGAATCCCGCTATTTTTCGGTCGTGAAGGGGGAGGCTGGGAGCCCGGCCCGGTTGAAGAGCTTGGGGTTTGCCTTCTGGTCCCACCCGAACCTTACGTGGACTGGGTTCTTGACCTCCTTGCTCTTTACCACGACGTGATGCCCGTAAACGGTAAAGGCCTCCGCGACGCGCCAGTTTCCGTCCTTTCCGGCCACTTCGAAATCGGCCACTTTGATGCCTTTCCCTTCGGGCAGGGTCAAGCCGACGTTCCGTCCGTGAAACTCCTTGAAATGCACGGTGATACTGTCCTTCCCTTCGGAATGGTCCGCCCGGTCGAAGATGGGCCCGGAGTAGACCAGCTTGTCGTATCCGTAGTTCTTGGCCAAGGCCCAGAGGGCGAGGCGCTTGCCGACGTCCTGCTTGTTGGGCGGGTGGATGTTGTTTACCGTGGCGATGTCCGTGGTCACGGCCATACCGGTGTGGGGAACCTCTAGGGTTTCCAGTTGAGCCTGCCAGATCCAGGGGAGGGCCTTGGGATCCCGGTTGCGGTAGTTAAAGGGCGCGAGCTGGACGAAGTAGAAGGGTAGCTCGGGCTTTTTCCATACGCTCCTCCATCCCGCGATGAGGGCCTTCATCTTCTCGTGGTAGAGCATGCCTTCCCCGTTGTTGGACTCGCCCTGGTACCAGAGTGCTCCCTTGATTGCGTAGGGGATCAAGGGAGCGATCATGGCGTTGTACATATGGGTGGGCGTTGTCCGTCCCGGCTTGCCCCTGGTAAACTGATCCAACTTGTCGGCGAAGCCCTTCCTGAGCGCGGGAACGGCCTTAAAGCCTTCCGCGGGGGTCCAGGGCTCGATGCGGGTGCCTCCCCAGTTCGATCCGATCAAGCCGATGGGTACCTTGATTTCCTTTTGGAGATGACGAGCGAAGTAGTAGCCTACGGCGGTGAAGTTCGCCACGGTGGACGGACTGCATACCTGCCAGCCTCCGGTTGGCACGTCCTCTTGCGGGGTGAGGCTCAATTTGCGAGGAACCTTGACGTGACGGATCAGGGGGTGCTTACCGTTGGCGATTTCCTCCTTCGCATTGCCCGAGCGGGCCACGGACCATTCCATGTTGGACTGCCCCGAGCAAAGCCAGACCTCGCCCACCAGAACGTCTTTCAGCTTGATTTCGTTGGAGCCCTTGACGGTCAGGTCGCTTCCCTTGGTATTGGCCTTCATGGCGGGCAGGTCGATCCTCCACTTGCCGTCCTTGCCGGTTTGGGTCGAAACGGTTTTTCCGTGAAAGGAAACGGTGACCTTCTCGCCCTCGTCCGCCCAGCCCCAGACGGGGACGGGCTCGCCTTGCTGGAGAACCATATGGTTTCCGAGAATCGAGGGCAGCTTGACATCAGCGGAGGCAGAGAAGGGGCTGGCGAAGAACGCCAAGCCGGCATACAAAGCGAAGAAGGATTTGGTTTTCATAAGTGGGATGGTGCTGAGTTAATTTGTTTTAAAAGTCTGGGAGAGTTTGGCCCGTTCGGCAAGAAGGGATGGCCTAACGGCCGTAAAAACTTCTTCCGGATGGTCAGTCCTCGATGATGCGGCCCCGGTTGAGGTCTTCGAGGGCCGAGGCTTTCTTTGGTTTGTAAGGGTACCAGTCGGGAGCCCCGAACCAATCGTACATCACGGCACGAAACTTCTCGATCTTCTCGGGGGGCTCCTTTTGCCAGCCCATGTCCCCAGTTGCGCTGACCCAGGTGTCGAGGGCGGCCCGCATCTCGGTGAGGGCCTTTTGGTGAGCCGGATGGGTGGAGTCCACGAGGTTGTTGAGCTCGTTTGGATCGGCGTCGGTATCAAAGAGGTATTCCCGCCTGAACTCCGTGAAGAGGGGCATGAGGTGGGGGTCGAGTTTTCCTTTCTTGTAGAGGTCGCGCATGACCTGCTGAACGGGGAAGCACTTTTCCTTGTAGAAGTTGACGTAGGTTCCGAAGTTGAGCTCGGGCTGGTAGTTGCGGATGTAATGGAAGCGCTTGCCGCGGACAGACCGCAGGCGGAATGGAACGTCGTCTACCCGGTCCCGGGCACTGAATGCATACCTTCTTTGCGGATCCCGGTTTTTCCCAAGGAAGATCCGGCTCTGCATGCCCAGCGGGCGGGGTACGCCGGCCAGGTAGAGGGTGGTGGCGGTCAGGTCGAGCAGGCTGATCACCTCCTCGTTGACCGTTCCCGGCTTGAAGCCGTCGGGCATGGGGAAATTCTTGGGCCACTTGATGATCATCGGGACGTGCAGGCCCGTGTCGTAGACCCAATGGATGCTCCGGTGGTCGACCCGGCCGTTGTCCCCGAATACGATGATGACGGTATCGTCGAGGAGCTTTTCGTTCTCCAGTTCCTTGAGGACCACACCGACGCGCCGGTCCATGTTGGAGACCGAGTTCAAGTAGCGGGCCCACTCCTCGTCGGACGTCCTGTGCTTGGGGAAGTAGGCCGGCGGAACCACCGAGTCCGGCTTGGCGTACTGGAAGTGCTCGTCTTCGCCCCACCATTTGATGCGTTCCGGCCGGTTGGTCCTGAAATCGTAAATGTCGTATTCCGCTTCCGGGGTGTTCACCTGCAAGAAGAAGGGCTTTCCCTTCTTGATCTCTTCCCAGTCCGTGCTCTCGAAGATTTTCCCCTCGTTCACGAAATTGAGGTCGAGTTTGCCCGAGCCCACCACCTGGTCCCTTATTTTCTTGATGGAGCCCGTCAGGTAGCCCGCATCCTTTAGCCGGTGGGTCAGAGGCCGGATCCCCTCGGGCAGCTTGAACCCATCGTCCCGGTGATCGGGGAAGTGGTGCAGGTTGACGGAGGTCTGATACATCCCCGTCATGAAGGCCGACCGGCTGGGGGCGCACACGGGTGCGGTAGCGAAAACCCGGGTGTAGCGAACGCCCTCGGCGGCCAACTGGTCGAGGTGGGGCGTATGGACCCCCTGCCTGCCGAAGCAGCCGAAGTCCAGGTTGCAGTTGTCGGTGATCAGCCAGAGAATGTTGGGCTTGTCGTTGGCCGGGCAAACCGAGGCCAGCAAGAGTAGGCAAAACAAGGGGAATAGTCGTTTCATGGAATCGGATTGTGAATGGGCGCAAGGCAAAGGGCAAGCGACATCAAGTCGCCTCGCCGGGGATCGGGCCGAGATTTTCTTCCTTTGCTTCACGCCTCCCGAAATCATAGGGGGCTGAGGTTTAAGGTTGGCATTCGCCCGGTGGACGTTTGCCTAATGTTCTTACATATGAAACAGTTCGTCCTACCCTTTGCCCTTCTCTTTCTTTGCCTTTCCCTTTTCGGGGAGAAGCCCAACGTCGTCATCGTCTTCACCGATGACCAAGGCTACGGGGACCTCGCCTGCTACGGGAGCAAGACCAACAAGACTCCCCGGCTAGACCAGTTGGCCAAGGAGGGCACGCTCTTCACTTCATTCTATACCCAGACCGTGTGCGGGCCTTCCCGATCTGCCTTGCTCACGGGGCGCTACCCCTGCCGGAGCAAAGGGTGGGGGATGCCCGCGAGTGAGATCACCTTTGGGGAACTCATGCAAAAGGCCGGCTACCAGACCGCCTGCATCGGCAAGTGGGACGTTTCCAACCGCAAGGCCATCATCGACCGGATGCCGAATGCCCAGGGATTCGATTATTACTTCGGGACCCTCGGGGCGAACGACGGGGGAGGGGTCAGGTTCCACGAGAACAACGAGCCCGCCGGGACGAGCCGGGACATGGGCGGGCTGACTACTTTGTATACCGACAAGTCGATCGAGTTCCTCAAGAAAAAGCGCGACCCCAAGAAGCCCTTCGTCCTCTACCTGGCCCATACCATGATGCACACCATCATAGATGCCTCCGACCGCTTCCGCGGGAAATCCAAGGGCGGGCTCTACGGTGACGTGGTGGAGGAATTCGACTACGAGACGGGTCGCCTGCTCGATGCCCTCGAGGAGCTCGGCTTAAGCGAGAACACCCTCTTTATCTATACCTCCGACAACGGGCCCTGGAACCAGGACAAGTACACCAAGAACAAGAAGGGTCACCCCAAGGGCTCGATCTTCTGGGGTTCCTCCGGGCCGCTGCGCAACGGCAAGGGTTCACCCTACGAGGGCGGGTATCGTCTGCCCTGCATCGTGCGCTGGCCGGGCAAGGTCCCGGCGGGCCGCAAGTCCGATGCGGTGTTCGCGACCATCGACTTCATGCCCACCTTCGCCAAGCTGTGCGGATTCAAGGCCCCGGGCGACCGGGTGATCGACGGAGTCGACCAGACCGCCCTGCTCATGGGCAAGTCGCAAAAGGGGAGGGAAACCTTCTACTTCGACCGGGCGGGCATCCGCAAGGGCAAGTGGAAATACCTTTTGCCGAATGCTCATTTCTACGGCTATGCCCGGGAGGACGGCCGTCCGATCGAGGAGGAACTCTACGACTTGGAAAACGACCTGGGCGAGACCACCAACCTGGCCAAGAAGCACCCCAAGATCGTGGCCGAGTTGCGCAAGCTTACCGAGGGATTGCCACAAGGTGGTCCGGGTGGAATCCGCTGAACCACAGTACCTTTCAGCCATGAAAAATTTCCTTCGTTCCTTCATCTTCATCGTCTTTGCCTGCGGATGGGTTTCCCTCTGGGCCAAGCCCAAGATGAACGTCCTGTTCATCCCGGTGGACGACTTGAACCACTGGGTCGGATACACCGGGCGCAACCCGCAGGCCAAGACCCCCAACATCGACCGTCTCTCCAGGATGGGGGTGTCCTTTTCCAACGCCCATTGCTCGGCCCCCGCCTGCGAGCCGACTAGGGCCTCCCTCTTCTCCGGTTTGCGGCCCAGCACTTCGGGGTGCTACCTGAACGGGCACCTCTGGAAGAAGTACGTCAAGGAAGGCATATGCCTGAACGCCCATTTCAAGGACTCGGGCTATTATGTGATGGGCACGGGCAAGACCTATCATGCTTCGGGAACGAGCAAGGCGGCGATTTACGAGAACGAATGGGACGAGTATCCACGCCTGCCCAAGTCCTCCACGGGCGGAGCCTCCAAGTACCAGGGGTATTTCGAGCCCTTGCCCCTGAAGATGAAGGATGAGGACCTGGGGGACTGGCATTCCGTCAATTATTGCATCGAGCAGCTGGGCAAGAAGCGCGACAAGCCCTTCTTTCTGGCCTGCGGGCTGATCAAGCCCCACCTTCCCTGGGCTGTTCCGCAAAAGTACTACGATATGTTCCCGAGGGATACCATCAAGCTGCCCCCCCACCTCGAGGACGACTTTTCCGACATCCCCAAGTTCGCTCACGGGGTCGGGAATTCCGGCGATCATCCCAAGTTCCTCACAAGCGGGCGCTGGAAGGACGCCATCCAATCCTACCTCGCCACCGTCGCCTTCGTGGACGTCTGCATCGGGCGCCTGCTCGATGCCCTCGAGAAGAGCCCGCACAAGGACAACACCGTCATCGTCCTGTGGGGCGACCATGGCTGGCACCTCGGGGAAAAGCAGCGCTGGCGCAAGTTCACCCTCTGGGAGGAAGCCACCCGTGCCCCCCTGATCTGGTACGCCCCCGGGGTGACCAAGGCCGATACGGTCTGTTCGCGTCCCGTCGACTTCCTAAGTATCTACCCGACTCTCTGCGAGCTCGCGGGGATCGATATTCCCTCCCACGTCGAAGGCCGGAGCATCGTCTCCCTGCTCAAGGACCCGCAGGCCAAATGGGACGGGGTGGCCATTACGACCAACGGGTACATGAACCATTCGATCCGCAACGAGAACTGGCGCTATACCCGCTACCGGGACGGGAGCGAGGAACTCTACGATCACCTTAAGGATCCCTACGAGTGGAAGAACCTGGCGGACAGGGAAGGGTTTGAATCGGTCAAGAAAAGGCTGGCCGCTCATCTGCCCAAGAAGAACGCCCCGAAGACCCCGACCAAGAAACCCTCCAAGAACAAGAAACCCAAGAAGGAGGGCTGACCCGGTTCTTGGGGGAAGGGTGGTTCCCCCCGTGCCCTTGACTTGAGAGGGCAATTGTTCGATAAAGGAAAAATCGTGAAGAAGCCCGTCGCCTTGTTGCTCCCCCTCTTCTTCCTTTTGCCTGACCTCGTTTGGGCAAGCCCGCCGGTCCCTTTCAGCGGGAAGGTGTCGGTCGACGGCATCAATTACCATGGTCAGGCCAAGTTCAGTTTCGCCATCCGTGACCAAGCGGGA
>DLRY01000033.1:55545-89495 GCA_002500665.1 Opitutia bacterium UBA7876
GCGCTACGTCGTCCTGCTCGGCGGCCAGGGTATGAACCCCTTACCCGCCTCCCTCTTCGCCAACACCACGAGCTTTACGTCAAGGTGTCCTTCGACAAGAACGACGGGCAGGGCCTGAGGCATCTCGCCCCCGACCAGAGGGTTACCGCCGTGCCAGACTTGCGTTCCTCCAAGCGCTACAACCACACCCCGAGCTACCGCGGCAACTCCCTTGGCTTCCGTGTTGGTTTCCAACAGTAATAGCCAGGGAGACGATCGGGTAACCTAGGTTAGGATGCCCTTCACGACATGGCCGTGGACGTCGGTGAGTCGGAAGCGGCGTCCCTGAAAGCGGTAGGTTAATTTTTCATGGTCGATCCCGAGCTGATGGAGGATGGTGGCCTGCAGGTCGTGGACGTGAACCTTGTCCTCCACGGCGTTGAAACCCAGGTCGTCCGATGCCCCGTATGTGATGCCGGGCTTGGTCCCGCCCCCCGCCATCCAGACGGTGAAGGCATAGGGGTGATGGTCCCGGCCCCAGCGCTTGCGGTTCTTGAGGTCGCCCTGGATGAAGGGAGTGCGTCCGAACTCCCCACCCCAGATGACGAGGGTGTCGTCTAGCATGCCGCGCATCTTGAGGTCCTGTACGAGGGCGGCGCTGGGTTGGTCGGTATCCCGGCACTGGTTGTACAGCTCGGTGGTCAGGCTGTTGTGCTGGTCCCAGCCGGCATGCATGCACTGGACGAAGTTGACCCCCCGCTCGGCCAGCCGGCGGGCCATCAAACAGTTGTATGCAAAGGTTCCGGGCTCCCTGACCTGGGGCCCGTACATCTTGAGGACGTGCTCGGGCTCGTCGGAAAAGTCGGTTAGCTCGGGGACGCTCGTTTGCATGCGGTAGGCCATTTCGTACTGGGCGATACGGGTCTGGATCTCGGGGTCGCCGGACTGTCCGAACTTCATGTGGTTGAGTTTGGCGAGGTCGTCGAGCAGGCCCCGGCGCAGCTCGGGCTTGAGGCCCGCGGGGTTTTTCAAATAGAGCACGGGGTCCCGGCTCCCCCGGAAGCGGGCTCCCTGGAAGCGGGTGGGGAGGAAGCCCGATCCCCAGTAGAAGTCGTAGAAAATCTGTCCGCAGGAGGTTCCCTTGCTGATGGAGGTCATGACCACGAACCCGGGCAGGTCCTCGGAGGAGGAACCCAGCCCGTAGTTGAGCCAGGCACCCATGGTGGGCCGACCGGGCATTTCCGAACCGCTCAGCAAAAAGGAGATGGCGGGGGCGTGGTTGACCGCTTCGGTGTGCATGCTCTTGACGAAGCAAAGGTCGTCCGCGACCTTCGCGGTGTAGGGCATGAAGTCGCTCACCCAGGCGCCCGACTGGCCGTGCTGGCGAAAGGGCTCGACGGGCTCGAGCATGAGCTTGCCCTTGGGGTTGCCCGTCATGGTGCTGAAGCGCTTGCCCCCGAGGTACTCCTCGGGCACGGGCGTTCCGTGGAGCTTGTGGAGGCGGGGCTTGTAGTCGAAGAGGTCGACGTGGGTGGGGGCCCCGTTCTGGAAGAGGTAAATGACCCGCTTGGCCTTGGCGGTCAGGTGGGGAGCCCCGAGGACGCCCCCGGTGTCGGTGCCCGACTTTCCGAGCAGGCCGTCCGCCCCGAGCAGACCGGCGAGGGCGGCGGTCCCGATCCCGGTGGCCCCACGGCCGAAGAACTGGCGACGGTTGATGGCGAGCTGCCTGTCGCGCACGGGCTGGGGCGAGTTGGGGTCGAGGATTCTCCAGGCCGGTTCCATGGTCATTCCTTGTTGAGGGTTTCGTCCAGGTTGAAGAGGTTCAGGCAGAGGGCGGCCCAGGCCGCCCGGGTGACGGGCTCGACTTTGGATTGCGATTTGGAATCCCCGTGGGAGAGGAAGCGGGTGGCAGATGCGGGGTCCTTTTCGAAGCTGTCGAGGGCCCGCTGAAGGCTTTGCTTAAAAACTTCCAGTTCCTTGGGGGCGGGCTCCCGACCGAGGACTTTGCGGACCGCGAGGCGCATGCGGGCTTCATCACCGTCAGCTTCCTCGAGGACGAGGTCGCCGAGGGCACGGCCGGCTTCCACGTAGGTCACGTCGTTGAGCAGGGTGAGGGCATGCATGGGCGTGTTGGTGCGTAGGGGCTTGACCTCGCAAACCTGGCGCTTGGCCACGTCGAAAAAGAGAGTCGGGCCGATGATGCGCCGCCAGTAGGTGTAGAGGCTGCGCCGGTGGAGGGCATCGCCCGTGTCCTGCTTGAAGCGTTTTTTGCCAAAGGTGGCTTCCGCCCAGATTCCCTCGGGCTGATAACTGTAGACCGCTTTTCCGCCCATGGCGGGGTTGAGCAGGCCGGAGGAGGCGAGGGCTTGGTCGCGGATCATCCAGGAGGGCATGCGGAAGCGGGGGCCACGGGCGAGGAAGCGGTTCTCGGGGTCGCGCTCGTATTGGGCGAAGGAGGCGATCTTCGAGCTGCGCCGGTAGGTCTCGCTGGTCACGATGGTATGGAGCAAGCCCTTCAGGTCCCAGCCCGATTCGATGAACTCGGCGGCCAGCCAGTCGAGCAGTTCGGGATGGCGGGGGAATTCGGTCTGGATCCCAAAATTCTCGGTGGTCTTGACCAGGCCCACCCCGAAGAACATTTGCCAGAACCGGTTGACCGTGACCCGGGCAGTGAGCGGATGCTTGGGGTCCATCAGCCATTTGGCCAGGTCGAGACGATTGGGCCGTCCCTCGGCGGGCTGGGTGGGAAGCCAGGAGGGGAAGGCGGGTTCGACCTTATCCCCGCGCTGGTTGTAAAGACCGCGGTCGAGCAGGTAGGTTTCCCTCGGCTTGGGAAGATCGGCCATGACCATGACCTTGGGGAAGGACCCCTGGGTCTTCTTCACCTTGGCTTCAAGTCCGGCTTTATTCTTGAGCAGGGCGGAGACAATTTCGTCCTCCTTGGCATAGGCATCGGCAATTGTCTTCTTGTCGGATGAACTGCGCTTGGCGGGAGCGGTTCGGAGGGCCTGGGTCAAGCCGGAGTTCTTTTCCTTGAGGGTGGGTTCGGGCCGGCCGGTGGCGCAAAACCTGAAATGTCCGAGGTTGTGGTTCTTGTGCCTGGAATTGAACTTGAGCGTGATTTCCAGCTCGGCTCCCTTGGCTGGCTCGATGGCTTCCTTCAAGCGGAAGGCGGCGGCGTGGTCGCGGTCGAAGGGCTTGCCCGACCAGACCGCCCAGCCGGTTCCCGGTTTGTCGTCCAAGGCGCTTGCGATCTTGAGGGGTCCTTGCTCGTAGGTGGCCTGGGCGCTTTGCACCTTGAGGGGGACGAGCTCGTCCACCGCCGAGGGGCGCAGCTTGAACCGGATGTCGGTCAGGACGAAGTTTCCGCTGTCGGAACGGGCCAGTCCGCCCTTGGTCATCTTGGGGTGGCGGACGGCTTCCAGCTTGAACCCGGTGATCTTGTCCTTCCCGAGCGGGTAGACGACCCGGTATTCGTCGGTGTCCGGGTTGGGCCCCTTGGCGTAGATCAAACCGCCTTCGAGAATTTCTAGGGTCTGGGCCGTGGCCTCGGCCGAGCGGGGAAGCAGGCGGGTCCATTCGGCCTGGGGCAGGTCCTTGAGCATGCGGGCCTCCCATCGGGCCTGTTCCTTGGATCGTTCGCCGCGCCTTTTGATGATATCCTCCTCCACTTGGACGATCTCTGCGTTCATGCGGGCGAGCTCCTCGTTTTGGGCAGTGGAGGAGGCTTGCAGGACTGGCTTGGTCTGGGGGTCGCCCCCTCCGCCGTTGACCGGGGTCTGGTTGAAGAAGGCGGTGAACTGGTAGTATTCGCGCTGGGTGAGGGGATCGAACTTGTGGTCGTGGCAACGGGCGCAGTTGAGGGTCAGGCCCATCCAGAGGGTGCCCATGGTCTCGGTCATGTCGAAGACGTACTCGACCCGGTTCTCTTCGGCAATGCGTCCCCCCTCACCGTTGATCATGTGGTTGCGGTTGAACCCGGTGGCGAGGATTTGCTCGTGGGTGGCTCCGGGCAGAAGGTCGCCCGCGAGCTGCCAGATGGAAAACTCGTCGTAGGGAAGGTTTTGGTTGAAGGCCTTGACCACCCAGTCGCGCCAGGGCCACATGGAACGTTCGCGGTCCCCCTGGTATCCGTTGGTATCGGCATAGCGGGCCGCCGCCAGCCAGTCCCAGGCCATGCGCTCCCCATAGGCGGGCGAGGCGAGCGTGCGGTCAACCAAGCGTTCCCAGGCCCCGGGCTTGTCGTCGGCGAGAAAGGCATCGATTTGCTCGAGGGTGGGCGGGAGTCCGGTCAGATCGAGCGAGAGGCGTCGGATGAGGGTCTCGCGGTCGGCCCGGGGGGTGGGCTTGAACTTTTCGGTCTCGAGCCGTTTTTCGACCAGGAAGTCGATGGGGTGGATCTTATTGTCTTTGACTTCCGGACGGACGATGGGTTGGAAGGTCCAGTGGTCTGCCCATTTGGCCCCGCCGGCAATCCATTCCTTGAGCAAGGCTATTTCCCTGGGGCTTAGGTTACGGTTGGAATCGGGCGGGGGCATTTGTTCGTCCGGATCATCGGAGGAGATGCGGGCGAACAATTCGCTCTCTTGCGGATCGCCTGGCTTTACGGCAAAATAGCCCCCCAGGTCGGCGAGGATTCCGTCTTTGGTATCGAGCCTGAGCTTGGCCTTGCGCTCCTTCTCATCGGGCCCATGGCAATGGAAGCAATTCTCCGAAAGGATGGGCCGTATATCCCGGTCGAAGGAGAGATCCGGGCCGGATGCCCAAGCAGGCCCAGGCAGAGGCCAAAAGCCGAGCATGAGGAGGGTCTGGAATATATATTTCTTCAAGGATGGACGCGTGTTGACCAAATCTTGATTTCTTGCCGCAAACCGAGTCAACAGGAAAGGCCACTCTCTGGGTTGAACCAAGAGGAAGTTAGCGCTTGGAATGGCGGGGCAAGTTTGGTTTGGATAAGTGGATGAACTTTTTCGACAAGCTCCTCGTACCGGCCTTGCTATGCGCCTTGCCCGCTTCTCCGGCTTTGGCCGAGGACACGTTCTTCAGGCATTCCTTAACGACCGAGAAAAAGCCCTGGACGGCCAAGAAGTTTCTCAACGATCCGGCGGATTTTCAATTCGCCATCGTTTCCGACCGCACGGGGGGACCGAGGGCGGGGATCTTTCCCAAGGCGGTGTCCAAGCTCAACGAGTTGCGCCCGGAGTTCGTGATCACGGTCGGCGACATGATCCAAGGGGGCAGGGGAAACCGGGACGTGAAAAAATTGAAAGGCCAGTGGAAGGAATTCAATTCCTTCATCGAGGGCTTCGACATGCCTTTCTTCTACCTTCCGGGCAACCATGACGTGGGCAACGAGGTCGCGGATGAAATTTGGGACGAGATGTACGGGGTGCGCTATTATTCCTTTATTTACAAGAACGTACTTTTTCTCTGCCTGAACACGCAGGGCGGGCCGGGAACCAAGGCTCTTTTGCAGGACGAGCAAATCAAGTGGGCCCTCGCCGAGCTCAAGAGAACAGCGAAGGTACGCTGGACCCTCGTATTCATGCACCAGCCTCTCTGGCTGATGGAGGAAGGCATACTTATCCAAAAGGAAGGAAAGAAAGAACTCCGCAAGACCCAGACCGGATGGCCCAGGATCGCGGAGGCCTTGAAGGGGCGCAAACACACCGTGTTCGCGGGGCATATTCACCATTACGGCAAGTACCTCAGGAACGGGACCAGTTTCTACACTCTCGGGACGACGGGCGGAGGAAGCAAGCTGAGGGGGGTGGCCTTCGGGGAGTTCGATCACGGGACCTGGGTTACCATGACGGACGAGGGCCCGAGGATAGCCAACCTTTCTTTGGACGGGATCATGAAGGACGACGTGACCACCGAGAGCCACCAGAAGTTCTGGCGCAGCCTGGTCTTCGAGGAGTATTTTGCCAAGGGAACGAGCCTGAAAGGAAAGAAGCTGACCTTGCCCCTGCGCAATGCCTTCGACTTCGAGATCAAGGGGAGGCTCAGCTGGATCGTTCCACCTTCCTCGCCCTGGGAGGTCAAGGGGGGCTCGGACGAGATTTTCACGATGGCTCCGGGGGAGGAAAAAAGACCGTCCTTCACGATCCATTGGAAAACGGACGGGAAAAAGAGCCGCCCCGCGCTTTTGCCCAAGTTGATGGTCCGATTCAAGGCGGAGGCAGAGCCCTTCGACTTTGAGTTGCTCATGGACGTTCCCCTTGCCAAGTGAGCTTGTCGGATACCCTCAAAGAGGCGGCCAAGGAACTGGCCCGGGCGGTCAACGCACTGTCGTTTGATTTGCCCACCGCGTACGTCTACAACCCCTTGGATTACGCGTGGGAAATTCACCGCCGATACATCGAGCTTGCGGGCGGGGAAAAGAAGAGGGTGGTCTTTCTCGGGATGAACCCGGGCCCCTTCGGCATGGCCCAGACGGGGGTTCCCTTTGGGGAGATTCCGGCCGTGCGGGACTGGATGGGCCTGCGGGGGGAAGTCGAAAAGCCCGAGCCCGAACATCCCAAGCGCCCGGTGGAGGGCTTGGCTTGCGCCAAGAGCGAAGTGAGCGGAAGGCGCCTCTGGGGGCTTTTTGCGGAGCGGTTCGGGAAGGCGGAGAATTTTTTTGAGGATCATTTCGTGTCCAATTACTGCCCGCTCGTCTTCATGGAGGAGGGGGGCAGGAACCGAACGCCGGACAAGTTGCCCGCGAGCGAGTCCAAGGACCTGGAGGAGGCCTGTGATGCCCACTTGGCCCGGGTGGTGGATGTCCTGGAGCCCGAGTGGTTGGTCGGGGTGGGGGCCTTTGCTCAGAAAAAAGCCCAAGTGGCCCTGGCTGAAAAAGACCTGAAGATCGGCAAGATTTTGCATCCGAGCCCAGCCAGTCCGGCGGCCAACCGGGGATGGGCGGAGGCCGCGGCCAGGCAGTTGGAGGAACAGGGGATTTGGTAACCGGGCTCTTTCGGGGTTGAGGCCTCCTCCCGGCGCCTTACCATTCGCCTTCATGAAAAACCTCTCCGTGGTGGAATCTCACCGGGAACGCCGGGCCAAGCCGTCGATTCCCCTCATCGACGTCCGCACGCCGGCCGAGTTTCGCTCGGTTCATGCCGAAGGAGCTCTCAACCACCCCTTGGAATCGCTTGAAGCGGAGGCCTTGCCTTTCGAGAAGTCCGAAACCTTGCATCTGATCTGCCAATCGGGCGGGCGCTCGGCCAAGGCTTGTCAATTGCTGGAAGCGGCAGGGTACGAAGCGGTGGTCAACATAGAGGGCGGAACCGCGGCCTGGCAGGCGGCCCGCTTGCCGGTTGCGGAGGGAAAGAAGGCAATGTCCCTGGAAAGACAGGTCAGGATCGCCGCGGGCTCGTTGATCGTAGTCGGCGCAGCGGTCGGATGTTTCGTTCATCCCGGAGGGTACGGGCTGTCCGCATTCGTGGGGGCCGGACTGGTCTTTGCCGGCCTTACGGACACCTGCGCAATGGGCATGCTGATTGCCAAGATGCCCTGGAACCGAGGGTGACGAGGTTCGACTGGCTGGGGAGCCGCCTCAAGGGAAAGCAAGCAGGAGCGGCTAGTAGTTGATGTCCGTGACGTAGTCCAGATCGGTGATCAGGTTCTTACCCTCGTTCCGCATGGTATCGAGAATGAGCTGCTTGTCCTCCTTGGCCTTTTGGTGGACCTGGATGACGAATTCTAGGTTTCCCGGCTCGATGAAGTCGTACTCTTCGAGCAATTGATCAAGGGTCCGCTCGGCTTCCTCGAAGAAGTGACGGGCCAAGAGGCAGAAAACCTTGGCCGCAAGTATGTTTTGCCTTGCGGGTTCCTCGGAAACCAAGGAGATCGAGTAATCGAAGGACTCACGAATTCGTTGCCCGTCGAAATTTTGCAGGTCGAAGCCTTCCCTCAATCTTTCCGGTTCGATTTTCCGGGTCATCCTGAAGACGAGGCTTGGGGTATCCTCGACATGGCAAACCAAGGTGAAGCAATCCTTGAATTGGTAGTGGATCAGATGAATCCATGGTTCATGGTAATGACAAAAGTCTTGCTGAAAGACATAGGATCCGACCTCCAGTTGACCGTAGAATCTTCGCAGGATCACGTCGGCGAGGAATTCGTTCTTCATGGCGTCGACAACCAGTAACTCAATCTTTTTGGACTCATCCCAGTGGACGTCGCCAATGTCTCCGGCAATTGGCTCGATGAAGGACTCGTAACCGGAAGTATAGTGCCTGAATACGGGCAGGAAAGAATCGCCGTATCGCAGGGTCTCGGCGAATTCGGTTCATTCCAGGACGTCCCCGAAGGACTTGTGCCAAGTGAACAGGTCGTGGCAGTGAATTTTCTTTGAGCCTTTCCTCAAGCCTGATGCAAGAGATGCGGTGAAGGAGCCGAAAGTACAACCGAGTTCGCATATGAAGCCCTTGTTCGAATATAGGTAGGACCCAAAGAGCTTCATGTACTTTCTCTCGTTTGGAATAGTGAAGCCGGGAATCGCGGCGAGGTGATCCTCAAGCTTAATCAGCGAATACTGGCGATGGGCTGCATCGAGCCTTATGCCGATTCTACACAAGGACAAAAGCAAGCAACCGTATGCGGTTAAGGCAAGTCTCACGACCTCGACTTTGATTCTTCTCAATAAATTTCTCATTCTCGGACTACCAGACTTCCACTGGACCGGATGGAACTGCGATCTTTTTGCGAAGGGATGCCTGGTGCTCGTCTTCCTCCTCCATGAAAGAAGCGACCATGGGGGGGAGTCGATAGCGGGGGAGGAGTTCACCGGAGTCGTCGGTGAATTGCCTGCGCCACTCCAGGTAATCGTTCAGAATGCCTTCGAATTCCTCCCGTGAGCTGATGCGTACGATCGCGTTGTTGAAGGGCTTGACGGGGCCGAACCGCTTGGCGTACCAAGGGGCTACCTTGCGGAACTGAACCGACCCGCGGTCTTCCCCGAATACCTCGATCATCAGGTCGTAGTGGCGCCGCAGCACTCGGATGCGTTCTTCGAAAGTGGGTTCGGGAAGGAGCTCTCCGGTTTCGAGAAAGTGTTGAGTATGGAGAAAAATCCAAGGGTTGTAAAAGGCACCGCGCCCGGCGGAAACCCCGTCGCATCCGGTCCGGTCGATCATGTGCTTGGCTGCTTCCGGTGTGGTGACGTCCCCGTTCCCGATCACCGGGACGTGCTTAACCGCCTCCGCCACCTTACGGATACCCTCGAGGTTGACCACTCCGTCGAAACCCTGGGCCCTGGTCCGTCCATGCACGAATACGGCGCTCACCCCCGCATCCTCCAAGGCCTTGGCCAAATCGGGGGCGGTCAGGTTTTGCTCGTCCCAGCCGAGGCGCATCTTGGCGGTGACCGGTACGTCGACCGCGTCGACCATGGCCCGGATGAGAGCCTGAGTCTTGGGCAGCTCGTTCATCATGCTGGCCCCGCCACCCGTCTTCGTGACCTTGGGAACGGGACAGCCCATGTTGACGTCGATCGAGTCGACGCCCTTTTCCACCAGGAGGATCGAGGCGTCCCGCATTTCCTCCTTCACGCCTCCGAAGAGCTGGACCGAGAGCGGGCTGTCCTGGCCGTTGGTCTCGATCAGCTTGAGGGCCTTGGGGTTGTTCTCCAGAAGGGAGCGGGCGTTGACCAAGTCGGTGGTACACAGATCGACCCCTCCGATTTCCCGGATCACGAGGCGAAAGGGCAGGTTGGTGTAGCCCGCCAGTGGGGACAGGAAGAGGTTTGACTTAAGCTTGAGTCCGCCCAGTTCGAACATGGGGAGCATGATGTCTCAACTGCCGAATTTTTACAACAGGAGAAAAAAGATTCCCTTGGGGAAAATCACCTCCCCCCTGTTTCCATATTTGCAATTCCTTCCATATTTGGAAGAATAAGGTCTTCAGGAAGCATCCATGAACCTCGCAACAAAAGTACGTCTCGCGGCTTGGGCTGTGGCGGGTATCCTTCTCGCCTTGCCCGCCGTATCGGCGAAACCGGCGAAGGAAACCTTTGCCCTCGGAAACCTGTTTGCTACCCATTGCATCCAGTGCCACGGCAAGGAAAGCAAGGTCAAGGGCAAGGTCGACCTGCTCAAATACTCGGAGGGAGCGGATCTGACGGAGGATTCGGAGCTTCTGCAAGCCGTTCTGGACGTCATTGACTTCGGAGAAATGCCTCCCGAGGACGAGGAGCAGATTCCACTTGAGGTCAGAGACTCGGCCCTCGAGCATTTGCAGGGCCTTCTGAAGGCAGCCCTTGCGCAGGATGCTGAATTTCCCGTCACCCGCATCCGCCGCATGAACCGGTTCCAGTACGCCAATGCGGTTCAGGACCTTCTGGGACTCAAGGTATCGGTCTTTCCTCTTCCCGAGAGAATGATGAGGGACCGCTCGGGCTATTTCGCCAAGGCGATCAAAGAGGGGATGCCGGATACGCTGACCGTCAGCAGCCGTCCCCTAGGCAAGTCCGGGCTGATCGAGCCCCGGCTCTCCGGAGTTGGGCCCTTCCCGCAGGATTTGCGGGCCGAGCACGGCTACGATAACCAGGCTGACCACCTCTCCCTTTCACCCATCCTCATGGAGGCTTTCTTCAAGCTTAGCCGGACCATCGTCCGCAGCTCGACTTTCGGTCCCAAGTCGGTGGGCATATGGACGGACTTCTTCCAGGCGCCCGCGGACACCGAAAAAACTCCGGAAATCCTCTCCGAGCGCCTCCGCGCCTTTCTTACCAAGGCCTTTCGGAAGCCCGTCGGGAAGGAAACCCTCACCCGCTATCATTCCCATGCCCTTGGCCGGATTGAGGCTGGGGTTTCCTTCGAGGACGCTATGAAAGAGGTCGTCTCCGCAGTCATCGCATCCCCGCGCTTCCTCTATCTCTACGATTCTCTCGGGGAAGAGGCCACTGAACCGGTCCGGGAACACTTCTTGGCCTCCCGCCTTTCCTTCTTTTTGTGGGGAAGCCTGCCCGACGGGGAATTGCTCGATCTCGCCCGTGCCGGGACCTTGTCCGATCCCAAGGTCCTGGAAGGCCAAGTGGACCGCATGCTTTCCGATCCCAAGCTGAAGCGCTTTTGCGACAGTTTCCCCACCCAATGGCTCCAGCTGGACAGAATCATCTCATCCGTGCCCGACGAGAAGGCCTATCCCGATTTCTACTATGCCCCTCCCAGTTACCGGACGACCATGGACATGATGATGGAACCCCTTCTTCTTTTCGAGACCGTTCTCCTGGAGAACCGCCCCGTTCTGGAGTTCATCGACGCCAACTATACCTATCGCTCGGCCCGCCTCAGGAAATGGCTGGGCGAGGAACCCGGGGACAAGATCGGTGGGCCGGTCACCATGAAATTCTTCAGGCAACCCCTGAGCGACCGGCGCCAGGGGGGGATAATCACCAACAGCGCCGTCATGACCATGACCTCGGGCCCTCACGAGACCAAGCCCATTACCCGCGGCGCCTGGTTGGCCGGAGTAATCTTCAACTCGCCGCCACCTCCTCCGCCCGCCGACGTCCCGCCGCTTCCCAAGCCGGAGAAGGAGGATGCGAACCTGACCCTTCGGGAGCGCTTTTCCGCCCACCGGGAGCGGGCCGATTGCGCCGGTTGCCACGAGAAACTCGACCCGCTCGGATTCGCCCTGGAAAATTTTGACCCGGTCGGGCGCTGGCGCGACGACTACGAGGGTGGGCTGCGCGTCGACTCGGAAGGGGTTCTCTTCCGCCGCCACGCGTTCGGCGACGTGGTGGAATTCAAGGATGCCATCCTCAAGGAGAGGCAACGCTTCGTCCGGGCCCTTGCGGGTCACATGCTGGCCTTCGCCCTGGGACGCGAGCTGTCCCCCTCCGATTCGCCCGCCCTGGACCGGGTCGCGGAAGAAGCCGCCGCCCGCGAATACCGCATTAAGGCAATGATCAAGGCGATCGTTCTTTCCGAGCCTTTCCTCGGCAAACCGGTGAAACTTGCCTTGCGTCGGGAAGCCTTGAAACCTTAGGATGACGACTTCGATGAAATCTATATCGAGAAGAGGCTTCCTTCACGGAATGGGCGGGTCCATTCTCTCCCTGCCCTGGATGGAGAGCCTGGCGGCCAAACCCTCCGCCGAAGTGGCCCGGAGGCTGGCTTTCTACTATGTGCCCATCGGGGTGGTCAGGCGTACCTTTTTCCCTGGTGAGGAGAATGGGGTGACCCCTCTTTTCAACCGGGACAACTTCAATGCCGAGGAGACCAAGACCCGCATCCCGAAGGGGGAGCATCCCCTTGAGTTGACCGCCACCATGAAGCCGCTCGGGGGAGTTCGGGAGAAGGTTTCCCTGATCACGGGAATGGACCGGACTTTTCAGCCAGGTACCGATGTGCACGCCCAGTGCGCATCCTGCTTTCTTTCCAGCGCCAGCCCCTTTAGCGTCAAGCATTCCCCCTATCCACAGGCCCGGACGCTTGACCATATCGTTGCGGAAAAGATCGGCGGACGGACCCCGTTCAAGACCCTTGAGTTCAGTTGCAACAGCCACAAGGACAACAAGGAGTCGATACAGTTCGACAACATTTCCTGGTACGGCACGGAATACGTCGCTCCCTCCATGCGCGATCCAAGGCTGGCTTACCGTAGGCTCTTCAAGTCGGACGAGAGGAGCTCCTACAGAAACATCACCGACCTCGTCCTTGAGGACGCCCGCTCCCTGAAGCGCGACCTCGGCCGTGAGGACCAGGAAAAGTTCGCCGAGTACTTCGACTCCATCCGTACGATCGAGCGGCAGCTCTCCAGGCTGGAGGGCCTGAAGGAAGAGCTCAGCAAGGTGGACCTCGACGTTCCCATGGACGGAAAGCTTCCCCGGGGCGAATACATTCGTCTCATGGGTGATCTCATGGTGGTGGCCCTCCAGACCGGTTTGACCAACGTCGCTACCTTCATGGTGGGCCCCGAGCGCTGGGACACCCCCTATCTCTACGAGAGCCTTTTCGACAAGCCCCGCAGCCACCACCAGATGTCCCACAACCAGAAGAAGTTTATCGAGGACCTGATCAAGGTGGATCATTTCCACATGGAGCAATTCGCCTACCTAGTCGAGAAGATGGACCGGATTCAGGAAGCCAACGGCAAGAGCCTTCTGGACAACACCCTCTTTACCTATGGTTCCGGCCTGGGCGACGGGGCGACCCACCAGTACAGTGCCCTCCCCATCGTGGTGGCCGGGTCCGGGGGCGGAACCTTCAAGACGGGCCGTCATTTCAACCTTTCCGAGCAATCCGGCCTTGTTCCCAAGGTGGCCGGGAAGTACGTGGCCCCCGAGGGAGGCGTGCCCCTGGCCAACCTCTGGCTGACCCAGGCACGGGCCATGGGCCTGGAAATGGACCGTTTCGCCGACAGCACCGGTGAACTCGGACTGCTCCGCGCCTAGGCTTTCGGATCATCCCTCGGGCCACCCAACCCCAACCAACCCTTACGCGCCGAACAAACCTCGGCATCCATCAAATACCCAGCCATGAAAACCCTCCGCCTTATTTGCCTGCCCCTGATCCTCCTGAGCGCCTGCCGGGTCTCCCAGACGTCCGAGAATTCCGCCGACAAGGCTCCGCAGGTAACGAGGCCCAAAGCTCAGCCTTCCCCTCAAGCGAAGGGAAAGAAGGAGCGCCCCAATATCGTCTTTATCTTTTCCGATGATCACTCCTACGAGGCCATCTCGGCCTATGGCGGGCGCCTCAGCAAGGTGGCTCCAACGCCCAACCTGGACAGAATCGCCAAGGAGGGAATCCGCTTCGACAACTGTTTCGTGACCAATGCCCTCTGCGGGCCAAGTCGAGCCGTCATTCAGACGGGGAAGCATTCCCACCTAAACGGCTTCATGGAGAACGAGCACCGCTTCGACGGCAGTCAACAGACCTTTCCCAAGCTCCTGCAGAAAGGGGGGTACCAGACGGCCGTGATCGGGAAATGGCACCTCGGGACCGATCCCCAGGGCTATGACTTCTGGAACGTCCTGCCCGGGCAGGGAACCTATTACGCTCCGGACTTCCGGACTCCCCAAGGGCTCGTTGCCGGCACTCCCGGCGAGTACGTCACGGAAGCGGTTGTGAGCAAGTCGATCGATTGGCTGGAGAAGGACCGGGACAAGGACAAGCCTTTCATGCTTATGGTCCAGCACAAGGCGCCCCACCGATTTTGGCTGCCCCCGGTGCATCTTCTCGATGAGTACGTGGCCAAGGATTACCCCGAACCGAAGAACCTTTTCGACGACTACAACGGCAGGGGCACGCCCGCCCAGACCCAGGACATGACCCTGCGGGTGACCATGGACCTGGCCCTCGACAACAAGATGGTTCCTTTCCGCCAGGACCGCATGAACGAGGCCCAGAAAAAGAAATGGAACGAGGTCTACGACAGGATCCGGGCGGAAGTCCTTGAAAAGCGCCCCCAAGGGGACGACCTGGTGCGCTGGAAATACCAAAGATACATGGCCGACTACTTGGCTTGCATCAAGTCGCTGGACGAGTCGGTAGGCACCATGCTCGACTACCTGGACGAGTCGGGACTGGCCGAGAATACGGTGGTGATTTATGCTTCCGACCAAGGGTTTTTCCTTGGGGAGCATGGCTGGTTCGACAAGCGCTTCATGTACGAGGAGTCGCTGCGAACCCCCTTGCTGGTTCGCTGGCCGGGGGTTGCGAATCCGGGCAGGGTCAACAAGGATATGGTTTCCAACTTGGATTTCGCTCAAACTTTCCTGGACTTGGCGGGGCTGGAGCAGCCGTCCGATATGCAAGGCGAGAGCCTGAAGCCCCTTTTCGAGGGCAAAAAGCCATCCGACTGGAGGGAATCGGTCTACTACCACTACTATTGCTTCCCCGAGTACCATGCAGTGCGTCGCCACGACGGCGCCCGCAACAGCCGATACAAGCTGATGCACTTCTACGATTTGAACGAGTGGGAACTGTATGATCTCCAGAAGGACCCGATGGAAATGAAATCGGTGCATGCGGATTCTGCCTATGCTGAGACTTTTGAGCATATGAAAGGAGAGTTGAGCAAGTTGCGCAGGCAATACGAGGTAACTCCCGTTCCCAGGCTGCGCAAAGGGGAGACCCTCTTTCCTCCCTGGCGCGAGTTCGGTACCTTCGAGATCGGCCTGCCAGACGAGGGCTGGACCTCCCTTTTCGACGGAAAGTCCCTGGAAGGCTGGCGGCAACCCTTCGCTTCCAAGCCTGGGGGACCCGTATCCCAGATCACGGAACCGACCGGAATCGAGGTGGTGGACGGAGAAATCCACCTTTCACCCGCTCCTCAGGTCTTTTATCTTCATACCCTCGATTTCACCGACTTCATCCTTGAACTGGAGGCTTTCATGCCGGGGAAGGACTTTGACTCGGGCATAGGTTTCCGTTGCGTCCTGCCCAAGGGCAAGAATCTGCCGGCCGGATACCAGAGTGAAATCTCGGACGTCCGCAGCGGTGGAATCTACGATATCGGGGTGGGTTGGATGAACCCCGTCGAGGAGGAGGTAAAGATCAATGCCTTCATCGACCGGACGGGCACTTTCTACAAGCCCAAGGCGTGGAACCAGATCCGGGTCGCCTGCAAGGGTTCACGGATCCGCACTTGGATAAACGGTCAGTTGTGCAGCGACCTAAAGGACTCCAAGCACAAGGTTGGGACCATTGGCCTGCAGCACCATGCCAAGGAAGGCCTCTACCGCTTCCGTAAGATCCGCATCCGGGAAATCTAGGATTCCATTTGCTTCAACCGGCGGTCCGTCACGAAGGTCCCAAAGGGAATCAAGGTGGCCACGAAGAGATAAATTCCGAAGCCAAGCGACCACTTGAACCTGCGCATGCAAAGGGCCAGCAGGATACAATAGGCGATGAAGAGAACGCCATGTCCCATGCCCACGACCCTTACCGCCAAGGGCATGTCGGCGAGATATTTCAGTGGCATGGCGACGCACAGCAGAAGAAGGTAGGATATCCCTTCTACGTTACCGAGTATTCGCAAGTTTTTAATCATGGCGGGCAAGGAAGAGGTTCATGGCTTGGGCCTGCGGTAGAGCCGGACGGAAAGAAAGAAGGCCAGGCAGGTTGCCACGCCGATACCGGCAAAGGCTCCCAAGGCAGGCGTATCGACGTATTCCTGGGGAATGGGAATAGGATAGTGGCAGGTAAGAACCTGAGGGAGGCAAAGGATCGGGCAGAGCGAAGAAAGGGCGGCAATCGCGTCCAGGTGATCGGTTCCCCAGCCTACGAGCAGAACCAGGGAGGCCAGCATAGGGGTGATCCAGAGCAGGCCTGCGAAACCCCAAAACCCAAGGGAGAACCAAAGCTCGCGAGCGGCCTGGAGGTAGGTTGCGCAGGAAAGGACCAGGACGGCGGGCAGAAGGTAGGCCAGGGGGCTGACTTGGACGGGGGTTGGATCAAGCAGGCTTTCCCAGTTGCTCCCATATGCAACGAAGAAAAGGGCGGAATCCTGAGCGAGGGAAAGAAGAACCGCATGGACGGCGCAAACCATGGCTCCGAGGACCAGGACGAACCAGGTTCCGCGGCTCTCGTCGGCCAATCGGGGGATGGCGGGAAGACCCAGGCGCTGGGCTCGTTGCTTGCCCTTCAGGTGAAGGTGGCGGTCCGGGCAGCAGGTATTGACGAGGGTGAGAATTCCGAGGAGGGAGAGCCCGAAGTAAACCGATTGCACGAAGAGGAGGATGAAGAGCCCCTCGCGCGTGTCCTCGAGTGAGAAGTTTTCGCCCAGCAGGCCACTGGCCTTGCCCTCCGCGAAGAAGGGCCACAGAGAGCCAAGCAGAAGAAACTGGAAAACCACGAAGACGATTAGGCCGGAGGGTTTGGAGAAGGCGGGGAGGGCATCGTTGCGCCATTTGCGATGGGCGGTGACCAGAAGTGCGGTAAGGATGAGTCCCTGCATAATGAGGGTGAAGAGGGAGGGCGAGATCTCAGTGGTAAAGAAGGGAACGTTCTGCCAAAAGTCGACCAACTCGTTTTCCCAACTGCGATAGGAGGTGCTCTCGAGGGCAGTCAGCTCGGGAAGGACTTTCCCGAAATAGGTTGGGAGAATGGTCAGGAACGAAAGGAAGGAGATGCCCGCTTGGCCGAAGATGGGAAGAAAGAAGTAGAGCCCGAGAACCACGATGCGGGAAACCCAGGAAGCGGCCCGGGGCTTGGGCACGACCAAGCCGATGACGTGGGCTGTCAAGTGATACAGGGCGACGGATGAAAAGAAGACGAAGTAGAGGTGGAGGACGTTCTCTAGGGATAGTTCTCCCGTAACGATGCAGTGAAGGAGGAAGGGGAGCGTGAGGGCGAACATATAGTACTCCCTGACGGGGACTCCGAAGAGGTAGCCCGTGATCTTTGAAAAGGGATTCATGGGCGTCATGCGCTGGTAATCAAGAAGGCCGGATTCCTTCTCCTCGGCGGTGATGGAGGCGACCCGTCCGGTTCCGAGGAACATGAGGAAAAAGCCCTGCAGGCCCAAGAGCCAGGTAAAGGCCTTGCGGGCGCCGTCTACGGGGGAAGATTCGCTTTGTTGCCATTCATCGGTTCCCTCGACCAAGCGCCATTCGCCCTGGGAGCCGTTGAAATAGGCGGTCAGGTAAATCGTGGAGCAAATGATGAGCGAGAATAGCCCTGCCGCTACAAGGTGCTTGGGCCGGAGTCGCTCGCACAGGCCGCGCAGTATAAGCGGGTTCACTTTTCCTCCCCTCCTTCCTCTTCCGATTCAACCTGCAGAAACAAATCCTCGACCTTCGACTGCTTGGGCTGAAAGCGGCAGACTCGGGCTCTCTTTTCCACGAGGAGGGTGATCATCCGTGACTCATCGTCCTTGGTCCCGGTATGGGCAACCTCATACTTCGTCCCGGATTCGTCGAGAGCATCGACCGACGAGACGAAGTCCAGAGGTGAAAGGATCGTTCCCGGTTCAGGCCCGGGGGAGGCGAATTCCAGAAGCACGATCTTGTCGGGGCTTGTTTTCTCGGCGATCTCCTCGATCGTACCGGAGTGTACCATCTGGCCTTGCTTCATGATCCCGATCGCATCGCAAAGATCCTGCAATTCCGTGAGAACGTGCGAGGAGACGAGGATGGTCTTCCCGTCGGAGGCTAATTTGCGGAGCAGGTTGCGCAGATCGATCCGGGCCTTCGGATCGAGGTTGGCGGCGGGTTCGTCCAGAAGCATGACGGGCGGGTCGTGGACCAGGGTCTTGGCAAGGAGGGCCCGTTGCTTCATCCCCCGGGAAAGGGTCTTGCAGAGGTCTTTTCTCTTGTCTGTGAGACCGGTCAGGCCGAGACACTCGCTGACCTTTTCCTTTCTCCGCACGGGATCAAGTCCGTAGGCATGGGCGAAGAGGTCGCAGAATTCCTCCACCCGCAGGTCGTCATAGACGGGGGGGAAGTCGGGCATGTAGCCGAGCATCCTGCGGGCCTGTTCGGGTTCGTGCAGAACTGAGGTTCCATCGAGAGTGATTTCCCCGAAGGTTGGCTCAATTAGGGTAGCGATGGCTTTGATGGTGGTGGTCTTGCCCGCCCCATTTGGACCGATCAGACCGTAAACCGAACCTTTCCGGACCTCGAAGGACAAACGGTCCACGGCAACGAAGTCGCCGTAGTGAATCTTTAGGTCTTGGACGGAAATCATGGGGAGGCGAAAGGAGGGCATTGAGAAATAAAAAGCTCTTGGGGTCAACTTTTCCTTGCCTAAACGACGGTTGGGAGGACATTTGTCTGGGTAACCCTATTAAAATTAAAATGAAATCATTCAAATTCCTCATTTCCCTCCTCGCCTTATCCTGCGCCTCCGTTCATGCGGAAAAAAAGCTTTTCGATGGAAAGACCATGAAGGGCTGGGACGGTGATCCCCAGTTCTGGAGCGTAAAGGACGGCGCCATCGTGGGACAGACCACCAAGGAGAACCCGACCAAGGGAAACACCTTCGCCATCTGGAAGGGAGGAAAGCTCAAGGATTTCGATCTTTACGTCGACTTCAAGATCGAGGGCGGGAACAGCGGCATACAGTACCGCAGTTTCGTCAAGCCAGGCGATCACGACGGCTGGCGCATCGGAGGCTACCAGGCGGATTTCGAATCCGGAGACCGTTACTCGGGCATTTGCTACGGGGAAGGCTTCCGGGGCATTTTGTCGGACCGTGGATTTCACACGACTCTTACCCGCAACGACAAGGGAAAGTTGCAAAAGGATGCCAAGAAATTCGGGGATTCCAAGGAAATCGGCAAGACGATCAAGAAAAGGGAATGGAATACCTACAGGATTACTGCCAAGGGGTATCACTTCACCCATTACATCAACGGGGTCAAGACGACCGAATTGATCGACAACGACGAGAAGACCCGCCGGGCGGACGGTTTGCTTGCCTTTCAGGTCCACGCAGGGCCCCCGATGAAGGTTTCCTTCAAGAATATTCTACTTAAGTAGACCGCAAACGGTAGAGGATGCTGGAGTTCCCGTCCGACCGGGTCGACCTGCGCAGCGACACCATCACGCAGCCCACTGCGGCCATGCGCCAGGCCATGGCCTCCGCGGAGGTCGGGGACGACGTATTCGGGGAAGACCCGACCGTCATCAAACTGCAGGAGAGAATGGCTTCCATCATGGGAAAGGAGGCAGGCCTGCTGGTTCCGAGCGGGACCATGTCCAACGCCGTCGCCATTAGGTCCCATACCCAGCCGGGCGATGAGATCGTTACGGAGGAACAGAGCCATTTATATGTTTACGAGGGTGGGGGATACGCCGCCCTTTCCGGTTGTTCTGTCGCCCTAGTACCGGCGGAGCGGGGGATCATGGAACCGGTTAAGGTCGCGGACAGGATCCGCAAACCGTCCGAGTGCTCGAGCCATTATCCCAACGGCAGCGTGGTCTGCATAGAGAATACTTCCAATCGAGGGGGAGGAACCTTTTACCCGCAGCCCGTGATTGATGAAATCGCCCAGGTGGCGAGTGGCTACGGTTGCGCCCTCCACGTCGACGGAGCCCGGATCTTCAATGCGGCCGTGGCCAGCGGCGAGGATCCGGCCAGAATGGTTCGGGACTGCGACACCGTTTCCATCTGCATATCGAAGGGACTGGGGGCCCCCGCCGGGGGGGTGCTGGTTGGTTCGCGCCAGCTTATCGAAGAGGCTCACCGCTGGAGGAAAATGTTTGGGGGTGGGATGAGGCAGGCGGGCGTGCTTGCCGCGGCGGGCCTGTACGCGCTTGATCACAACCTGCAAAGGCTTCCGGAGGATCATCAAAGGGCTCGATCCCTCGCCTCACGGCTTTGCGAACTCCCCGGCCTAAGTGTGGACTTGGAGTCGGTCCAGAGCAACATGGTCTATGTCGCGACCGAGGAACCTGCCTCCGAAGCAGTGGCTCGGCTGGGGGCGGAGGGAATCGACTTTCTTTCCCTTGGCCGGAACCTTCTGCGCATCGTCACCCATTTGCATATTACCGACGAGGACATAGGCAGGACAATTCTTGCCTTCGAGAAGCATTTTAACTGAAACACGAGTGAAGAAAGTCGTCTTGCCGGGGGGATCGGGTTTTCTAGGACAGGCCTTGGCCGGCTCGCTTCTGGCTGATGGGTATGAAGTCGTGATCCTAAGCAGGGGGAAGGCTCGGCCTGAATCATGCGGGCGCTTCGTTACCTGGGACGCCCGAAATCAGGGAGAATGGGGCCGGGAACTGGATGGGGCCGTTGCCGTCTTTAATTTGACGGGCCGTTCCGTCGACTGCCGCTACACGGAGGCAAACCGTCGCCTGATCATGGACTCGAGGGTTGATTCGACCCATGTTCTGGGGGAGGCGATGAGGAAATGCGAAGAGCCCCCGAAGGTTTGGCTTAACTCGAGTACCGCAACCATCTACGAGGACCGTCGGGGGGACCTTGTTCCCCACGATGAAAACAGCGGGGATTATGGATCGGGCTTTTCCGTGGAGGTGGCCCGGGCGTGGGAAAAGGCTTTGCAGGATTCCGTCCCGGACGGGGTGCGAAGCCTCGTTCTTCGTGTCAGCATAGTACTGGGGCAGGGTGGTGGCGCATTTCCCGTCATGAAGAGGTTTGCGTCCCTTGGCCTGGGAGGCTCGCAAGGACCAGGCTCGCAGTGGATGAGCTGGTTGCACATTGACGACTGGGTCGGGATCGCGAAGTTTTTGATGGAACGAGAAGACCTCAGTGGGGTCGTCAACTTGGCCGCCCCAAACCCCGTGACCAATGCCGCTTTCATGAAAGGCATGCGACGCTGCTTTGCCCCTCTGGGAATCGGCTTTCCCGCTCCCGGCATTGCCGTTCGTCTGGGGGCCGTCTTCCTGCGAACGGCCCCGGAGTTGGTCTTGAAGAGCCGCAAAGTCGTTTCCTCGGTGCTTGCCGAGTCCGGTTACCGGTTCAAGTACCCGGAGTTAAGGGGAGCCCTGGAGGATCTTTCGACCTGAATGGCACTACTTTACGTTCCTCGAATGGGAGAGCAGCCACTCGTATAGCTTGGGGTTGCCGTAGGTTTTGGTCCAGGAGTCGTGTCCGACGCCGGGGTACTCTGTATACTTGATCCGTCCGCCCGCTTTCTTGACCGCGTCGACCATGACCCGGCTCATGCGGGCGGGCACGACTTTGTCGGCATCGCCGTGGAAATTCCAGATGGGCAGGGAGCCGTATGATTCGGCCCAATCGGTCTTGCCTCCGCCACAGATGGGGGCGATGGCGGCGAACTTGTCCGGGTATTCGGCGGCCGTGGACCAGGTGCCGAATCCTCCTTGGCTCAAGCCCGTGAGGTAGACGCGGTCGGGGTCGATGGGGTGTTTGCTGAGTAGCTCGTCCACCAGGCCTGCCACTAAGGCCGGCTTCCACCAGAGGTCAGTCCGCGGGCACTGAGGGGAGGCGACTACGAAGGGAAGGTCCTTTTTTTCAACGATTTTGGCCGGGCCGTGCTTCTTGACGAGGTTGAGGTTGTTTCCCCGTTCCCCTCTCCCATGCAGGAAGATCAGAAGAGGCAGCTTTCCCTTTGCTTTCGCGGAGGGTTCGTAGAGAAGGTATTCGTAACCTTGTCCCCCTTTTTTGAGTTTGAAACTCCGTTCGCTTTGGCGGGGCTTGGAGGCTTTGCCGGTTGACTCGGCGGCGCTATGGAAAAAGACCGTGAGGGCTAGGACTAGGACCGTAAGAAATTGTTTTTTGTCGTTCATGAATAGGTGGTGAAGGTGGTTGCATGGGGGGGCAGTCCGGATCGAAGACATCCTGCCCACAATCGGGTCTCAGGGACAAAATAAACCTTGTCTTCGAGGGCATGCAAGTTAGGAAAATGTAAAGGTGGGAATCGTCTTAAGAACCTTGGCCGGTAAAATGGTCGTCTTGCTTTGCCTGCAGGTCGGTTTCCAGCCTGTACTTGGCGAAACCTACAAGCGAGACGTCGTGGTCTACGGAGGAACCTCCGCCGCAATAAGCGCTGCGGTCCAAGTCAAGAAAATGGGCAAGTCCGTGGTGGTCGTTTCCCCCGATGAGCGCTT
This sequence comes from Opitutia bacterium UBA7876, assembly GCA_002500665.1. Lineage (GTDB taxonomy): Bacteria > Verrucomicrobiota > Verrucomicrobiia > Opitutales > Seribacteraceae > Seribacter. Next base: position 77,996 of record DLRY01000033.1, read on the forward strand.
GGGCGGTCTTTCGAGTAGTGGTCTGGGTTGGACGGACAGTGGGCGGAAGGAGGCCATTGGAGGAATAGCCCGGGATTTCTACCATCGCGTGTGGCGGCATTACCAGAGCGTCGAGTCGTGGAAGTGGCAGGACATGGAAGACTACGGCAACCGGGGGCAAGGCACCCCCGCCATTGATGGCGACAGAAGGACGATGTGGATCTTCGAGCCTCACGTTGCCGAGCAGATCTTCGAGTCCTGGGTCAAGGAACAGGAAGTGGAGGTTTACAGGAACGAATGGCTCGACCGGGAAAAGGGGGTGGAGAAGAAAGACGGTCGGATCCAGTCCGTGACGACGCTTGCCGGCAACCGTTTTGAGGGAGAGGTCTTTCTGGACTGCACTTACGAGGGAGACTTGATGGCGGCCGCAGGGGTTAGCTATTTCGTCGGCCGAGAACCGAACGCACTCTATGGGGAGACTCTCAGCGGAGTCCAGGCGAAACGGGCGACCAAGCACCAGTTCCAGGGGAAAGTGGACCCGTTCGTGATCAAGGGGGATCCATCCAGTGGACTCCTGGCGAGGATCAGCGCAGAGGGGGCGGGAGTCGAGGGAAGCGGGGACGCAAAGATGCAGGCCTATAACTTTCGTCTCTGCCTGACCCAGGTACCCGACAACCGCATCCCCTTTCCAAAGCCCGAAAACTACGATCCCGTCCAGTATGAATTGCTGCTGCGTACCCTGGAAATGGGATCCCGGCACGTATTCGGGAAGTTCGACCCCATACCAAACGCCAAGACGGACACCAACAACCACGGCCCTTTCAGCACTGACAACATCGGGATGAATTACCGTTACCCCGAGGCCAGCTATGAAGAGCGGAAGAAAATCATTCTCGAACACGAGGAGTACCAGAAGGGCTACTTCTATTTTCTATGCAACGACCCGAGAGTCCCCGAGGACGTAGGTAAAAAGATGAATTCCTGGGGATTGGCCAAGGACGAGTTCGTCGATAGCGGGCACTGGCCCCAACAGATTTACGTGCGCGAGGCCAGGCGTATGGTGAGTGACTTCGTGATGACGGAACTTCACCTCCGACAGAAGAAGGAGACGCCAAATCCCATCGGGATGGGATCATACAACATGGACTCCCATAACGTTCAGCGCTACGTCGCCAGGGACGAGAGCGGCATGGCCTACGTGCTTAACGAGGGCGACGTCCAGGTCAACCCGGGTGGCCCCTACCAGATTTCCTATGGTTCCATCGTACCTAAGTCCGAGGACTGCCTTAACCTTCTGGTGCCGGTTTGCGTTTCTTCTTCTCATATCGCCTTCGGCTCGATCCGCATGGAACCCGTCTTCATGATTCTAGGTCAGTCCGCGGCAACCGCCGCCGTTCTGGCCATCGAGGATAAGGCATCGGTGCAGGAGGTGGTCTATGCAAAACTCGCCGCTCGCCTGACTGCGGACGGTCAGGTCCTGCAATTGGTTCGCAGCAACCGGGTCTCTCGTGGAAGGGGGATCGATCCCAAATCGCTTAGCGGGGTAGTGATCGACGGCAAGCAGGTCCGCTTTGCGGGGGAGTGGGTGGAAAGCTCTTCCCTCCGCCCATTCGTAGGTTCTTCCTATTTTCACGACGAAAACGGGGGCAAGGGCATGCGCTCCGCCACTTTCCCTTTTCTGGCCCCGAACGACGGACTTCACGAGATCATGGTCTCCTTCGTTCCTTCGGGCAATCGGGCCGGAAAGGTCAGGTACGAGGTCAAGCATGACAAGGGCTTGGTCAAGATCATGGTAGACCAGAGAAGGAAGGGGGATCGTGACATGATCTGGCATTCTCTGGGTTCCTTCGTGTTCCGCAAGGGGGAGCCTTACACCGTTGCCGTCCACAACGAAGGGACGGAGGGATACGTCATCGCGGATGCCGTGCAAGTGATTCCGCTTGATCGCTGACCCTGTTTTTTTTTGCTTTTTCTGCAACTTTTGGCGTCCTTGCTAGTTTACTTCGCATGATCGATAATGAAAGGCGTATGCGTATGGACTGGAAATAGTCTGGATCTGCTCGCAATGAAGGAGGCAGAATCCAAGGACCCCGTTCACCCTGAGAGGGAAACCAGACTGATGGCGAGAATCGCCCTGGACGACCAAGATGCCATGGAAGAATTGATCGGGCTGTGGAAACTGCCGATCTTCCGTTTTTTTCTCCGTTCCCTGAACCAGCGCGAGGATGCCGAGGACCTTACGCAACGTGTGTTTATCCGAGTCTACCGCTCATCTCCCCGCTATGTGGCCCAAGCCAAGTTTTCCACTTGGCTTTTCACCATTGCCCGTAACCTTTTGATCGATGAGATCAAGAAAAGGAAGCGTCGGCCGCAGGAGGTTTTCGACGAACGTATTGAGAACGCCGAGGGACGAGAGGACGGACAAGTCGAGGAGTACCGTGAAATCCTCCTGAACCAACTGGATGCCATCCCGGAGAACCAAAGAACGGCTCTTCTGCTTCGAGTGCAACGCGAGCTTAGTTACCGTGAAATCGCAGAGGTCATGAATGCCACCGAATCGAACGTCAAGACCTGGATCCATCGGGCTCGTCTTGAATTGAGAAAATCACTTTCCAACCTGAGGCAAAAGTCATGAATAAGAACACTGAAGAAATCGAGGAACGGATTGATCGCTTTCTGCAGGCCGAGGAGAACGAGTCCTTCCCTGCTTTCCAGGATGCGGCCCTAGCCAAGGATATCATTCGGAATCACCAAGACGGTTTTCCCCGCGTCGCCGGCAAAATGCTGCCGTACGTGACGCTCGGCCTGGCCGCTTGCCTTGCCTTTGCCTTTCTCCCCGATTTCGGTGCGGGAGACGCCGCCGAAGAATTCCAGATGCAAGACTCGATCGCCGAGTCTTTGCTGGACTCCGACAAGGAACTGCTCGAGGATCTCATGGCTCTTCCCGTGGATGTGGGTACCATGGAGGTCCTTCCCGATTCTTCCACCCTCGACCTACTGGCCCTGCTCGATAGTCCGCTCGAATAACCCAATTCATGATGATACCCAAGTCGTTTTTCCCGCAGGTGTGCCTGCTTGCTCTTGTTTCCTGTTGCCTTCCGTCCTTCTCAGCTCCCAAAGAGGTTCCGCCTAATCCACCCCGCGAGGCCCTCAAGGCAGGCCGTCCCGACCATAATCGAAGCATGCTCGACTTCCATCGCAAGAAAAGGCCCCTAGGGGACGAGCAAATAGAATTGCTTCACTCGCTTCTGGACGCTCCGCCCGAGCGCCTGCGCGTGATCCGGCAAACCGTCGAGCGGATCGAATCAATGTCCCCGGAACAGCGCAGGGGGATGAAGGCGAGGCTTAAGCGATTCAGGGATAAATCCCCCCACGACCGATCCAAGATGATGAGTGACTTCAAGGCTAGGCAGGATTTTCTCAACAGGCACTGGCGTACGCTCGATCCGCCTTCCCGAACCAGGGAGATGAACCGTTTCCGGAAGATGGATATGGGCGAAAGAACCAAGTACCTGGAAAGGATCAGAGCAATTCAAAAGGGAAGCGAAGCCACACCGTCGAACAAGTCGGAGAATCCTTGATCCGTCTCCGCCTTGCGGATTAAATTTCTCCGTTTCGAAATTTTCCCTTGCTCGGGCTTGGTTTTGGCTAGAGTAATAAAGGTTCAACAAATTTTACCATGACGAGATTAAACCGCACTACCTTCCATTATTCACGCCGGGCGTTCCTGGGGGCTTCCGCCTCCACCGCCTTCTCCTTCGCCTTTCTCCCATCGAGAGTCTTCGGGGCCAATGAGCGTCTTCAGGTTGCGGGTATCGGCGTGGGCGGGAAGGGTAAGGGAGACTTCGATGCCCTGGCGATGCATGGGGACGTCGTGGCGGCTTGCGACATTGACTCGCGCCGCTTGGATGTTTCCGTTCGCAAGCATCCTGATGCCGTCAAGTTCAGCGATTTTCGCGAGCTCATAAGCCAGCTTGGGGACAAGATCGACGTCCTTAACGTAAGCACCGCGGATCACACCCATGCCCCGGCCGCCATGCTGGCCATGAGAAAGGGGATCCACGTCTACGTCCAGAAACCCATGACGCATACCGTATGGGAGGCAAGACAGATGGCCCTCTTGGCCCGCAAGAACAAGGTTTGCACCCAGATGGGCAACCAGGGGACGGCATCGGATGGTCTGAGGGAAGGAGCCGAATACGTCCGTGCCGGAGGCTTGGGCGAAGTGAAGGAAATTCACGCTTGGACGAACCGCCCCGTCTGGCCTCAGGCTCCGGGAATTGTCGCAAAGCCAGAGGAGAAAATGGAGGCTCCCGGCCACATCGACTGGAATTCTTTCATCGGACCGGCTCCCATGCGACCTTATCATTCCGCCTACACCCCCTTTAAGTGGAGAGGATGGTGGGATTTTGGCACGGGCGCTCTAGGGGATATGGCTTGTCATACCACCAACCTGGCCTTCATGGCATGCGAGCTGACTCAACCTACCTCCGTGGAGTCAGTCAATACCGGCCCGATCAACGACGAGACCTTTCCCTCTTGGGCCAGCATCAACCTGCAGTTTCCCAAGACCGACAAGAGAGGGGCGATCAAGTTTCACTGGTACGAAGGGAAGGTCGGCAACAATGGGAAGGACAATAAGGGGGTCAAGAATCTCCCCCCATTGGACCTGTTCCATGGCCAGTCCCCCAAGAACAGCGGCTTGCTTCTCGTCGGAACGAACGGGACGATGTATTCCCCCAACGACTACGGGGCCGACTGGATGGTTCACAAGGACGGTAAGTGGCTTAAGAGGAATCAGGTCGAATTGCCCGAGCGCTCGATCCCGAGAAACGGTCGAGGAGACAACGGTATGAAGGAAGAGCTCGTCAAGGCCATCCGGGAGGGCAAGCCTGAGATAGCGGTTTCCAATTTCGATTATGCCGGCAACATGACCGAGGCTATTCTGCTCGGAAACGTCGCCATGCGGGCCGGGGGCAAGTTCAAGTGGGATGCCAAGAAAATGAAGACCGGTCGCAAGGATACCGACAAACTGATCAGCAAGGTCTACCGTTCCGGCTGGGACGTCGACCCTGCCTAAAGGGCGCGCCGCAAAGCTTTTGAATTTAGCCTTGGGGTGGTATCAACCCTGGGGCTTTTTTCTTCCCTTGAGATCCCGTGCCTTCTTTGGCGTTGATCAATTGGGGGCTTTGGGTATCTTGGGCAACTTTTTGATGAAATTCCCCTACTTTTGCGTCAACGCCTTTTGCAAGGGAGCGTTTTCCGGAAACCCGGCCGCCGTGTGCATCCTCGAAGAGTGGTTGTCGACGAACGAACTGCAGAACATAGCCGCCCAGGTTTTCTTCCCAGAGACAGCCTTCCTTTTTCCCGGCAAGAACGGTGTCTGGGCAATCCGTTGGTTTACCCCCAAGGCGGAGGTCGACCTGTGTGGTCATGCGACCTTGGCAGCGGCCCACGTCCTCTACCAAGAGGGATTGGTGACAAAGGGGAACGAGATCGTTTTTTCCAGCAATGGAGGGAACCTGCGGGCAACGATGGAAAAGAACGGAAGGTTGTCTTTGGGTTTTCCGAGGATGCAGGCAAGGAAATCTTCCGTTTCCCCGATTCTCGTGGAAGGACTTGGGGCTTATCCCGACGAGGTCTTGATTGGGGAAAATTACCTTTGCGTATTCGGAGAAGAGGAGGTGATTCATGCCCTGGATCCCGATTTTCGGGTTCTGTCCGGTTTAAGCTCCAGCCTCGGGGTGATCGTGACTGCACGGTCCTCGAGTGTCGGATATCATTTCGTTTCCCGTTACTTTGCTCCCAGACTGGGCATCGATGAGGACCATGCAACGGGCTCGGCTCATTGTCTTTTGGCCCCCTACTGGAGCGATAAGCTTGGTAAGGATAAGCTGGTTGGCCTTCAAGCCTCACCGCGTGGAGCGGAAATCCGCTGCGAATTGGTCAAGGAAGAGGTCGTTCTGTCGGGCTTGGCGGAAACCTTCGTTCGAGGCAAGCTCACCGCGTAGGCTTCTTCGAGACCTTCGCCCCCACTTTGCAGGCGGGTGAGGATTATTGGAATGCAAGTTCTCCCCGCTGTTAAAATTTCCTTTATGGACGCATCTTTCCCTTGCATATGAATTTGGCATTGAACACAATGGATCAATGTGTTGACGCAGACCCGTCGTCTTTCATTTTTGCACGAAATTTTTCATGAATCTTATTGATCGAGCCGCTTGCAGGATATTTTTTTTGCTCGCATCCTCAGCTTTGGTGGTATCCCTTTTGGGAAAAGACGAGACCCAAGCGCTCAAGCCGGTCAGTTTCTTCGGGGAGATCCGCCCGCTTTTCCAAGCCAATTGCAATGGCTGCCACCAACCTGCGAAGAGCAAGGGTGACTACGTCATGACGGATTTCGCCTCCCTGCTCAAGGGCGGGGATTCCGGCGAACCCGCGGTAGTTCCAGGAAAACCGGCTGAGAGCAGTTTAGTGGCCTTGGTGACCCCGGACGAGAAGGGGGAATACGAAATGCCCAAGGGTAAAAATGCAAAGCCCCTGCACGAAACCGAGATCAATCTTTTGCGTCGTTGGATAGAGGAAGGAGCCAAGGACGATTCCCCTTCCAATTCCGGCTCGCTCTACAGCATGGCGAACCCGCCCAAGTACGTCATGCCCCCGGTCGTTACTTCGATGGACTTTTCACCCGACGGCAAACTGCTTGCCTTAACCGGTTTTCAGGAGGTCTTGGTCCATAAGTCGGATGGTTCCGGACTGGCTGCACGCCTGGTGGGTCTTTCCGAGAGGGTCGAGTCGGTGGCTTTTTCACCGGATGGAAAGAGGATAGGGGTGACCGGTGGACAACCCGGACGCATGGGAGAGGTTCAGATCTGGAACCTCGAGAAGAAGGCCCTCGAGGTCTCGAAATCCGTCACTTACGACACCCTCTATGGCGGATCATGGTCTCCCGATGGTACGCAATTTGCCTTTGGGGCGGCTGATACCTCGGTTCGGGTGATTGATTCCACGACCGGAGTACAGGTCGCCTACATGGCCGGTCACGATGACTGGGTTCGCGACACGATTTTCAGCATGGATGGAAAATCCGTTTTCTCCGTCAGTCGCGACAAAACGGTCAAGCAGACCGACGTTGCGACCGAACGCTTCATAGGAAACGTGACCACCCATACCCCCTTCGTGCTCAGTGGCGGTCAGAGTTCCATAGACGTTCATCCCAAGAGAAGCGAGCTTCTGGTGGGTGGTGCGGATGGCAAGCCCAAGCTTTTCAGGCAGGCGACCAAGGCCGCTCCTGCAGGAGGAGGAAACCCCAATCAAATCCGAGAATTCGGGGCCTTGATCGGCAGAATCTTCTCAGTCTGTTTCAACCATGACGGCGCCGTCGGATTCGCTGGAAGCAGCCTTGACGGCAAAGGGGAAGTCCTGGCCTTTCAAGTTGATTCCGGAAAAGATCTCTGGAAGCGTTCCTTTGGGGAGACGGGTATTTTCTCAGTGGACTGTTCTCCGGATGGCAAGACCCTTGCGGTCTCAGGGTTCGACGGCAAGATTCGTCTTCTGTCCACCGCCTCGGGAGAAGTTTCCAAGACCTTCACGCCGGTGGACGTCAAGGATGCGGCTACAGATGAAGATAAGGCCGACGTCTTCTCGAGGATCGATCCCGAGCCGGAGCTCTTCTCCGAGGAATCCTTGGCCAAGGGTCTGGTCGTCCAGTCCCTGCGCTCGTCTCCACCGTCGATTGTCCTTGGGCGCTCCATCGACTATGCTCAGATGATCGTCACCGCCAAACTGGAAGGAGGTTCCGAAGCCGATGTGACCAGAATGGTCGAATGGACCGTGCAGGGAGAGGTCGGATCGGTTTCCCCAAGAGGCCTGTTCGTGCCTTCTGCAAACGGCAAGGGCAAACTGACGGCGCGTTTTGCGGGTCTCAGGCTTGAGGTTCCCGTTGAAATCTCCGGTATCGGATCGGGCTACGTTCCTGATTTCGTCCGCGACGTCAACCCGGTCGTTACCAAGCTCGGTTGCAACGCCGGCACCTGCCACGGATCGAAGGACGGCAGGGAGGGGTTCAAGCTCTCTCTCAGAGGGTACGACGCCATTTTCGACATTCGGGCCTTTACCGACGACATGGCCTCGAGAAGGGCGAACGTTGCCGTCCCCGAGAAGAGCTTGATGCTTCAGAAGGCAAGCGCTTCCGTTCCCCACGAGGGAGGGCAGGTAACCAAGCCCGGGTCGAAGTATTATGAAATCATTCGCAACTGGATCGGGGCAGGCGCCAAGCTCGACCTGAAGACCGCCCGTGTCGAAAGCATCGAGCTTTTTCCCAAGAACCCAGTGGTTCAGGAAATCGGTTCCACTCAGCAGATCAGGGTGGTCGCGACCTACGCCGACGGTTCGATCCGAGACGTTTCCCGTGAGGCGGTCGTGACGAGCGGAAACGGGGAGGTTGCGGAGCATGACGACATCGGCCTCATGACCACCATCAGGAGGGGAGAGGCCCCGATACTGGCCCGCTACGAGGGTCGCTACGCGGCTACCACCTTGACGGTGATGGGGGATCGGTCTGGGTTCGCATGGAAGGAGCCGGATGCCAACAACGAGATTGATCGCTTTGCGGCGGCCAAGTGGAAGCGGATGAAAATCCTGCCTTCGGGACTTTGCACTGACCTCGAGTTTCTGCGTCGGGTTTCCCTCGACCTGACCGGCCTTCCCCCGACCCCGGAGGAGGTGACCGCTTTTCTTGAGGACAATCGTTCTTCGAGACTGAAGCGCGACGAGATCGTGGACGAACTGATTGGAAGCCCCGACTTCGTGGAGCACTGGACCAACAAGTGGGCCGACCTGCTGCAGGTGAACCGGAAATTCCTCGGGCCGCAGGGAGCCAAAATACTCAGGGACTGGATCCAGAACGAAGTTAAGGAGAATACGCCCTACGACTCCTTCGCCCGAAAAATTCTCACTGCGAGCGGCTCGAACAAGGAGAACCCGCCCGCCTCCTACTACAAGGTCCTGCGCAAGCCGGATGAAACGATGGAGAACACGACCCACCTCTTCCTCGCCACCCGGTTCAACTGTAACAAGTGCCATGACCACCCCTTCGAGAGATGGACCCAGGACCAGTACTACGAGATGGCGGCCTACTTCGCCCAGTTCAAGCTGGAGAAGGATCCGGCTTCCGGAAAGAGTCAAATAGGCAAGACCGCGGTGGAGCGGGGCAAGCCTCTCTACGAGATCGTCAAGGACGTCAAGGCGGGAGAGATCAAGCACGATCGGACCGGCGAGATTACTCCTCCGGCCTTCCCCTACGAGGCCAAGCACGAAGTGAAGGAGGGTGCATCCCGCAGGGAGAGGTTGGCCGCCTGGATGACGTCCCCGGACAACCGCTACTTTGCGAGGAGTTACGTCAATCGGCTCTGGGGATATCTTTTCGGGATAGGAATCATCGAGCCCATTGACGACATCAGGGCGGGTAATCCGGCAACCAATCCCGAACTGTTGGACTTCCTCGAAAAGGAATTCCTCAAGAGTGGGTTCAACGTTCGCCACGTCCTTCAGTTGATTTGCAAATCCCGCGCCTACCAACTCTCGGTCAAAACCAACAAATGGAACGAGGACGACCAGATAAACTTCTCTCACGCCAGCGCACGGCGACTTCCCGCCGAAACCCTTCTCGATGCGGTTTACGCAGTGACCGGATCGAAATCCAAGTTCCCCGGCGTACCTGCCGGAACACGGGCCGCTTCCCTTCCCGATTCGGGCATCAAGCTGCCGGACGGATTCTTGGGCACTTTTGGCAAGCCTCCCCGGGAATCGGCTTGCGAGTGCGAGCGGGCGGGTGGCCTTCAACTGGGACCTATAATGGCTCTGGTCAGCGGTCCGACCGTCAACGATGCGATTTCCGATCCCGCCAATGCCATTACCAAGCTGGCCAAGGAGGAAAAGGACGACCGCGAACTGGTGAACCGTCTTTTTGTGCGAATACTGAACCGTCCCGCCACGGAAAAGGAAATCAAGGCCAGCCTTTCCCTCTTTACATCCCAGATCGAGGGCGACCATGAGGAGCTTGAAAAGAAGCTCGAGGAGGCCCAGAAGGACGTCAAGGCCGAGCTGGACGCAAAGGAGCAGGCCCGGGCCGAAGCTATCGCCAAAGCCGAAGCTGAACTCAAGGCCTACCAGGAAAAAGTTGCCGGCTCGGTCAAAAAGGCGAACGACGAGCGTAATGCCCGGATTAAGAAATCGGATGAAGCCCTCAAGGCCTTCGATAAGGACTTGCCGGCCAAGGTCGCCGCCTGGGAGAAGGACCATAGGGACGGAAAGTCGATCTGGAAGGACCTCGACATGAGCGTTACCTCAAGGATTCCGGGTATCAAGTTCGAGAAGCAGGAGGATGGCTCGGTTTTCGTGGGTGGCAAGAGCGCCAAGGGTAGTTACGTCGTCAAGGCCCCTACGAGCTTGTCTAAAATTACAGGTGTGCGCGTGGAGGCCTTGACGGATTCCAGGTTGCCCAAGAAAGGACCCGGCAGGGCACCCAATGATGGAAATTTCGTCCTTAGCGAGCTTGAGGTGACGGCTGGGCCGCTTCCGGATCTGAAAACCTGGGAAACAGTGAAGGATTGGACCTTCGACGAATTGGCCGAGAACAAGGACTGGAAGGGCGAGTTTGGAGCCAAAACTGTTCCTGGAGGAGACGGATTGGCCGTTGCGGGTTCAACCGTCGGGTCAGTCATCACACAGGGAGAGTTCCACCATGCCGGGCCCTTCGTGAACCTCGGCTTCGACCAGAAGGCTGGTCCCGAGGGCCTTCCTACGTTTGACGCGAAACAAAAGTTCAAGCATGCGAACAAGGAAATTTCCTGGGCGAGAAAGCCCGAATGGAAAGACGGTCAACTTTATGCAACGGTTTTCTCGGCGGTAAATTCAGTGAACTATCTTCATAAAGTGATCACAGTTGATTCCCCGCGTGATCTTCCTGTCAGCTTGGGTAGTGATGACGGGATCAAGGTTTTTCTCAACGGCAAGCAAATCCTTGCCAACAACATCGGCAGGGGGGCCGAGCCGGATCAGGAAAAAATTACACTTAACCTGAGAAAAGGGGAGAACTTCCTCCTACTTAAGATTCACAATGGATCCGGACTATCCGGTTTTTACTTCAAGGCTGACGCCAAGAGCAAGCTCCTCCCGGCGATTGCGACCGAACTTTCCGCACCCAAGGGTTCCTTTGCCGTGGAATTTTCGGCCAAGGCGAAGGAAAATCGTAAGGCTCGAGTATTTTGGAAGGATAAAAAGAACAATGGTTTCGACTCCAAGCGTTCTTCCCCCGAAGTGATGATCGAAAAATCGGACGGGTGGAAAACATACCGATTTGATTTCGTTTCCGCGGAAGACCTCACAGGCTTGCGTTTCCAGCCTGGAGGAGAAGTCTTTGTGAAATCGATTCGAGTCTATCGAAACGAAGTCCCCGTGAAATTGTCCTTTGAGAACGCATTGGCGACCTTCAGCCAAAATGGGTATCCGGTTGCTTCGGCGG
>DLRY01000071.1 GCA_002500665.1 Opitutia bacterium UBA7876
GATAACCGAGATCGTGATCGATTCAGGCAAGACTTCCCTCTCCCTCGATCCTGGGGATGAGAGCGAGCCTTTTCCCGTCAAGTCCGGGGGAGACGTTGATATCCTCGTTTCCGTGGACGTCGCCAAGGAGGTTCCCGACAGGGCCGTCCTCTACTGGACCTCCGAAGGCATGGAGGAGAAATCGGAGGAATTCGCTTTCCGTGACTCCAAGCGGTATGAATGCAAAATCTCGTCCCTGACCCGTCCCACCCTTTTCCGCCTCGTCATTGGGGACGACCGCACGCGCGAGATACCCTTGTCCATTTCACCCCCTCCCGCCTTTACCGCCGTGGTCGCGGGCTTGACCTTCCCCGAGTACCTGGGCCGCCCGCCCTCCTCCTCGGAAACTCTTGATTTCTCGGTTCCTGCCGGTACCCGCATCAGGTGGACCCTGACCTGCTCCCCCGCCATTTCCGACCTGAACGTCACCCTCGGTGGGGAAACCATCGCGGCCCAGGTCAGTGAGGATGGAAAAACCGCTTCCTTCGAGGCCAATGCCACCGAGACCTTCCGCTATTCCTTTCCCTACGTGCGGGAGAAGGCAAACGGATTCGAGTACCGCATCGAGGGTGAGCAGGAGGTTGAGGTCGTTCCCGACCGGGTGCCTGAGATCGTTCTCCAGTCCGCCACCACCGCGAGCGGGTACGCCACCCCGAGCAAAACCCTCGTGGTCGACGCCGCGGTGAGCGACGATTATGGCCTTGGCGAAGCCTTTCTGGTGTATTCGCTTGGTTCCCGGGAGGAAAAACGGGTTTCCCTGGAGGAACTGACGGATACGTCCTTGAGCGGGATAAGGGACAGGATCCGTTTGAGCGTTCCTCTCTCCGAGCTCCTCGGCGAGGCTCCCGAGCCGGGAGATGAGTTCGTCTTCCAGGTCGAGGTGAGCGACGAGATGCCCCCCCGGGGCACGCATAGGAACCTTTCCTCCGACCGGAAGCTGACCATCCTGAGCGAGGAAAAATATTTGGAATGGTTCAAGAGCGAGCTGGAGCTTCAGCTCGCCTTGATCGCCAAGGCCCGCGACTCCGAAAAAAGAGCGCGGGTCGAGATCGAGAACCTAAAGGTGGAAGAAAAAAAGGAGTAAGTGAGAATGAAAGTCAGAACCAGCCTTTACCTGCTGGCCGCCCTCGGGCTGCTGGCCCCGGCCGTCGCTCAGCAGAAGGAGAGGAGCAAGGTCCTGCAGACCAGCGAGCGAATCCGCAAGCTGGAACGCCGGCAGAAGGACGTCGACCGGCAGCTCGGATCGGCCTCCGACAAAATCGGAAGCCTGCTCAGGGATCTGGCCTCCAACAAGCTTGAGGAAAAGGGGAAGTCGGCCGACGTCTCCAAGATGAAAGGCTCCCTGCTTGAAGTGAAGGGCGATCTTCCCGAGGCCGAGGCGACCCTGGCAACTGCCCGGGCCAAGATCGAGAACGCCTATCCCCACTTGGATACGGCTGGGAAACAAGTCACTCAAATCATCATCGACCTCAGCCGCATCCTGAACGAGAGCGAGACCGCCATCCTGGCCGATGATCTTCTTCGCGAAATCAGGGAAATGATCAAACGCCAGTCCTTTATCTGGAGGGAAACCAGGGAATGGGGAAAGGTTCTCATCATCCGTCCGGAGATCGCCGCCGCCGACAAGCCGAGAGTGGCCCGCGCCCAAGGGGAAGTCGTGCTTTCCATCGACCAGTTCAAGGGCTTGCTCAAGGAAGCCCTCGAGAAGGTGAACGACCCGTTGCTTTCGCGTCGTTTCGGCAAGGGCATGGCGATCATCGAGGAGAAGAAGCCCGGAGCGGATCTGCGCCGGGCCCTTGCCTTTATCGACCAGGGTACCGTCCAGGCCGCTACGGATGCCGTCGTCCGCCAAGCCGCGGCCATTGAGACCCTCAAGGAAATCGAGAGAGCCCTCTCCAGCGACGACGACGAGCTCGCTCGCATGGAGGACTTGCTGGAGGAGCTCAAACGCATTCTCGAGGAGCAGGTGGCCCTGAAGGAAGAGGTCGAAGAGGCGGGAGACGAATTGAAAAACGCATCCGAGCTCCAGGCCGACCAGCTCGAGCTTAAGGAGGAGCTGGACGAGGCGGTGACTGAGGAGGAAGCTCCCAGCGACTCCTTGGAGGAGGCCTCCGATTCAATGGAGGAGGCTGCCGAGGAAATCAGCGAAGGGAACCAGGATTCCGCCCTGGCTGCCCAGGAGGACGCCATCGAGCAGCTTCAAGACGCCATTGGCGACCTCGAGTCGGCCATTGCGGATGCCGCCGCCGAGGGTAGTGAGTCCTCGGAATCCGGTGATTCCTTCGCCGATGCGGGCGAATCTTTCGGGGACAGCTTCTCGGACGCCCTGCCATCTGATTTTTTCTCCGACTCCTTGCCCAGCGACGGCTTCCCGAGCGACGGCTTTCCTTCCGATGGTTTCCCGAGCGACGGCTTCCCAAGCGACGGTTTTCCTTCCGATGGCTTTCCCAGTGAGGGAGCAGGCTTGCCCTCTCCAGGGGCCAGCCCGACCCCCGGAGCCGGAGCCCCCGGGCCTCCCGCGCCCGGTGCAGGGATGCCGGCCCCCGGAATAGGACCCCCCAGCTCGGTGCCCGGACAAGGAATGCCCGTTCCGGGATCCTTCGCTCCCGCCCCTCCCGGCGTTTTGCCCGATGACCCGCAAATCGATTCCACGGGTTATTCCTCCACTACGCCCCGTGGGGACGCCGTTTCCAGGACCCGTATGTCCAAAAGTTCAGTCGAGCGCAGAAGGCGCAACCTGGTCATCCAGAAGTACGTCCAGCAGTTGCCGGTCGAGTTCAGGAAGCAGGCCAGGCAGTACTTTGAGATTCTGGCCAAATGAAGACCCCGAGCAACCAAACGAGCGCTGCGGCCCTGCTGGTCGCTTTTTCCTGTTTGCTTTTCGAGCCGGGCCAACTCCCGGCTCAGGAAAGCTCACCCGTTCAGCGGGTGGCCCGAGTCAAGTTGACGCCCGAAGTCCAGGAGGCGATCAGCAAGGGTCTGGTGTTCCTATCCAAGACCCAGAAACAAGACGGTAGCTGGGGCGACAAGCATCCGGTGGCCGATACTTCGCTTGCCCTCATGTCATTCATGCTCCAGGGACACGTCCCGGGCCGGGGCAGCTACGGGGACCACATGGAAAGAGGTTTGGCCTACATGGTCAATATGGGCAAGAAGGGCCGTGGGGGCTACCTCGGTACGCCTAGCCATCACGGCGGAATGTATGAGCACGGCCTGGCCATTCTCGCTCTTTCGGAGGCCTGGGGACAAAGTTCCAACCGGGACCTGCGAAACACCCTCCGCCGGGCCGTGGACGTTACCATCCGCGCCCAGAACAGCCAGGGTGGGTGGCGCTACAACCCCGAGCCCAGGGACGCCGATCTTTCCATGACCGTCATGCACACGGTGGCCCTCAACTCGGCCAAGGAGGCCGGGATCTCGGTTCCCGACAAGGTTCTCGAAAAGGCGGTGCAGTACGTCGAGAGCTGCCAGGACAAAACCAGTGGAGGGTTCGGCTATAGTGGCCCGAGCGGTCCCGGTTTCGCCCGCACTGGAGCCGGTGTGATGTCTCTGATCATGTGCGGTAGACGGGATCATCCCGCGGTCCAGCGGGGCATGAAGTTCCTCAATTCCTATCCCGACCAGAAGTTCAGCGGAGGCTCTCATTTCCTCTACGGGAACTACTATGCCATCCAGTGCATGTACCAGATGGGGGAAAGCCACTTCAATGCCTACTACCCACGAATACGGGATTCCCTTCTGCAGAAGCAGAACAAGTCCGATGGTCGCTGGTCGATTAAGGAAGGCGATACCTATTCCACGTCCATGGCCATCCTCATCCTCGGCGTTCCCTATCGCTTTCTGCCGATCTACCAGCGCTAGCCCTTCAGGGGCCCGGGCTTCGTTTCAGTTTTGAGAAGTCGATGAGAGCTCTCGGTATCGTCTGCCTCCTCCCTTTTCTTTTTAGCTTGTCCGCGTTTGCCGCGCAGAGGGATGAAAACCCTGCTTCCGAGCTTCAGGTTCACCGCTGGATGAAGGATCTGGCCGGAGAGGATTGGGTTCTCCAGTCCGTGGCCCTGGAGGAACTGGGCAAGCGAAAGGCGCAACAGGCCGCGCCTCGCATCCGGGAGGTCCTGGAAAAAGGCAAGACCCCCTGGATCCGGGGGCGGGCCATGTTCGCCCTGGGCAGGATATCGGGTCGGGAAATCATTCCCCTGGCCCGCAAGGCCGCCCGCGACGAGGATCCCGTACTCCGCATTTCGGCCCTCCGGACACTTGAGTTTGTCGGCGGTGAAGGTTCCTCCGACTTGGCCCTGGAGCTCATGAAGGATTCCGTCCTTGAAGTCCGGGCAACTGCGGCCGCTCTTTATGCCAAGCAGTTCCCGCAAGAGGCCTGGCCCACCGTCGAGGCCCTTACCAGGCAGGATCGATCCTCCGTTTCAAGCGGCCTGCTGAGAGCTCTTTCCCATATTGGATCCAAGGAATCGCTGGATCGGCTCGGGGAGCTCTTCGCGGACGTCAATGCAAGCAGGGAAAGAAGACGGGAAGTGATCAAGGCCCTTGGGTCGGGGGATGATCGCGTGATCCCTCTTCTCGTCTCGGCGACCGCAAGCTTCCCCTCGGCATCCCCCGAGTTCAAGCTCGGGGCCAAGCTGCTCGGGCAGCGTCCGAGGACCCTGACCGGCCCCATCCTCAAGGCCTTGCTGGTCTCCGACGAGAACGCCTCCCTGGCCAGCGCGTCTTCCCTTATGGCGGAGGTTTGCCCGACCATCGAGCTGGGAGACCTCTTGGCCAAGACCTGGCCGGGGCGGGAGCTCCCCCCCTTGGCCCTTCAGGCCGGCATGGTGGCCCTTAGCAGGATCGACCCTGCCCGCTACGAGGCCTTTTTCAACGGTTACCTCTCGAGTGAGGACGTACCTACCCGTGCCATGGCTGTGGCGTGCCGCTCCCTGGTTCCCGACCAGGCTCTCTTCGAGACCTTCCGCCCTTTCGTGAAGGATCCGGAAATCGAAATCGTTCTCGCCGCCCTCACCGGCCTGCGCAG
>DLRY01000034.1 GCA_002500665.1 Opitutia bacterium UBA7876
CCGAGAATCTGGGCGGATCTGTCGTAATTGTCCTCACGACGAGAGAAGACCCTGGCCCACCAAAGCGTGGCCTTGGCGGCCAGCAGATCCTTTTCCCCGGCCAGCTCTGAGAACTTCTGGTCGGCCTTCTTGTAATCCTCCAGCTCGAGCAGGCAGCGGGCAAGGTAGAACTTGGCCTCTCTGGCATGAGCCAGCTCGTTCCCGGAATCCTCCTTCTTGTCTTTTTTCCTTTTCGTTCCGCCATGGTCGCCCATTTTGAGGTAGGTCTCGAAGTCGGACAGGGCCAAGTCGAACTTCTTGAGCAGAAAACGAACAAGGCCCAATTGATACCTGCACTCCGCGGCATCCCGCCCCTTCATCCCGGGAAGTGCCGCCACGAAGGCGGGTTCCGCTTCGTCGTACTCCTTGATGTTGAGGTGGCTTTGTCCCTGCAGGTAGGCGGCCAAGGTCTTCCATTGATCGCTCGCCTCAAGACCGGCAACCCGGGCGAGTGACTCGGCGGCTTCCTTGTGCTTTTCCAGTTGATAAAAGGCTAACCCTCTCTGGTAGAGCCCCCGGGCGGCTTGGTCTCCCTTGGGCTTGGCGCCGGCCAGCTTCTCCGTCCACTCGATGACCGATTCCCATTCCGACTTGGAGAAACAGACGTCGCAAACGGCGGCCAGGGCGGCAAGTCGGAAAGCCGGGTTGCGGAGGTTCTTTTGCTGATCGATGAAAAGCTTCCTGGCCTCGTCCTTCCTCCCCGTGTTGAGCATGCACCTGCCCTGCAGCATGATGATGCGCTCCCGGTCGATCTCCTTGTCCAACCTCGACTTCTTCAGCAGCGCGTCCAGGTGGGGCATGGCCTTTTCATAGAGCTTGAGGGAGTAGAGACTAAGAGCCAGTCCACGACGGGCGAGATCGGCCTTGGAATGATTTCCGTTCTTCCTCAGGAAGCTCTCGAACTGGGCCACCGCTACCGGATAGAGCTTGCGGTTGTAGGCTGCGCTGGCGATGAAATACTCCTCGAGGGCCGGGTCATCCTTGGCCTGAGCGGGTGGCAATCCGCAGACCATCGCCCAGAGCAGAAGAAGCGTCGAGAAACGGTATGGCTTTGCGTTCATCGTCTCGGGGTTGGCGAAAGAAAGGACATTAATCAGGGAAGGGCTTGCTTCTAGCGCTATCCGAATGGATTAAGGGGTCAAGAAGGATTCTGGAATGACACTTAATTTTTTATCGAAAAGATAGAGTAGGCAATCATGGCGGCAAAGGGGTTGCGACTTGCAATCGTCCGCACAATTTGGGGACATTGGAAAAACCATGAAAACCTCTCTCGCCTTTTTTTGCCCGATTGCCTTTGTGTTCACGCTGGCGGCCCAACCCAACCAGCCCGTGCCTAAGGCCGAATTACTCAAACTGACCGGGGACTTCGAGAAGGTATCCCTTGGAAGGGACGTCCGCATCCTCTGGCTCTACGGACCCGAGGACCACAGGGGTGGAGAGCACGACTACGTCCGCGTGAAAGAACTGTTCGTACCCTTGCTCCAAAAGATTCCGCGCGTTTCCGTCGACGAAGCCTATCAGTTTCCATCCCAAGACCAGTTCGACAAGGCGGACCTGTTGATCCAGTTTCTCCATCAGACTCCCATCACGGACGAGCAGTTCGCCAGTTACCACAAATTCGTCGACGACGGCGGCGGGGTAGTCTCCATTCACGAGTCCTGCATCATCCGGCCAATCGACCGAGCCCGCAAATTGGCCGACTGCATCGGATGCTCATGGAAGGGCAACAAAGAATCCCGATGGAGCAAGTTCAGCCGGAAGGATCCCCTCTTCCTCGACACCAGACACCCGGCATTCGCCGGCTTGCCCAAGAGCATGCGTTTCAACGACGAGTCGTATTGGAACATGATTCAGCGCGATGAGGTCAAGGTCATCGGGGCAGTCGGTACGTCAGCCAACAAGGAGGATCAATCCTTTGCCGAGATCCTCCGGTCGGAAGGAGCCCGGGGACAAGCCTTCTGGACCTACGCTTCAGGGAAAGGTCGCGTCTTCGGGACGACGACCGGGCACTTCACCTACACCTATCACGATCCCATGTACCGCTTGCTTCTGGTTAGGGGAATCGCATGGGCCCTGCGGGAGAAACCGGGCGCCTTTATTCCGGTCGTCTTCGACGGCATCACCGACGACAACGGAATGGTCGGGACGCGGGACGCGATGATGAACTACAAGAACCGGAGAAAATAGAACGGGGTGAGGTCACTTCACCAGTGGAGCGGTTTGCTCGGGGGACGTTACGCCTGGCGGCAGTTCCATGATCTTGAGGTTGCGGAAGTGGATTTCGGCTCCCTCGGACTCAAGGCAAAGGTAGCCTTTCTTGTACTGCGAATTGCGTATGCCGTTTACGAACTTGCCATTGACCGAAAGCTTGACCACCCCATCCACGCATACCACGTCGTACACGTTCCACTCCCCTTTCCCCTTGCAACGGTTCTCGAGGGACTTGCTGCGGCTGCCGCGCGGGTTATCGGGTGTCGCCCTCAGGCCACCTGCCCCGAAGAGTTCGCCATGGACGTAGGCAATGGGCGGAGGCGGTTTCCCCTTCTTCGTCCGAAGCTTGACCCAGTCCAATTCAAGCATCTGGATCTCCAGTCCCTTGGGCAGGCGATTGCCGAAAGGGATTGCGTCGCTCCAAGCGAAAATGCCCGAGTTGCCCCCTGGTTCCATATGTCGCCACTCGACGTGAAGAATAAAATTCTCGTACTGCTTCTCGCTTCGCATCACGCCTATGGGCTTTCCCTTGCAGATGAGGATGCCGTCCTTGACGCTCCAAGTATCGGGCGAGGTATTTACGTCGACCCATCCGGCGAGATCCTTTCCATTGAAGAGATCGATCCACTTGGGAACCTCGGCGGCCCGGGCTATGGAGGCAAGACAAACAAAGACCGGAACGGAAAGAAGAAGGCTGAAGAGACGGGAAGGCAGGTGTTTCATACTCCCGACCTTAGCTCCTTACATGCGCTTGGCAAGAGGTATGGACATTCGTCGTGCAAATGACCTGAAATGCGTTTTCTCGTGGAACTTTTTCCGAAATATGCGTGAATGGACGTCGATCGTGCCCATCAGGACTTTCATAACCTCACTAACCCTCCTCATCGCATCCGCAACTGAGGCAGCCCAACCTTATGGTTTCGGAAGTATTCTCAACCTAGGTGAGCATGACCATTTGGTCCGACATGACTCCCTGCGGGTACTGACCGCGGAGGTTGTGGGCCTCGTCCATTACCATCAGGGCCGAAAGATGACGGGTCCCATGGACGATCCCGCCAGCTTCACGATCCTTGAGGACGGCAAGCCGATGAGCGGGCACAAGGTGCTGGGTCGCTTCGTCAAGCTGCACCATATGGGGCACGTGCCGGAACCGTACCTACCGGCAACTCTCATCGGCACCATTTACCTAAAGCTCCCCAGACCCATGGAAGAAGGCAAGACCTACGTCTTTCGGTCACGAGGCATCGGTTCGAAGGGCGTGAACGCGACCTTGCAATGGTCCTTCCAAAACGTTTTGTCGGATGCCATCAAAGTCAATCAGGTAGGCTATCTGCCGGATTCAAGGATACGGTTTGCCTACCTCGGCAAATGGCTCGGAACCGGGGGGGCACTGGAAGCCAAGGCGGACGCTTTCGAGGTAATCGACCTTTCAACCGGTAAAGTGGCCTACGAGGGGAAGGTTCGACTCCGTCACAAGGCGGGTGATAAGACCGAGGGCGCCTACAAGCAGGATTTTTCCGGAGAAAACGTCTACGGTCTGGACTTCGCCGGCTTGAGCAAATCGGGGGCCTATTGCATCCGTATTCCCGGCGTCGGACGGTCCTATTCTTTCCGTATCAGCGCAGACGTCATGGCCGAACCCTTGTTCACCAGCATCAGGGCGCTCTATCACGCCCGATGCGGCATCGCCTTGCATCGCAAGTGCACGCCTTGGATCCGGAACGCATGCCGGCAGCATCAGAAGATCGCCGTCTACCCCGAATACGGCAATTCTCTCGACTTCAAGTCCATCGATGCCTACCTCAAGAATGCCAAGGCATCGGGAACCATCCGCTACAGGAACGTCCGGGGTGGCTACCATGACGCCGCGGACTACGACAGACGACCCATGCACATCCCCATCGCTCACAACCTCTGTCGGGTCTACGAAATGAACCCCGCAGCATTCGTCGATCAACAGTTTGTCATTCCGGAATCAGGCAACGGCATACCCGACGTTCTGGACGAGGCGTGGTTTCTTCTCCTCTATTATCTGGAAAGCCAGTGGCCGGACGGCGGGATCTCGGCGGGAAGTGAGGGAACGGGCCATCCCTTCACCAACAAGTACCCCAAGAACCCCTGGCGAAGCAACACCGACAACGAGAGCGTGGAGTACGTAATGCTGCCCGTATCGGCCCAAAGCTGCTTCGCATTCGCCATGTCAGCCTCTCACTTGGCCCGCTTGATCAAGAAGTTTCCGCGGGGCAAGACGAAGGGCGAGCGGTTGTTGGATGCGGCGGAAAAAGCCTTTGCCTGCGGCATCAAAAAATTTCCTCCCAGAGATCTCGGGGCCGAATATAGGGTCGCGGAAGCCGCCGCAGAGCTTCTGCATGCGACCCGAGACGTCCGCTACGCCCGGGCCATCGACGCCTTGCCGACCCTCAAGACGGCCAAGATCGATTACCTGAGCAACGTCGGGCTGGCCTATACCTTCAGCACCCTTCCAGCCGATCTGCCGGGCCTCGACAGGAGCTTCCGGGCCAAACTGAAGAAAGGCTGCATCGATTCGGTTGGCTGGGCGGTCAATGCCTTCACCCGCAAAAAGGGCTACGTTCACTTCAAGCATCCATGGGCCCCAATCGGCGCCGGCACCGCTTCCGTCACCCAGGCCTGGTGGATGGCCTTGATGTGGAAGATGACGGGTGACCCGCTCTATCGCGACCTGCTCTGCGCATCGGTCGACGTGGCGCTCGGGGCCAACCCGATGGGACAGGTGCAATGTTCCGGGCTCGGCCAAAGACACGTCCTTCACCCCGAATACCTGGAGTCCATGAACGACGACTTGGACGAATACCTGCCCGGACTATGGGTATACGGGCCGGGAAGCGGCAAAAGCTGGATCACCAACATATATCCCCCTACCCCGGCGGTGGACCAGATACCTCCCCTGTATTCCTTCTACGACGTCGACCAGTGGCCCGGGCAAACCGAGTTCACGGTCAGCGAGACCATTTTACCGGCGGTCGTAATGTTCGGGGCCTTGGCCCCTCCAAACCCTTCTCCCTACCTAGGTCCCTTGCCCTCGCCCGAATGAGCCACGAACCCTTTCATCGCAGTAGAGCGCGCAGGTAATTGCGGTCCCCTTCGCTCAAGCGGTCGAAGGGAACCTCCATGATGGCCCCATCCCCCTTGTCGAGAAGTATCTTGCCCTGCTTGACTCCCTTGAACATGGCCTCGACGCGGAAGTTGCCGGTGTCGTCGGTCCACAGCCTCGTCGCGGAAACCGGGGCCTTGGCCCGGCCCTGGTCTCGCACGTCGTAACAAAGAATCTTGTCCTTTCCGCGCAGGTAGAGCAGACCGTCGCTGATCACGGGGTGAGCCCAGCTTTGCTTCATGCCATCGGGTATCTTGAAGGAACTGACTTGTCGAAAACCGCCTTCGGGAGAAGCGTCCACAAGGCCCATGATTCCATCTTGGTATCGAACGTACAAGCGCCCGTCGGCATAGGTCAGGCAGGCGGATCCATTGCCCTGGCCACCTCCGTCTCGGCGCCATATTACGCGGCCGGTTGCGGCTTCCGCGCACCAAGGCCTTCCACGGTCGTCGAAATCACCGTATAGATAGTCGCCTACCTTGACGATTCCTCCATGCTTGTTTTTCAATTCCCTGCTGAAGTAAACCTCCTCGGCCACGATGCCGCCGGCTTTTCCGGAGAGCTTGAGCAGAGCCCCGCCCTTGCCGTACCCAGCTGCCGTAAAGACAAAATCTGCAAAGGAAATGGGGGTAGGAATGTTGGCGGTGTTGCTGCCGAGCTTATCGTACTTCCAGAGAAATTTCCCATTGGAGGCCGCCACTCCAAAGGTTCCCCCGGCGAACAAGCGGACATATTGCTTGACCCCCCCTCCATTCGAAACCACCCAGGAAGAATAATGCGATTCTCCTCCTCCCGGAAGAACGGTTTTCCATACCGTCGAGCCAGTTCTCTTGTTCAGGGCTAGGGCAGTCGCCCTGTCCCCTCCCGGGGAACAAACCAAGGTCTCTCCGTCCACCAGGACCGATTCGCTGTAGTTCCATCCACCGGACTTACCACCGAAATCACCAGCCAGGTTCTTGCGCCAGCGCTCCCGGCCCGTTGTCGTTTCCACGCAAACCAAGTCCCCGAATTGCCCAAGAGCATAAACGGATTTCCCATCCACGGTCGGGGTGCAGCGGGTGCCGGAATAATTTCCTCCCGACTTACCCACCACGACAGACCAACGGGTAGCCCCACCTTTTCCATCCAGGCAATACAAGTAGCTCTTGCCGGACTTGTCGCCCATGGTGAAAATCATGCCTCCGGTGACGGCCAGGCTGGAAAAACCTTCCCCCACGGCGCCTCCCTCCCAGAGGAGTTTGGGCCCGCCCGAGGGCCAACTTTGCAACAGGCCGGTCTCGGATGAAACCCCCGACCTGTCCGGCCCACGCCACTGGGGCCAATCGGTGCCTTGGGCAACTGCAAGAGGAAGAAGAAAACAGACCGCAAAGGAGATAATTTTCGTCATGGGAAGAAAAGTTCACCCAAGCCGGTCCGAAAGTCAAAACGGATTGGAACAGATTCGGTCCCCGGGGACGAAAGCAGGGGACGTCCCTTGCATGAACCCGAGAAGATACGTCAGGCGATCGCGCGGGCGAGCTCGAAACCGTCCTTGCCGTCCTTGACCTCCCAGCCTTGGGCCAGTAGTTCGTCGCGCAAGCGGTCGGCTGATTCCCAGTCCTTTTCCTGCTTCGCATCCCAACGTCGTTGGGCCAGTTCCCGAATCTCGGCGGGGACCTCCTCATTGTCGTCGCCAGCGGGAGCAACGACCAAGCCGAGGGCATCGCAAGTGGCCTGGAAGCCTCGGCGGACCTCTTCCAGAGCCTCGTCCCTTCCTTCGTATTCTCCACGCTCGAGCCCTTCGCTCAATTCACGGACGAGGCGAAAGCAGCGGCCGAGAGCCTCCGGGGTATTGAGGTCCGAAAGCAACGCTTCCTGCACGGGATAAAAGGGGCCGAACTCAGTTTCGAGCCCATCTTGTGAAGATGGATGAAAATCAAACTTGGCGGCAAAGTCACCCAGTTTGGACAGGGCCTTGCGGGCGGCATTCATGGAATCGAAGGTAAAGTTGAGCGGTTGCCGATAGCTTCCGGACAAAAGAACATAGCGGGCTTCCTGAGCCTTGTATCCTTTCTCGGCGAGGTCCTCGAGGGTGTGAAGGTTGCCGAGGGACTTGCTCATCTTCAGTCCTTCCACCATGAGGTGGGCGATGTGGAACCAGTGGCGGGCGAAAGTTTTGCAGGTAACTGCCTCCACTTGGGCGATCTCGTTTTCGTGGTGGGGAAAGACCAGGTCCACCCCTCCCGAGTGAAGGTCGAAACTCTCACCGAGATGCTTCATGCAAATGGCGCTGCACTCGATATGCCATCCCGGCCGGCCCTCACCCCACGGTGAGTCCCAGTAATTGTCGCCATCCTCGGGTCGCCGGGACTTCCACAACGCGAAATCGGCCGCCGACTCGCGATCGTACTCGTCCGAGTTCTCCCGGGTTGTCGCAGAAGTGGTGATTTCCCTATCAGCAAGCCGCGATAGGCGGCCATAAGCCTCGAAGGCGTCAACCTTGAAGTAGACCGACCCTTCGGCCTGGTAGGCCTTCCCTCCCTGCACCAGCCTCTCGATTAAGGCGATCTGTTCCGGGATATGACCGACCGCGGAGGGCTCGACGTGGGGGTCAAGCAGGTTGAGGGCACGGCAATCATCATGAAAGCGCTCAGTCCAGCGGGTCGTAAATTCTTCGAGGAGAACGCCTTCCTCCTGCGACTGGCGGATCGTCTTGTCGTCGACGTCGGTCAGGTTGCGGGCGTGGAAGGTCTTCTGCCCGGAAGTCTCAAGTACCCGACGGAAGACGTCCTGCATGACGAAAGTCCTGAAATTTCCGATATGGGCCGGCCCATAGACGGTGGGCCCGCAACAGTAGAATCGGACGGTCTCTCCATCCATGGGAAACACCTCACGGGTTTCCCGAGAAAGGGTATCGTGAAGGTTGAGCGGCATTAAACCTACTGCTCGGCTATGGTGATCGGCTTAATGTCCCACTTCGGGTTTTGACCCAGGAATCGACAGGGGTTGTTGTGATAAATCTCGACCGCTTCCTGGAGGCTGTGTCCGCGGCGGCGGAACTCGACGATCGATTCCTGAAGAGTGAACGGGTCGCTTGGCCCCCAATCGGCCGAGGAGTTCACGAGTAACCGCTCAGTCGGATACTTTTCCAAAATATCCACGGCCCGGCGCGGGCTGCACTTGGTGACCGGGTAGAGGGTCATCCCGGCCCAATACCCGGCATCTAGAACCGATTCGATGGTCTGCTCCTCGACGTGGTCGATCCAAATTCTGTCCGGATCGACTTCCATCCCCGCCAGAACTTCCAGCACGGTCTTGGTTCCATGCGCCTTGTCGGCTAGGTGCGGCGTATGGATAAGGACAAGCTGACCATGCTTCATAGCCATATCG
>DLRY01000036.1 GCA_002500665.1 Opitutia bacterium UBA7876
GACAAAATCGAAACGTCATTCGAGGACGAAGTCGTCAATTTCGGTTGCATGGCAGGTATTGGACCCGCGATCATCCTGAATGCCTTAAAGCCTCTGCTTTCAAAGGGAGACAAGGTTTTGTTTTCTTGGGAATACGGCCTTTACCGCTTCAAGCGAGGGCATCACGACATCACGTACTTGAACTTACTGTTTGGACCCCAGCATGAGCTTTTTTCAAGTTATCCTCTCAGTGATCGTCTCTATCTTCAATTATCCATTCCATTTAGCCACTTTCGTGAGTCCATGGCCACTTACTTGAATCCCTACGTTCAACCATCGATTTACAGGTGTGGTTGGAATTTTGACTCAAGTGGAAACGTTCGATCAAACGTGGGTTTCGTTACTACCGAAAAGGAATTGCTCAAACAACCTCTTGGTTCCTTATGTACGGAGTTGACAATTTCGAATGAAGTGGAAGAGATAATCTCCGATTTTCTCGAGTTTTGCCGGCAAAACGACATCGAGGTTCTCGCGACTTGGCCCAATGTTTTTGGGCATCCGGATAATTTCGACAATCCGACCGTAACTCGGAACATCGAATTGATAGCTGATTTTTGGCTGGACTTGGGCGTTCCGGTGATGGGGGATGCGGAAGATTCAATGCTTGGGGCGGATTTATTCCATGATACCATGTATCATCTAAACGACATGGGAGTGGAGATTAGGACGGAAAGATTGGTCAAGGAATTGCGTCCCAAGTTTCCGGACAAAAAGCCAGTTCGCTAAACCAATCCTGAAAATTGCCGTTGGTTTATTTTGCTCCTACTTGATCTCAAGCAACTCGCACTCGAAGATGAGGGTGTCTCCGGGCTTGATCTTTCCCCCGGGGCGGGGGTTTTCCCCGTAGCCGAGCTTGCTCGGGATATAGATGCGGATCTTTCCCCCGACCTGCGTCTTGGTAAGCCCGCCCGAGAAACCCTTGATGACTCCATTCATTGGGAAGCTGGTCGGTTGACCACGATCGACGGAGCTGTCGAAGACGGTCCCGTCGATAAGCGTGCCGTGATAGTGAAGGCGTACCGTGTCGTCCATCGTCGGACTGGCACCCGTTCCCTTCTTCAAGATTACGTAGTAGAAGCCCGAGGGATCCTTGAGGACACCCGCTTGTTGACTGATTTTGGCTAGGAAAGCCTCGCCTTTGGCCCTGTTGGTATCGGCCAGCTTGTCCTGGGCCTCCTGCTCCGCTTTGCGGGCCAACTGCATCTTCTCCCTCATGATGGCCTCGATCTTCGGTTCGAGAGCCTCCACGCCAGCTGGGATTTCTCCAAGTTTTACACCCTTTCTGATACCGGATATGATGAGCTCAATCTGCTCGTCGGTGAACTGCATCCTGCCGATGCTCGTGCGGTCGGCTAGGATCAGACCGATGGCCTCGTAAACCTCGGCATCGGGTACCTTCTTTTCGTGTTGGGCGAGGCACGAACCGGCCGGGTGCAGGCCCGCGGAGAGCATGATGCCGGCAAGCAGGTGCTTGGCGACGCGGGGAAATGGGGTATAGTTCATACCCAGACGCTCACGTGTTTTGCCCGATAGTCAACGCAAATGGGCCTTGACCCGTCAAGGTTTCGGCTCTTTCCGTACGCAACACCGTAGTTCTTGAATTTGACGGTTGCCTTCATGCATCATGAAGCGCAAATTAAGAGGAAGGCATAATATTAGAGGTAAAATATTGCCTTATGCTATTGTACCCAACCATTACCATAGGGGTCTTCCTCATCATTCTCGAGAGGATCGTTCCAGACCAGAAGCTTCCCAGCATAAGGGGTTGGTGGCCGAGGGTCGTGCTGATCAACCTGATCCAGTTGGGAATCATCGTCTTGGCCGCCGAGACGTGGGATCCGTGGCTGAAGAACTTCAAACTGTTTCAGTTTCCGGAATGTCCTGCCTTCGTCGGCGGATTCGTCAGTTACATCCTCGTGACATTCGTCTTTTACTGGTGGCATAGGTGGAGGCATGAAGTAAATGGTTTTTGGCTGCTCTTTCACCAGGTGCACCACAGCCCGAACAGGATCGAGACCATCACGTCCTTCTACAAGCATCCGCTTGAGATCATTGTGAATTCCATATTAATCGGGGGGATCAATTATTTCGCCCTCGGCCTTACGGTCGAGGCCGGTGCCTGGTGCATCTTCTATGCCTCACTCGGGGAATACTTCTACCATATGAACGTCAGGACCCCGCGCTGGATTGGGTATTTCTTCCAGCGCCCCGAGATGCATCGCATTCATCATCAGCGCAACAAGCACTACAAGAACTTCTCCGACATCCCTTTCTGGGACATGCTCTTCGGGACCTTTGAGAACCCCCCTACCTACAAGGGGAAATGCGGTTTTCGAGAGGAACGCGAGGCCAAGCTCAAGGATATGTTCCTTTTCCGCAACGTGAACGATCCCTTCCCTCCCAAGAAAAAATAACGACATGATCCACTATGCCAGAATTCTGCTTGTCTGCGTGGGGTTACTCAAGATCATCGGCTTCTCGGCAGGATGGAAGTGGATGGAGGGCATAGGGAGCGTGCTCGTCGCCTCTCCGCTCCCCATCGTCTTCACTGAGCAGAAAGGGGTGGAAACCTTTGCCCATGAGTTTCATCTCGAGTACCGCGACCGGGATGGGAAGAAGATGGTGCTGCCGATCACGCCCGCCCTTTACGGCCAGTTCGATGCGCCCTACAACTACCGCAACGTCATAGGGGCCGCTATTTCCTATGGTCCGGTCATGCCCGAGAAGTTATGGAAGCCCATCCTTCATTACTCCTTCGTGGAGCCTGGGGAGATTTCGTCCTCCATGGGCTTGCGGACTCCCTTGCGGTCTGCATCCGTCAAGCTAAGGACCAAGACCAAGGGCCGAGACGATTCCTGGGAACTAATCATCGTGCCCGAGGATAAAGATGAATAGGGAAGTCCAGGGCTATTCCAGTTGCCACTACACGGCTTTCAGGATCATCTTCGGTTCCTACCTGCTGCTTCACTTTCTTCACCTCGTCTCCTCGGCGCCGGATATCTGGAGCAACCAGGGCATTCTGGCCGATTCCTCCCTCAACTTCACCTATGGAATCTTTCCCAACGTGCTGGAGCTTTTCGATGCTCCGTTTCAGGTTCAATGCTTCATTGCCTTCAACGCCCTTTTGTCTCTAGGCATCCTTCTCGGCTTTTGGCGACGAACCTGTTGCCTGCTCCTGTGGTACGGCTGGGCCTGTCTTTTCCACAGGAACAACCTGATCTCCAACCCCGGCATCCCCTTCGTGGGCTGGTTGCTCCTGGCCAATGCCCTCATTCCCATCGGGGAACCCCTCAGCCTGTCCAAGGCCAAGGAGTCGGCCGGCGCATGGCGTATGCCCGCCTCCCTTTTCTACGGTTCCTGGATGATCGCGGCCTTGGCCTATACCGTGAGTGGGATCGACAAGTGCCAGTCTCCCAGTTGGATGGATGGAAGCGCCATCGCTCACCTTCTGGAAAATCCCCTTGCACGGGACTGGGCCCTAAGGGAATGGATGCTTTCCCTTTCGGCATCCGTCCTGTCTCTGCTTACCTGGTCGGTACTGGCCCTGGAAGTCGTCTTTGGGATTCTCTGCATCTGGGGGCGGACTCGGCCTTGGGCCTGGTTTCTCATCATGGCCATGCACCTCGGGATTCTCTCCATCGTCAGCTTTGCCGACCTTACCTTCGGGATGATGATGATCCACTTTTTCACCTTCGACCCGAGGTGGTTCGGGAAGTCCCCCAGGGAAGGGGTCGCAAAAGTGGTACTCTTCGACGGTGTATGCGGGATGTGCGACCGATCGGTCGATTTCTTCATGAGCATCGATTCGAGGAATCTTTTGCTGTTTTCCCCGTTGCAGGGGGAGTTCGCGGCCAAGGAGGCGAAGGAGGAAAGCGCCGATCTCTCCACCATCGTCTTCTATGACGACGGCACCCTCCACAGACGCTCCGGCGCGGTCCTGCGTATACTTGGGCAAATGGGAGGAATGTGGAGCTCGGCCTACCTCCTTCTGGTCGTCCCCGCTCCCGTGCGGGACTGTGTCTACGGGTTGATTGCCCGTAACCGTTACAAGTTTTTCGGCAAGCGGGAGGCCTGTCGAATGCCGACCAAGGAAGAGCGGGAAAAGTTTCTCGACTAAAGAATAGGCTGTCTCGGGTCTGCCGAGGAAAGAGGCGAAAGCGCAATTCAGGGATGGACAAGCAAAGGGATTAGGGGAAGGATCGCCTTTCGCCATTCGACAACCCAATCCCTTCATGAAGAAATATATCCTTTCCACCCTGTTCGCCCTGTCCTTCCTTGCCGCCTCCGCCAACCCCTTGGTCTATGAGGGCAAGTCGGGACCCGGCAAGGGCAAGCACGTCGTGTTCATCGCGAGCGACCACGAGTACAGGGGCGAGGAGACTTGCCCGGCAATCGCTCGGATTCTCGCCCACCGCTTCGGCTTCAAGTGCACCGTTCTCTTCGGCCTGGACGAGGAAGGGCACATCAAGCCCGGATCCTCGATCATTCCAGGCACCGAGGTGATCAAGGATGCGGACATGCTCTTTTTCTTCATCCGCTTTCTGGCTCCCGACGACAAGACCATGCAGCCCATTATCGATTACCTCGACCGGGGAGGGCCGGTGGCCGGCCTGCGTACCACCACTCACGGCTTCAACGGCCTGAAAGGGAAGAACAGCAAGTACAATTTCAATTCGAGGAACCCGGATTACGACTGGGGCTTCGGCCGCCAGGTCATTGGGGAAACCTGGAGACCGAAGGAAGGGGCGGGGCACTATGGGAAAAATCACAAGTACAGCACGGGTATGTTCGTGGTTCCCGAGCACAAGGATCATCCCGTGATGCGGGGGGTCAAGGACATGCACGCCATGTGCGGAGCCTACAGCGCCGTTCCCATCGAGGGATCCGTCATTCTGGGCAAGAATCAGGTTCTTGATTCCATGAAGCCAGACGGCAAGCCCTTGGCCGGCAAGCCCCCCAGTCCCTGCATTTGGGTGCGTGAGTACGATTCCAAGTCAGGCAAGAAGGGGCGAGTCTTCGCATCCACCCAAGGGGCTTCTCAGGATATCGTCAACGAAGGCTACCGCCGTTGCATCATCAACGGCGTCTTTTGGTGCATGGGTATGGAATCCAAGATCAAGGGGGACATGAACGTCGACTTCGTGGGTTCCTACCAGCCTACCAAGTTCAGCTTCGGGGGTGGCCGCAAGAAGGTCAAGCCCTCCGACTTGGTGGGTTTCGACAGTCCGTTGCTTCCGGAAAAGAAGTAGGGGCGGTGCCCGCTCCTTACTTTTTGGTCACCCAGACCGGGGAGGACCAGGCCATGTTACCGTCGCGCTGGATGACTCGGACGTAGTATCGGTTCTCCCCCTCGAGCATTTCCTCGTCGGAGATCGTTTTCTCAAAGGTTTTGCCTTCGAACTCGTTGAAATGCTTCCAGTCTTTTTCGTTGCGTACGATGGTTATCCGTTTGAAGGGTCCGGTGCCGTCGACCTTGAACCAAAGCTTCGGGGCTTTCTCCGTCTTGACGAAGGAGCCCAGAGGTTCTCCATTGCAGGTGAAGTTGAGATAGATCTTGTCGGTGGCTGCGATGGTGCGCCGGTTGTCCATGGCCTCGATGATACCTTCCCGGGTGAACTCCTTGCAGAAAACGCCTCCATAACTGGCGTGCTGGGAGATGTGGTCCGAGCTGGCGAACACCCCCAAATTGTGGCCGACGCTCAAGGCTGTTTGGTAGGTGCCGTTGGCGTGCTGCCCGAAGTCTTTGATCGGGCCGTGCGGCTCGCTTTTGATTCTTCCCAGGGAGGTCAAGCCGACCTTTGGACGAAGTCCCACGGTCGGCTGCGGGGCTCCTGCACCCTCGTAGGATACGCGTGCGCCCTGATAGATTTCGACCACGTTTTCAGAACTGTAGTCGAATTTCTCGTACTTTTTCCAGTCCGTACCCATTCCGGTTGCTCCGGTATGACTGACCAAGGCTGCGGGCTTGTCGTACTTCTTAAGCAAGTCCCACAGCTCGTAAGGTGAGATCTCACCCGCGCCCTTGGGATCGACGGGCAGGGTCTTTTGCCAAGGGGAATTTAGGTAGAGCGGACGCTTTATATAAACGACCGGGCCGCCTCGCTGGGCGAAGACGACGTTACGGTGACCCCAAGGCCAGCGTTGCTCGCGCTCATAGACGTAGACGGTGTTGAAGCGACCGGGGCTATGCAAGGCATCATGCATGCGTTGGTTGTGCCACCATTCGTAGACATGATACATTTTACCGGCGTCGGTATGGTCCGAGGTTCCAAGGAAGTCTATCTTGGCCAAGTCGTAGGCATAGCGGAAATGATCCACGATGCATCCGTCGAACCCGGTCCGGCAATTGGAAACGTCAGTGTGCCGGTGGACGTCGCCCCAGAAGAGCCCGTAAGTTTGACCGCCGACCTTCCATTCATGGCGGTCGAAGGCAGGGCGTTCGGGGGTTTTGTGCGAGTGAGGGAGTTCCTGCTTGGCCGGTGGCTTGGCGGGCTTTTCAGGGATGGCCGCCGGCAAGGACGCTGAGGAGGGCAGGGCAGCCAGAAATACGCTGGCCGTCTGGTGTGCCTTGTTCGGCCGCTGGTCGGAAGGCCAGCAAAGGCGAAGGTCGCCCTTTCCATAGGCAGGCAGGAAAACGGCGGTTCTGTCCTGCCCGTAGCTGCTGGTGGGTAACCGCCTTCTCGAGCTCCAGGTCTTGGAATCGAGGCGGTATCCGCTCGCGGCAACCCGCCAGAGCGCCCGGTTGAAGTAGCGGTAGACGACCCATGGGTTTCCGTCCTTGCCCACCCCAACCACGGGGCGGTTGACCGGGGCGCCCGCCTTGCCTGCGTTCCCGAGGGAGACCTCGGTGAACTTTCCGCTCACGATCTCGAATTTACCAAAAAGAACCGACTTTCCGGCGTTGATGCCCGTGTCGTTGCCATGCCCGCGATAGTCGAGCCCATGCTTCTCCTTTCCCCGCTCGGCCGTTATCCAGAACCCATCACCTTGGGCGGTGGCGGTGATGGAGGCGCGGGCTTCGTATCTGGGACTGTGGGCAATGGGGAATTCCTTGACTTGGCCTTGATCGTCCACCTTGGCTAGGTTCAGGTTGAACTCGTTACCCCGCGAACTGTCGTAGGCGATCCATGCATGGCCCTTTTGGTCGAAGGCGATGCTCGGTTCCCAATCTCCTCCCTTTGGCGTAGCCACCGCAATTTCCTTGGACCATTTTCCTGATTTTGGGTCGAGGAAGCGGGCGTAAACATCCGCTTCGCCAGCCCGGAAGGATTGCCAGGCAGCCCAGACCCGACCCTTCGAATCCGTTCCTGCATCCACGAATGCCTCGGCCGCGTCGGAGTCGGCAATGGTCGCAGGAGCCCCGAAACCCTTGTCCTCAGACCATGACCTTGCCCTGAGGTTCACGGTCGTGTCCTTGTGCGTTTCACCCCAAATGACCCAGGCCGTTCCCTTGCCGTCGATGGCGATTGCCGGTTTGTGCAGCACTCCCTTGGCCACGTTGGCGGATACTTGTTGCAAGCCCTTGTCCGTTTCCCGGCTTAAAATGAGCCGGTCAATCTTTCCATCCCATTCCAAATAGGCGATGAAGGCCTTGCCGTCCTTCCCCGCAACGGCGGTCGGCAAGTCGCATTGGATGCCATCGCGCCCGATCTTACTAGTCGGACCGGCAAGGGTGAGGGCGGTATTGATGAAGGGAATGGGCTTTTGGCCGAAGAACTTGGTCTTGGGTTTCTTTTTTGCGGGTGGTTTCGCGGGTTGCTTGGCCGCCGGTTTGCCTTTGGCGGAAGGCTGCTTCTTGGCGGCTTGAGCGAAAACCGTTTCGATTGGGCCGAGGGCGACGATGAGAAAGGCAATGAGGATGGTTTTAATTTTCATTTCGTAACAGGTGGTTGAGGAGCAAAGTTGATGGTTGAACCTCAAGGGGCTCGGGTCAAGGCCAAGCCCTGCGTTTTCAATTTGTTTTCGTCCCTTGTTTTTTGGGATTGAAAAAACTCAAGGAATTCGGAATGTACGCAGGATGCGAAAAATTTGCCCCCTGCTTAGCCTTCTGCTTCTTTCCATCTTCCCCGCCACAGGTTTTGC
This sequence comes from Opitutia bacterium UBA7876, assembly GCA_002500665.1. Lineage (GTDB taxonomy): Bacteria > Verrucomicrobiota > Verrucomicrobiia > Opitutales > Seribacteraceae > Seribacter. The sequence continues at coordinate 8,122 of DLRY01000036.1, forward strand.
GGTGGAGGCGTACCAGGTTACCGCCAAGGCATGGAACGCCCTTGGGCGCAAGGACTGGAACGGCGCCATTTCCCATGCCAACCATGCCATCAAGGTATGGGGAGCCCAGGCCAGGCAGACCAATTCCAAGCTGGGTGGATTCGCGCCCGCCAAGGATGCCAGGAAATATACCAACCTCAATGAGGTGGGTACCTGTCTTTTGCTCAAGGGTGACGCCCTTCGTCAAAAAGGTGACGCAAAAGGGGCGATCGCCACTTACGAGCTGCTTTTGCGAGATTACCAGTACGCTCAAGTTTGGGATCCCAAGGGCTGGTTCTGGAAACCGGCCGAATCGGCACGCAAGAGCCTTGCCAAGCTGAAGGAGGCAACCGCACCCTTCAAGCTAAAGGTGGCCAAGAAGCACTTCACGGACGAGCAGCTGAGGTTTCCCGGCAAGAAGGGGATATGCCTTACCATGCGCCAGCCCGGGAAAACGGGGTCGGCCGAAGAAAATCTGCCCCGTCTCAAGAAGGTCAACCCTTACTGGAGTTATTCCTGGGGATGGGATCAGGTTCCCAACCAGCCGGCTAACGTCGAGTTCGTTCCGATGGCTTGGGGCGCCTGGTCGGTCGATGGCTTGAGCAAAGGGCTTCGAAAAAGCGTCGTTCCCCATATCCGATCGGGAAAGGTCAAGCGCTTCTTCGGGTTCAACGAGCCCGACAAAAAGGAGCAGGCAAACATGTCCTACCAGGCGGCCCTCAAGTATTGGCCCCAATTGGAAGCCCTCAAAGTTCCTTTGTGCAGCCCCGCCTGCGCCAACCCCGAGGGTATCAATGACAACAGCGTCCAAGGGGTCCGTGGTACCTGGATGAAAGACTTTATGCTGGAAGCCGATCGCAGGGGCTATCGCGTCGACTACACCGGAGTCCATTGGTACGGGGGCACCCACGTCCAGCATTTCAAGGACAAGATGAGGAGAATCTACGAAAAGTATGGCAAAAGGCCTATCCTGATAACTGAATTCGCCCCTGCCGACTGGGAAGCCCGCAGGCTCTCCCAGAACCGGCACAAGACCGAATACGTACTGGCCTTCATGAAGGAGGTTCTTCCTTGGCTGGAGAGGCAGGACTGGGTAGCGGGGTACGCCTGGTTCTCCTTTGAGCACAACCAGGCGGTCGGGCATACCTCCTCTCTCTACGACGCCAAGGGCAACCTGACCGCTTGCGGTCGGTATTACCAAAGCATCACCACGGAGAACCCGGATGGTGATCAGTCCGTCAAGTAAGGAAACTTAGCCTTTTTTGCGGGCTTCGGCCCGGTTTGCCACATCCTTGAGCAACCCCTTTTTCGGTAGCTTGCCTCGGGGGATTCGGGAAAGGATTGAAAAGCTGCCCTCGTCCATCCAATCGAGGACGTTTGCCAGCATTTTGTTTCCCGGATCATTGGTGATGGTATCGAGCATCCATTTCTCGGCAAAGGCTTTGTCCCCAGCCTTGTAAATCGCCCAAGCGGCAAGAGGAGGGATCTCGTCCTGATCGTCGAGCGCATTTTTTAGTGAGGGAATGGCGGACTTGGCGCCTTTTTCAAGAAGAAGCAAACCGATCACGGACCAATAGCGCATGACTGGGTCCTTGGCCTTCAAGCCTCGGGTCAGGGTCTTGAGGTTCTCCGTTTCACGGGTGAGCGCGAGGTCGGCATAATCCAGGTATTTGGCCAAGGGGTAGAGTTCGGGATCACGCACGAAGGCATAAACCGTGGTGTTTTTCTCTTTGATCATACGGTTTCTCATTTCCTCGGGGATGAGCCCGGAATCAAAGTACTTGAGCTGTTGTCGCCTGAGTTCCTTTTTCAGTTCCTTGATTTTGGCCTGGTGTAAGGGGTCGTCGATTTGGTTGTCGACGTTGTGGAAATCCTTGAAGTTATCGTAAAATTCCTCCGACGGGCGCGGTTCGAAGAAGCGGCCGGTCACTGCATCCGTCCTGCCTGCCTGATGATGTCTTTCCCAAGCGCCCGTCGCCTTCATTTTGTGCATGTAGGCCAGAAATTGTCCATTCGGGGCGAAGGGCGCGTAGTTCTTATGGTAGGCGAATTGCTCGTCGCGCATCACCCGTACGTTGTCGAACCGTTCGTCCGCGCGCTCTCGCCAGGAGAAATGGTATTTCGGGGCAGGTTCGGTTTGCGGGCCGAGAAAGATTCTTCCTTGAAAGTTTTTCGTGATCTCGGCCCCCGTGAGGCTCAGCCAGGTCTTGGGCATGTCGATGAAGCTAACGATGCGGTCGACGGTGGAACCGGGTTTCCCGCCCTGGGGGTATAGATGTTTCCATTTCTTCGGAATACGGACGATCAATGGACAGTGAATGCCGCTTGAATAGAGGAAACGCTTGCTCCGGGCGAGCACGCCCCCGTGGTCCGAGTTGTAGATGATGATGGTGTCCTCGTAGAGTCCGTCGTCCTTGAGGCGCTGAACCGCTTCGCCAACGGTACGGTCCATGTTTTCGACCGCTCCACCGTACTTGGCGTAAGTCTCCCGCATCTCGGGAATGTCCGGGTGATAAGGAGCGAGAATCATTTTGGCCGGATTTTTCGATTCCTTGCTCAAGGGTCCGAAAGCGCGGGATTCATGACTGTGTCCGATATTGAATACGGTGAAAAAAGGCTGTCCATCCTTGCGCTTTTTCCAGGTGCCTGCGTAGTCGCCACCGGAATAGTTCCAGAAATCCTTGGGGTTTCTACCATTGGGACCACGCAGGTTGTAGTCCGTTTTCGAGCAGTTGCTCGTGAAGTAGCCGATCTTTTGCAATTGTTCGTTGTAGAAGCGGATGAACCCGGGGATCTCAAATCCGCTGCGCATGGGTTGCGTCCCGTTTGAAATCGCGTGCATGCCGGTAATCCAGGAAGAGCGGGTCGGGGCGCAGACGGCACCGTTGTCGAAGCAGTAGAGGTAGCGGAATCCTTCCTTTGCGAGCTGGTCGATATGGGGAGTCTTGGCATTCTTGGCTCCGTAACAACCGACCCATTCGATGCTGTTGTCCTCGCTGGTGATCCACAGGACGTTGGGTTTCTTGTCTTTTCCGGATAGGGGAAGAAAGCCGGCTAGGACAAGGCTAAGAAAGGCTAACTTGGATGAAAGGTGGTGCTTTGCATTCATGATTTCTTACTTTGAGGGTCTTCGAGGTTTGCGCCTGTTCGCCTTGTTTTTCTTTTTCTTCGACTCTTCCGGTCCGGGGGGGGTTGTTGATTCTCCACAATCGGTCATGAGCTTTTTAAGTTTTGCCTGCAAGCTTGCGATTCTTTTTTGATGTTCGGGAAGGCTGGATAGGTCGTTGATTTCATAAGGGTCGCTCACGACGTCGTACAATTCGAAGGGTTTGGGCTGAAGGATCCGTTCCACTTTGCGGGCAGCGGTTTCATTGGTCTTGGCCTCGTCCATCCATTCTGCCCAGGGCTTGGAAAAAAACTTATTTCTGGAGGTGAAGTTACTAAAGACGTGGTTCCTTTCGGGGTGTCCGGTCCAGATCAGTTTATAGGTGTCCGTGACGATTGCCTTTTGCCAGAAAGGGTGGATGTTGGAGATCAGCACTTCATCACGATGGCTTTTGACCTGCTTGCTGGTCCATAATTCCTTGAGTGACTTGCCGTCCAAGCCAGGGTCTTTTCCGCCTGCGAAATCGACCAAGGTCGGAACGACGTCGCAATACATGGCTAGGGCGGTGGTCTTTCGAGACAGGATGCGTCCCTTCCAGTAGGCAAGGCAAAGAGCCCTCGATCCGTGCTCGTAGGGAGACCATTTGCCCCGGGGCATGGCAATGCCCTGTTCGCTTAGAAAGATAAGGATCGTATCCTTTTCCAAATCCATTCTCTTCATGAGCTCACGAGTCTCCCGCACTTGTCGGTCCAGCACCTCCACTTCGGCGGCATGCTTGGCCATCGCCTGCCGGGCAGTGGGCGTATCCAGGTAATGGGGTCTCACCCGAATGTTGCCGGCCGGGAAATTCGATTCCTTGCCGTGATCCCAGGGATGATGGGCATGAGTGGCCGCGATAATTACGCAAAACGAGTTTCCTTTCTGCTTCGCCTGGGAAACGTAATTTTCGACCCCATCGAAAGAATGCACTTGGTTTGAGCCATTTCCATTAGGCGAAAATCCGGGGATCACGTCGATCTTGGCCGACCCCAAGCCGAAGTGCCTCTTTCCCGTCAAGCCAACCTCGTACCCAAGCGGAATCAAATGATCGGCGACGTTCCTTACCCCCGTGCGCTTCTCCTTTACGGCATTTGCCAGCACGCCGTTTTTCTTGGGGAGCAGTCCGGTGTACAACTCGGCCCGCAAGGGGGCGCATTGGGAAACGCTGCAGTAGAAACGGGTCATCATGCTCGATTCGCTCGCCAACTGGTCGATCGCCGGAGTCCTGGCTTGCTTCATGCCGGTGCATCCGAAGGCATCCCAACCAACGTCGTCCCCGATGATTATGATGAAGTTTGGTCCGCCGTTTTTACCAAAGGCCGGGAAGTGGATAAGCAAGGATGCAAGCAGGGTGAAATAGGTTGAGAGCTTCATAAAAGCAAATGGCTTGAAAAGACTATGTTTGCGGCAAACTCGAGACGAATTCGGCAAGGTGGCGCTTGGCTTGCCCCATGGACTGGTATCGGCGCGCCTCAACGTTCTTGTTTCCCGAAAGCATTGCGGAAAGGGTAAATTCGGTTTGTCCGGCGTCGAAAAGGCAGAGGATCGGCTTGCCGAGCTTCTCGGCAACGCCGATCTCATAACCGACGCCGAGGGAGGGAGTGGTGACTTCGGCGACCACTGCGTGGCAGGATTTCAGCCATTCCAGATCCCTGCGGTAGATTTCATCGTCGGGCTTGGCTTCCTCGCCTTGCGTCCCTAGTTCGGGACTGCCCACGTGCTCGGTCAGGACCTCGGCCAGGGTGCCCAGAAACTCGATCAACTCGAGATACTTCGCTGCATCCTGCCTCCCTCCCCGGATTGATCCTGCAAAATAGATTTTCACGACGGTTTCCTAGAAGTCTATGACGATCTTGAGAGCCTGGCGTTCGCCCTTGGCAAGGGCAGTCATGACGCTTGGGGTATCTTCTAGCCCACAATGCCCTTCGATGAAGGTTGCGAGCTCGGATTGCATCCCGGGCAAGATCTCCACCGCCTCCTCGAATGCCTTCAAGTCGAACCCATAGGTTCCGATCAGTGAGATTTCGTTCGAGACGACGGTTTGAAGCGGCAACTCAACCTGCTTGGCCAAGTTCCCGATCAGCAGTATCGTTCCTCCTTCCGCCGCCATTTCCACGGCTTGGTCGAAGGAGGCTCCGATCCCTACCGCGTCGATGACCAACTCCGGTCGGTTCCCTAGTTCATTCTCGACCTTTTGGGCAATTCCGGCGACTTCGTCCGCAGGATCGACCCGGACGGTTTTCCCACCGAATGATCGGGCCCGCTCGAGCTTTTCGGCGATCGGATCGAGCACGAGGGCCTGTTCTACTTCCCGGGAGCGCGCTACCAAAAGCGAGCAAAGGCCGATGGTGCCCGAACCGATGATGGCGACCGATTTCGGGGCAATGCCTTTTTCTTCCAACCTGTGAAAACCGTGCAGGGCCACCGCCACCGGTTCGGCGAGCACGCTTACCTCGGGGGGGATGTCCTCCGATACGGATATGGCATTGCGGGCAGGCAAGGCAAGGTATTCCGCCATAGCACCGCGTGTTCCCAAGTTTACACCGACCACGCGCTTGTTCAGAAAACTGGGATCTCCTTCCTCGGGGGAGGGAGCCTCGTCGGAAAGGACGTTGAAGACGGTAACGCGCTGGCCGACCTGCCGGTCGGTGACGTCTTCGGCAAGTTCCACGATCCGCCCAACCACTTCGTGGCCCATGACCATACCGGGGGTCCGCCTTCCGCTTTCGCCGGTGAAGCCGTGCACGTCGCTTCCGCAGATCCCGACCGACTCCATCTTGATCAATACCTCCCCAGTTTCCGGTTTGGGCTTGGGCAAGTCCTGCAGCGTCATTTTCCATGGTTGCTCGTATACCAGCGCTTTCATGCCTTCGATCCTTAGTCCAGTTAAGCCGTCCGATCGAGCAGATTCCCTGAGAAGAGATGAATTGATTTTTAACGTTTCCTGCTTGGATTCGCTCAATGAAGCGGGATAATCCGTTTTTATGTTGCCCTATGTCCTACGCTCCGTCCAAGGCGGTCTCCTCATTGCCTTGTTTTTCCTGAATCTACAAGCTGCCCCGGATCGGCAAAGCTTTGCCAAGGAGGACAGGCCCATCGAGGGCGTTCCCCTCGAGGCTTTCGACTTGGCCGACGATAACCTTACCATCGAGCTTTGGGCCAGGTCTCCTCTGATCTATTCGCCCGTGGCCATGGATTTCGATGCTCGAGGCAGGCTCTGGCTGACTGAGGGCATCGACTACAACCAGGGCCTGCGGGTCCAGTCCGGTCGATCCATCATGGTGGTGGAAGACCGCGATGGGGACGGCAAGGCGGATCATTCCCATCCCTTTGTGACGGAGAAGGATCTCCGGCACGCGCCCTTGGGCATCGCGGTCTTCGACAACCGGATCGTTCTATCTGCGACCCCCTCGATCATCGTCTACACGGACGTCGACCGCAATGCGGTCTTTGATCCGAAGATCGACGAGAGGGAAGTCTTCCTTACCGGTTTCCAGAACAAGAACCACGACCATACCGTTCATGCGGTGGTGGGAGCCCCCAGCGGGCAGTGGCACTTTTCCTTTGGCAATTGCGGGGCCGACCTCAAGACCAAGGACGGCAGGCACTACTTGGCCGGTTGCTACTATGGATACCCCGAGGCCATCGGCAGGAAAAGCTGGGACGGAGAGGTCTACGTCGGCGGAATGACCATGAGGATCAACCCGGATGGCACGGGGCTCATGCCGACCGGGGAGAACATGCGTAACCCGCATGATATGTTCGTGACCTCGCATGGGGACGTCCTGCAGAGCGACAACGATGATCCTGCCCACAGCCGTTCCTCCTGGATCATGGAACACGCCAATATGGGCTATGCAGACCTGAGGGACGGAAGCAGATCCTGGGAGGAAGTGGCCAAGACTTGGGAGGAGCCTGCGGGCTGGAACAAGAACCGCCGGTTTTCGCGCTCCCACTGGCGGGAAAACTATCCCGGAGCCTTCCCCCCCGGCTCGATCTACGGAGCCGGATCACCAACCGGAAACCTTTTTGTCGAGGACGATACCCTCGGCTTGGCAGGGACCTACCTGGTATGTTGCATGGTAAGAAAGGAGATTATGGCATGCTCGCCCAAGCTGGTGGATGCCCAGATCGAGATGGGTTCCCACCGCCCGTTCGTTAGCCTCAAGCCTGCAGAGAAAGGTCAGCGCTTTTTGCCCACCGACGTCGCCCTTGCTCCCGACGGGTCCCTTTTCTTCAGTGATTTTTACAACGATACCAGCAGACGGACAAACCAAGTGAGCGGGAGCATTTATAGGATCACCCGCAAAAACGGACATAAGCCGGTCAAGTCCAAGATTGATTTTTCAACTGTCTCAGGTCTTTTGAATGCCTTGAAAAACCCAGCCGTCAACGTACGTACGCACGCCGCCGCCCAGTTGGTCGAAAAGGGAGAGGGCGCCGCCAAGCAAGTCCTTGTTTTTCTGCGTGAGCATGAAAAGGACGCGACCTTGCGTTCCCGGGCTGTCTGGGTTTTGGCTCAGCTTGGTAATTCCGGTCGCGCGGAGGTTTCAAAATATCTGGATGCGGAGGATGAGCCCGAGAAGGTGATCGTGGCTTACCGCGCCCTGAGGCATGCCGATCCAGAGGGTTTGCTTGATCGAGCGCATGCCTTGGCCGAATCCAAGTTCCCTTCCGTGCGCAGGGAGGTTGCGGTTAGCTTGAAGGGAGCGTCCTTTTCCTCGTGCAAAAAGGCCCTGGAGCCCCTAATTGATGGCTACGACGGGCGCAACCGGTACTACCTCGAGGCTCTGGGGGTTGCTTTCCACGGCAAGGAGAGGGAAGTGTACGAACAATTGATCCGTCCTCTTTTTCCCAAGCCCCAGCAATGGCAATGGAAAGCAAAGAATCTGGCCTGGCGCCTGCATACGCCCGAATCCATACGTGACTTGGACTTGTGTATTCGGGCTCAGGAGCCTCCCGTCGACGAATTCCGCTTCCTTGCCATGGCCTTTGCCGGTTTTCGCAACGACGAGGAACGCGTCGACCGGAGCAGGCGGTTGCAGAACCTTGGAACCCTGCCTGCCTTTCAGGCTCCCTACTATCAGGAAACGGTGCGCGAAATCATCGCCAAGGACCTCAATGACCTGAAAGGGGAAATGATGACCACGAGCTATCCCGTTCCCGCAAACCTCGGCTTGCCTACCAAGGTCTCCGAGCCGGCTCAAATCGCCAAGCTCAAGGGCGACCCGGCCCGCGGAAAAGCCCATGCCGGGAAATGTTACCTCTGCCACAAGATCGAGGGCGTGGGCGTCTCCTTCGGCCCCGAGCTCACTCATTGGGGGAAGGAGCGCACGGTGGAGGAAATCGTCAAGGAGATCGTCTATCCCGATGCCAAGCTGGCCCATGGCTTCGAGAAGCCCGTCCGCCTCACCTCCAGAAAAACCGGCAAGGTGGCGGAGGGTTTTCTGGCCAACTACAGTTGGCACGCGGGCTCTCTCAAGCTCAAGGTGATGGGCGGGCAAACCCGCAAGATTCTCTTCCGCAGGGCGGGTGCCAAGGTCGATTATCTCAACGATTCCTGGATGCCTTCTGCTTCCGAGCTCGGGCTGAAGGACCAAGAGTTGGCGGACTTGGCCAGTTTTCTCAAGGCTTGTGGTTCCGACGCATCGGCTCCAGCGGTTGCCCGGTCCGATGAACCCGTTCCTCCCACCGGCAAGGAACCTGGCTGGCAGGTGCTCACGGGCGAGGATTTCGTGAACGTCAATTGCTTGGCCGACACTTGGCGCTGGGAAGGCGGGCATGCCTTCTGCACGGGGAAGCCCACGGGCGTAATCCGCTATCGCGAACCCTTGAAGAATTTCGAGCTGCTCCTCGAATGGATGCACAAGAAAAAGGGGGGCAACTCGGGCGTCTTCGTCTGGGGTACACCGACCAGCATCGCCAAGCTGGCGGCAGGCCATGGCCGCCTCCCACACGGCATCGAGGTACAGGTGCTGGACCTGGGCTATGCGGAGGTTTATACCAAGAGACACAAGAAGCCGGCCGATTGGTTTACTAGTCATGGAGACGTCTTTCCCGTCGGGCCGGTCAAAATGAAGCCTTTTCCACCGGTTGCCCCTAACGGCAAGCGGAGTTTTCCCTCCAAGGAGACGACCAAGGGAATCAATCAATGGAACCATTACTACGTACGGGCCGTCGATGGCGAAGTCCGTCTCTGGGTGAACGGGGAGGAGGTCTCCGGCGGGGACGGCATTTCCCCCGCCTCGGGCTACCTTTGTCTCGAGTCCGAAGGAGCGCCCATCGAGTTCCGCAACATCCGCCTACGCAGGTTGTCCCCTCCGATCGATGCGGGCAAAATTCCCGCCTTCGTTCCTCCCACCCCGGTCGACCTCAAGGGACACCCGGCCCTGGGCACTTGGAAGTACCTGAAGGGCTACTCCCGGGAAGTACGGGAGGACGGCGTGGTCATCCTGCGTAACGGAGAGAACGTAATCTGGAAAAAAAGATGCATTTCAAAATCGGAGAACGAATTTGTTCTCGAGGGCAATTACGTCCACAAGTTGATCGGGGAAGTCCTTCACATCGAAGGGCGCTACAAAGCAACCAAGTAAAGGGCTGAGGCCTTCTCCCTCCTTCCGTTCCTGTGAGAGGCGTACGGGTCCCGTGCCTCCGCAAGCGGGGTTCAATTGCTCATTGCTTCCAGTGGAGGGGCGAACTTTGTCAAGTTGATCCCTTCCACGGCAGACTCGTATTCCTCCATCGTGGGGATTCTTCCCAGAATCGCCGAAAGGACGACCACCGGAGTGGATGCAAGCAGGGATTCCCCCTTCTTGCGTTCCGAGTCCTCGACCACCCTTCCTTGGAAGAGACGGGTGGAAGTGGCCATCACGGTATCGCCTTTTTCGGCCTTTTCCTGATTGCCCATGCACAGGTTGCATCCCGGTCGCTCCAGGTACATCATGTTCTCGTATTCGGTTCGGGCGGAGTTTTTTGGGGCTTCGTCGTCGAATTCGAAGCCGGAATATTTCTGCAAGACGTTCCAATCCCCTTCTTCCTTCAATTCATCGATGATGTTGTAGGTTGGAGCGGTGACTACCAAGGGAGCCTTGAACTGGACCTTGCCTTGTTCTCTCTCAAGGTTCTTGAGCATTTGAGAAACGATTTTCAAATCTCCCTTGTGAACCATGCAAGATCCCACGAATCCGAGGTCTACCTTCTTGGAGCCCTCGTAATAAGAGACGGCTCTTATCGTGTCGTGGGTATAGCGTTTGGACGCGTCCTCGTTGTTAACGTCGGGGTCGGCGATCATCGGTTCGACGATCTGATCCAAGTCGACCACGAATTCCTCGAAATACTTGGCGTCTGCATCCGGGGTGAGGGCCGGTTTCTCACCCGACCTTATTTCCCCGATCCTTTGCTCGGCCCTGTCTACGAGACCCTGTAGTACTTTCCCATCGTTATCCATTCCTTTTTCTATCATCACCCGGATCCGGCTTTTGGCGATTTCGAGGGATTCGATCAGAGTCTCGTCCTGAGAAATGCAGATGGAGGCCTTGGCCTTCATCTCGGCGGTCCAGTCCGTGAAGGTAAAAGCCTGGTCGGCGGGCAGGGTCCCGATATGGACCTCGATGATCCTTCCTTGGAATACGTTGTCCCCGAATTTCTGAAGCATTTGAGCCTGAGTGGCATGGACCACGTCTCGGAAATCCATGTGGTCCTTCAAGTCGCCCTTGAAGGTTACCTTCACCGACTCGGGAATGGGCATCGATACCTCGCCGGTGGCGAGGGCCAGGGCAACCGTCCCGGAATCGGCCCCGAAGGCGATCCCTTTGGACATCCGGGTGTGGGAGTCGCCCCCGATGATGATCGCCCACTCGTCTACCGTGAGGTCATTCAAGACCTTATGGATGACGTCCGTCATGGCGTGGTATTCGCCATCCGGATCGCGGGCCGTGATGAGGCCGAACTCATTCATGAAATTCATCAGCCTGGGAATGTTTTCCTGAGCCTTCCTGTCCCATACCGAGGCGGTGTGGCATCCCGATTGGTAAGCCCCGTCGACGATGGGGGATATGACCGTTGCGGCCATGGATTCCAGTTCCTGCAAAGTCATCAGACCCGTAGTGTCCTGAGAGCCCACGATGTTGACCTCCACACGGACGTCCGATCCGGCATGCAACACCTTGCCTTCAGCTACCCCGACTGCGTTTTTGTTGAAGATCTTCTCAACCGCCGTGAGGCCTTGGCCTTCATGGGAAACCTCCTTTGCCGGGGCGTAAGCGGACTGCAACTCGATGCCCAGCGTGTCGGCCGCGAAGCTCTGCAGCTTTTTGCCGAACACGATGGCATAGGACCCTCCTGCCTTGATGAACTCAAGTTTTTGAGCGGTCAGGGCGGGGGAGACGTCGACCAGTTCCGTTTCCCCGTTGAACAATTTCTTTTGCTTTGTGTTGATCGTGAGGACCGTGCCGGTGTCCACGGAGTAGGTTTGCTCTAGTTCCGGCTCGCCGTTCGCGTCGAGAACGGGCTTGCCTTCGGAATCGAGCTTCCTGACCCAGTTGTTGAGATCTATCCCGATCCCTCCGGTCACCCCCACGGTCGTTTGAAAGATGGGTGATATTCCGTTCGTTCCGCCTACGATGGGCGCAATGTTCACGAAGGGGACGTAAGGGCTGCCGGGTATCCCGGTCCACAGGGCGACGTTGTTGATGCCCGACATCCTGGAGGACCCGACGCCCATCGTTCCCTTTTCCGAGATCAGCATTACCCTCTTGTCGGGGTGTTGTTTCTGGAGCCCGCGGATTTCCGCCTGAACGGCCTCGGAAATCATGCATTTTCCGTGAAGTTCCCGGTCCGCTCTGGAATGGGCCTCTTTCCCGGGGGAAAGAAGATCGGTGGAGATGTCTCCTTCTGCGGCTACGTAGGTGACTACCTGGATTTCCTCCTCGACCTCGGGGAGCTTGGTAAAAAACTCGGCCTGGGCATAGCTTCGCAGAACATCCGAGGCGATTTCATTTCCCGCCTTGTGGGCCTCTGCGATTCGCCCCATGTCCGCTTCGTAGAGGAAAACTTGCGTCTTGAGTACCTCCGCGGCTTCACGGGCGGTCGAGGCTTCGTCGCCGAGGGCCAGGTCGAGGAGAACCCGGACCGAGGGCCCGCCCTTCATGTGCGACAACAATTCAAAGGCGAAAGCGGGCGTAATTTCCTCGATTACGGATTGGCCGAGAATGATCTCCTTGAGAAACTCGGCCTTTTGTCCCGCCGCGCCGGTCGTGCCCGGCAGGGTGTTGTAGATGAAGAAGTCCAGCGACCCCTTCCTGTGCTCGTTTCCCTGATCCTTGATCTGGGAAATGATTTCGGTCAGTAGTTCGGCATCGAAGATGGGCTTCGGACCAAGGCCCATGCCTTTCCTGTCTTCGATCTCCTGCAGGTAATCCTCGTAGGCACTCATGGGTATAGGCAGAATCCTAATCCGAAGCTTGATTCTTTCAAGCAGATTTCATCCTTCCCTCCGTAGGCTATTTCCCTCCGTAGGCTTCCTTGACCAGGTAGGAGCCGGTCGACTGATGGGGGGTAATGGGCCAGTCATCCGTCCGGAATGGGTAGGCGGGCAACTCGCGTGCATTCATCAGTCCGCCCATGGGAAGGTTGCTGAACGCATAGCGCGCCGCAACCGGTTCGGGGACCTCGTCGTGCCAGATCACGACCGTTCCCTTGCCTTGGTCCACCCGGGCGCGGGCCTCGCGGAAAACCCGGTCCTTGCCCGCGACGTAGAAGCCGACCTCCACGTCCTGATCCAGACGCAACCCCCTGCGCGTTTCCTCCCTGAAACTAATGATCATCTTGCCGTTCTCCGTCCGGTGCGACTCGTAGACTGGTCCCATCCATTCGAGATTCTTGCGGCCCCCGTCGCTCTTGAAACCATAGATCTCGGCCAGGGCCCAGCGGGCCGAGCGTTCCCCGACGGGCATCTTGCGACCTGGGTGGATGCTGCCGTTCGAGTTCGTGTCGTAGGTTGCGATAAGGCCCGTGCCGGGTGTGCCTTGCCAGACGACGTGCTGGATTTCGCGGATTACGTTGCAGTGATGATTCATGTCGTAGGTCATCCCCCTGCGGTTGCTCCAGCCCGCGATCTGAACGATGCCGAAGGGCAGGTTCTCTTCCCCGAACGCACGGCGCCAGTCCGAGATGACGGAAGGAAAGGTCCGATGAAAGGGTTTCCAGCCGACGGTGAAGGAATTGTTTTCTCCCTGGTAGAAGAGGGCTCCGCGTATGGAGAGCTTGGCGATGGGGAGGATCATCCCGTTGTACATGCCCCCCGGTTGGCCCTTTTGGGCGGGATCCGAATAAGCGTTTGCATTGGGCCCCCTCGGGGCCCGTCCTTCCTTTTTTTCCTCCCACTTGGCCCGGGCTTCCCGGTATGCCTTGAGATCGGACTCGAAGCGCTTGTCGGCCCCCGCCTTTCCCCCGCCTTCCCTCCACTCCCTTAGGGCGGTCTCGAATTTCTCGAAATAGGGCTCCACTTCCTTAATGCCGCGGAGGGTCTTCTTGGAGCACCAGTGATGGGCCATGGTGCCTCCCCAGGAAACGTCGACCAGGCCGACGGGAACCTTGAGGACGCGATGAAGCCTTCTTGCGAAATAATAGCCGACTCCCGTGCAGTTCTCAACTTGTCCGGGAACGGCCCGCCGCCAGTTCCCCTCCGGGTTCTCGGGGGACTTGACCGGGAAATCATCCTGAGGCTCGAGGTTCGCCACCTTGGGCAGGCGCAGGAAGCGGATCGCAGGGGTATCCGCCGACTCGAGCTCGAGGTCGGCGTCCCGGGTCGAGCGCAGGGTCCATTCCATGTTGCTCTGGCCTCCGCAGATCCAGACTTCGCCGATGAGCACGTCCTCGTAGGCCAGGCTTTCCTTTCCCGCCGAGACGACTAGTTGGCGGCCCTTGCCGCTTGCTTCCATGGGCTTTAATTCCAGCAACCATCTCCCCTTGCCGTCGGCCTTGCCCTGAGCGGACCGGTCGCCTATTCGCGCCAAGATCTTCTGGTCCGCTTCCGCCCATCCCCAGAGCTTGACGGGCTTGTCTTTCTGCAGGACCATCCCGTTTCCGAAGACCTTGGGCATGCGCAATTCGGCATGGGCGAACGGGCAAAGGAGAGCAAGGAAGGCGAAAAGGGCGAAGAAGGGTCTCATGGGCTTGAGGAAAAGAGGATTCCATGGGCGAGGCAAGTTAATCAGGCTTGATCTTACACCTGAAGTTCCTGTTCAATTGCGAAATGATAAAAAATTCCATGATCCTTTTCCTTCCCATGCTTCTTTGCCAGGGCGTTTTTTCGGTTGCCGCCGCCCCCAAGGTGATCGACGACGCCGGCATGAAGGCTAGGTTCCAGAAGGGGCTGGAAAGCCTGGTAGAAGGAAAGAAGGTAACCTCGCTCGCTGAATTGAACCGGCAACTCAACCGCAGGAAGGCCAAGGTCTCCCTTCCCGGCAAGAAGCCGTCCGGGTTCTCCCCTGATGAAATCTACGAGCGTTGCAAGTCCTCCGTCCTCATGATCGGGAGAATCTACAAATGCGACAAGTGCACCAAGTGGCACGTCGGTTCGGCCTCTGCCTTCGCCATCACCTCCGATGGGGTCATTGCCACTAATTATCACGTGATCGAGGATAAGGACGGCGCAACCTTGGGGGCCATGGATCTGTCGGGCAAAACCTACCCCGTTACGGAAGTTCTCGCCGCGAGCAAAGCCGACGACGTCGCAATTCTCCGCCTCAAGGGGGCCAGGTTGACCCCGCTTCCCCTGTCGCGGGAAGCGGCTCCGGTCGGGTCCGCCGTCAACGTCATCAGTCACCCCAATGGCCGCTATTTCACAATGACCAAGGGCGACGTCTCGCGCTATTTCCTTTGGAGGGCCAAGAATATGGCCGCCCCGAGGATGGCCATCACAGCGGATTACGCCAAGGGTTCCAGCGGCGCTCCCGTGCTCAATTCGGAGGGCGAAGTGGTGGGCATGGTTTCGGCCACCAACTCCATCTACTATACTAAGGAGAAAGGCCAGAACCAGAACTTGCAGATGGTGGTCAAGTTATGCATTCCGGTTGCGGCGATCAGCAAGTTGCTTGACTAGTTCCGACCCAGTTGCGTGATCAGGAATTCGGTCGGGCTTTTGTGCCTGATGCCGGGAGCCCCCGGGTAAACCAGTTCGCATCCGACCTTCTTGGATCGGCAATGCTCCTGAAGCTTAACCCCGAAATTGGAGGTGTGAGTCGGATCTTTCTGTTCCTTCCCTAGGGCAGGACCCTTCGAGTAAATCAAATAGACGGGCGGATCGTCCGGGCTGACGTTGGCATAGGGAGAATATTCTTTGATCCAAGGCATGATCTCCTCTCTCTTGGCGAGGAATTCAGTGAAGTTCCTAAGACCGAAGGCATGACCCCCGTATTTGCTATTGGGCGTCCATTCCTTCATCTGCTTTGGATCGAGCGTTGTTTGAGCTCCTGTGACTGCGGCGCAAGACAAGCGGGAGGATTCGCGGGCAACCGGATCCTTGCTCGTGGGATCGGACAAGTCGTCGTGAAAGGCAAGCCACAGGCTCGAGCACGCTCCGGCCGAACCGCCCGCCGCTCCGATGCGCTTCTTGTCGACGTTCCATTCCCTGGCCTTGCTGCGAACGAACTGGAGAGCCCGGGCGGCGTCATGCAAGGGGGCCTTGACGGGTGGTTTCTCGGTAGCCGTTACGTAGCGGTAGTTTATGGCCGCGACCGATATGCCTGCCTTGAGCAGGGCATTGGGATCAGCGAAGCGCGGGAGCCTTTCCTTCGATCCTCCCTTCCAGCCTCCGCCGTGGATAACGAAGGCCACCGGGGCGGGCGCTTTGGATGCGGCCTTCCAAAAGTCGAGGACGTTCCTCTCGTGCTTGCCGTAGGAAACCTCGGAATAGGTGGGTCTGGGAACCTCAGGTGGGTAGGGGGAGGCTTTGGGCTGGGCGTGGGCAAGACCGGTCAGCAGAGCCGGAGACAAGATGAAAAAGAAGGGTTTGATCATGGGTTTGGAATCTTGCCCCCTCCTTGAGCGGACCGCAACTTAAAGCAAGGCTTGGATGGGTTTTCCTCCATCGGTGATGGGGACTGGACGGTCCCCGTCGTAGAGGTATTCGGCCGGATCAATCTGCAGGGCGGCCAAGGCGGTGGCGAAGAAGTCCGGCGCGCTTACGGGATTCTCTACGATTTTTTCCGATACTTCGTTGCTAACCCCGTAGGCCCCGCGGTGATTCAATCCGCCTCCTGCGATTACGTTGGTGAAGCATTTGGACTGGTGCCCGCGTCCGCCTCCCGAGTCGAATCCGCCCGGTCGCCCGAATTCGGAATTGATGAGAATGACGGTCTTTTCAAGAAGGTTGTGGTTCTTCAGGTCGAGGATGAGGGAGGAAAGGGCGTCATCGAGGTCCTGGATGAGCAAATGCTGCTTGAGTTGTCCCTCGTTATGGGTGTCCCAGCCCGTACCGTTTTTAAAATTGTCGCTGTAGGAAACCTCCACGAATCGAACGCCCGACTGAAAGAGGCGCCTCGCAAGAAGGCACCGTTGCCCGAATTCGCTTCCGTAGGAATTGCGCAGGCCGGCCGGTTCGGATTCCAAATTGAAGGTCTTCATGAATCCGGGTCCGGACAGACGGATGCTCTCTTGCAGGGCAGCGTCGTATTCGGCGAATTTCCCATCCTTGGGAAATCTTCGCTCACCTCCTTTGCGGACTTTTTCCAAAAGCTCTTGCCGGCGCGAGTTCCTGAAGGAGGAAAGCCATTTTGGGCGGGCCAGCCCGGCGGGGCCGGACTTTAAGTCGGTGGTGTATATGAACCCCGCTTCCGGCCCGAGGAATCCAGGGCCCCGCACGATGTTCGGATAACCGAGCACGACGTAGGCGGGAACGCCCTCGGCAACCGCACCGCGCTTATGGGCGACGATGGAGCCGAGTGAAGGGTAGGTGACCGTGCCCGAGGTCGGCCGGCCGGTGTGCATGCGGTTGGTGGCGGCGGCATGCTCGTCGACCACGTCGTGATGAAGGGAGCGCACGGCGGTGACGCACTCCATCAACTTGGCCGTTTTCCGGAGGTGCCGGCAAACTTGAACGCCGGGAACGGAGGTGTCGATGGACTCGTAATACCCGCCTGGTTTCTTGGTCTTGGCATCGCCCGGAGGCTTGGGGTCGAAGGTGTCGATCTGGGACATTCCACCTCCCAGCCACAACATCACGCAATGTTCGGCCTTGCCGAAAGCAGGTTTGGCAAAGATGGTGGGGGAGGCGAGGGCCCCGGTGGCCACTGTTGAGTGGATGAAAGTTCTTCGGTTCATGGTATCAGGATCATTTCGGGTGAATTCAAGAGGGCCCACAAGGCATCTTCCGCAGCTTCGCGCCAGGCGGTTTGCAGAAACCTGCTGGGCGGATCGCCCCGGCGGGCATCCTCTTCCTGTTGCTGTTTGATGGAATTGGCCTCGTTGTCCAAGTGGTTGAGCCAGGAGACGTAGGGATAACGTTTCTTGTCTCGAGGAGGCAAGGTTTCGCGCCTGGGTAGAATCCGGTCGTCGAACCCAACCTCAAGCAAGGCAACAAAGGCCTCTCTTTCCTCGTTTGTGGGGAAGCGCGTAAGATAGCGCAGGTACAGGTCTTCGGCCAACTGGGAGGGGGATTCTGCATCGATGCACATCCGGGTGATTTCCGAATCGTCGCACAACCGGGTCAGCCATCCGCCCATTACCCCGTTGGCGAGCACCCCGGGCTGGATGGGGTTGGGTTCCTCGATTCGATGACTTGTCGGTTCGGCTCTGGAATTGCGCCAGCCAAAGGCAAGCAGGACGTCGACCACCGCCTGCATCCTGGGCATGGCCAAGCTGGGCCGGTCGCGCTCATTGGCAAGGGTGGTGAATTGCCATGCCCGTTCGGGTCTTCCGAAATTCATAAAGAAACCAGGCCTGTGGCGTCCTTCCATGTCCATGGTGAGGAGCCCTAGGTTCATTTTTTTACCCGAAGCCTGCCAAGCATTGTCGATTACCTGCTCGGCACTCATGCGCCTCCGGTAGGGACCCTCGAAGAAGCGGTCGGACTCGACCAAGTTTTCCGGCGCGTCGATGGCCTTCCGCTGGTAGGCCTTAGAGTTCATGATGAGGCGGGCCAAGGCCTTGCCGTCGTATCCGCTGCGAATCAATTCGTCGGCAAGGTATGCCAGCAGGGCCGGGTCGCTGGGCCTTTTCCCCTCCCAGTCGTCGACTTTCTCGACCAGGCCGGCACCCATCAGGCGCTTCCATATCCGGTTGGCGATGACCTCGGCGAAGCGGCGCGAGAAAGTGATGCGGGCAGCCAATCTTTCGCGGGTATCCTGCGGGTCTTGAACAACCTGTTCCGGCAGATCGGCTTCAAGTTCATCGAAGGGCCAATGGGGTTGGACGGTGGAACCGATGTTGAGGGTAACCTGAATGAGGGGTTCGCGTCCCCCTTTTTTTACATGCTCGAAAAAACTGGCCGGCACGCTGCTGGTCTTGGGCACTTGGATCGGCTTGCGCTCGAGCATCGCGGCCATCTCAAAAAGGTTTCTTTGGGTGGTGTCGTGATAGGGGGCGTCGTGGCAGCGGGCGCATTTCATCTCGACTCCGAGAAAAGCCGTGCCGATGACGTGAGCCTTGGCCGCCATGGGCAGGTCGTTTTGAGAGGCTTCCCCGAATCCGGCGGATCCTCCATCCCAAGCGCTTCCGCGCATCATGATCAATTCGGTGGCGAAACGGTCCATCGGCTTGTTGTCTTTCAATGCATCGAGGATCCAGTATCGAAAGGGACCGGTGTTGTTCAGGTTGGGCTTGAGAAGGTTGGGGTTTTCGGCGAGGGCATCCTGCCAATAGCCAACCCAGTTGTCCGCCCATCCATCCTTCCCGAGGACCCGGTCGATCATCTTTGTCCGCTTGTCGGTGGAGGCATCCGCCTGAAAGGAGCGTATAACCCCGAGTGGGGGAGCTATGCCCAGGGCATCTATCCAAACCCGCCGGAGAAAAGTAAGGTCATCGGCGATGGGAGTTCTTTCGGAAACTTTTTTCGGTTCCTTGTCCAATTCCCCGCCCCGGAGGATCCATTTTTCTAAAGTTGCCAGTTGATCATCATCGAGCCCGTCCCCTCTAGGGGGCATTCGTTCATCATCTTCATCGGATGAAACGAGCGTGAACAGATGACTCGTCATGGGCTTGCCCGGAACGATGGCCGGGCGGCCCGACTCCCCTCCTGCGAGAAGGTTTTCCTGATCCATCAAGTTCAAGTCGCCTTTTTCCTTCTCTCCATGGCAACGAATGCAATGCTCCGACAATATGGGGCGGACCTTCGCGTTGAAGAAAGAGTTCGGATCACCCGAATCCCGGCGGGCTTGCTCGATTCGTCCGTGAATCAATTGGTCGATACTCGCGCCCGCGCCAACGTCCGGGGTGAGTTCCTCGACGGCCAAAGCGTGGCGCGTTTGCCAGTATTCTCCCTGCTTGTCGGCGGAGAGCCGTGATTGGCGATCAAGAAGATTGAGTTCAGAGGAGGTTCGGGTCACGAAACCCTCCCATCCTCGATCGGATAATTCGGGGCCAGGCTTTGGTCCGAGCAAGCGGAACATTTCTCCTTTCTTCGCAATGGCCAAGCAACCCTCTCCGAATTCAAGGCGTAACTTGGGGCCACCGACCATGACGTCGAAGACCACCACGTGCTTCCCACCGGGGCTGGTGAAGGGAGCGATCTTTTCGACGTCGTCGAGAAAGCGGGGACGCATGCCTTCGCGCGGAACGGTTGGGACGGGCTGAACCTGATTATGAGCGCCTCCCCCCCGCTTGGCGGGTGGAAAGCTGAGGATTTGCTCCCCGTCGACGAAGAGCCGAGCGATTCCCCGGCTTCTTCCGAGAAACTCGTAGTTGCCCGGTTCCAAGTCGATTTCCGTAACCGCCCGGACGATCACCCCTTCTGCCCAGTCCTCACGCACGCCCCAGTCGTCGTATTTTCTTGGAAGACGGACGAACCCCAGAGCGCTCTGTTCCCACTGCCCGATTGCAGGTTTCGGGTTGATGGGGAACTTCGAACGGTTGTTCCAGGGGTGCAGAGTGAGGACAAGGGCCCCGGGTTTGGGCTCGGGAAGAACCCGTTCGGGTTCAATTCTCTCGTAGCGCCCGGCGAAAACTTCCGCGGGCACGATCCGCCGGTAAAGGGCGATCTCATCGACCGAGCCAAATAGGGAATTGTTAAGGTTGCCCGCCATGGAGGAACCGATCCAGACCTCGTCGTCATCGACTACCGGAGGCCTTGTGGTGGGTCCACCCATGTCCCACTTCCCCTTGACC
>DLRY01000052.1:0-148 GCA_002500665.1 Opitutia bacterium UBA7876
CGGTTCGATAGCGGCGGCTTCTTCAAGCGGCTCGGGTGAGGGAAGCTCCTGCACGGCCTCCGGGGATTGTGCCGCGACCTCAGGCTCGGGCTCGGGAGGCGGTTCGATGGCGCCGGGTTCTTCGAGCGGCTCGGGTGAGGGAAGCTCC
>DLRY01000052.1:462-1292 GCA_002500665.1 Opitutia bacterium UBA7876
GCGGCTCGGGTGAGGGAAGCTCCTCCACGGTCTTCGGTGTTGTTTGCGTATCCTCAGTTTCGGACGGAGGTTGATCTTCCGAGTCCGGCCGAGGCAATACGTCTTCTTCCTCGGAAGAGGCTTGTCCTTCACTTTCTGCGGATGCGGCTCCTCCCTCGAAATCCTCCTCCACTTGTGCTTCAACCGGCTGGAGGGATGGCCTTGGCCTCTTCTTGGAGCGGAATGAATAGGTGAACAAGAGTACCGACAAAACAAGGCAGCCTATTGTGTATTCGAACAATTCG
This sequence comes from Opitutia bacterium UBA7876, assembly GCA_002500665.1. Classification (GTDB taxonomy): domain Bacteria; phylum Verrucomicrobiota; class Verrucomicrobiia; order Opitutales; family Seribacteraceae; genus Seribacter. The sequence continues at coordinate 747 of DLRY01000052.1, forward strand.
TACTTTTCGGTTTTTGAAATTATATGATCATCCTCGATGAACTTAAGCCAGAAAACCAAGAGTCCAAAAAATAACGGAGTTGCGATCCCCCCAGTAAAATAACGCATCCTCTTGTCGGCCTCTTTCATGAACGAAAGGCCTACGAAGAAAAACGAGTAGGCGATGACAAAAATGGTAAATAATATTTCTATTCTTTGGACTTGAGCCACGACTGACGTTCCCCTTTCGGCACCAAGCAATTCGGGTATCGGATAGCCGACGAACTCGGACGCTGAAAGGGCGATAACGAAGTTCTCCAGGGCACTGAAGTCAAAATACAGGGCCAACCAAAAGAAAGGGATGACAAGGAAGCAAACGCTACCCAAGGTAAGGAAAAACAAGCGGTTAACACTATACACGGCAAAAGTACTTTCTGTCTTTAACTAATTCACAAAGCAAAAAATGTAGACTGGCAAGAGTTTCCTTGTCGTCAACAAAGCCATGGCGAGGCTAATTGAGCCAACTACAAGGCCCGTACGTTAGAGTGAAGGGAAACGGACTAGAAGT
>DLRY01000052.1:1613-124921 GCA_002500665.1 Opitutia bacterium UBA7876
AACGGACTAGAAGTCCCTTGCAATGCCCGTGCTGTCGCCCAAGCTGCTCGCCTTGACGCCCATCTTTTCAAGCAGACCGAGATGAAGATTGGCCATGGGAATGCCGAATCCATCCTTGGTCCTTTCGATCTCCTCAATTTCCATGGGCGAAAACTTGGTCTTTTTACCAGAGTAATCGAAGTGCCTGCCGGTTTTCAATCCATGGGCCTTTCCTCCGGCCAGCAGTATGGGTAAGTCTACGTGGCGATGGCGGTTGCCGTCACTGATGCCACCGCCATAAACAATCATGCAATGGTCGAGCAGGCGACTTCCGTCTTTTTCCCTAAAGCCCGAGAGCCTTTTCAAAAAATAAGCGAACTGCTCGCAATAAAACCTGTCGATGCGAGAGAGTTTTCGAATTTTTACGGGGTCGTCCCGATGATGCGAGAGGCTATGGTGCCCCTCCGGAACACCAATCTCACGAAAGCTTCGGTTGCTTCCATCATGGGCCAGCAGGAAGGTTGAAATGCGGGTAAGGTCCGCCCTAAAGGCTAGGGTCATCATGTCGAACATGGAGCGGACGTGATCGCGATAGGCGTTGGGTATGCCCTCCGGGCTCTCAACGTCTGTAAAGGACTCACTCGCGCCGTCCTTGGAACGAATCCTTGTTTCAACTTCCCGTACACTGGAAAAATACTCCTCGAGCTTCTGGCGATCCTCATAACCGAGGCGGGACTTCATTTTCCTGGCATCTTCGAGGACAAAGTCAAGGACGCTCCCGGCGGTCTTGATTCTGCGGGCCGCAGCCTTACGGTCCTCGGAGAATTCAGCCTGCCCGAAAAGTCTCTCGAAAACGGATCTTGGGTTTGATTCGGCTGGTACCGGAATGGATTCGGATTTCCAAGAGAGGTTGTACTGATAGGCGCAACTGTACCCGGAGTCGCATTTTCCGGAACGACGGGAGCCATCGCAACTCAGCTCAAGAGATGGCAGCTTGGTGGCATGCCCGATCTCTTTGGCCGCCACTTGGTCCACCGAGACGCCCAGTTTGATATCCTTACCGGACGTCTTGCGGGCCTGGCAGCCCGTGAGGAAAGTAGCGCTTGCTCGGGCATGGTCACCTCCCCCGTCACCATTGGCATTTGCCTTGGTGTGATCAAGCCCGCTGAGGATTTGAAAATCCCTTCGACTCTCCTGCAGAGGCTGGAGAGAGGTCGGGAAGTCGAACTGGTGACCGAGTTTTGAAGGCCTCCAATTCTCCATAATGACACCATTGGGTACGTAGGCAAAACCAAGCCGGAGTGGTATGGAGGCTCCGGAACCCGTCTTCCCCGCAAGAGACTCGAGGTTAGGCAAGGCAAGTGAAACACCAAGGTTCCGCAAAAAAACCCGACGCGTCGAACTTTTCGCTATCATAAAGATTAATATCCCCTAAATTCGATTTGGAGACAAATCTTATTTTTGGTCCGGAGAATTTAAGGTTTGACCCTTTGAATGCGTGAAGGGCCTGCTCTGGACGACTCCCGTCAGGAGGTCAAGGAGGCCATCTCCTTCCAGGACGGCCTTGCGGGCTATGCCCTCGATGGAGTCCCGGTCGTAGTACTCCATCCCTCGCCCGATCCCATAGGTCATGAGCTTTTCGGTTAGGCATCGGACAAAAGCGGCGATTTTTCGTTCCGCTATGAATTTCTGCAGTTCCCTTGATCCGGAAAAGGTTTCCCCGGTAGCCAGCTTGCCCCGCGAGTCGATTTCCGACCCCCTTTCATGGGTCCTCCACTTCCCGATGGCATCGAAATTCTCGAGCGCGAACCCGAGAGCGTCCATGTTGGCGTGGCAGGAAGAGCACTCGGACTTCCGGCTATGCTTGGCAAGTTGCTCGCGAAGAGTCATGCCCAAGTTTCCCTCCTCGTCAGAAGTCTCAAGTTCGGCAATTCCGGGCGGGGGGTCCTTGGGCGGAGCGCCCAACAAGTTGTCCAAGACCCAACGTCCTCGCTTGACCGGGGAGGTCCGAGTGGGGTTGGAGGTAATGGTTAGGATGGAGGAATGAGCCAACAGCCCTCCTCTTCGAACGCCCGCTGGGCCGTTCAGGGAGACCTTGTCGAAATTCTTCCCAAATTTACCCTCCAGGCCGTAGAAACTGGCGAGGGACTGGTTCGAAAAAGTGTACTCTGCAGTAAGCAATTCCGTAATAGGTCTGTTTTGACGAAGAACGAAGGAGAAGAAGGTTTCCGTTTCCCTCCGCATGGAGTCCTTGAGCTCGTCCGTGAAGGAGGGAAAGCGACGGCGGTCCGGGTTGGAAAGGTCCAAGTCTCTTAGCTGTAGCCATTGGCCGGTAAAGTTTCTCGCAAAGGCTTCCGATTTCCGATCAGCAACCATTCTTCGCACCTCCTCCCCCAAGCTTGTCCTCAATTTGCCCGCATTGGCCTTTTGCCAGAGGGCTTCGTCAGGCAAGGAACTCCAAAGGAAATAGGAGAGTCGACTGGCGAGTGCAAAATCATCCAGAGGATAGGATTCGGTTGGCTTCCCTCCCTCGGGACGGAGTTCCTCGCGATAAAGGAATTTCGGTGAGACCAAGGCGGCTTTGAGAACGACCATCAGCGCGCCGAGGTTATCCTCGTCACCTTTTCGAGAAGCCTTCAGAAACGCAAGGTGCCGATCGAGTTCGGAATCATCCAAGGGAAAACGGTAGATGCGGGACAATAACCTTCCAAGGCGGGGTCGGATGATCTCAAGGGAATAATCCTTTCCCCTTTCCCAGCCCAGAAGCTTTTTTCTCCTCTCGAGGGAAGTCGGTTTTACGGCGTCTGGAGGCGTTATGGATATCCTGCGGAGGAAAAGATTGCGATCCCTCATTCTAGGATCCTTATTGCGAGGATCGTAAAAGTCATTGAGGAAAGACGCTTGAATTGCTAGCTCGGGGTTTTTGCCGAGGCGGACTTCGAAACGGTAGGTCTTGAACTCGGGGTATTCGGCCCTGACCTCAAGTTCCCGTGAAAAAACCTTCCCCACACTAACCCCCATTCTGGCAAGGGATTTTCCCGCCCGACTCGCGGAAGCATCGATTTCCACGAGGTAGTTTCCGGGAGTCTCCGTTGCAGTGAGGAGCGAAAATGAGCCGTGGGAGGGCAAAACCCTGGAGCGGCTCAGCATCCTCCCCCCTCTGATCGAGGAAGCCTCGAAGACATTGGCGGGTTGCTTGGATCCGGCAAGACCAAAAGCATCCTCCAGTATGGTATCGGCAGCCCCAAGATACTTTTCCAACAGAAGGGGCGACAGGGTCAGGACCTCACCGATGGTATCGAAGCCATGACCTGTATCGTCGGGCGGAAAGAAGGACTCGGCGTCAAAATCAACACCGAAAAGATCCCGGACCGTGTTTCGGTACTCCACCCGGTTAAGGCGCCGCAAGACAACCCGACCGGGATCCCGGTTTCGGGGATCGTGGTCGAAAACGGCTTTCTCCACCCAGGTCAAAACCCGGTCGATTTCCTTATCCGTGGGCTGAGGCTTGTCGGCGGGTGGCATGTTTCTGCGATGAAGGTTTTCCCAAGCTCCTTCCCAGGAATCTCTCTTCTGCAAAAGAGTATTCAGATCCTTTGCGCCATCCAGCGAAACCCCTCCCTTTTTGGCTCCTTCCCCATGGCAATCGTAGCAATACTCGGACAAGAGCGGCTGGATTTCATTGCGGTATTCTCGCCAAAGCCCGTCGGCTCGGGCCCAGAGGCAACCGGGAACGAACAAAGCCAAGGGCAAAGCCTTTAAAAAAACACCGGTCTTTTTTCGCATGCCTTGACGATAGGAGGGAGAGATTCTGGGACAATTCGTCGATAAACGAACGGGAAAGATTTTTTTCAGAGGTGTGATCCTCACGGTGCCTTGGACTCGATCAGAATGTCGTCGAAATGAATGGGCGTTCCCGAGTAGGGATAAGCCCACAGGGCACATTTGCCGCCCGCGAAAGCCTTTGCGTCGAGTTGGTCGAACAGCCACCCCCGAGGCTCTTCCTGCTCACGCTTCCAGAGCTTCAGCCGGATTCGGGTTCTCTCTCCATCACCCGGAAGGGCTTGAAAGCGGGCTCGCCACCAAACCCCGCTTTCCCAGGTGAAAGCCACCCTTCCAATTTCCTCCTCCTGTCTCGTCAGGAGAATTTGCTTCGTCGCGGCATTGAATCGAAAACGGTAGGAGCGGACGCCTCCCAACCCGGCGGCCAAGGCGGGAAGCCTCCTTCCCTGCCTAGTCATGAAGAACGAAAAGGAGAGGCTCAGGCTCTTCTCTCGGACCCGGGGCCCGAAAAGCAATCCAAAGTCCCCTACCGGGCTGCCGGGCAGGGTCAGCCTTCGGTCGGCCTTCTCCTCGCTGACTGAATAGGCTCCGTCCAGAATGAACAGGTTCGACGGCTCGCTCCCGACCTCAAAGCCTGAGAAGTTCTCTTCGAACTCGACCGACCAACTGGGTTCAGGCCCAAGTGCTAGCACCTTTGCCGGGTTTTCAACCGAGGAGAGATTCGGAGGAGCGGACTTGTAGAGGCAAGACCCGTTAAGGATAAGCCATGGAAGGATGATAAGAGACAACCTGTATGGCCGCCTCTTCCTTGGTGTTTCGTTGTGTTCATTCATTTCTCAATTCATCCAGTCGGCCGGGACGAAGCGTCAACCGGACCGAAAGCCAAGTCCAAAACAGGGAAAGCATAAGCAAGGCTAGAAAAAACCAAAGGAAACCCGGGCCGGGCATCCGGCCGACCTTGCCGAAAAGAGCGGGGGCAATTCCCACCCCTGCCGAAACGACCCCCACCGCCATGCCCCACATGCCAAGCATGAGATGTTCCGAAAAGACCATTTTCCGAAGGAGCCCAAGACGATATCCGACGGCTTCGAGGAGGGCTAACTCGCGAGCCCGCTCCATGACGTTGCGGGCAATAACCACCGCCAAACCGGCAGTGCCAAGCAACAGGCCCAAGCCACCCAGTCCCTGGAAGATCGACAAGTAGGTGTTCTCCACCCTTTGCAAGTCCTGCAGGCGATCGAGGGTGGGTCGGAATTCCATCCCATACTGCTCAAGCTTCCGCTCTAGGTGGGAGACCACTTGGTCGCCAAGGCCTGCCTCCTGGGCAATGAAAAAGGCCCTGTAGCCGCCCTGTTGGGGAAACTTTTCCAGAAAAGCCTCCTCATCAAGGTATAGGGCCCCCTGAAGGATAGATCCCTTGACCACCGCGCGAAGTTCGACCTCGAAGGGCCGTCCCTGTCCATCCCTGAATTCAAGGCGATCCCCAAGTCCCTTTTTGAGTGCCCACATCATGGTGTTCTGGTCCACAATCGCGGGCACGGCTCCCTCGGTCGAGTCCCGCAAGGCGGACCAATTTCCCTCCGCAAAGGAGAATCTTCCCGCAAACTCGCTCGGCTTGACCCCGTAGATTCTTGGCCGAATTGCCTTGTTTAGGTTTAGGCAGCTGGCATCGTCGCCCTCCCGAACCCGAAGAGGAACAATCAGCGAAGATTCCAGCAGACTGCGGTTAAGGTCATAGAGTTCCTGTCCCTCTCCTCCGTTCAAGTCATCGTACAAAGGCAGGGCGGATTCACCTAGGTAGGCAAAGCCACCGGTTCCCGAAAGCGGGTCGTCGGGAGATTGCGGTGGATGCTTGCGAAAGGCTCCCGTGCTTACGACCAGAAAAGTGCCTGCAGCCATGGCCCCGACCGTTACGAGGCTTCGCCCGACCCTGCGGCCCAAGTTTCGCCTTCCCAAGTCTTCCGCCTTCATCAAGGCTTCATCACCGGCGGCAAACCGTCCCAGCCTGTCCCGGAAATAAAAAAGGCCCGATGCCAGCAGAAGGGCTCCCGCTCCGAAAAAGGACGTCGAGGCCCCCGTTGCCGAAAGGCCGGTTGCAAAGGCAAGGCCACCGGCGCAAAGCGCGAGCACAATGGCGAGCAAAGAATGGGTTCTTCCATTTTTCCAAGATCCGGCCGGTGGGCGGGAGACCATCGCGGCATCCGAGAGAAGATCCCTCGGTTCCCTGCTGAACTGTTTCCTCGTTGACCATGCCATGGCGAGCGTCGCCATGAAAACGGCTCCTGCCCCCCCCGTCAAAAGAGAGGTTGCGGAAGGCTCGTAGCGGAATGAGGCACCCGAAACCGCACCGCTCCACTCCCCGCCCAAAAGGAGGAGGATGACCCGCCCGTAGGCAAGGGCCAGCAGGACCCCGGCAAGGGAGCCCGCGACCGCTACGAGGATTCCCTCACTCAGGAACGTCACGCGTACCTTGCGGACCCGCCAACCCAAGGCCAAAAGCAAGCCCGCCTGCTGGGTCCTTTGCTCCATGGAAAAGGAAAAGAGCATGCCCACCAGGGCAAGGGCGGCCAAGATGACGAAAAAACTAAAGGCAAGAAAGAGCTCCCCGAAGTCCACCGGAGACTCCACCCCCTCCCTTGCATTGGCCCGAAGAGGTTGGAAAATCAAGCCGGCTTCAGCGGGGGAAAGGTTCGAACGGAGACTCGAAACGGCCTCTTTCCGCGTAACTGCATCGCGCGGGATGCGCAGCCCCGTGAGTGAACCCCAGCGGTTTTGCCACATTTCACGACCCGCATCAATCGCAACGAAGGCCTTGGGTGAACCGCGGTGGTCGTTCCAGTAGATCTCGTCCTTGTCTCGAACCTTGTGGGTGATGGGAATCCCGGTATCCCATTCCCCGCAAGACTCCGCATCGGAGAGCCCGGGAAATTGAGGCGTCCAGTCGCTCTGCTCGCCTTCAGGGACCTTAGGAGGCATGGGGGAGACGGAACGAACGGTGAAGAGGCGATCTTCCTCAGTCAGTTTTCGACGCTCCCCAACGGTGTAATAAGTCAGCTTGATCCGGTCCCCCGGAGAGGCATTCAGGTCACTCGCCGCCCATTCGTTCAGAACAATCTCATCCGGCCCCAAGTCCGAGGGAATGAAATCGACCGATGAAGGATCCAAGGCCGTGACCATCGAGTAGGGTGTCAACAAGGAGCCGTTGTCATCCTGACCGGCCCGCTCGATGGCATTGACCAGATAGGTAAGGACGCCCGAGCTTTCCGGATGCAGGTTTTTCACCGCCCGCTGAAGGGTCTCGGACAGGAAGACCTGCCGGGTCCGCACGCTCCACTGAGCGGAATCGCGCATTTTCTTAAAATAAATTCCGGCGTCTTCAAGGGACCAGGATTCCTCCAGGCTTGCGGTTGCCGCCGCAAGGCTCAGTTCCCCAAGCCCAGGAGCCCCCAGCAGAAGGAAGTTCGCATACCCCACCTTTCCCGTTTCCTCGAAGGATCGAAACATCTTTTTCTGCAAGGTCTTGATCGGGACGAAGATGGTTAGGGGTTCGCGCTGGTTCCCCTGTATCCCAAAGTGACCGAAACCGCCCGCCGGGACGAAGCCGCCTAGCTTCTCGTTGAAGGAAACGAACTTGTTGTCGCGCTCCCCGGAAAGCGGAGCGTCACGGGAGAATAAGCCCGGTTCCTCTACCCGCAGAACAAGGCGCTCGCCTGGTTCAAGGCCTATTCTTTTGCCAAGTCTCTCATTGAGGTAAAACCCTTCTCCGGTCCAGTCCGGGGCATCACTTGGCGAAGGGGACAGGGCCCAGAAGCGCTCGTCCACACCCAGCACCTGTACGTTGTTGACCCGGAGCTTGCCGTCGGGAAGTGATACGGTTCCCCTCGTTAGGACGACTGGGGCGACAATGGCTTTCTCTTCCAAGCCATCAGAAACCTCATCGGCCAGTTCCTCCCTAAAAAAACCATCGGGGGCAAGTAGGGCCAAGTCGGCCTTGCCGATCCGTTCCTCGGCCAGAGCGGCTAGGGTGGCTCGCACGGAATCCCCGACCGTGAGGGCCCCCATCAACACCATGGCGCAGAGTGCCGCGCCAAGGGCAACGCCGAGGTGCTGCCTGCGGAAGTGGAGCAAGTTGCGCAGGATGATGCCCCAGGCGCTCATCGGGAAAGCTCGCTCAATCGCCCCTCGTCCAACGAGTAACCCCGACCCATGCGGGCAGCGCTGGCCTCGGAATGAGTTACCATCAGCAGGGTCAGACCGTGTTTCTCGTTCAGGCCGGCAAGCAGATCTACAAGCCTCTCCGAGTTATTCTTGTCGAGGGCCCCGGTGGGCTCATCGGCCAAAAGCAGGGACGGACGGTTGACGAGGGAGCGGGCAACCGCCGCCCGCTGACGCTCACCGCCCGAAATCTCACCCGGGCGGTGGCCTTGGCGGTGCGCTAGGCCCACTTCCTCGAGAAGCCCCATGGCCCGCTTCCGCAATTCCTCCCCCCGCAGGTCGCCATGCCCCGCCAAGGCCGGCACCATTACGTTCTCAAGAACGGTACAGGCGGGGAGGAGATGATGGGCCTGAAAGACGAAACCAACGGTTTGGTTGCGATAGCCCGCGGATTCTGCGGAATCCATTTCCGCAATTGATTTCCCGCCCACCCGCACTTCTCCTTCGGTGGGGGTGTCGAGGGCCCCAATTACGTTGAGCAAGGTGCTCTTACCGGATCCCGAAGGTCCGACGATTGCGACGGAAGAACCTTTGTCGACCGAAAGATTGATCCCGGAGAACACCTTTAGTTCATCCTCGTCCGAGGGGGAAGGATAGGACTTGGACAATTCGACGAGTTCGAGGAGGGGGTTCATGCTTTCGTTTTCCATTGGTTGAGAAAATGGTTCACCTTAGCCAGCGCTTGGCCTTCATTTCATAGCGGGGCAAGCTGTTCGGCCCCACCCGGTCCACCGAGATCCGAAGTGAAAAGGCTTCCTTGAGGGCGGCCTCGAGGGCTCGGGCCGCCTCTTCCGAAGCCTCCGCCCGCAGGCTTACCTCCGTCATGGCACCCTTCTCCTCGCAAAGCACTTGGTATTCCGCCACCTCCGGGAAGCGGCGCACCACGGCATCGACGGAGGACGGGTAGAGGTTTACCCCACGGACCACCACCATGTCGTCGGAACGCCCGAGGATTCCTCCTGCCAAGTCGAAGGTCGGCAACCCGGAAGCATCCTTTCCACGCTCGGCCCGCACCAAGTCCCCCGTCCGATAGCGGAAGACAGGACAGCCCTCTCGTCCCAGGGTAGTCAACACCAGTTCGCCCGTCTCGCCATCGGCCACCGGCGCGCACCGCTCGGGATCGATGATCTCCGGGTAATAACTTTCCAGCAGAATCCGCAGCCCTCCTTGGCCCCCAGGCGTCTCGAAAGCAACGGGCCCGACCTCCGTCATGCCGTAATGGTCATGGACGAACAGGTCGTTTCCCCAGGCCCGGGTCACCCGCTCGCGAAAGGCCGGAACACTTCCCCCGGTCTCGCCCGCCACAACTATCGACTTGAGCGCATGAGCGTCCAGGTCGATGCCCGCGGTCTCGGCCACCTCCGCCAAGCGAAGGGCATAGGTCGGGGTACAGAACAAGTATTCGGCCTCATGCTCGAGGATGGCGCGAAGCCGCTGCTCGGTACCCTGCCCGCCTCCGGGCATGCACAGACAGCCCCTTTTGCGTGCCGCCTCATAGGCCGTCCAGAAACCCAAGAAGGGACCGAAGGAGAAAGCGAAATAGCAGCGGGCTCCTGGATCTACCTCGGCCGCCTCCAGCACGCAATCCCAGTTTGCAAGCATCCAGTCCCAGTCCTCCTGAGTATCCAGCCATGCCATCGGGATGCCAAGGGTTCCGCTGGTCTGGTGAAAGTGGGAGTAGCGCTCAAGGGCAAAGCTCAGGTTCGTCCCATAGGGAGGATTCTCCTCGCGATCACGGGCCAATTCGTCCTTGGTCGTGAAGGGACAGGCGGAAACGAAATCCTCAAAGCCTTCCCATTCGTCACATTCGGCTAATTGGGAAAAGCGCTCCCTTTGAAAGGAATTGGTTCCACGAACCCGCCTGAGCATTCCGACAAAGGATTCCCATCGCCTCTTCGACCACGCCTCTTCTTCAGCCGGGATCATGCCGGAAGGAGACCGGTCCTTAGCTCTTTTCGGCCTTCGCCGGCGGCGGTGGCCCGTTCGGCTTGGGGGCATGCTTGGTTAGGAGATAGCCTCCTCCCGCTGCCAAGGCAATTCCCAAGAGGAATAGCGGTTTTACGTTTCCCCAGTTGTTTTCCTTGGTCGTGCTTACAATTGCATTCACCATAGGGGCCCCCGCAAAGATTATGGACATGATTACGGGCACATAGGCAGGAGATGGCATTTTTCCGAATGCAAGGAGCACTCCGAGGGCGCCTATGGCGCCTAGGGTTCCGGCGACCAGGGACCATTGCCAACCCTTTGTCGGGTAGCTCCAGAAGGCAATGTTGCCTCCCTTTAGCTTGAGGATGATTAGGGGTGCGACCACGGCCGTTAGGAAATACGCCAGGCCGACCCATAGAAAAGCCATTATGCGACCGTTTTCCTTGTCTGCCATGTTGCTTGAGCCAATGTGCATACAGATCCCGTAGGTCCCCCAGCACACCACCGTGAGTAAGGCAAAATAGATATAGTTCATGTCATTAGTTTGGTTTCCCTTTAATCTTTGGCAAATAGCTCCGCATGTCCATGCCGAAACGACCGTGGTTAGAGAAAGAAAAAGTCATTCCCAAGTCTTGGGCCTAAGCCAGAATGCCTTTGACCGGATAGGCGTCCTCCACCCCGGTAAGGCGTTGCTGGAGGCCTTGGAAAGGAAAAGTGAAGCGGTGGTTGTCGATGCCGAGGCAATGCATGATGGTGGCGTTGATCTCGTTTAGGTGGACCGGGTTCTCCGTGATATTGTAGCTGAAATCATCGGTTTCCCCGTAGGTCGTCCCCGCCTTCACGCCTCCACCTGCCATCCACATGCAGAAATTGCGGGGGTGATGGTCTCTTCCGTAGTTTTCCCGGGAAAGCTTGCCCTGGCAATAAACGGTGCGTCCGAATTCACCCCCGAAGACGACTAGGGTATCCTCGAGTAGGCCGCGTAGCTTGAGGTCCTTGACGAGGGCCGCAGTCGGTTGGTCGACGTCCATGCATTGGCCCTTTATCAGTTTGGGTAAATTGCCGTGCTGGTCCCAACCGCGGTGCAAGATCTGTACGGTGCGCACGCCACGCTCGATCAAGCGACGCGTAAGGATAGCGGAGTGGGCGTAAGTACCCGGTTTACCTACGTTGGGTCCGTACATTTCCAGGGTGGCCTTGCTTTCGGATCCCAAGTCGGTCAACTCAGGCACGCTACTCTGCATCCGAAAGGCCATTTCGTATTGGGAGATTCGGGTCTGGGTCTCGGGATCTCCAAAACGCTCGAAGGTCTTGCGGTTAAGTTTGCCTAAAGCGTCGAGCATGGCCCGGCGGTCACCCGGATTAACCCCTGGCGGATTCTTTACGAAGAGAACCGGATCCCCGGTACCTCGCAAGGCCACCCCATCATACTTGGATGGCAGAAACCCACTGCTCCACATGCGGGTGAAAAGCGCTTGCGCCTGGCTGGCCTTGGGAAATGTCGGAGTGAATACAACGAAGGCGGGTAAATCCTGACTCTCGCTGCCAAGGCCGTAACTGAGCCAAGAGCCGAGGCTGGGTTTGCCCGGGACTTCACTACCGGTCATCACGAAGGTGCAGGCAGGGTCATGGTTGATGGCGTCGGTATGGACCGACTTGATCATGGTAACGTCATCGGCGATGCCTTTCATGTGAGGCACCAGTTCGCTCATCAAAATCCCCGACTTTCCACAAGGCTCGAAGGCGAACTTACTCGGAGCGACCGGAAACCGAGCCTGCCCGCTGGTCATGGTGGTGATGCGCTGGTTGTTACGAACCGAAGCGGGCAATTCCTGGTCGAAGAACCTGTTCATCGCCGGCTTGTAGTCGAACAGATCCATCTGGGCGGGGGCTCCGTTCATATGGAGGTAAATGAGGTTCTTTGCCTTGGGCGCAAAATGAGGGAAACCCGGAAGGGCCGGATAAACGCCGTCTGAGGGAGGTCCCTTCGCCGACAATGCTCGTTGACCAAGCAGTTGGGCCAAGGCGACTCCTCCCACCTTCAGACCGGCTCCATGGAAGAACTGGCGGCGGGTTTGCAGATGATGATATTCGAGGGCGGGATTCATGAAGGCGCTAGTTTTTGTTCACTACTTCATCAAGGTTCAAAAGCAGGTTTGCCACGAGAGTCCATGGTGCCAGTTCGCGCGGAAGAATTGTTTTGTCCGGAGAGCTTTCCCCGAACGCAATGAGCTTTTGGGCGGACTCCTGATCATTGGAGTAGCGTGCTTCGTGCAAGCGAAGGACCTCGACCACTACTTGAGTTTCCGATGGCTCCGGGCGACGAGAGGCAACAGTCCGCCAAGCCCATTCTATCCGCGCTTCTTCATTCTCCCCTCCTTCCTTGATTATTCTTTGCGCCAGGTTTCGGGCGGCCTCGACGTGCTGAACGTCGTTCATCAGCTGGAGGGCCTGCATCGGTGTATTGCTGCGGCCGCGGGCGGCGCAGCTCTGCTCGCGGTTGGGGGCGTCGAAGCTGGCCATGAAGGGGGCCGGCGCCGTTCGTTTCAGAAAGGTATAGAGGCTGCGCCGATAAAGGTCATCCCCCTTGCCCTGCTTGTAGAAGCGGGTGTTGCTGCGTCCAAAGCCGACGGGCTCCCAGATGTTGGGAGGCTGATAAGGCATGACGCCCCTGCCTCCGATTGTGGGGGCCAGCAACCCGCTCAGACTGAGGGCTTGATCGCGAATCACCTCTGCATCCAGTCGGTAGCGCGGGGAGCGGGCCAAGAGACGATTGTCGGGATCCCTTTCAAGCAGGGCAGACGTCACCCTGGAGCTTTGGCGGTAGGCGTAACTGGTAAGGATACGCTTGATGAAGCGTTGAACGTTCCATTCGTCCTCGATGAAACGCAAAGCGAGCCAATCGAGAAGTTCGGGGTGACTTGGTAGTTCGCCCTGGGTACCAAAATCAGCGCTTGTTGCGACCAAACCCGTACCGAAGAACTGTTGCCAAATACGGTTGACGGCAACCCGGGCGGTTAAGGGATGATCTTCGCGCACCAGCCAGTTTGCGAGATCAAGGCGGTTGTAGTCCCGATCCTTGGGCTTGGTGGGGAGGGCGGGCAGAAAAGCAGGCACACCCCGCGAGACTTCCTCACCCGGGTTGTCGTACTGGCCCCGGATCATCACGTAGCTTTGCCTCGCCTTGGGCAAGTCGGCCATGACGAAGGTGATGGCGGCGTTCTTGTAGACGTCGGCCTTCTTTCGCTGGAGATCCGCCTTCTCACGGTTCAAGGGTCCCAGAACAGCACTTGCGCCCGCATAAACGTTGGTCAACCAATGATGGCGCAACTCCTTCTCCTGGGCGGCATTCCATTTCGCCGGCGCTTTACCCTTGAAGCGCTTGCGCAAGTCGTCCGTCAGGTCCTTATTGCGGACTCCTTCCCCCTGCCCCTTCCACGCTTTCCACGAGAGGGTCGGGTCCTTGACCGGGTTAGTGGTCGACTCGATGCCGAAGTGGTCCCATCCCATCTTGCCGGAAAATTGGGTGAAGGCATAACCGGTCACCTTGTGGCCGGGGTTTAGGCCCACCTTGGCAGCGGGAAACTCGAGGCGGACCCACTTTCCCTTCTCGGGCAACGGGCCCATGTCGACGCGTTCGTGCGTATTCGCCTTGCCCCAACCAATCTTCTCGTGAGCCCCCCAGACGACGCGGTGCTTCCAGCCGCCTAGGTAGAGTTGCACCATGACGGCTTCCGGTGGATTTTCAGGATCAAGGTAACAATGCACGAAAAAAATCCCGCCCTTCGGAATGGTTAGGGGAGCGCCTTCGGAGAAAACGTCCTGACCGATGGCGTTCTTGGCCGTTCGGGTGATGGCCCGCTTGCCGCTGAAGACCGGTCCCTCTTTCTTTGTGACGAACTTTAGCGGTGGACCATTGACCTGAAGTTTGCCCTTGGGAAAACCATCCTCAAACCACATGGTTTCCTTTCGTGTAGATTTGGGCAAATGATCGAGCGACGCGGGGTCCTGATACTTGATCTTGGCCACCTCGGCGGTAATTCGTTTGTCGACCTCGGCGATCTCGGCGTCGAGAGCGTCAAGGCGCTTGTCGTCGCCAGGCCGAGGAACGCGCAGGATGGGAGGCGTATCCTTCTTGTTGCCATCCATGGCGGGGTCGGCGGCGCTGTGAAAGAAGGAGTAGAGGGAATAGTATTCCCTGGTTGAGAGCGGGTCGAACTTGTGGTCGTGGCAAACGGCGCACCCGGCAGTCAGGCCCATCCAGACTTCCACCGCAGTGGAGGTGCGGTCGACGGCATAGCGGTATATCCACTCCTCCTTGATGCTGCCGCCTTCTCCAGTGGTGACGTTACAGCGGTTGAACCCGGAGGCAATGAGCTGGTCGATGCTGGGCTCGGGCAGAAGGTCGCCAGCCAATTGCCAGCGGGTGAATTCATCAAAGGGAAGGTTCTCGTTGAAAGCCCGCACGACCCAGTCCCGGTAGGGCCACATGGATCGCTCGTTGTCGAGGTGAAGGCCATGGGTATCCGCATAGCGGGCAAGATCCAGCCAGTAACGAGCCATGTGTTCGCCATAGGTTTCACGGTCCATGAGGTCATCGATAAGCTTGTTCCATGCCTGTGGCGACTTGTCCGCAACAAAGGCATCCACCTCTGCCGGCTTGGGCGGCAAGCCCGTAAGGTCGAGGTACAGGCGACGCACCAGAGTTTCCGGCTTGGCGGTTTCTGCAGGCTTGAGCCCTTCCCTGCTCAGACGATCCTGCAGAAAGGCATCGATTGGGTTTGCTGCTCCGGGTACTTTGGGCGCTTCATTCCTTTTCGGGGCCGTGAAGGACCAGTGTCCTTCATACACCGCGCCTTCCCGGATCCAGCGCTTGAGCACCTTTTTGTCGATCTCGGTCAGCTTCTTGTGGGACTTCGGAGGCGGCATAACCTCTTCCTCGTCCTCCGATATGATCCTAGCCCAAGCTTCGCTTTTGGCCAAGTCACCTGGAACGATAGCCCGAACGCCATCCCTGTCGGCTAAGGCCCCTGCCCTGTCGTCCAGACGCAATTTCGCCTTGCGATAGTTGGGGTCCTGTCCATGACAGGCGAAACAATTCTCCGAAAGGATCGGGCGCACGTCGCGGTTGTAGGATATCTCTTCTGCATAGGTACAAGGCACCAGCGAAAATGAAACAAAGATTATCCTGATTAAATTCACTTTTTGCTTGGATCAAAGAAAAGATGTCCGACGCTCCAACGGAAAGTCAACGGACTTATTATGCCAACCGAGTATTCTAACTTATATTTGGGAAATCTTTGATCGGAAGTGCTCGGGTATCTGAATTGGGATCATTACACCGGTAGATTGGTCGAAGCTCACGCATGCAGCGACCGCCTCACCCACCGCGGCCTTGACCCGCTCTCCCTCATCTTCCTTCCAAAACTGAAATGCATAGGATATTGAACGCTCTCGTATATCGGCAACCATCAGCTTGACCTCGACTTCCTCCTCGAAACGCAAAGGGCGCTTGAAACGACAGCTGGACTTTACCCTGGGCCAACCGAAGCGCCCGTTCTCATCCTCCATATCGACGGAAAGACCGAGGCTGCGCAGGAACTCGTGCTCACAAATTTCCATCCATCGGTAATAGTTGGTGAAATGCATGATGCCGGCTAGGTCGGTTTCACTGAATTCGACGCGGCGGGTGATTGAATATTCGGAAGCCATAGTTGTAAGGGTCAAGCGCCTGTGCCCAAAGGAGCAAGGATGTTGTCGACTAAGCGGTTGGCCAATTGTTCGTTAGAAAAGTCATGGGAAACGCTTTTATGGCCGATAAGGCCCAATTCCTTTGCATTCTGGGGGTCGCCAAGGATTGGCTCGAGGGCTTCGGCGAGCTCATTCGGCCCATTCGGTCGGTAGATTCGTCCCCCTCGGGTTTGCTCCACTAATTCGGGGAAAGCCCCGCTCTCGGGAAGAACTACGGGTACACCCGCGGCAAGAGCTTCCACGACGTACAAGCCGAAAGCTTCGGGGTAACGCGCGGGGACTGAAAAAACGGACAGGCTCCGCAGAAAGGAAAGTTTTTGGTCCCGGCCGACATTGGGATGAATGGAGGAATGTCCCTCAAGGCCGGCCTGTGTGAGTTTTTTTCTTTGTTCGGCAACAAAGGGCTCATCCTCCTCGGTCATGCCGCCCGCGATCTCGAGACGGAGGTCGGGAAACTTGGCCGTATCCTTGAGTAAAAGAAAGGCATCGACTAGGATATCTAAACCTTTGAGTGGACAAAGGCGGGCCAAATATCCCAGCTTGAGTTGGGCAGGAGGCTTCTCCAGCGGAATGAATCCATCCATGCTGATGCCATTGGGATGATGTAAGACACGGGAGGCATCCAACCCGAGCCGGTTTGACATGAATTCTCCGAAGTATCGGCTTGGGGCAATACACCCATCCAACTTGGCAACATCCGATGACAGGAGATCCCAAGCCTCGTTGCGGTATTCCGGAAGGAGGGAATCGAGAAAAGCATCCTCTCCCTGCAGAAACCCGTAGACAGGAACATTAAGCTCGCGCCTGATCACCTTTCCGATTCCCGAAAGCATTATGGTGGAAAGAAAGACTGCATCTGGCTTGCCGTGGCTCTTGAACCAGTCGAGCACCTTTCTTACCTCCTTGACGAGCGGCCCGTCTTCACCGCGGAAAGTCGAAATGGTTATCTCCCCGAGGTCCTTGCTGGAGGTCATCCCGCTTCGTGCCGCCGCCTTTCGCAGGAGCCATTTATTGTCGAAAGCCTTGTCGAGCCAGCCGGGGGTGCGCCTGAAGAGTGCAAACTTGTGTTGTAGGTATACATTGATGCCCCCAAAAAAGATCGGTTGGTCGGCGGAAGCGGGCTTCTCGTCTAAGAAATGGGGCAGGTAAGTGGGAAGCATGGTGACTTCGTGCCCACAAGCCATGAGATGGCGGGCGAGGGAATTATCACGCATGCAAACCCCACAATAATAGTTGCCCGTGCCGGGCGTCAGGAAGGCGAGCTTCACGAGGAAGCTTGGGCTAATCCGGAATTGATTGGCTCGGGAAGATCAGCCAGGTCGGACATGGAGTCGAAGAGCTCACGGAAATCTTGATCGTCCACGTTTCCAATCAGGCAATCGGTGAGGGATGCCCTGATGTGGTCCCCTCTTTTGACCAAGTCACCGAAACTGAACTTTTCGTCATAGAAGGCGTAGACGATTTTGCGCATGGTCTCGATCGAGGCCTGCATGCGCTTGCCGTAGCGATCGAAGGAGGAGGAGTTAACCGCCCCCCCCGAACCAAGAGCCTCGTCGATCTCGTCGGCCAATATAACCCCGCTCTTGAGTGCGAGGAAAACGCCGGACGAGAAAACCGGGTCGAGAAAGCCAAGGGCATCTCCCGCCAGCACGAGTCCATCGACGGCGCAGTAGCGGTTGCGGTAGGAGTATTCCCCGGTGGCCCGGTATTCCCCCGTTTGCTCCCCCTCGGCCAAATGCTCCTTGATCCACTCGTTGTTTTCGATTTCACGCTGGAAAATCTCCTCATGGTCTTTGGTCGTTCCATTGAACAGATACTTGTGCTCGGCCACGATGCCGACGCTTACCATATCCCCGCTAAGTGGTATGTACCAGAACCATCCCTTGTTGGGCAAATAGGCGACAGTGGTCGCACCCTCGTCCAGTCCGGAATCTCGCTTAGCTCCCTTGTAATAGGTCCAGAGGGCAGTCTTATTGAGCTGCGGGTCGCGTTCCATCCATTTTTCACGATGAGCCGCGAAACAATCCCGCCCCGAGGCATCGACCACGATGGGAGCGGATAGCTCCTGCGGGCCATGTTCTGCGGATTCCACGCGGATGCCCTCCACGCGTTCGCCCGACTTGATCAAGGACTGTGCTTTGGTCTCTTCCCAGACCGTAGCGCCATTGGTCCGGGCCTTATCCATGATCATCTTGTCGAAATCGGAACGCCAGACCTGCCAAGTGGTGGAGGAGGGATGGTCGAAATGCTGGAAGAAGTAGAAGGGCTGGGAAAGAAAACCATCCTGGCGGACGAACTGGACGCAATATTTGCGGGGACTGGCGGACTCCATTAGCTGTTCGATCAGCCCAAGCCTCTTGAGTGGGAAATAGCAAAAGGGCATGAGCGATTCACCGACGTGATAGCGGGGAAACTTCTCTTTTTCCACGATAAGAACGTCACGCCCCTTCTCGGCCAACAGCGCACCCGCGGTGGAACCGGCAGGCCCACCTCCGACTACGATTGCATCATAATTAGTCTTAAGCGAAATCATAGTTATTTATTGAAGCGGTTTTTCGTGTTTTCGCAAGCCTCCGAAGGCTCTAGGCGGGAGATAGAATCTCAACGATCTGAGCGATCTCGATGCCTCCAAGGCCGGATATAACGTTGCTTCTTCCGAAGAGATAATCGGCCTCCACAGTCCCGAAGGCCTCAACGATAGGTCCATCGGGCGCAACCTTGAGAAAAGCCCGCGGCGTGCTGGAATAGGGTATGCGATGATCATTCAGAATACCTCCCAGAGGCAGATGGGATGCCAGGACCAGAGGAACCGCCTCTTTGGGCAAGGCCTCCAGATTGATTTCAATGGCGCCGTATTCGACCGCTTTTTCATCCTCTTCGGTCTCAAGAATGACTTCCCGAAGATAGGAGTTGCCGTTGTTGGAGGAACGGAGTCGGCGAACCTTGACGGGGCTCTCGTGGTGGCCCTCAAGCCTCGAAGTCATGTCCCCCTCATGAACCAGTAGCGATTGGTAAGGCTCGGGAAGGTCCTGCGGATCGACCTTCTCGAAAGACAGTCCGGGGAGGTTTCTCGATGCCCGCATTAGGCTCAGCGGATAGAGGACGTCGGGGGAAACTTTCATGGGAAAAGGAGGCCTTTTCTAAAGCGGATCAGCCTTCGTCCAGGTGCTTGGAAAGGAAGAAGTGGTAAAGCATGGAGTCTACCCGTAGGAGGGCATCGCGGCTCAAGCGCAGTTCATCTTCGCCTACCTCAAGGTCGCCGGCAACCTTCCATTCCTCGAAAACATGTCCATAGCGCTCCAAAAGGTCGATTCCGAATTTCTTTAGAAAATAGCTTGGGTAAACCCGCCCGAGTTTCCACTGCAGGATCATTTCCCGGACGAAACGCTCGTCATCGGAGGTGAGTAAGGCCCGCCTCACGACTGATTCCGCCTTATCCACCGAATCGCAGTATTGGTCTATGTGGGTCAGATTCTGGTAGTGGATTCCACCCAAGTGCCCAAATGAGGCCACGCCAAGGGCCACCATATCCGCACCAGCCCAGAGGCGGTCGCGGTAAACGAACTTGGTCTTCTCGGGTTCCTTGACCGCGGTATAGGCACTGGTTACCGTGTATCCGGCGGACTCGAGCCGCGCAAAAGCTTCCTTGACCCAGCGCCGCTTGGTCTCCCAGTCGGCCACGGGTGCGGAAAGCCGCCCCTCTTCCTTCATCGACTTGAAAATGGTCGTGTTGAAGGGCACCTCCATTTGGTAGATGGTCACGCAATCCGGGGAAAGGTCTACGACTTGGTCTACACAACTCGACCAGTTCTCATCCGTTTCCTCAAGCATCCCGGAAATTAGATCCACGTTGATGTTGTCGAAGCCCAAGCCGCGGGCGAACTCATAGGCTCGAAAAACTTCACCAGAGCGATGGGCCCGACCGTTGGTCTCCAGGATATGATCGTCGAAATTCTCAATTCCCAAGCTTAAGCGCGTGACCCCAATGTCCTTTATCACTTGAAGCTTCTTTTCAGTGAGAGTTCCCGGCTCGCATTCGAAGGTCACTTCCTCCGCCTCGTCCCAAGACAGAATGGACTTCATTTCGTCGGTTAGGGAAAGCAGGTCCTTGGCAGACAGATAGGAAGGGGTTCCCCCCCCGAAATAGACGAACTTGGGCAGACGGCCCTTGAGGTAGGGCGACTTGGAGTATTGCCTAAGCTCTTTCAAGGTCGATTCAAGGTAGCGACGCACCTCCCCCGTGTTTTTATCCGTATAAACCCGAAAGTAGCAGAAGTGGCAACGCTTGCGGCAAAAAGGCACGTGATAGTACAGGCCCAGTGGCGCATTGCCGGGAGAGGGGCTGTTCAGCATGCTCTCCACACAGGCGACGTCCGCTTCGTTCCAGAACGCAAATGGGGGATAATTGGAAACGAAATAGCTGCCCGCCTTGGTATCGTCCTTTGTCTCGCGATCAGTCTTTATGATCACGCCTTCACTCATTTTGCGATCATGGTTGAAAAGGCATAAACTTTTCCATCTTCACACCCCACAAGGATGCGGCCGGCCGCCACGGCTGGGGTAGATGAAATGGACTCACCAACTTCGTAGGATGCGATCTCCTTACCCGTCTTGAGGGAAACAAGGTAGAGCTTGCCGTCCATGGAACCAAAAACCACCTTGTCCCCGGCTACCACGGGCGAGCTGTCGATGCGCCCACGAGCCGAGAAGCGCCACTCGTTCTTGCCCGACGTCCGCTTGATGGCATGCAGGCCCTTGTCGCGTCCTCCAATGATGACGTGAGTCGCGGTAAGGGCGGGGGACGAAAAATAGGGGAAGTTCTTGGAACGGTAGTTCCAGACAACCTCGCCCGACTCAAGGTCAAAGGCACTTACCGCCCGGTCCATGTTACCGACGTAGCCGACTCCATCCGCAACCGCTACGGAAGCCGCGATAGGAGCCTCCACCTCGACCGAACGGATTAGCTTTCCATCCTCCAAGTTGACGACGTAAAGTACCGAATCACATCCCCCGAAGACCACATACTTGTCGTCATAGATGGTGGGGACCCCGTTTACGTAGTTTTGGGTCTCGAATTTCCAAAGAGCCTTGCCCGTCTTGGCATCAAGGCAATGGACGAAGTTGTCGTAACTGCCCACCACTACCACCGAGTCCCCTGACTTGGGTCGGATTGCTTGGTTTGCGGCACCCATGATTTCCCCGTCCGTCTCGTACTTCCATTTCAATTTGCCATCCTCGGCCCCAAGAGCATACAGAAAACCGTCGGTAGAACCCGCATAGACGAGGCCTTGGCTAACCAGAGGGGGAGCCTCGATTCCGAGGCCGGTCTTGAAGCTCCAGCGTTGCTTGCCACTCTCCAAGTCGAGGGCGTGGAGGATACCTGTATCCGCACCCACGTAGGCGATTCCGTTGGAAACCACCACCGAAGACTTGAGGAAGTCCCCTGCATCAAAGACCCAGGCCAGCTTGAGTTTCGAGCCGACTTTCTCGCCGGAGATTCCCCTCAAGGCGGCATCGCCACGATGCCGGGGCCAACCCGGGGATTCTTGCTTAAAGACCGGCTCCGCCCACAAGCCAAAAAGGCCGGTCATTAGCATGGACGAAAATCCTAAGGCCCTAGTTCTCATGATCCCTAAAATATCTCATGTGGCTGGCTATAGCAAGAGGTGCTTGAAAAGAGTGAGGCATAAAGACGAACGAAGTCGTCGGCCTCGACCGGCCTCGGGTTGAAGCCCGCTGTCCATTGCTCGGAAGCCTCCTTGGCAAGTGTGGGTATTTCCTCTTCGGTGAATCCCAACTCGTCGAGGGAGGCGGGAAAGTCGGCAAGTGACAAAAGTTCGCGAACCCGTCCAACCAGAGCCGCGGATGCTTCCGGGTCCTCCGAGCCGGCAGGGCATAGCCTGCATTCTCGGGCAAGCAAGGCGTAAAGAGCCATGGTCTCGGGCCGACCGGCGTTGAACTCCATGACCACGGGCAAAGCTAGTCCCACAGCAATCCCATGTACCGTTCCCTTGCGAGCGGTCAGCGGGTTGGCCATGGAGTGGGCGGCACCGAGCATACTCTGCTCGATGGCGGCGCCGGCATGAGAAGCACCCAAGAGCATCCCGCCACGAGCATCGAGATCCTCGGGCACGTCGAATACCCGTGGAAGATTTCGGTCAATAAGGCCAAAGGCCATCCGGGCGTGACGATCGGAAAAGTCATTTCTTTTGTTAGTGACGGCCGACTCCAAGGCATGGGTCAAGGCGTCTATGCCGGTGCAGGAGGTAACCATCTGCGGCTGGGACAAGGTCAACTCAGGATCCAGGATGGTGAGAGACGGCAAGGCCTTCTTGTCCCCGCACGCCATCTTGCGATGCGTCTCGTCCTCCGAGATAAGGGCGAAGGACTGGCATTCACTGCCGGTACCCGCGGTGGTGGGCAAGGCGATGAACGGCAACATTTCCCGACTAGCCCTTCCTACGCCCCAGTAATCCGCCATCCTTCCACCGTTTGTAAGGATGAAATTACAGCCCTTGGCGGTATCCATGGAACTTCCTCCGCCAAGTCCTATGATGTGGTCGACCACAGCCTGTCTGGCTATCCGGACGCAATCTTGGACGCTGGTCTCGGTCGGGTTCTCGATGGACTGATCATAAGTAGTTACCCGAATCCCTTGCTCTTCCAGGCTTTCGGCTATCCGCCTTGGATGGCCGACTGCAGACAGGCCCGGATCGGTAACCAGCAGGGCATGCTTTCCGAGCTTGCTGGCATGCTCACCGATGGATCCGCTCGAGCCTGCACCGAAAACGATCTCCTGCAAGGCCTCCTCACCTTCGGCGAAGAAGCCGTCACCGGTCCCGGTCGCGGAAGAGGTTTGCATGACTGGAAGGGTGGCTAGCCGTCAGGCAGCCATGCCGATGGAGCGTCGCTTGTAGAGAAATTCGAACATGTTACCCTCGTGAGGCTGATCCCATGATATCTTCATGGTCGAGATTGGCCCGAGGTTCAGCCGCTCGACGTTGGAAGCCCGTAGAAGTTCCTTTTTAAAGGACTCGTTTTCCGTGACCGCGGTGACCACCAGGGTGGGGCCTATGGCCCCGAGCATTTGCGATTGCGGTACCTCGACCACGCTTGCATAGGGGCATAGAAACTCTCGGTTGGACAAGGGGTGGTCCATTGACTCGCAATGTACGATGGTTGGGCGAAGGTAAGTACCGCCCTCCGCTCGTACCAACCGGTCTCCATCCCGATAGGGCGCCGTTGCATCGGACGCCCCTCCCGTGGCCAAGTCGGCCTCCAAGGCGGAATCGATCCATTCCCCCATCTTAGGGTTGGCGAATCCGGAAAGAACCGCCTTAGGATCATCGATCGGCATTGGCTTTAGCGGCCCGAGGCTCTTGCCTAGGGCGTCGGCAATCTCTCTTGCGTATTTAGGCACAATAACAGCCGAGGCGTTTACGCAACTGCGGCCCCCGTTGTCCGAAATGGAGGAAGTCATGACGTCGATGAATTCGGGCCATCTCTCTATCATGTCGTCTCCGATCAAGATTTTGCTGAAGCCAGGTCCATGAACCTGAACGCCCGGGTCTCCAGCGTATTGATCGGTGGTGCTCTTATCGCCAAAGATCAGTGCTCGACCGCAAAGTCGTAGGATGTCCCCAGCTCCCTCGTGGTCGGTCGGATAAAACCCGAAGGCTTCCCGCGGGCAACCCGCGGCGATGAAAGCCTGGATAAGGCGGTAGGGCGTCCAGGGCTCGTCCCGTCCGGGCTTCATCACGATAGGTATCTTAAGAGCGATGGAGGGTAACCAGAGCGAATTCACAGCAGGTGAATTACTGGGCATTACCAAGCCTAGGGCGTCGGTGGTGGGATAGAAACAAACGGGGGAGCCGGACTGTTCGCCGTGCCCCTCATCCAGGGTGCCGAAGTCAATGCCTCGAGTAAGGCCGTTGAGGATCAATTCTAAATGAGTTAGGGCGTAGTGGATCTTATCCATGTTGCGCTGCACCATTACGTGCGGCAACCCACTCGTTGAGGAAAGCGTCTCAAGGTAGGATTGAGCGCTTTGCATGGTTCCGTCTCCCCCAAGAGGCAGATCATCCTTGAGGAAAAGCTCCCCTGCTTTGGCGCTGATGTCGACAAGCTCACGGGTGCTGAACTTCTGCAGCGCTTCTCGGGCTTTGCCGATATTCAGAAGGTCGCGACGAATGATGCCTGCATTGACTTGGCTCATGGTGGCCTTGACCGAGCCGTCCCTGTAATCCTTGACCTCGGACTCGTTCAGGCTGTGGTAATCTTCCCCAAGGCGAAGACATGGTATGTGCGGTTTTTTCATTATGTTCAATATACTCCTTCCACTATGTTTTTTTCCATCGCCCCGTAAGGCCGGACCTCAGCCACTCCGTCCCAAGGAGCCTCGGACCAAGGTTTGCGCCGGAGGGCTTCGTCGCGCTCGAGGAAACGCGGCATGAAGAACTCCTTCGTCAGGGTAGTGAGTTCGACGCGGCCCCAGTCGTCGTAGGGAACGGTCTGGTTGGTATCGGGATCGATCACGCGGAGGACGGCCCTCGGCTGAGGTGCGTAGTAGGCGATCGAATAGTCGTTCTCGGGACCAATCGGGTGATGCCGAGCGAGACCCATAAGAGTATTTCCGTAAGTGGGCACAAAGCCGATCTTGCCACCCTCGCAAACTTCCTCGACTAGAAAGCGGGCGTACTGCTTGTCCATGGTTGTCCCCCCACAAAAGACACCCTTGATTCCAGCCTTGATCAGGTCCCTGCGTTCAGCCAGAGCTTCGAGCAGTTTCGGTGTGGTAAACAAGGCGCTGACGCTTCGATGCTTGAGGATGGTGAGGGCTTGGTCCACGGCATGATCCATGTAGGCCCTCGCCTGGTCAAACTGCTTGCTGGCAATGAGGCGTTTGACCCAGCGAGGGTCCAGGTCGACGAAGTAGCATGAGCAACCGCGCTCGTTGGCCAAGTGCTCAATGGCCAAGCGAAGGCGACGCGGACCTGTTGGACCAACCATCATCCAATAGTGGTTGCGGGGGAAATGCTCGTCGCTCAGCGTTTCAGAAAAAGCGGAGTAGTCGATACGGAAATCATCCCATCCGATTCGCTGCTTGGGCATCCCGGTAGTTCCACCCGTCTCGAAAATATTGAAGGGTCTGCCCTTGTAGGCTTGGGGAAC
Source organism: Opitutia bacterium UBA7876 (assembly GCA_002500665.1). Classification (GTDB taxonomy): domain Bacteria; phylum Verrucomicrobiota; class Verrucomicrobiia; order Opitutales; family Seribacteraceae; genus Seribacter. The sequence continues at coordinate 26,439 of DLRY01000052.1, forward strand.
CCAGACTTCGTTGGGCAAGTCTCGCAGCCACTCATCCTGAAAGTTGGGGAACTTTTCACAAAGATCGGAAAAGGTCGCAACCTCCTCCAAGGGATTCCAGTCCTGCTTATTCGCCCAATCCAGCCAGAAGGGGGAGCCGGTTTCCGGGGAAAAGTGCCACTTTATCATTTCCGCCGTATGGGCATCCAGCACCTCGGCAGCCTGCTTGATCTGTTCGTCCATGCTCATGGGATATTCAATAAAAGGGAGAAAGCGAGTTTCTCAATCAGTTGAGTTTCGGGAAAAACTTCTTCAGGGTTTCCTTGGAAGGCGGATCGGTCATAAGGGAAACGACGACGAGCGCCACGCTCGCAACAAGGAAGCAGACAGCCGCGGGGACTATACCCGGACCTATGAAGTACTCACCACCGTAGCCAGAAAGATGGAAGAAATAGACCCAAGCAGCTGAAGCGGCCAAAATGCTGGCGATCACTCCTTGTTTGGTAGCTCTTTTCCAATAAAGGGCGGCAAAGACAACAGGAAACAAGGCTGAAAAACCACTGAAACACCAGATTGCCAAATCAAAAACGTTGGCATCCTTGGCCAGCATGGCAAGGGCATAGGTAAGGGAGACTATGACCACGATAAATAATCTGGCGATGGTTATGGTTTGCTTATCTGAATATTTTTTTGGACCCGATCGGTGCAGGACGATGTCATTTGTAAAAATCGTTCCTAAACATAAAAATTGCGAGTCCAAGGAAGACATGATCGCAGCCAAAACTCCCGCCGTAAGAAGGCCTGTGAGAACCTGATTGTCGATAAGAGTAGCCAACATTTTAGAAAGGACGGCGGCGGGAGGAATGGCAGGCGGCAGTATTCCCGAGGCCCAGGCTCCGATTAGCACGCACGGCACCCAAACGATCATGATACACAAGGGGTGGGCTATTACTGTTAAACGAAAAGCCTTGGCGCTTTTGGCAGTTAGCCAATGCTGAAAGAGATGTGGAAACATCCCCACGCTCAGGGGGATGAAGAGGTAGGTAACGAATGTCCAAAAGGGGATTCCAAGTTCTCGCTCGAAGGAAACAAGCTCGCCGGTCTTGGGATTCTTTTTTTTGAATTCCGCGGTAACGGGAACTCGACTGAGATGCGGTTGTCTGTTCGCTAAGTCCGAGCTCTCCGGTTCCATCACCTTGCCAATTACCTTGGGCGGATCGTTGGCCTTCAGCTTGCCGGCCTTCTTGTCAAAACTGAAATCTTGGACTATGCTGCCTTTCTCTGTAATCCGTGCAGGAACCTTTCCTGATTTGTCGAGTCCACCAAGAGCATTGACGATGAAAACGAATGCAACAAGACCCATGATCATGAAAACGATCGTTTGAAAGGTATTTGCATAGGCGGCTCCCCTCGAGCCCCCCATGAAGACGTAACTTAGAACGACTATGGATACGACAAGTCCAGTCAACCAAGGAGGTATGCCTCCTAACCAGTCGGGCTTTGTTGGGTAATCGAACAACATGGGAAGCGCTCCTGCGGTGACGGGTTCTATGACCTTGCCCGCGCCAATGATCCCAATAAGCAAATAGGGGACGACCAAAAGCACGAGAATTGGAAAAAGCAAGTAACCAAGACCATCCGATTCAAAGCGGGCCCGAAAAAATTGGATCTGGGTAATGTAACCGTATTTCTTGCCGAAAGCCCAAAGGCGTATGCCTATTAGAAAGAAAATACCCGCATGAACCAATCCACTGATCGAGGCCATCAAACCATAGGTCCCAATTCCGCGCTCGAAGGATTTGCCTGTGGAACCCACAAGGGCAAATGCCGTCATGGTGGTACCGAATACGCTCATCAAGAGGAGGAAGGGGCCAATGCTGTGACTAGCCACAAAATAGTCTTTGCTCGTTCCTCTGAACAGGCGGTTGCTGAAAAAGCCAAGGGCAAGAAGGAGGCAAAAATAGCCGATGATAACAATCAACGTGGTCATTATACGAAGGTCGGGTTAGATCTTGGTCGAATCAGTTTCTTCCATTTCATCCGCAAAAACCTCTAGCTCGGTTGGCCATGCCTTGCTGATAGCGAGCCAACCAAGCAGGGCACATCCGATCGAAAAAAGGGCATGGTAGGCCAAGCCAATGGGCAAAAATCCCAAAACCAAGGAAGAATCGTCCCACCACCAAAAGTCTTGATGGGCAAAAAACATCACAACGAACAGAAGCCATACCAAGCTTTTGCCGGACGATGATTGTGAACCGTTCATAGCTATTTGCCTATGGCGTACAGGTGGGTCTGGGTCGCGACATACAGGGTGCCGTTGGCAAAAACCGGTGAACTGTAGACCGGGGCCCCCATGTCCACGGTGGCTACCTTGGGCTTGTCCTTTCCGTGGTCGAGGATGAGAAGATCCCCGTCCTCGTTCCCGAGCAGTACCTTGCCGTCTACCACCAGGGTCGAGCCCCAGATGCGACTGAAGGAGTCGTGCGTCCAGTAGACTTTACCCGTCTCGGCGTCCAGGCAATGAATGATCCCCGCATACTCCGCGAGATAGACCAAATCATCGGCGACCGAGATGGTGGAAATTGTGCGACCGACATCCGTATTCTTCCAGACGACTTTACCGGTCTTGGCGTCGATGCAGCTCAAGCGCCCCACCCCATCACCATGTTCGGGATCCTGACCGATGGCGCAGTAGACCTTTTCCTTGTAAAGCACGGGCGTCCCGATTAACTCGCTGGGCCCAGGGGGGGTTGCATAGGGAATTTTCTTGCCTGCCTTGTCTTTGCGGTAGTGGGGTTCGTTGCAATCAACTTTCCACACGGGGTTGAAGAGGTCGTAGCCATCGGCATCCTTCTCGGTCTTGTTCGGGTAGCCGTAGCAAAAGCCGTCGGTGCCTCCCCAAATGAGCATTTCCTTGCCTCCGACCTTTCCGTAGGTGAGCGAAGACCAGGCCGCATGAAGGGCGCTTGCGCTGGCCCCCGAGCCATCTTCGCCAACCAACTCGCCGGTGTTCTTGTTGAGCGCCACCCAGCTAGGGGACAGAGGGCTCGGAATATTGGTGTGCGACCAGTCCACCCCATTGGAGGTCGCGACATATACTATGTCTCCCACAACGAGGGCCGAGGAACTGGTGACGTTGTGGGGAAAGACCCCGAGCTGGTCCCTCATGTCGTACATCCAGATGATGTCGGCATCCGTTTTCTCGTCGAGCTTATCCTGCATACCCTTGGGCTTGACGTAGTTGGCTTCATCCTTGTACGGGCCGGCGTTCCCGTCGGCCAAGCCGTTGATGTCCAGGCAAACGACCTCGCAACGATTGGTAACGACGTAGACCTTGTCCCCGTCGATGGCAGGGGAGGAGCATACGCCGATGTATTCCCAGTCGCTCACCTTGCCCGCGCCTAGCTTAGGAATGACGAGCTGCCACAGCAGGTCACCCGTTTTTTCATCGAGGCACATGACCACTCCACGGTCACCCTTCTTCCCCGGGTCGCGAGGCGATTCGTTATTGGTGCCGACGAAAACCCGACCTTTACCGACGGTAACGTTTCCGTAAGCCTGAGAGCCAAGCTTGGCCACCCATTTGACGTTTTTCGTGGTCTTCATGTCCACGACCTCTTCATCGCTCATTTCACCCGGCTTAAAGTCTATCAGCAAGCCTTTCTCAGAGGAGACCATGTTGCGACTGCCGTTGCCCCCCCAGACCGGCCATTCCTCCCCGAGAGAGAGGTGAACGGCCAACAAAGGCGCCAAGACAAGGGAATATGCGACGAATTTCTTTTGTATTGTAGTTTTCATTAGGAAATCAAAGTTACTTGTTATAAGTAATCAAGAGGTTGTCGAAGTAGACCTTTTTCTTGCTCTGCGGGGACATTGCGTAGACTCCGGGCGCACCATTGCGGTGGGGTACGGCATGGGGTACTTGAATGGTCCAGGCGGTGGGCTCCGAGGTTCCCTTCTCCCAGGCTTTGGCTCGCACCATCCCAGTGCCATCCGCAAGCAAATCGACTCGAGTCTTGAGCCTGTACCAGGTATTCGTCTTGACCGGGAAGGCAGCTGAGTGGCGGAACCTGTCGTAGTTGGAGAAGATTTCAAGCTTCTGGCTGTTGCCTATCAGGGCAAATACGTACCTTTGATTGATCAGCCCTACGTTCGACTTGATCCTGCGGTCACCATCCGTCATGACGTCCGCCGAAACGGTATAATTACTCATGTCCTTGTGTCCGACAAAGTTGATCGCCCTCTGAAACAAGACCCGATCAAGAGTATTGCCGGCCAGAAAATTTTCTCCCGCCTTCTGGACTTGCCAGCGCATTCTTGCCCCCAGCCAAGGCAAGGGAGGGTAGGAAAAGGGGATACCGTCGGAGCTGGTATTCTTCAGGTCAAAGCCATTTTCAAAATTAACTTCATAAGGCAGTTCCTGGAGCACTCGACCTCGCGTTATGCCATGGATTTCGCCTTTAGATACGCGGAGGGCTCCAGCCGAAAGGGCGGCACCTTTGGCGGCGGTAAGGACTCCATCTCCACTAATGTCGGCATCCACTACGGACTGTACCTTTGCCGTGGGCGGAATCCATTTTTCCCAGGCCAAGCCTTCCTTGATTTGCTCAATGCGACGTCCCGTCCGATCGAGGGCAAAAACCTTGAACGCCTGACTTTCGCCCGACTTGACCGCAAACTCCGCCGGAACGACCTGGAGGGAGACCGCCGGCCCGACGCCAACGTCTTCCGAGGACGGTTGAGCCACGAAGGCAGGCGCGGGGTCGCCGGAGCCAAAGCAATAGAGTCGCTTCTTGGTTTGTATGAAAACTCTTCCATGGGCGACCGAAGGTGCCGCAAGGCAGGCGCCGTCCAGTTCGGTCTTTCCAAGGAGCCTACCCTCTTTGCCCTCATCCTTCACGACGGAGACTTTGCCGTCGAACATGGGCACGTAGAGCTTTTCGTCCGCCCATGTGGGGGAGGCATGCACTTGGTCGGGCGCGAGCTTGAGCACCCAGTGGTCCTTTCCGGTAGAGGCATCCGTGCAGACCAGTTCACCTCTCTTGATCGTGGTATACAGGCGACCGCCTCTGTATACGGGGGTACTCGTAAAGGACTCCATGTGGTTGTTTCTCCACGCTTCGTCCTCTTTGCCCAGAAGGAGGATTTCCTCTCCATGAGCGGGGAGTTTTTTTGGCTTTTTGATTGCCACCATGCGACCGATGACGGACGTATCGACGTTTTCCTTGCCGTGGATGGCAACAACCAGATTCTTGTGCAACACGATACCGGCGTTGACCCCTCCGTAGGACATTTGAAATCGCCAGAGGGCCTGTCCGGTCCGGGCGTCGATGCAAACGACGTGCCCACATCCCGTTCCACTGTAGAATACTCTCCTGCCATCTTCCGTGTCCTCGAAAATCAAGGGGGAAAAGGAACTGTCCTTGGGGGTAATGCCGGGCGTCGAGGACCAAACCAACTCACCGTTTGACTTGTCGAATGCATAGAATCGATCGCGGGCCGGGCCCTGTTTTCCCCAATTTGCGGTAATCGCATGGATGATGACCAGTTCCCCGTCGACGCAAGGTCCTCCTGTCCGACCATTGGGAAAAGTCAACCTGGCAAATTCCTCCATAAGGGACCTTTCCCACAATTTGTTCCCATCCGAATCATAGCCAATGAGAAGACCTGGGCTGGTTTGAAAATAGACGTTGCCCGTTGCCGGGTCCACGCAGGCGGCCCCAACACCATACCTGTTGTAGACGATGTCACTGACGAAATCACTGTGTCTCCTGTCCCAAAGCACCTTGCCCGAGGTGGCATCGAGGCAAACCAAGGCCTCCTGAAGTTCGTCCTCAACCCCATAATACCCGAATTGATAAGCCTTGCCTCCGGCAATAACAGGAACGCCCCCTCCTTGAATCTCGTAAGTCCACAAGAGTGATTTGTTCAAGTCGTAGGGAAGACCTTTCTGTCCTGAAACGCCAGTTCCGTGAGGCCCGCGCCAATAAAGCCAATCGGTTTGAATTCCCTTGGGGGCCGAAACCCCGGCGCCACTGGCGGAAGATCCCTTCGGCTTGGTTTGACAACCTGCAAGGCAAAGGATGATGGGAATGAGGTACAATGGTATTTTTTCAAGCATGTCGAAAAAGGTGAGGGGTTGAAACTTAAGCAAAAAAGATATTAGTACTTGTACGTACTACCTTGTCAAACGTAGTTATTGAATCTCAATCATTTTTTATGAGGAATAAAAATCCCGACCAAGGCAAACTTCCTTCCCTTATCCGGAAATGCTGGATGAGGCTCAACGGGGTTTTCCAGAAGAGGGTTTCCGAAGTCGGGCTTACTCCCGACCAATACATTGCCTTGAGATGGTTGAACGAAAGAACTCCCGGGACGGTTTGTCAAGCGACCCTCAAAACACTAATGTTTACCGATCCGAACAACATCGCCGCCCTTGTTAGAAGGATGGAGCGACTGAACCTGATCAGTCGGCAAAGAGACCCGTTTGATGGAAGAAGAAAACTTGTCTACTGCACCGCAAAGGGAAAGTCCCTTTACGAAAGGGCGAAAGTGATGGCCTCGGGTCTTGAGGAAGAAGTCCTGTCCGTGCTTGGCAAAGACGAACGCAAGGAGTTCACGGGACTGCTCCGCGAAATCAACCGCCACCTGCATCGGAATCGCCCTGCCGAATAGATCCCATTTCCAGACAGACCCATTTGCCCTGGCTGCCTTTACAGTGCATGCGACCGTTTGCATAAGTGGGAGGCGTCCAGTTGGTCTTCCCCGGTAGAGCTTGAAAGCTGGCCAATTCTTCGAATTTGAAGGGGTTGGCCCTAGCCAGGACAAGCTCCCCGCGGTCGCTTAGGATCACCAGTTTATCCGAGACAAGAATGACGGTCGCCAAACCAAAACCCTTTTTTTCCCATCTTTTCTTACCTTTGGCGATCTCCATGCAGAACAAACTCGACTGATCTTCCCTTCCCCCAGTCTGACCATGTATGCCAAAGGCAAAGGAATCAAACCTGACCAAGCTGGCCATCTGGCAGGAAAAGGATTCGGATTCCCACAGGGCCTTGGGGCGGGAGCGCCCCACGTCGACCAAGGCCGCGCCTTTGCCGTAGGCGCTGGAAATCAGGACACTTGCTCCCATGTCCAAGGGCTGAGCCGCATTAATCCCGAAACGAGTCCTGTGTTGATATTTTCTCAACTCAAAACCATCGGACAGACGATGAAAAACCAAGCCGTACTCATTGAAGACCATGAATTCTCCTTCCGGCCCGGCCCGCTGGAGTGGTGAGGCATAGGCCGCGCCATGGCTTCCCGCCCGCCACTTGAGGTTGCCCGTTTCGGTATCAAGGGCAATCACCGATCCCTTTTCCGAACCAGTTTCCAGAATTACCTTGCCATCCGTAACCAGCGGAGAGCCGGAGTAGCCCCAAGTAGGTCTCCTCCCGCCAAAATCCTTGGGAAGATTTTTAGCCCATAGTATTTTGCCGGTTTCGGCATCGAGCGCGTAGAAGTCACCTTGGTGGCTGTTGAGATAGAGCGTTCCGTCGTGAATGGCGGGAGTACCCCGGCTGCCTCCCGGAAAATACTTGTCGGCCTTCTCGCAAGGATACTGGTGATTCCATAAAATCCTGCCGCTGGAAGCTTCCACACAAAGAAGGGTGTTTTTTGCCTTTGCATAACCTTGGGTGTAAGCCCTGCCGCCAACTTCCACCACGGAAGAATAACCAAGGCCAACGTCTAGGGACCAGAGCCTTTGGGGTTCTTCATCGCCCCAGTCCGTCCTGAGACCTTTTTCCGTGGAAACGTGGTTGCCCCGCGGACCTCCATAGGCCGGCCAATCATCGGCCCTGAGACCAACTGAAATAAGTTGCCCAAAGACGAGGGCAAGAGTGATACTTGAACGCACCGGGAAATCTTCCCCGCGAGTTTCCCTGCTGTCAACGCCAAGTGGCGGAAAAAATTTTCCTAGAGGGGAAGGGATTCGTTTTCACCCAAAATCAGGTTCAACCTCAATTGATCCGCATAATGCCCGCCGAAATCCGGCAAAAGAGCCTGAGAGCCTTCCTTGCGAGCATTGAGGGCCACCAGAAGATAATCTGTTCCATCCGGTATTTCAAAATCACTCGCCAGCTCCTCCCAAGTAGCGGGATTTAGATCGCTGTTGATGCTGCTTTGCTTATGTCCGATGGAGCGATCTACACCCTCGGAGGAGCTTATGGCATGAACGGTCACGGAAAATTCGGTCGAACCATGGGCAAGACCCACTCCCTGGTTAAAGTAGACACTTGTACTGAGACGTAGGCCGGGGTCATCTTCCTTGCGACTCACGTCCCTGAGGTCGAGGACTCTTAAGGTTTCTGACGACTCGGCCGACTGGCCGGGAACGTCAATACTCATCCTTGAAAGCTTGATCATGTCGTCTCCCTCAAGTGGAAGGATACCCTGCTCAGCGGGCACGCTCAGATGCTCTTCCCTGTTCCAGCCGATCACTTCCCCGTGAAACTGAAACAGCCCTCCATCCGCAAACCTCTTCTTATCATCAAGGATCCGAATGCCCCGACGTGCTTCGTTCCTAGCCTCCGCAGAGCGAGTAAAAGGACTTTTCCCATCCACTTCAAGCACCGCCAGTGCTGTGTCCTCAGTCGCCTTGGGATCAGTGGCCTTTACCACTTGGCGGTCGGGATCTCCACCCGACAAAGACGCAGTCTGGGGTGTTGCAGGGACATAAACGGTATTGGATGCTACATGCCCATTCTCGACCTTCGATGTGTCGTTCTTCAAGAGCCAAACGCCAAAGACCGCCACGACAGCGGCGGCAATAGATGCAACCAAGGGCGGGGAAGGAAAGGAAATGGCCTCTTGGACGGGTTGCTCAAACTCGGCCACCTCACTTGTCTCCCAGTGGAGCATCGAGTCCTGAATCATCAATTCGGCGTAGCGGGATCGGGCCTGCGAACTGGCAAGGAGCAAATGGGAGAGGCGGTCCATGTCCGCGGGGGTATGGATATCGTCGAGTACCCTTACGGCAAGGCTATCGACCTCCTTCAAAAAGTCATTCGTCGAATTCATGGGATAAATGGTATCTATGGAATATTAGCGCGAAAATCGATTTTCTTACCAAAATCTTCATTTTTTTCAGCAAAAGCATTAAAGCTCATTTTCGGCTTCGACAATCGGCAGTTTTCTTCTGACGCAATCCGTGAGGTTGATCCTGATTCGATAAAGGGTGGCGGAAACCGAGCCCAACGGCCTCCCAACCTTTGCCGCGATATCCTTGAGGTTACTATCCTCACGAAAGCGAAGCTGGGCAATTTTCTTCATGTGAGCAGGCAGTAGTTCATAGCAAATCTGAAGCGCCTTCTGGCTGAGGGCCACTTTCTTCGAATCAAATTCTTCTTCGGCAAAGGATTCGATGACTTCGGTGCTGAAATGCAACCTGCTGCGTTTGGTCTTGGTAATGTGGGCCATTACCTGATAGCGGGCTATCTGAAAGGCCCAGCCTTGAAAATGCCCTTCGGGGTCGTACTCATTCGCCTTTCGGCAGAGGATCAAGTTGGTTTCCTGCAAGACGTCCTCGGCATCAGCTCTATTGGGCAAAAGGGTCATTATGTAGGCGTACAAGGAGCGTTGCAAACCGGTTAGCTTGCGCGAAAAATCAAAGGGTACCGGATCGTAGGACACGCCTGCAATTCAAAGGCTTGGTATCCTGAATGTCAATCATTCTGGGCTCACGGCGGCAAAATCAACCACCCCACATGGTAGTAGGGCAAATTCGGAGATTCATTCCGAAACAAGGTTTTGGGCAGTTAAGACGTAACCCTTGAGAACTGCAGGCGCTATGTTAAGTGGGCGCTGGTAACGGTTGCCTTTGGTTGTTTTCTATTCTTGAATGCGTTCATGCAACCGTGGCAATGCATATTGCTTATCGCAGTCAGCCTAGCCCTTTTCTGGTATGGCACTTATTACCAAGACATACTGGATGAAGGACAGGCACCCTCCGTCCGGCAAATTGCCGATAAGTCGGCGCCTGATGCAATCGCATCTGCCCCGGATCGTTCTCCCTCTCTCGTCGATTGGGCTCCCAAAACCAAGGCAGCGCCAGAAACCTGGGCAGTACACCGAGTTCGAATTGCCCTCGAAGGAAACTCGACTAAGTTTGCATCCCTTCATTCCGAAGCACTGGGGAGTCCGCTTTTTCTCGATAAGTTGAAGGAAATTCTTGATCAAAGCCCTACCATGAAAGAAGGGATTTTGAGCCCTTTTCAAAGCAGTGCGTTCAAGGAAAATGATAGTAAAATACTGAGGGCCCTATTCACAACTCGGTCCGACGAAGAAGGAGTTTTCCTCGTTTGCCGCGGGCACTCCATTAAGACTTCGCGCTTGCTTGCCAGAACGGTAATGGAAGCATACAGGCGGGCTATTTCGGAAGAGGGAATGGATGAACCTATTATAAGTAGGTTCGACAAATACAGGAAAAAGATCAATAACTTGCTCGGCCAAAAAGAAGATTTGGTTCAACAAATTAGAAGCCAAGCCGAGGTTGGTACCGGGGCTAACATAGAGGAAATAGCCCTGCAGGCGGAACTTGAGGAAATTGAAAGCGATCTAGCCGCGCTCGATCGCACACTCTCTCAGATTGATTCCGTGCATCGGCTCGATCCCAATCCAATGAAACTGCTTGCGGTGGAAGGCGTGGCCAGACGAGAAAATATCCCCGAGCTGACTCTGATGGTCGATCAACTCGAAACAATGCTCGTAAACGAGAGCCAAGACCCAAACCTGCAAAAGGAAGTCGTCAAGCACCTCACCTTGACTAGGAATAGAATTACAAAGGCTATAGAAAAAGCCATAGTTAGCCTTAAGGAGGATACCAAGAGTACCCTGCGGAAAAAAAAGTTGACGGAATCAAAACTGGTCGAACTTAGGGCGAACCAAAACCTTGGCATTCGGGCTAACCCCAAATTCGAACTTTTAAATCGACTTGTTGCCGAAATTCAATCTCAACAGGAAATATATCGTCGCTTTTTTGAAGAATGGGAGACAGCGAAAACTAAATACAGATTTGAAGAGCCATTGCAATTCTAGCGTACTTTTATTGATATTTAGGGACCTATAATAGATCCTGCACGTAATTTCTCTGGGCAAAAAGAGAATTCGCTTGGGCCAGAATGGAAGTGGCGGCCTGCATTTTTATTTCTACTTTTGCCAATGAGCTTGCCGATCGGGCAATATCAAGATCATCGATCCGACCCAGGCTTCGTTCCTTGCCGGCAAAGTTTTCTTCAAGAGCAACGATTTCAGAAGCCAAACGGGAAGCATTTGAACCCGCGAGGGCAATTTTGTCTACGACGTCTTCCTGAGCCACTAAAACACGGTCAAGAGCATCCTTCGCATTGGCAAGGTTAGTCAAATCAATGGTCGTACTCTCCAAGAATCGCTTGAAGCTAATTTTGTTGAGCTCGAAGTGACCACCATGTGCATCATCCATTACCTTTAAGTTTATTGGATCACTTTCGCGCAAGTAACCTCGAGGTCCGGTATTGGTATCGGGCAAATCATTCCATAATCCGTTGGTCTGAAGTATCTGGAGCGCATCCTCATTACCACCCGAATTGTTTGGCTCGCCTCCATTCCAGTTAAGGTAAGAGTTGTTGACGCCAGATTCTCCAACCTCTCCTCGAGAATCGGTCGCTATATCCCAGAACTGACGGCCCAATCCTCCTTCCTCCTTTCCTTCGGGCCCTTCTACCCACCGCCATTTGCCTTCTTCGGCGCCATCACCATCAGCTCCACCCAACCAAAGGGCTAGACCATTCGCATCGCCGTCTAGTTGTCGTTGAATTTCATCTTGCTCGTCTTGGGAGGTAATAGTGGCCATATAGTGTTCGTATTCAGAATCGGATGCACTGGCAGCCGCCGCATGTTGGCGAGCATCTAACCACGAAATTCTACCGGTTAGGGTTACTGAATATTTTGTATTTCTAAAAAGATCCTGGTCATTAAATTTTGATAGGTCGATTTGCAGTGTCTGGGAACGCAGTTCCTGAAATTCCTTATCATAATTTTCACGATCCAAGTCGTTTTTAGTACTATCAAGGGCCATGGTTGCCAATTGAGCCATCCGCTGATAAAGTCGATTAACGCTTGTTAAGGCGGATTCCTGCATTTGCGTGTACGAAAGAGCATTCTGTAGCGATTGGCCTACCCCTCGTATTCTTTTTAACTCACTCCCGAATTTCATACTCGTAGCAAGAGCACCGGCATCATCAGCAGGTTTTCTTACTTTTTTACCAGTAGTAAGTTTGCCTATATGCATTTCCTTCAGTTTCTGGATGCCATTCAAGTCACGGGCCAACTTGGATGCGAAATAGTTGATGTCGGATGAAATCATAATAATGTATTTATTCAGATTTAGACTGATTTACAGTGCCTAAGTCCAATGGGGTTTCTGTAGATATTAAATAAGGATAAATATATGGGAATTCCATAGTGAAGTCCATAGGATCAAATGACTGCATATAGCTCAGCAGTTTTAAAATTTATCAAATGTTTGTGATTAAGTTTTATATATTGTCTAACTTTGTAATATTGTGCGTTTAGTATATTGTTATTTTTAACAATACATAACCTAAGGTCATCATGCATGGCTTTCATTATGCATAATTTTCAGGACTCGTTAATCATTTGGCTAGCATGCCTGTAAGCCCTTTACCCAAAGATGTATCTGCTTAATGCCTGTAGTTTGCGAAACACTTTAACACGCCTCCAAGAATGAATTGGGGCGGAGTTTGGTATAGGTACAGATTTTATGACTTCCTTGTCGTTTTGTTGATCCGGAGATCGATCGGCAATTGCCATTCCTAACAATGCTCTATTTTTATATGGTTACATTTTTTAATAGGTTTGATTTTAATTTATGAGCCATAATGGCATGTGAAACACTTTGCCGGATCAAACCTATCCTTTCCACTTCCGCACAAGGGCATCCCGACAGGAATAACCTTGTGACCAAAAAAATTCCTGTTCTGATGAGCAGGTTATCTTTTGATTTCGCGGTGAGGATTGAATTCAATCCATTCCATCAGTTCAGTTGTGGATGCACTCCTTGCATCCCGACTTATGTATTCAGATGGTCACCTCCTTGCGACTCCTTCAACAGTCGGACCCATTCCCACATTCTTTAATACCCAATAAGCCACATTTTTTCCGAATCTCCTTGGACATTGCCCAGTCTCCCTTAGTTTACAGAATTTATTTTATGAAGAAAACCTCCACCAAGATTCCCAAAAGCAACCTTGGAACCCTGTTTTCTCCCTCCTTTCCTGCTCTTCAGGTTCTCATCAAATATAATTCCTTCCATTTGCCCGGCGACTTCCGTGCCGCCCTTAACGTCGCCCTTCTTGCCATACCCCAAGGCATGGCCTATGCTCTTGTCGCAGGACTGCCGATACAGTATGGGCTCCTTGGGTCGGCCTTTGCAGCTATCTTCGGTGGCTTGTTCGGAAGAGACCGATTCATAACCCTTGGTCCCACAAATGCCACCGCTGTCTTACTATTCGGTGTATTTGCCGGTCTCGGCATGATCAACCAAAACGGCATGGGTTCCGAATCTACGCTTCTTGTCCTGCCATGGATTTTGCTTTTTGCCGGGATTTTCCTCCTGCTGGCAGCTTTTTTGAGCATTTCATTCATGGTGCAATTCGTCTCACGGACCGTCATCACTGCCTACGTCACGACCGCTTCCCTTCTTATCATAGCCAACCAAGCCAAACACGTATTGGGTCTAAGCGGTAAGGGAGAGGAGGTACCCTCTGAGTTTTGGGCCATTCTTGCTCAAGCCCTCATGGGCATTGCCCAAGCTTCCCCGCCTTCCATCTTGCTAAGCATCATCACGGCCATCATCTTCCTGCTGCTTCAAACCAAATTCAAGACCTGGCCCAATGTGGCGCTTACTCTTGTTCTGTCGTCTCTGGTTGGCTTGGTATTCAAGCAATATGGGTGGCAAGTTTCCCAGCTCGATGCCTTCGAATCCAACGGCTCCTTTCTGATTATCCCTTCAATTAACGCCATGGGCCTTCATTGGGAAACCATTCTTTGGTCCGCCTCCGCAGTGTCACTTCTCTGTTTGCTCGAAGGTCTTTCCATTGGAAAATCATTAGCCGCTAGGGCCGGTGATAGAATAGACAGCAATCAGGAAACCTTTGCCATCGGATGCGCCAACGTCAGCTGTTCCTTCCTTTCCGGCATGCCGGCCTCGGGTTCCTTGACGAGATCTTCCCTCAACGTTCAATCCGGGGCTCGTACAAGCCTTTCCAATATCTTTGCCGGCTCCCTTGTCTTGTCAGGGTATTTTCTTCTTGGCGACTTAGTCGCCTACGTACCTCTTCCATCCTTGGCCACCCTAGTTATTTTCATTGGAGCCTCCTTGGTCAAGGCGAGGCAAATCAAGACTGTTTCCAAGGCAACCCGCTCGGATGCGATTACCTTTCTCGTAACCCTTGGCGTGGGCCTGGTCATATCCCTTCAGATGGCCATCTTCGCTGGCGTCATTACGTCCATCCTCCTTTTCCTGAAAAAAGTCGCGCACCCCGAGATGATCGAGCACGGCTATAATGAGGAAGGAGAGCTCACCGAGCTTTCGGAAAAAACGAAGCGCCCGGAGCCCGAAGTCTCGATCGTTCACGTCGAGGGGGAGCTCTTCTTTGCCGCAGCCGATCTTTTCTATGAGCAAATCAGGCGCGTCGGGGAAGATGAAAACTTGCGGGTACTCGTTCTGAAACTCCTGCACGCCCATCACCTGGATGCAACCTCGGTTTTGGCCTTGGAGGAACTTCTCGACTACCTCAAGGAGAAGAACTGCCACGTACTTCTTTGCGAGGTCAGGCGTGATGCCCTCAGAATCCTTCGTGATTCAGGGGTGCTTGCCCGCATTAACCGTAAGAACGTTTTTCCTCACTCCGCAGTCAACCCCACGCTTTCGACGGCCAAGGCCATCAGGCGCGCCAAGCACTTGATCTCGGGCGAGCAGGCCAAGGTTACCATCTACGCGGACCGGGAAAAGGACCCAGGCGGCTAAACAGAGTAAAACTCCCTTGTCCGCTCGAAGGTCTGCTCCGCCAAGCATTCCGCAGAAAGGTCGAACAATTCGGACGCAAAGTCACCTATATGTCGCAGGTGGGCAGGCTCGTTCGTTCTACCCCTCACCGGCTCGGGCGAGAGATAAGGGGAATCGGTCTCCAGCATAAGCTTCTCGACACCCTGAAGCAAAGCCGCTTCCCGCAGTAAGTGGTTCTTCTTGAAAGTCAGGGTGCCCGTAAAGGACGCCCAGCCTCCACGGTCCATCAGTTGCCTGATCTCGCTCGGCCCCTCGGCGAAACAATGAAACACCACTTTAGTCCAATCGACGCCGGATTCATCAATAAGCTCGAGGCACTCCGCGAAGGCGCTCCTGGAATGAACGACCACCGGCAGGTCAAGGTCCTTGGCAAAGGCCAATTGATCCCTGAAGGCTCTCCTTTGGATACGCTTGATTTGCTCGGCCTCGGATTGATCTTTGGGTAAGCGGAAGTAATCGAGGCCAATCTCGCCGACTGCAACCGGTTTCGGGCTCTTCAACCAAATTTCGGCCAAGCCACGCAATTGCTCCTCCCAGCCCGGACCAACGTAGCTAGGATGCAACCCAGCCGAAAAGCAAAGGGCACTCGGATTCTCGGCGCAAATGGCTCGGTTGATTTTCCAGTCATCGGGAGAGGTACCGATGACCGTCATTCTGTCCACACCCTGTCCAGCGGCCCGGTCGAGGATTTCCCCAAGGATTCCCTTTTCCCAAAAGCCCTTCAAGTGGCAATGACTGTCAAACCACGACATCTAATCGACCCATAAGAAAAAAATTGCCAAGATCGCCATCCTAAAAAATTCTTCCCTTTCCATTCTTTAAAGCTTAATCCACACTATAGATTATGGAGGACGTTATTATTCTAGGAACCGGTTGCGCTGGTTTTACCGCCGGCATATATACCGCCAGGGCTAACCTCAGTCCCCTGATCCTTGAAGGCAAGCAGCCCGGAGGTCAGCTCACGACCACCTCCGAGGTGGAAAACTTTCCCGGATTTCCGGACGGCATAGACGGCTTCGCCCTTATGGACCAGTTGCGTCGTCAGGCCCTTCGTTTCGGAGCAAGGGTTGAGAACGCCTATGTGGAAAAAGTCGATTTCACCGATTCCCGCAAAGTTTTGTTTGCCGGCGACAAAACTTTTGAGGCCAAGTCGGTAATCATAGCGACCGGAGCCGCGCCAAGGTTATTGGGCGTTCCGGGAGAAATGGAAATGTTTGGAGGAAAGGGCGTCACGACTTGCGCCACTTGCGACGGCGCCTTCTACAGGGATATGGACGTCGTGGTAGTGGGAGGAGGCGACTCGGCCTGCGAAGAGGCTCTCTTTCTGACTCGTTTCTGCTCCAAGGTCACCCTTGTTCACAGGAGGGATGAGCTCCGGGCATCAAAGATCATGGCGGAAAGAACCCTCGAAAACGAAAAGGTTTCCACCCTCTGGGATTCGGCCGTCCAGGAGATCTTGCCTGACGATGAGGGAAAAACGCGTGGAATCCGCGTCAAAAACGTCAAAAATGGCGAAGAGAGCGATGTGCCCTGCAAGGGCGTCTTCATCGCTATCGGGCACGTCCCCAACACCGCCCCCTTCAAGGGAGTCCTGCCTTTGGATGAAAACGGGTACCTGCATCCCGAGAGCGGCAGCATGGTCCGGACCTCGATGCCAGGCGTTTTCGTAGCCGGAGATTGCGCCGACCACGTCTACCGGCAAGCCATTACTGCGGCCGGCATGGGGTGCCAGTCCGCCATTGAAGCGGAGCGGTGGTTAGCGGAATGCGAGTAAGGCTTTGCCGTGCCTGACGTCATGAAGTCGGGTAACGTTGCGTCCCACCTGAAGGACGCCGCCTCACGTTTGCCCGATCAAGCCGCCATTCTTTCCTCCAACCCGCAAGGATTCGGGCAAAGATCTTTCGGGGAGTTGTACGAAGACGTCTTGCGCTATTCTTCCCTCCTTAGGGAAAGAGGCTTCAAGAAAGGCGACAAGACCCTGCTTTTGGTCAAATCGGGCTATGAATTAATCGTGGTTGCATTCTCTCTTTTTTTTATCGGAGCCGTGCCCGTCATCATTGATCCCGGTATGGGTCTGAAATCGGTTCTGCGCTGTATCCGCTCCACGCGACCCGACCACATGATCGGAATTGCGCTCGCTCACTGGCTCGGGAGACTCTGTCGAAAATCCTTTGGCGGCATCCGCAATCGAGTTCTCATTCGCCAAAACCAATTCGAAGGCTTGGTAAGAAAGAAAGGGGCCTTCCCTGAAAACTTGAGCCCTGTTGAAAAATCCCCTGAGGAACTTTCCGCCATCGTTTTTACCTCCGGTTCGACCGGGCCACCCAAGGGGGTGCGCTACATGCACAAGACCTTCAACGGTCAAATCCTCGCCCTCAAGGAAAACTTTGGGATGGAGGAAGGTGAGGTGGACATGGCGACCTTACCGATTTTCGCTCTTTTCAACCCAGCCCTCGGCATCACTACCGTTCTTCCGGATATGAACCCAAGCAGACCGGCCGAGGCATCCGGGGAAAAACTGGTCGAAACCCTGCTGTCCCACGACGTCACCACCGCATTCGCCTCCCCCGTGATTGGCCGGAAAATCGCCACTTGGTGCTCACGGCAAGGAGTGCGCCTGCCCAACGTCCGCCGTTTTTTTCTGGCCGGGGCGCCCTCCCCTCCCAGCCTGATTGGGCAACTTGCCTCGGTGATTGAAAACGGTCGCGTGATCGTTCCCTACGGCGCCACCGAAGCCCTGCCCGTTTCCTTTTGCGACCACAGGGAGGTCGGCCTACTGAAAGCGGGGGTCGAAAGGGGCGAGGGCTCCTGCCTCGGCCATGCCTTGCCCGGAATCTCGATTAAGCTTTTTCCTGCCTCCACCGCACCCCTTGGATGCGACGGCGGCCTAGCGGAAGTTGAGAGTGGCGAAGTAGGAGAGATCTGTGTCGCTGGTCCTGTGGTGACGGAGGAATATCATCGTATGCCGGGGGCTACATTCGACTCCAAATTCAGGCATGATGCGCTCCTCTACCACAGGATGGGGGACTTGGGATACTTCGATAAGGACGGGCGACTGCGCTTCATGGGAAGAAAAGCCGAATGCCTTCAGACCAAGTACGGACCCCTCCAGACGGAAAGGTGCGAACCCATCGCCAATACCGTGTCGGGCGTACGCAGGTCGGCTTTAATCGGGATCGGGCGGGGACAGACCAAGGAGCCATGCATGGTGGTTGAACTCGAAAGCCATGCCCGGGACGACCAATCCAGAAAGCGAGTCGCCAAAGAAATCCTCGGCAGGTTGGCGGATCATTTGCCTGAATTCGGGATATCCGCGATCGTCTTTGAAAAATCGCTTCCTGTGGATGCCCGGCACAACGCCAAGATTCACCGATTGGCCTTGGCGAAAAAATGGACCCGTAAGCTTGGTGGGGACAAATGAGCGAGGCATCCTCATGAAGATCCTCGTCACGGGAGGCACCGGTTTCATCGGGCATGCCCTGGCCATGCAGTTGCTGGACGGTGGACACGACGTCCACGTCATTGGCCGATCCGCTTCTCCAAGCAAGGAAAAGTGTTTCCAAGGCATTGCCTACCACCAGTGTAACTTAGCCGAAGGCTCGATTCCCAAGGAGCCCCTTTCCGGGACGGAACTGGTTTTTCACATCGCCGCCAAAGCTGGGGTCGGGGTCTCATATGGGGACTATTACACGGCCAACTACCTAGGCACGACCAACCTCATCGAGGCTTGCAACGCTCATGGGATTCCGCGCCTGATCCATACCAGTACTCCCAGTGTCGTTTTCTCTGGCGAATCGATCCGTGGTGGAGACGAGTCCATGCCTTACCTCAGTTCAAGGCTGTCACCCTACGCCCATTCGAAGGCACTTGCCGAAAAGGCCGTTTTGGAAGCTCATTCTCCAGGAAGATTTCAGACCATGGCCCTACGCCCCCACCTCGTCTGGGGAGAAGGTGATAGGCACCTTTTGCCTCAGGTTATTCAGAGGCACCGGGCCAAGAAGTTGAAGATTGTCGGGGCGGGTGAAAACCTAGTCGACCTTACCCATATCGATAACGTCTGTCACGCCCACGCCTGTGGCATGAATGCCTTGCTTGAAAGCGACGAGGCAGGCGGCAAGGCCTATTTCATAGGCCAGGAGGAACCCGTTCGATTGTGGCCTTGGCTTAATCAATTGTTCGGGAAACTCGGGTTACCTCCCCTTGAAAGAAGGATTCCCTTTCCTGTGGCTTATTTTGCCGGCCTTTTTCTGGAAAAGGCCTGGGGTCTCTTCCAGCCAGGGGACGATCCGCCTATGACGCGCTTCGTAGCCTGCCAACTGGCCCACGATCACTGGTTTTCCTCCCAGGCCGCCAAAAATGAAATCGGCTACCGTCCACTCAGAAACATGGACGACTGCTTGGAGAAAAGTCTGCCTTGGCTAAGTAGCCTGTAGCGTCGAGGATACGGTCCGGTTAAACTCGGCCAAGAGGCAGGCCGCGCTCACGTTCAGGTTTAGGGAACTGGCCCTGCCTTCCATGGGAATGCGAACCCATTCTTGGACACGTTCGTGCCAAAACGGACCCAAGCCTAGCTTCTCGCTTCCAAGCACGAAAGCGGTTCCATCCTTGAATTCGCAATCCCAATAGGACTTCTTCGCCCGAGCGCTCGTTCCCACCAAGCAAAGGCCTTCCTCGTCCAACCAGGAGAAAACCTCTTGCTTGTCGCCAATCCCTATTTTGGTTGCGGCCATGAGGCCGCGGGACGAACGAACCATGTTGGGGTTGAAGAAATCCAACTCAGGTTCGGAGAGCAGGACGCTCGAGACCCCGAAGGCATTGGCTGTCCTGAGTATTGCGCCTAGGTTTCCCGGTTTCTCCACTTCATCAAGGACAAGAGAAACTCTAGGCTTTGCAGGGAGCCCGGAAAGACCTAAGTCCCAAGTTTCGGCAAGGGCAAGAATGCCTTCCGAATTGCGCTTATAGGAAGACTTGGCAAAAGCATCCGGACCCAACTCCACAAGCTCGCGCCCCTGCTCTCGCAATTCCTCGATGAAGCTTTCCGTTCCGGCCTTCTCGGTAAATTCCCCGCAAAAGTAAATTTCGCGGGGTTCCTTGCCGGCAGCCACGAGTTGCTTGATCTCGTCCGCCCCCTCAACCACGAAGAGGCCCAATTCTCTTCGTCTCCGGGAGGACTGTCGTAGTTTTACAATCTCCTTAACCCGTGGGTTCGCCGTGCTCAAGATGGGACCATTCACTGAAAACACAAAAAGGGTTTTGCCAGCAAAGGGCGAGCCCGTTACGAACGAATCCTGATGAAAACTCCGCCCAAAGGTTTTCAAGACCAGCCCTACCCTTATCATCACGAGCTCGTCCTCACGATAGAAAACGTGACCAATCTGGGCCATGGGGTTGCACGCGATGGGGAATGGGTCGTGCAAGTGGCTTTCGCCCTGCCCGGAGAAAGGATCAAGGCGCGCGTCTTTCGAAACCACAAGAACTATTCCGAGGCGGATTGCCTGGAGGTTCTCGAGCCTTCCCCCGAACGGGTCGACCCCAAGTGCGAACTCTTCGGAGAGTGCGGAGGTTGCCAGTATCAATCGGTTCGCTACGACACCCAGTTAGCATGGAAGCGCCGGCAGGTCATGGAAAGCTTCGCAAAGATCGGGGGGCTGGCTGTTGAGATCGAGCCCGTCGAGCCTTCGCCCAGGAAATTCGGTTACCGTTCCAAACTTACTCCCCACTATGAACGGGCAAGATCGGGAGAAAGAAGAAAGGTTGGTTTCCTGCGACACGGTACACGCAAAGTTCTGGTGGACGTGCCCATGTGCCCGATCGCCACCGAGGCGATTAACGAGGCCCTGCCCGAAGCCCGGCAAGAAATCGAGCATAGGCAAAATAAAAAAAGGGGGGGTACCCTCCTCTTGCGGGACACCCTTGAGGGCGTGATAACCGACCCGAAGAAAACAGCCAGTGAACGGGTCGGTGACTTGATTTTCCAGTTTCGGGCCGGAGAATTCTTTCAGAACAATCCTTTTATTCTTCCCCGGATGGTGGAGCACGTCGTCACCGAGGCAAGCGAAGGGGCTTCTTCACTTCTTGTGGACGCTTATTGCGGGGGCGGGCTTTTCAGTTTATCCGCGGCCGCTCAATTCGAGCGCGTGGTTGGGATTGAAATCAGTCGCGAAGGTTTCGAGTGGGCCCGGGCGAATGCACTCCTGAACAAGATTACCAACGCCGAATTCTACCTCGGTGAGGCGTCTTCCATTTTTGAGGAACTGGAAGGAATCGGACAAACTTGCTCCCTTGTCGTGGACCCCCCGCGAAAAGGCTGCGACGAACTCTTTCTCAAGCAAACTTTGGACTTTAGACCCACCCGCATCGTTTACGTTTCCTGCGATCCCGCGACTCAGGCCCGCGACCTCAAATTCCTCGTGGCAGGCGGCTACCGACTCCTTAAGGCCAAGCCATTCGACCTCTTCCCTCAGACCCGTCACGTGGAAAGCGTCGTTACCCTCGAAGCTAATTGACTAGTCAACGACGCGATTTTTGAGCCAAGACAGTGAGGCGAATCTTTCTACAAAGGGAGCGCGCAACTTCTCCAGTTCATCCGGCCAGTCAACGAAAGATGTGCTTTCCCCCAGCAACCGTGACAGCTCAGTGGTGAAACTGCCGTAAAACTCATTGGGCGAAAAGCTACTCAAGACCGAGAGGTCGATGGTTCCCTGGACCAGAATCCCGCGTCTTGCCCGCTTCATCGCGGCCCCGGCCACCTTAGCGTTCCCGTCCTTCGTCATGAGATCCCGGGCCACCGGCTCCTCGAAACAATCCCCGGGAATGCCTCTGGTCTTTTGCTGAGGACAAGGCTTGAGGGAAGTCGTGATCTCCTGTTCGCCCAAGGCACGGGCAATGGCTCCATGAATTTCCTCGTACAAGTCAAGTGGCGGCATGCAGCAGGAGTCGTGGCCCTTCGGCAAAATGAGGCAATAGGTCCAGTCCTGCCCATGTCGGACGATTCCCCCTCCAGTGGGCCTTCGGACAAGCTTTTGCGACTCTTTACCAACCCTGTCGCAAACCCATTTCCAGTCCTGACCATATCCAAAGCTAACCTCCGGAAAAGACCACCCATAATGCCTGAAGGCGGGCTTCTCGGATTCTCCCTGCTCAAGAAATAGCCACCAGTCCGTGGCCATGTTTCTGGGACCGGTCTCAGTGAGTGATGAGAAAATTTCCAAACTCAAGGCGAGTGATTAGAATCTTGGTACGTACCGGCTCGGATCATCCGCATTTTCCCGGTACCACCCATACAGTCGGTCCGGAACCATGAGGCCGTCCAGTTGCTCCTCCAGGCTGGCCGGCCGTGTCTTTAGCTTGCCCGCCAAAGGCTTTAGCTCGAAGGTAAGTCGAGAAGGGCGCTCACCAGCATTTTTGGTTTTCTCCGCAAGACTTGCCCTCGGGATGCGCCACGGCTCAAAGCCAAAGCGCTCGAGAATGCGCAACCCCAGCTCATACCTGCTTATCTCATCTGCGCCGGCCCAGTGAAACAAGCCATTCAAATTGGGTCGCTCGATAAGCTCCAAGATTGCGTCGGCCACGTTGTCCGAGGAAGAGGGTTGTCTGAATTCGTCCTCGAATAGGGTTGGCGGATTGCCCTCCGCAAGTCCATGGAGAATTCTTTCATGGGGACTGCGGTTGCCCCCGGGACTATTACCGTTGAGGAGGGTAATTCGGAGAACGACCAGATTCTCTTCCGTGGCAGCGAGAACTTTCTTTTCCGCCTCCAGTTTTTGCCGGCCATACTCACTCAAGGGGTTCGGCAAGTCGGTCGAGCGATAAGGGGACTCCCTTCCATCGAAAACCATGTCAGTCGAGAGATGAATGAAGCGGGCTCCCAGATGGGCGGCTATTTCCGCCAGTCTAGCCGTTGCCGTAACGTTGACGCGAAAAGACCCGCTAGGATCAAGGTCCACCGAGGAGGGGGAGGAAATCGCCGAGCAGTTGACGATGGCATCAGGCCATTTGTCGAAAAGGGTTCTGGTCAGCCTTTCGTCATCCTCTATTGGTAGAGGTTCTACCTTGCCAATAGCTTTTAAGTCCTCACTTCCTCCGCAAGAGAAGGGCAACAGCTCATGCCTTCTTCTCCAGACGGCTTGCCCGACCGCCCAGCCCAGTAGCCCCGTAGCTCCAAAAAGTGCAATTTTCACGTAGCGTATGATAAAACCCAAGGGAGGGGATTTAACAAGTTAGAATCCTTATTCCTTGATCGTGACCCCTTTGCACGGTAGGGTGTATTACTTTTCATGAATCTACCCGAACTTGCGAACCCTCGCATTCTGGAACAACCCATTTACCAACCAGGCAAGCCCATCGAGCAGGTTGCCCGGGAGCATGGCTTCGATGTTGGTGAAGTCTGCAAGCTCGCTTCCAATGAGAATCCCTGGGGATCTTCCCCTCTTGCCATGGAAGCAGGCAGGCAGGCCTTGCAAGCCATTTTCCTCTATCCCGAGGGAAGCGGCTTGGCCCTTCGGGAAAAACTGGCCCAAATCCATGGGCTCGATGCGAATCAATTTATTCTCGGGAATGGATCCAATGAGATCATCGAGCTTTTGGGGCACGTCTTCCTTCAGCCGGGGGACGAAGTTGTGGTCGGGGAACACGCCTTCGTGGTCTACAAGCTCGTCGCTCTACTCATGGGGGCAAAGGTGGTCGAGGTTGAAATGCCTCGCCTGACCCACGATCTCAACCTCATGTGGCAATCGATTACGGATCGCACCAAGCTGGTTTTTCTTCCCAGCCCGAATAACCCTACCGGAACCGCCAACACGGCACAGGAAATCGATTCCTTCGTCCGCTCCCTGCCAGAGCACGTCGTTTTCTGCCTGGATGAGGCTTATGCGGAATACCTCGAGGAACCCTTTGACCTCCGCCCTTACGCAAGGGAAGGAAGAAAGGTTCTCGGCATGCGAACCTTCTCGAAGATTTACGGTCTGGCCGGGCTAAGGATTGGCTATGGCTACGGCTCCCCCGAAATGATCGGTCTTCTCCAACAGGCCCGCCAGCCCTTCAACGCCAACTCGGTCGCCCAAGCCTGTGCCATCGGGGCCTTGGGGGATAGCGATTGGGTCGAGACCTGCAGGAGAAGGAACCGGGCCGGTCTAGAGCAGATCCGCGTCGGTTGTTCAGCCATAGGCTTGGAGGTCGTTCCGAGCCAGGCCAATTTCCTGCTGGTCAAGGTAGGCGACGGCAAAGCCGTCTTTGAGAAACTGCTGGCGAGGGGCATCATTACCCGACCAATGTCGCAAGCCTTGAGTGAATTCCTGCGCATCTCGATCGGCACGGAGGAACAAAACGAACGAGTTTTGCTCGCGCTAGAGCAAATTCTACAACAAGACTCAACCGACACGTGAGCTCCTATCTCGATCCCCTCCTCGTCTGGATCGGGCTTACCGCCTGGAGCCTTTACGTAGGTCTTTACCGAGCCCTTGTGGACCGCGTCAGGGCGGGGCTCTCTGCCTCTCCTCAAGAGGAAAACCGTTTCGCCAAGCTCGTTTCTTCGCTTCTTACGGCACCCAATCAGGACAGGCCTTTTCACGTCGAAGCCGCCCTGCTCTCCTGTCTACAGATCATGTTCGGTGTTCTCTGGGGATTTTGTTTTCTCAAGGAAACCTTTCCGGAGCATACCAAACCCGATCTGGCTCTGAGTAACTTTTTTTGGCCTCTTCCGCTTCTTTTCATCCCGGCTTTCTTGTGGGAAAGGATATGGGCAAACTTGATCCCGAAAGGTATTTCCGCGGGGGATCGGCTCGCCTTCCATCTCAGGGTGGGCTTTCCTCTCATGGTGCTGATCAGGCTTCTTTGCATCCCGTTCAGTTTCGTGGTCAACCTGCTCGAGAAATCTATCTTCTCCATTTCGAACCAACCGGAGGAAGGCAACTCCGAAGGGAATGAGGTTGCCGACCATATACGGACGCTTGGAAGAGAGGGCCAAAACATGGACCCGGAAGTCTTCGAGATCGTCGGTAATACGCTTGAAATGAGCCAGCTTAACGTCAAGGACGTCATGATTCCCAGGCACCAGGTTCAAATTCTCGACGATCAGGATTCGCTCGAGAAGAATATGGAGATCGCTCGCACCTGCGGACACACTCGCCTCCCTTTTTGCGCCGGTGACCTCGATCACTGCCACGGCATCATACACGTTAAGTATGCCTTTCGCCTTCTGAGTGAAGGATCCCCCATCGATCTCCACTCCCTAGCCAAGGCTCCCGAGCCGCTTTCTGGCGAGGAGACACTGCCCGTAGCCCTCCGCAAGATGATGAAATGGAAGGCCCACATGGCCTTGGTCCGCGACGAGTTCGGCGGGATGGACGGGGTCATCACGCTCGAGGACATCCTTGAGGAGGTGGTTGGAGAAATTCAGGATGAATTCGACGCCGACGAGCATACGGTGGAAAAAATCGGGGAGGAAAAGTGGAGGGTCCCTGGCCTTACTCCGGTCCATGAGTTGCCTGATGAGCTTAAGCTGAACGAGGACGGAGACGAGGACGAGCTGGCCAGTTTCGGAGGGTTCATTACCCGGGAACTAGGCAGGATTCCCGAAAAGGGCGAGACTGTGGATCTTCAGCATTTGAAGGTTTCGATCCTCGAGGCGGACGAAACACGTATTCTCAGTGCGGAGGTAATTCTCGCGGAAGAGCAGCCTCCCGTGCAAGAGGAGGCCTCCTAGACATCTCTCGGGAAAAGAATTGTCTTTTCCCCAAGTTTTTTTCCCGACAACCTATGGTCCCAAGATAGGTCCTCCTTCCAGCTGCAGCAGGGCTCCAAGCCAAGCCTATCATTGATCGATGCATGGACGGAAGGCATGACTGGAGCAAGAAGGGCATTGGCTAGACGAAGAGCCTCGATCATGGTTCCGAGGCAAGTCCGGAGGGCTTGACGGTCCTCGGGAGCCTCCGATTTAGCCAGTTTCCAAGGGGTGCGTTCGTCGGCATATTTGTTAATGCCCCTAATGAAGGAAAAGACCCTTTCCAAGCCTTGGCTGAATTGATACTCCAAGAAGAATTTCAGCGCCTCCTCTTTGGTGGACTCCCAGAGGAGACCTATCTTTTTCTCGGGCCCCTCGTTCAAGCCAACCTCGGGCGTCACTCCTTCCTCATAAGTTGCGCTCATGTGGAGAAGGCGGCTGACGAGGTTGCCCAAGTCATTGCCCAAGTCGGCCCGATACCTCGACTCAAAGCGCTCGAGGGAAAATTCTGCATCGTTGCCCACCTTCATCTCTCGCATGACAAAATAGCGGAAGGGATCGGAGCCATACCTTTCAGCGAGACTTAATGGGTCCACCGTTTCACCCGTGCTCTTGGACATCTTGGCTCCGGAGCTCGTCCACCAACCGTGGGCAAGTATCCTGGCTGGGAGGGGAAGGTTGGAGGCCTTGAGCATGATCGGCCAGTAGACGGCATGAGGCGGGGCCAGGATATCCTTGCCTATGACATGAAGATCCGCAGGCCAAAGTTGTTCAAAGCCCGGGTCTCCGAAACCGGCCGCCGAAACATAGTTGACTAGCGCATCGAACCAAACATAGGTCACGTAGTCCGTGTCGAAAGGCAGAGGGATACCCCAGTTCAACCTATCCTTTGGACGGGATATGCAAAGGTCGTTGAGAGGTTCCTTGAGGAATTCGAGAACTTGGTTTTGACGATGGGCCGGCTCAATGAAGCCAGGGTTCTCCTCGAGATGCGAAACCAGCCAGTCTCGATATTTGCTCAGCCTGAAGAAATAGTTCCGTTCCGTGATCTGCGTGACTTCTCCGAATATTTCGGGCCATTCACCGTTCACCTTGTCCTTCTCCTGGAGAAACTGCTCCGCCCGGGTCGAATAGTAGCCCTGATACTCGGCCTCGTAAATTTCCCCGCGGTCATGAAGTTCCTGCAGAAGATGGGCCACCACCTTCTTATGCCTTTCCTGGGTCGTCCGAATATAGTCGTCGTTTGAGATATCAAGCAGGCGGAGCATGGACTCAAACTCTTCCGCCACGCGGTCGCACCTCTGTATTGGGTCGATTCCCTCCGCCTCCGCTCCCTGCTGAACCTTCTGGCCATGCTCGTCCAGGCCGGTCACGAACCTTACGGGGGACCCGAGCAGCCTCTTCGACCGAGCGATCACGTCGGCGAGAACTTTCTCATAGGCATGTCCAAGATGAGGGGATCCGTTTGCATAATCAATGGCCGTGGTTAGGTAAAAGGTCTTCATCGCTCAAATGAAGACAACTATACTTTCTTCACCCAAGGACAAACCCTTTTGTCGGGCCTCGCTTTACATGTTGACGTAGACGTCGCCTGATCTTGTACTTGACTCTTAGCTTCCCCTTGTCACCAACTTGTTGCTTGCATCGTACATGGGGGAGAATTCCCTAATACGCCCTTACTTGCGGGCATAACGGCAACCTCATTGCCATCTTTTGATCTCCTCAATGAGCGAAAACGAACAAACTGGTCAAGACCTTCTCGAAGTGGAGGGTATCCTTGACCTCAATGATAAGAATACCGGCTCCCTTCTTGACCCGGCGAGGGGGGGCAAGACCACCCCCAATGATCCTTTTCTCCCGCGGGAATTGATCCGCCGCTTCAAGTTGCGCAAGGGCTCCATCATCAAGGCCGACGCACATCCCGGAGGAAATCGCCCCAACCCGAAAATCCGCTACATCCATACGGTGGACGGCATGACGATCAAGGAGCGCAAGCAACAGTTCCGCTTCGACCAATTAACTACCATTCAGCCCAAGGACAAGCTATCGCTCGAGACTGCGGACGGAAGAATGACGACCCGGGTGCTGGATCTCTTTTGTCCACTTGGCAAAGGGCAACGGGCCTTAATCGTGGCTCCGCCAAGGGCCGGCAAGACGACCATCCTGCACGACGTCGCAAAAGGGGTGGAGGAAAATCATCCCGAATGTCACTTGATGGTTCTTTTGATCGACGAACGCCCCGAGGAGGTCACCGACTTTCGTCGCACCGTCCCTGCCGAAATCTATGCCTCTTCCAATGACGAGGAAGTAAAGAATCACCTCCGCATCGCCGAACTGGCCATCGAACGAGCGAAGCGACTAGTCGAGAGCAAGAAGGACGTCGTCCTTCTGCTGGATTCCATAACCCGCCTCTCGCGCGCCTACAATGCGGCTTCGGGTAAGGGAGGCAGAACCATGACCGGCGGACTGGACGTCAGAGCCCTCGAAAAGCCCAGGCAAATCTTTTCATCCGCCCGCAACTCCGAAGAAGCCGGTTCCCTTACCATCGTCGCCACCGCACTTATCGAGACGGGTTCCAAAATGGATGAGTTGATTTTCCAGGAATTCAAGGGGACCGGAAACAGCGAAATCATTCTCGACCGAAAGGTTGCGGAGCTACGGCTTTGGCCGGCCATTAACCTCGCCTCATCGGGTACCCGCAAGGAAGAGGATCTCGTGGATCCCGAAGTTTTGGAGAAAACTTCCTTCCTTCGCCGAGCCATGTCTCCTATGAAGGTGATTGATGCCGCCGAAAGCCTGATCGACCGGATGGGAACGACCCAGTCTAACAAGGAATTCCTAGACCTCATTCAAACAGCTTAACTCATTGACAAAAAAGGTCTCTCAAGGCACTTTCGTACGCTTGAAACTTTTATCTTTTCGGCCCCTAGATGCATAATTTTTCCGATCAATGCCTTGACCTTGCAAGGTCTCTCTTGGGCAACAACCTCCAGTACGTCAACGACGACGGAACCGTTACGCCCGCACCTGGCGAACAGGCCAGAGTGGACGAACCCGGACACGCCGCCTTGGCTATTGGTGAATTCTTCCGGGCCACGGGGGAAGTTGAGCTTGGAGAGTACGACCTCTATGACCTTACCGCCAGGTGCGTAACCCAGCAGGCTTTCGCCGAGGAGGCCCACGACAATGGCATGGCCTACGCGGCCTTGGGCCTGCTTTCCTTCGGCGCCTCCAGGGAAAGAAACTCGGTCTGGGAGCGCCTTCTAGACCGGACGCGCGAGCAATTGGACCGCTGCTTACTTGCACAGTCCGAGCACAATGATCACTTCCAATCCTTTGCCATTGCCAAGTCGGTTGCGCGTTTCAGCTTCGGGCTTACCAAGAAGGACGATACCGGCAAAGCCATCGACCAGTTCGTTGAGAACATACAGTCGAATAGTTCCGGAGGGTTCTGCAACGACGACCCGGACGGCACGGCGGGGGTCTATGATATTTACGGCTTGCTCTCCTTCATTTTTATTCGGCAGGCCCTACAGCTTCACGCCAACGTCCACCTAAAGGACCGCAAGCTTCCGAAGCTCAGAACTTTCGCCGAAAAATATCTTCGGATGCTTCCTGATATGACCCGCCAGGACGGCTTAGGATGGGGTTATGGTCGATCCGTCGGGGCCTACGGGCAGCTTCACTGCATCAGCATGATTCTCCAAGCCATGAGGGACAACTGGATCAACTCCGAAAAAATGCCCCTATACCTCGATACCCTAAGGCGCTTGTTCCAGTACTTTTTCGTAACCTTCGTCGATCAGGAAAAAGGTGATCTTATGATCAGGGACGAGGAGCGTGACACCGTTGAGAACCACACTACCCGGATGGCCAACTTCGATGCCGCGCGCTACCTTTGTCAATGGTCCAGGCTTGCCAAGGTAATCGGTGGCTCGCTTGCCGTCCCCCCGCCAGACAGGTCCAAGACTGCCGGGAGGTTCGTCATTTTCGACAAGTCGCACAAGAAAGAACACGGAGTCTTTCTTTTTCGGGACGAGAATACTGGCGTACAGTACCAACTTCCCCTCATCGGACCGGGCAAGCAGATAAGCTCGGATAACTTGGCCTTCCCCCACTGTTCCGGAATTTTCGACTGGCCGGTACAAAAGTATCTCCCCGTAATGATGCCGGAGCTCACCTTTGGCGACACCGTAGTCGTCCCCTCCTTTTATGGGAAAAATTGCGTCACCGGCGTCGGATTGAAAAAGGCCTTCTACCTCAGGTTCGAACAGCCCGACTTGATCCAGACGGACGGAACTTTCGCCCATGGCCTCGGAAGCTGTCAGGTTCAGTGGTCATTCGGGGATGGAAAGGTTCGGTCCGAATTCGTCTTCAAGGTGAAAAACCCTGTCTCCATGGATAAAATGCGCTTGGCTTTGGTTATTGGTTCACCCCATTCGACCTATCGTCTCGGAACAACCCTGCGACAGGGGCAAGAGGGTTTGCGGGCCAACGTCGAGGTGGATGACTTCCAAGCGAAGTGGGGCTCTTTTGAAACCGTAACCGAGGATCCGGAATACAGGGGCTATGCCGGAAACGTCCACTACATTCAGTACCTTGTCCGTGACCACCCGCTCAATATGCGGCCCGGACAACAATACAAGCTTGTCGTTTCCTATCACCCCGACGTCGCCTTTGCGGACGAGTAAGGGTTTCGGAAGGCTAAAGCCATTCCTTCATTCTGTAGGCGTAGGCACTCGAATTAACGGTCTTGTCAATGTTGTCCGCAAGAGTCATACCCTGCCTCGACGTCGATGAAGGAAGGGTCGTTAAGGGAGTTAAGTTCAAGGAATTAAGAGACGCCGGGGATCCCGTACAAGTAGCCCAAGCCTATGAGGAACAAGGGGCCGACGAACTGGTCTTCCTCGACATCACCGCCTCAAGCGATGAACGCAAAACCATGAAGGACGTGGTGGAGAAAACCGCCGCAACGTGTTTTATGCCGCTCACCGTCGGCGGAGGCGTGCGCAACGTCGAAAACATTCGCGAGATGCTCCTCGCAGGTGCCGATAAGGTCAGTCTCAACACGGCCGCCATCCTTAACCCTTCCCTCGTGAACGACGCATCCTCAACCTTTGGAAACCAGTGTATCGTCGTGGCCATAGACGCCAAGAGAAAGGAGGACGGTCCGGGTTGGTGGGTTTACACCCACGGCGGGAGGAAAATCACACCCTTGGACGCCATCGAGTGGGCCGAGGAAGTGGTCTCGCGCGGGGCTGGTGAAATTCTCCTAACAAGCATGGATCGGGACGGGACTAAGGAAGGGTTTGACCTCGAACTAACGAAGTCGATAAGCGAGGCAGTCAAGATCCCGGTCATCGCCTCGGGAGGTGTTGGCAACCCTTCCCATATGGCGGACGGTATCACCAAGGGCAAGGCAAGCGCCGTTCTGGCGGCAAGCATCTTTCACTTCGGAGAGTGCACCATTGAGGAGACCAAGCGAGTCATGCAGGCTGCCGGTATACCCGTTCGTCTCCCATAGGGGAGACGATTGGCCTTTCGTCGTTCCTAGGCCGGCAAGTCGGCAAAGTCATTCAGGTAGAGGCTTGCCACCTTACCCAATTCATACCTTTCCGCAATTTTTCGAGCCTGCACGGAAACGGATTCGAGTCGTCCCGCTTGATCGGCCTGCATGATCGCAACCAAGGTCGCCTGAAGGGCTTCAACGCGCCCGGGAGAGGAGTGATCGAAAACAAAGCCCGAACCAGGAGGATCGATGAATTCGCTAAAGCAAGCAAGGGAGGAAACGAGGGGCACGCACCCGCAGCTCATCGCCTCCAGCGCCGACAAGCCGAAAGTCTCCCCCTTTTCTGCAAGCGATGGGTAGGCAAATACTCGGGTCTGACCATATTGCTCGAGCAAGTCCTTTTCATCAAAAACAGGGTCTATTATTTCCACCGTCGGACCTATTTTAGCCGACTTGTTCCTTAGGGAATCAAGGTAGCCCTTCCCTGCCCCTCCATGCTCCTGCCTCCATGGGCCCATGATGCTCAGCGACCAGCCCGTTCGCTTTGTCTCATGAATACGCCCGAATGCATCCAGCAATTCGGCCACCCCTTTTTCGGGATGCAGCCGGCCTGCATAGAGAATTCTTTTTGGTCTGTCGCTCAACGGCCGGACCGTTGGCAAGTCCCAGCCCAAGGGATAGGGAAGGACCGATATTTCCTTTTCCCTGTGGGGCGCCTCCATGGCAACGGCCCGGGCAATGGCCTTGCTTGGGACCTGAAAGCGGGACGCCTTCCGGTACAGCCTGAATTGGCCCTTCGGGTATCTGCCGACGTGAAGATAGAGCTTTCCATTCCTTTTGCGGGGCAAAAACAAGGGCGCCCAGAAGGAATGCGTGACGAGCACGTCGGCGAGGGGCAAAACTTTCCTTGCCCGTAACACGTAAGGCAGTTCGAGAAGTTTAAGAATCCACGAGTTGCTCACGGCGTCCGCCCCCTTGACTCGAAAATGGGTGACTTTTCCGATTTTTTCGGACTCGGGAAGACCATCGCAGAGCCGGGATACATGGGTCACCTCATGCCCGTTCCTGGAAAACTCCTGGCCCAAGGATTCCCAGGCCTTCTCGATGGCTCCGCCCCGCAAAGCGGGAACGGGAAGGAATGCACCCTGGAGTATGGTAATTCTCAAGCTCTCTTCCCTCCCGTGGTCTGGCTTGATTCATCCAACAGCTCAATAACCCTGTCGGCACAGCTTGCAATATGAAGGTTTTCTTCAAAGCAACGAATGCAAGCTTCCCCCTTGGACACCTCGTGATGTCGGCCCGCCCGCCAATCCGAGACCAAGCCGTCAATACCCGCCTGGTCGTCCTTGGCAACCAATCCTACCCGCGCTTGCTTAACCTCCCGCCATAGGTTGACCTTGTCGGTCAAGAGGACGGGTGTACCAACCGAAAGAGCTTCCGCCACCACCATCCCGTAGTTTTCCTGATGGGAGGGCAAAACCAAGGCGTCCGCCGCCCTCAGGGCCCCCCACTTCAGGTCTCCCTCGAGCATTCCGGTCCAGACGACCTCCTTCTCTCTTCCATGCGTCGAACGAAGAAGCTTACGGGTAAAGGGATCGGTTTTTTCAACTGGTCCAGCCAAGACAAGAGCCTCATCGTTTCTCTCCTCGCCAAGGAAGGAGCGAAGCAGCATATCCAATCCTTTCTTGGGGTGCATCCGACCGAGATACAGAAGTATCCTGCGCTCGGACAACTCGGGGAACGCGCCAATGAAATCCGCCTTTTGACCTTTGTCGTCGCCGGGCGGGGACCCGACCCCGAGTCCCGTTACAACCTCCCTGTATCGACTGGGCCAAAAAGTTCCCCGAGCCAGCCTACGCTCTTCCTCGGTGGTAAAACAGACCGCGTGCGCATGGCGCATGATCCCGCCCTGCCTCCAGAGCCAGTATGCCTGCTTCTTAAGATGCTTGAGGGGAAAGGTTTTCTTGAACCATGGGTCCATCATCCCATGAGGAAAGACAATATAGGGACAGCCCGTTGTCTTGAACCTTTTCCATGCCCACAGGCCGGGCCATTGCCACAATCCATGGACGATAAAATGGGTAGCGTCCCCGCCGGGGATTTGCGGGTCATCCGAGATCGCGGAGGAGATTCCCTTCGCCCGAAGGCTTTCGTCAAGCCTGAGGACCGCCTCGATAACCCCGCCCGTACGAAGATCCCTGGAATGAGTGAGATGAACGATCCTCGTCAAGGCAAGGAATACTCAATACGTTTTCCAAGCTTGAGAACCGTGGGAGTAGTAGGCTTGGCTGGTACTCGAAAAATAGATCCAGTTCTGCTCGCTGTTGCTGTAGACGTTAGGGTAATGAGCCGCTCCAGTCCAAAGCCAGCCAAGAGTTGCATGATGAAACCAGAATTGCGTGGGCGAAACGCCGGCAATATAAATCCAGCCCAGTTTCTCGTGGTAGACCCAAGGGAAATGGCGGTCCCAGAAATACCCAAACCAGTCCTCCTTCTTCCAAGACGGCGTGCTAGAGTCGACCACGGCGGATTCCTTCCAGATGAGGTTGAACCTGGAGGTATAGCGATAGTCATTGAGGATGGATTTGATAGCCTCGGTAATTGGCATGCCGGCCAAGCGTTGAATATCCGCATCCTGTACGGGGTCTGCATTTTCTCGCCACAACAACTGAGCCAAGGTGGCCACCTTGTAGGTGCTCTTTCTAAGAGGCTCCGTATAGACTACGTAGGCAATGTCGTCGATCGGCACCTCCTCAGTCAGTTTGGCCACGAACTCCACTGCACACTCACCGGCTACATAGGCGTTGTTGGTAAGAGAGTCTAGGCGGGGTGGTGAAAATTGGGTCGCTTGGTTGCCGCCACCGCCACCCTGGTTGTTGTTCTGTTGTTGCGTCCGAACTTCCCAGTAATTTTTACCCACGAGGTTGTAGTAGAAATAAACCATCCGCTTAGAACCTTGGAACATCTGCTGAAAGCTCGGGCTGCTTCCATACTTGTTGAAAAGACATCGTTCCGCAAAGGCCCTCCGGTTTTGGTCAAAGTCGTGAATATCTTTTTCGTTTTCATAGCCCACCAGATAATCGACCACGCCATACTTTGAAATGTACTGGTCGCTATTAAGAACATGGTCGGCGTAGGTCTTGAGCCAGTTGGTGTTGACCGCTCCGGTGGGTATGAAATTGTTGAAGTCCGTTTCCAGGTTAATGAATGAATCATGCCACTCTCCCATGCAGATCTGGTGAGCCCCGATAATGCTCATCTTCTGCTGGAAGGAGGCAACCTCGCTCAATTCGTTGACCCAAGTCTCAAGTACGTCCTGTCCTCCCGAGTTGATGGTATGGAGCAAGGCCTCGACCTGACGGGTACTCATGTTGGATTCGCTCAAGTCCGAGAAAATGGAGAGGGCAGTTGATTTCTCGTTCAACCATGGGGTCGGGGGTGATATGCGTACCACGAGAGGCGTGGAGGAAAATACCGGCGTAAAGCCTCCAACGGGGGTCATATCTCCAAGTACGACGATCTCCACAGTGCCGTCAGGTTTGGCGTACCTGGCAAAATCAACGTCCCAGTCGAACTGGTACTCGATCGAGGTAATCTGTCCACTGGCCGTGGTAATAGGCACCCCGGTTACGTTGGCCCCCAAGAGGAATCCGTTTCCATAGAAACCTACCGTCTGGACGAGGGCCAAAGCGTCGCTGTCACCCTGTATGCTGGCCTCCAGGGTGACCCTTTGCTTATCGAAGACCTCGTTGTCGCTCAACCCCGTGATGGTATTAATGGGTGAAAGGGTCAAGGTTGGTAGAACCGAACTTCCCTGAATCTGGCCGGATCGGCTGGTGATGAAGGTTGAACCATTAAGGTCCTTGGCCAAGGCGCTGAGCGACCAACTGGAAAGCGAAGTGTTGCCCTCGTAGGCAGGAGGCGAGAATGCCGTACTGAAGGGTGGGTCGGTATGGGTGCCCAGCAATTTGTCATTGAGGTAAAAGGCAACGCTCCCGACATGTGCCTTCTTACCGTTGGATCCGGTAAATTCGACCGAGGCGAGGAGGCTCGACCCCTGTGTGGTCTGACCGGCGACGCCGGCCGGCCTGATCGTCAAGCCTCCCAGAGCCGTGTTGATCGAGGGTGCGATTACTTCCACCTGAACGGGAGAAGAAAAGATTTCCTCATTGATGTTGTTGATGACGGAAGCAACGATCTCATGCGTGCCTAGCCGGCTTGGGGTCCAGTCAAAGAAGGTCTTGTGGTTTCTGGTGCCTTGCACGGTAATGTTGTTGGCGCCAACCTGAACTCCGTCGACGTAAAGACGGAGGCTGCCCAGCGAACCCTTTTTGGCCGAAGCCTCCACCATGACGGGAAAGGGTCGGCTCAAGTAGATGGAACTTTCGGTAACCGCCAAGAGATTGGTGGAAATGGAGATAACGTAATCGCTGTTGTTCTCGGGAAGCTTGGTAGATTTCAAGTCGACCGAGTAGACGCTTCTGCTGGGCGTAGTGTCTTGGGGGTTCTGGTTCGAACTTCCGAAAATAAGCCCCCCCT
Organism: Opitutia bacterium UBA7876; assembly: GCA_002500665.1. Taxonomy (GTDB): domain Bacteria; phylum Verrucomicrobiota; class Verrucomicrobiia; order Opitutales; family Seribacteraceae; genus Seribacter. The sequence goes on from DLRY01000052.1 coordinate 62,292, forward strand.
GTCCTCCGGCGTCCGAGCTGAAGAAAACGTAACGCCCATCCCCACTGATGGAAGGATACCTATGCGAGGGCAAGGCCGTGGAGGCAAGGTAGTTGGTAGGATAACCAAACTTGGAAAGGCTGACTCGCGAGTTACGCCTCGTAATCTGATTGAAGTAATAGATATCGTCCGTAAGAAGGTCCTCTTGAAAGCCAAGGAGGGGCCGTGCGCCGTTCGTCGTTGCGGACGAAACCAAGGGCTGGACCTCCGAAAAACCATAGATGATCGGGGCGGGGGAAAGGAAAGGCGTGGCACGAGTAAAGCCGCTTCCACCGACAAGCATATTCGATTTGTAGGAAACCAGTAGGGCGGAAGGGTTGTCCGTCCGGGCAGTGCCGTTAAGGGCCCGGATCGTAAAACCGTTGCCTGCGGTTACGTTGTTCTCGAAGAGAGGACCGCCATAAAGATTGGTGGGGTTGGACCAGAAACTCCGGATGGTCGAGATAATGGTATCCCTGAGGCCCGTATCGGTCTGGGCGATGGTTCCGGCCGGATCGATGAAGTCCGCACCCAAAACGAAGGGTCCCGAAGGGGTGGACGCAAAGCCGAGGGTCAGGGTCCTGTTGAGGTCGCCGATAATCAGAGTCGAGCCGACAAGGGAAGTGCGGTTATTGATGGCAATATCGATTTGCTGCTCAAGATAAACTTCGCCGTTCGATCCGGTAAAGAGACGATCCGGGTTGAGCCGGGCATCGGGCCTGCCGTCGCCATCCAGGTCGTCCCCGTCTCCGTCGATGATGATTTCGGCTGGCTCAAGGGACTGGTTGAGGCTGGAGGGATAACCCGTGCCCGAGTCGACCATCTCTATGCGCTGGATGGTAGAACCGCCGCCCCAAATACGGAAGGATGCGCCGGTACCCGAAGGGTCGTTCTGGATGGTCACGACGGTTTGGTTAAGGTCATAATTGGTACCAGGATTGTCGAGGATCACGTCGACGACCTGACCCCCCACGACTCTGTACCTGGCAACGGCCCCGCTTCCATGGCCGGAAAGGTCGTCGATCGACAGGGTATTGTTATCGCGAAGATACCCAGTTCCTCCGCTTGTAATCTCGATCTGGCGAATGCCTCCTTCGAGAACGGCTCGGGCTCGGGCCACACGAAAGGAATTGTTGGCAAAGACCTTGGTGTTGCTTGAGCTGGCGTTGAGTTCAAGCAGGTTGGGAGCCCTCGAGGAATAAGCGACTGCCGAACCGTCACGGCTAATGCTGGGTTCACGACTACCAAGCTTGCCACCCGTCTCGCTTCCGGGATCACCATCCAGAGGGGGTGATTCACTGATCCGCTCGGAACCGCTCCCCGCCTTGACCGCAGAAACGGCAATCCTGAAAACGTCTCCATCGGGATTGACCAAGAGCGGCACCGCACTGACGTTGCGATCCGGAGGGCTGGAGCCGGGAGGAGTAAGGACGGTCAAGGTCGGGTTGACATAGTTTCTGCCCGGATTATCGATTGAGAAGGCAAGGATTTCACCGTATGGATTGAGGCTGGAAACGATAATGGACGCCCCCGACCCATTGATGTCGGTAAGTTGAACGGTGGAGCCCGCGGCATAGCCTACTCCGGCATCCTCGATATGGACGTAGGCAACTCCCTTTCCTTTCACCATGTTTCTGGCCGAGGAAACGAAGGAGATGACCTCGCCGTTGGAGCTAAGAACTGGTTCTCTCGTCGCGCCATTGACTGGAAGCGATCCGTCCTCGGCCCTCCCTGCAAAATAGAATTGGCCGTTTTCCCACAGAACCACGTCGGAGTTCTTGTTGGTGTCGGCCTCGCTCACAACCAAGTTGTCGGCGTAAGTGGTGAAGACAATGCGTTGGCCATCCCCGCTGATGGAAGCGTCTATACTGGCAGCGTTACCATTGGTCACCGCGGTAACGACCCCGGTTCCCGCTCCCGCCGCCGTTCCGTTGCTTTCAGTCCAGAGAAAGATCTGCTTGCCCGAAGTTGCGGCCTGACCGGAGATCAAGTTCGTCGCGTGGGATTCGAAGGCCACCTTGGTCCCATCGTCGCTGACGGCGGGATAGAAGCTTCCGCCATTGCCCTCCTCACCCGTCTGTCCAAGGCTCAGCCTGGTCAGCCGGCCGTTGAAGACCTCGTACCTGAAGACGTCGACATGGCCGTTTGTGTCGCCCGGAACAAGGTTGGTGGCATGTGAATGAAAAACTATGAACTTCCCGTTTGAGGAGATGACGGGAGCGAAGCTCGAGCCGTCGGGCGCACCTTGTCCGATGGGTGTGGTAATGACCGTGCTTTGCCCGTTGGTCTTGTTGATCATTTGAATCTGCGTAAGGCCGTTGGCCAGGGTTTCGTGAGCCATTATCTTACCGTCCAGACTGGAGCTGGGACGAGCGTGATGATGCGCTCCAGCCGGACTATCCATCTCGATGGATAGAACGTTTTCCGAACGTATGGAAAGGCCCGGGCTCGTGCGGTTGGTGAGCGGCACCCCGTTTAGGTCCGAGATGACGTAGAAGTCGCCCTCAAAATTATCGGGGAGCATCTGCACCCAGTCCAAGGTAATGGTCTCATTCGTTTCCAAACCCAAACCGATGGAGGAACCGCCCAAATCCACTTCCCTTAGAAGGAAATCGTCGTTGGAGACAGTCTGGTCGTTGGAGAGGAAAACTCGGAAGTCAAATGCATCGCCAGCCTGTACCGCACCCGTGCCGACATTGATAAAGCTCACCGTACAACGAACCGAATCCCTCCCCTGAAAGGCCCCTTCACGATCTCCGTTGATAAGAAAATCGGTGGACGTCTGAAGGTCGGCGGCGCCAACATTGACGTTGAGGTTAAGAATCAGTTGGTTGTTGTTGACGTGGTCCTGCTCCCAGATCACCCGGGGCGTGATGCCATTGACGGAGAAGGTGATTGGTGTGGCGCCGTTGGCGGCGGGATCGATGCGGAAGGCCGGAATCGTGAAGGGGACCCCGGGATCGTTCCCCAAGATGGGAGGCGTTAAAGTGGTAGAGCCGGAAAAGCCATCCGCTCCCGTCGCCGTCACCACGATTGGGATGCCGGGCTCCGTCGGGGCGGTGCTTACGTTTGCGACAGTGCCGGTCAGGTCGATGAACTGGCCCGGTCTAGGCGTCGAGGCCATATTGGACAAAACCTGCAAATCCGGAAGAATCAGGCTAAAGGGGAATGTCTGGATGCCGGATGAACTCACTGCTGACCCAGGTGCTGATGCCTCGACTTCGAGGCTCCAGTTTGCTCCCGCCGCCCAGAATTCGCCCTCGCGCCAAGGTATGTCGTATACAACTGCAATGTTCCAAGCTGCGCCTACGTTAAGGCCGCCGTTTTGAATTTCCGTTCCTCGATCGCCGTTCTGGGCCAAGCTCCCGTCGGGCCTAAGTACCCTTATCTTGGCATTAATGGGACTGCCGTTAGGGATGTTGGTTGGTGTCGTGATCGCAATATTGAGACTGATGGGAGCCCCCAACTGAGCTTGTAGGTTGGCCGGCCCCGTAACCTGCAGGGCTTGCCCGAGGGCAGTCCCGGCTGCGAGGAGTCCGAGAAACAGGCTTGTTTTGCGTAGTAGGTGAGTCATGCGTGACGCAAGGCTTTATGGCCCTGTCCAGGATTTAGAGGTATAATCGTAGTAAAGGCGAGAGTTTCCATCCAGGTTCCAGTAGCTCCAACCCTTGTCGCTCCGGTAGAAGTGGGGGAAGACGTCCGACTTGGTCCACCACCATGCATTCAGCCCGGAGTCCCAGAACCAGTACCCATTGGAATTGTCCGGGCTGACGAAAAGCCAACCCAAGGTCGGGCGATAAACCCAAGACGAGCCGGCCGAATAAAACCCGCCCATCCAAGATGAATCGGCCCAACCGGACTTTCCGGTGATTGGTGAGGAGGTCAGGCTTAGAAGGTTGTCTACCTGGAGGCTTCCTTGAACGGCGGAACTCATGCCCTTGCCGTCGGAAAGGGTGACCGTGACCTCAAGGGTCGTCGCGGCATAGGGCGTAAGGTCATCCGGGTCGGTGATGGAAAGGGCTCCTGATGAGGAGACGGAGAAGGGCAAGGTGCCGTCTCCATCCAAGTCAAAGTTGCGTGAGGTGATGGAATAAGATATGGAATCGCCGTCCGCATCGGTCCCCGTTATGATGGAAAGTTGCTTGCCTGCGTTCCAGTCGCCCGATCGAATTGCAGCAGTGAAAGAGGGTGCGGCGGGAGGAAATACGTTGATGGAAGAGATGGACGAGGTCAGGTTTTCAAGGCTCTGTTGGCTTACGTTGAGTGAAGTGATGGAGTTCCCGAAAGAAGTCAGGCCGCCGTATCCGTTGATTACTTCGCTGGTTATGGCATGCTGGTTCTTGGCCAAGTTGACGGCAACGGTCCCGGCGGCTAGCCCGCTGGTTGCCGTTTGCACGAGGAGATTGTCCGAGGTACGCATCAACTGGATAGCCTCCGTAACACCAGTGGCGGATATCCCAGGCTGGATGGTCTGGAGGGAGGAAACGAGTGCCTGTTGGACGAGGACGTCGCTAGACAGGGGATTGGCTTGACCTTGTGTCCATGCCCCAATGTCTTCCGCCAATTCGTCTATCAGGAAAGAGCCTGCCTGTCCCGCCGCAGTAAAGGCGATTCCGCGGTACTCGGCGAAGGCATCGGCTTGCTTCATTAAGTTTGCCAGACGAGCCGTTTCAAGCAAGACCTTGGCTGAATCGGCATCACCCGCGGAAGCCGCCGAGATGGGGTCGTAAGAGGTTGGGTCGATTGTAGCGGGCAAACCCAATGCCTGGATTACCTTGGTCTTGGCGTCCTCCTTGCTTGTACCCACGACTTTGTCCATTAGCGCAGTGACAAGGGTCGACAACGGACTAATTACGGTTGAATTTGCGTCGCTGGTATAGGTACCCGTAAACGGGCTGTTGGTCGAGACGTCGAAGCCCCCGGAGACGACGATTCTTCCCTCGTTTGAGTCGATCTTTCCATTTCCGTTGAGGTCGAAGGTCTGAAGTTCGGGCGTTGTCATGGAGAGAACGAACTGACCGGAGCCGTCCGTCACGACTGGCGAGGAAAGGTCATGCACTCCATCGAGGACTCCATTCTTGTAGGCATCGAAGATGACGGTCGAGCCAACGAGGTACCCGTCGATAGCCTTACCCTTGATGGCATAGGCATAATCTTCCACCACAACCTGAAGAACGAGGGAGGCGGGATTGCCGGCGGCATCGGTCACGGAATAGGTAATGTCGTAGGTTCCGGTTTTGTTAACGTCCACGGAAGCATCGCCCGATACTGCAACCGATCCGGTAAGGGTTCCGTCGGTTTCGTCGTAGGCGCCGTAGGTCGGCAAGGAAAGGGTGGTTCCCTTCAGTACGTAGAGGGGGCTTGAGGCAGACAGGGTGATGGTCGGGGGAATCAAGTCGAGAGCTGCAACGATCAGGTATTGGGTCTTGCTGAAATCCCGGTTGAGGGAATCGTTGACCGAGTAGACGACGTGATAAATGCCCGAGGGCGCGGAAGAGGAAACCACCCATTCTCCATTGGAATAACTTGCGACTTGGGAGTAGTTCCCCTCCATCGATACCGCTATCTCGGTAAGCGTCCCGCTTCCATCGAGGGCGGACTCCTTGACGATCGCCCCGAGCAAGACTTTGCTCCCGGCGTAGACGCTTATGGTGTCCTGACCCAGCAGAGTAAAGACGGGGGCGGGCGGAGAAAGGTCGTAGGCAAGCGGGTTAAGGCCCGCGACGTCTACTTCCAAGCTATCGATAAACCCGTCTCCATCAGTATCCCTTGCGTTTGGGTTGGTCAAGGTGGCATCCACCTCGACCTTGTCCGCCAGCAAGTCGCCATCCGTATCGGAGAGAAAGGGGCTGGTTCCATATCTCCACTCCTGCTCGTTGGTAAGCCCATCTCCATCAAAGCCCTTTGCGGTATCGTCGCTAGTCCAATCCACGGCGCTTTCCAAAACGGTGTCAAAATGCTTGTCCATCCAGCTTTCCTTCGAGGTTAGGGGAACACGGGCAAAGGCCATGATCTTGACGCTGGCGTTGGTCTCCACCCCGTTGATCAAGGCTGAGGAGCGGAGCGTCATGTTGCCGTCCCTCAGGGTGGAGCGGAGGGTCAACGACACTTGGTTTCCGGACGTAACGTCCAGGGTTGCGATCTTGGAGTCGTTTCCGTCGCTGGCACTAAAATCAAAAGCGAGCGACCAGTTGGCGGTGATGGGGGTAACGGCGGTCCCATTCTGGTCGTAGGCTCTGACCGTAAAGACGGTGGTGGCATTCGGGTCGCCCTGTGAGGCTATGGGCGCCTCGAGGAAATTATGCTCCCCTCCGGCACTGGGAGCTATGATAAGCTGCCTCTGTCCGGAATCCCTCATGCTTCCTCCCCAGAAGGACTGGTTGACGTCCTCGAAACGGAAGTCATCGGTAAAATCGATCCCGCTGACGTTGATGGGGAAGGCGAAGCTCAGGGTAAAGCGGTCGTCGGGATTGAACACGGAACTGTTGGCGTCGTCCACGATCGTCAGGTCAAGGCTTCCGTCGACCGAGACGTTGTAGTCGACCTTGGGCGCGCCCCGGCCGGTGTTGGAGGGATGAGGCTGGAAAGAAAAGTGCACCGCCTGACCGGACGTAAAACCTCCCCCAATGCCTTCCAGAACCTTACTCAAGTCGGGTGGGTTGTCCCTGCTGGCGCTCCGACCGCTCAAGCGACTGGCGGCGCTCCAGATCAACCTGCTTCTGCCTGGGCCGCGTCGATCGGTCTCGAGCTCGAGCGACGAAAAGCCGGGGACGTATACGGTTCGCGAAACGAGCGAAATGTTGGCATCGGGGCGGAAGGTCATCTCCTGGTACCTCTCGTCTTCCATCAGGACGGCAACGTTGTAGAACCCAGATTCCAGGTTCGAGAATGCGTAGAAGCCATTGCCGTCGGTATAGGCAACGTTGCCCCACTGTTCGTCACCTCCCCAGTTCGCATAGGGCATACCTTCGCCTACGAGAATTTCACCGCCCATGGCGGTCCTATTGGAGTCACCCAGACCGTAGTAGAGCTTGTTGGGCAGGCGATCGTCCACCACTAGGTCGAAATAGGAGCGTTGGGAAATGGGGTCGTAGTCCACTACCCCGTTGAGGCGTACCTGGGAAGTTTTGTTCTCGTCGAGGAAAAAGGAGTATTGCACACGGGTACCGTTCTCGTCGTAGACTTCGTTGAAAATCGTGGCTTCCGGCTCCGCGAGAAAGGTGCTCCTGGAGACGGTCCTTTTGTTGCCGTCCTCGGCGGTGAAATTGCTCCATGTATGGGTACCGTTGTGGTCGAGTTGCATGGCGCTAAGCGTATTGGTTAGGCGGGCCATGGCCGCCGCCGGCATGCCATCCGTAAAGCCGGATTGACTCATGTCGAAATCAATCGCCACCGTCGCCTGGGTTCCTTGGCTGAAAAGACCGCCGTCGATCACCTCGACGTCGATCACCCTGTCGCCCCAAGAATCAAAAGGAAGAACCGTGCCGTAGGTCTCGGAACTCTGTGGCAGGAGCAGTTTGTCTCCACCCGGTTCGCCATCCGCATCTACGTAGGCGATTTCCGCATGCACAACGAAGCTGATGAGCTCGCGTGGACCATATGTGGCGTCGAAGTTGGCGTCTTTCGTCCATGGCCTCTCAGTGAAGCCCTGACCGGCCCCGTGCGGGCGATCGAGCTTGTCGATTTCCAAATTCTTGATTCTGGGATCATCAAAAAAGACGTCGATGAGGTAGCCTTTCTCGTCGAAAACCGGTACAGGGTCCACCTCTCCACCCGTACCCTTGAACTCGAGGTGCGGGGCGACGTAGCGGGAACCGTGCTGATCGATCACGATCTCACGTATCTTTCCGTCTTGGACGAGGGCCGAGCAGGTGGTGTCGTAAGCAAGCCAATCCGTCCTTGGGAAACGATAGGCATCGTTAATAAGGACGAATTCGGCCGCAATACCCCCACAGGAACGGACCCGAAAGCCAAGATCCCGGTGGTGGACTTGGGCACTCAGGCCGTGATGGTTCTTACAGGCAGCGGAATGGCCATCCCACCAGTTCGCATTTTGGCCGGCATTCACCTGCTTGGGTCCGGGAGGCGTCTCGCCAGGACAGGCTTGCGGGGGAGCATCACCCTCATGGACGTGACCACATGCCGCCAAGGTACCATTGACGTCCTCCCGCATGTGCGTGCATTGCCAGAGCCTTTTGGTGTTGGTAAAATAGGGATCGAGCTTTGGGGCCGAACCCCGCACGAAGACTACTGGGTCGATGTACCCGCTGCCACTCTTGGTAACAATGATCTTGGTTATGTTTCCGTCCTTGATTTTGGCAACCGCTTCCGCCTGGTCGCCTTCCGGCACGTTTACTCTGCCCCGATCGTAAATCTCGACCCAAGGGGCGATATATTGAGGGTCCGCATCGCTCTGGGTGATAACGGGTTTGTTCAGGGCGCCCCCGAGACGCAGGCTGATAGTTGCGTTGACTTCATCCGGGGCCAAGGCGCGATTGTAGCTCAACTTGGCGACTGGCGTATTATTCGCATCCAAGTTATGATACCCGCGGCCCGGCTCGACGGGGAAAACCGCATCGATGGTTCCCGTAAAAATATTCATGAATGCAATGGCCGAGGCCCCCACTCCGCCTCCGCCGGTAATGGATACGATGGGTTGCAGAAAGTAGCCCGCGCCACCATCGGTCACCCGATAGGAGGTAATGCCTCCATCCGCATCGGTCCCGTTGATCTCGACCACTGCAGGACGCCAAACGGAACTGGGATCGGAATCGAAAAAGCGACCGCCGAGGATGTTGACCTTGGCGGGGATGGAGTAACGGAAGCCTGGCTCCGTAACCACCACATCCGAAAGGGTGGAGTTAAAATCCAAGTCGGAAACGGCTACGTGCCCGTTGCTCATGTCGGCCCCCCAAGATCCGGTGTTTCCCCAGTCCGCGAAGACGGTTGGGGATTTGACCCAGCCTGCTCCAGCTGTCGTCATTGTGATACCGTTGACGTCATAGAGATTTTCGCTGTTTACCGAGGAAAAGGTGTTTCGGCGTACCAGACTGCCCTTGACGAAGGGATTATCGCTGAAGGTAGGCGGTGTCTCGCCTTTGCCTTCGCCGATAAAATAGAGGGCGGACGGATTCTCCGCATAGGAGCCCTCGCCGGGCTGCTTAAGAACGAGGGCCTGCAAGGAGCCGGACCGGACTGTTGCCTCGAATGCGGGCGGACGGTAACCCTCTCCAAAGATACGAACGGCGCCGACGTCGAACCCCCGGTTGCCATTGCTGAGGTCATAGCCACGCCCGCCGTTGGCAATTTCAACAGAGGCATTCGGATCGAGGAAGAACAGGGGGTAGCCAGTGGCGTTGTAGTCATCCGGCCAGGTCGGGCTGCCCGCGACAACAATGTCGGGTGGAGCCGAGTATCCGAACACTCCTCCCGCTACTTGGGCATCGTAAAGGGTATTCGGGGGAGCCGTAACCCTGACGTACTCGACGTACCTGCGGGACACATTGCGGTCGTCGGGCAGCACGATGGAGACGGGGCTGTAAAAGTCCTTCGTAAGGAGAATCTTGTCGACCCCGACTGGGTTGAGCTCGGCCCTGCCGGCAGCTTGGTTGGTATAATGATCGGGGCTGGCATAGGTAAAGGTCACCTCCGGTTGCTCCTTGTAGCCCGCCCCTGCACTGGTAACCGTGACCGTGCCAATGGCATCGACAGAGGGCGACAGCATGGCCCGGGCGACCCGCGTATCGTTTCCGATGTCGTAGAGGTGCTTGATCTCCGCGGCCGTCAGGGTCCGCTTGTAGATATGGAATTCATCCAGCTGTCCTTTGAAGTAATTGGTCGCGTTTGCCTCGCTGGTCTGGTGGTACCCGATGGCAAAGTGATTGAGCTGGTCGATGTCGGTAAAGAAGGCCCGATCGTTGGATGCACCCGCCGGGATAACGCTGTTGATGGATTTTCCATCCACATGATACTGGACGCCGCCGTTGTCGATCACGACAACCACATGGTGCCAGTCGCGATCGCTCAAGTCGACCGTCGCGTCGCTGGAGACCTTGCAGAGTTCCGAGCCGTTGTTGAGCACCTCCTGCCTGAGGGTCCCGTTGTCCCGAAGAAAAAGGCGATAGTAGGAATTGTTCTCGTCTACGTTGGAGGCGGAAAGGATGGTCATCTCATCGGAGTTGTCAGTCTTGAGCCAGAAGGCGATGGTTCCGCTGTCAAGGGCGGACAAGGCCTTGAGGTTAGGCAGCAAGTCGAGGTACCTGGACCCGTTGAGGTCAATGGCCCGGCCAAGGTCGTCCTTCTTAAACTGGGAGGCGCCGGCGTTGGAAATGCTGACGTCGTCCGTCGTCGAGGCCATGTCGGTTCCCGGGCCCATAGGTACGGCGTGGTACTTATTCCCCGAGAGATCAAGAAAATGTCTCCCCGCAAGATATTTGATTTCGTAGGGGTTGAGGGCCCGGTCGTAGACCATAACCTCATCCACCAGGCAGTCTTGGCCGCCGATCTGAAGGTCGCTTCCGAGCGAAGTGATGCGCGTTCCCACTTCATTACCGTTCAGGTAAGCCTTTACCTCGGCGCCATCGTCCATCACGGCGAGGTGGGCCCATTCACCTGTAGCCGGACTGGCTACTAGGTTGACGCCATTGAGGGTGATCTGACCCGGGAAATTAACGACCAGCGAAAAGGGCGCCGAAGCCAGGCTTAGCGATGGCGCTCCTCCTGCGGCCGAAGGATTGATCCAGAGGGAAAGGGTGTGAGCCGCTGAGCTGAAGATTCCGGTTCCGGTTATGGCGTCTCCGGGTTGCAGTTCGATGGCCTTGTTCTTAAGCCCCCATTTGGAGCGGAGGGAGGGATCGGCTACGGCCGGCGTGATGGATAGGTCGAAGGTTGCACTGAGGTTGTTGTCGAAGGTCGAAGCGTTCAGCTCGTCTAGTTGCCAATAGTGCTTGAAGTTAGTCTCGATCTGGTTGTTGAAGCCCGAGGTCGGCTTGTAGCGGGCGTTATCAGCGAAAAGGCTCTCGTCCTGGTTGAAGGAATAATAGATGAAAGGGTCGAGGGGATAAAGAGCTACGGCCTGGGTGGAGTTGGGGTCGAAGCGGTAGCCTTGGTCGGAAATGCTGATGGAGTTGTCGAGGAGGAGGGATTTCTTCCGGTTGGAATCGGTATTTTTCTTTTCTCTCGTAGTTCCCGTAACGTTGGCTTCGATCCCCGCCCCGAAGACAACAATCTCTGGGGTGGCGGGATAGCCGCTTCCGCCATCGGTTACGTTGATGGTCCCTACCCCGTCGACATAGGCTACTGCGGTGGCGTTGGCATCTGAATAATTCTCCCAGTAGCTGCTCCGCAGGACGCTGGCGGTGGGCGTATTGTAGCGGTTTTGTCCCGTTCCTCCGTAATGAAGGTAAAGCCCCGTATTGGGATCAGAAGAGATTGGACGAACGTTGATCTTGGAAACATTGGTGTCCATCAAAAGCGACTTGGCGGAGGGCATGGTAATGAGAGTCCCACTCGCTCCGTAGGGCTGTTTTTGGTAGTCGTACAGGGTGGTGACGGACTGTGAGAAGTGGGTGTCGAAAAGGGAACCGCCGACGAGGGTCACGGCAGGAGGTTCCTTATAGCCGGATCCCGCAAAATCAACGAGGGGTGTGAGAAGAAGGTTGAGCTTTACCCTGGCCGGTTCGTGATCTGGGTGCTCGAAAAAGGAAAGGGGGTATCCCTCGGTGGAAGTATCAAAGTAAAAGCGGTGTATTTCGCCGCGGTGCAGGACAAGTTGCTTGTTTGCCACTCCGTCTATGACGTAGCGCAGGGGCGTCGAGTAATGCGACGGCACCCGTGACTCCTGCAGGCTTCCGGATACACTCACGGTATGCTCTATGAACGGGGCCTTCGAGATGATCACCTTGGCTCCCTGCACGGGTCCCTTGTTCGATCTGACTTGGCCGGAAACAAGGGTGGTGGTTACTTGGCTTGCGTCCCCAACTCGAACGACTACGTTCTCGGATGAAATGCCTCCCTTCATGTCGGAAACGACGACCTTGACCACATACTGGCCGGGTGAGGAAAACTTTCTGGAGATCGTTCGCTGGTTAAGAAAGCGCGCATCGTCGAGGCCAATCTCGTTCTGATACCAAGCGTACGCATAGTCGCTCACGTTGACGTCCGTGGGGATGACGGTGAAGTCAATGGTTTGGTCGACCGCAGGGGTGGGGTCGCTGACCAGAATCCTGAATTCCGGCGCCTGGGCCAACCCCTTGCCGACAGTCCCTACGTTGACCACCGCCTCGATGTAGAACATGGGGGCCATTCCTCCTCTCCTGACCGGAGTGACGTGGGCATCCGATTCGTAATCGGAAAAGGTCCGACCAAGCAACAGGAATGCATCCTTAAAGTTGCCCTGGGTTGCCGGCGTGGTGTCGATAAGAGCATTTTCGCTCGTTCCGAACCCTTGCATGGTGCCATTGGTCACGGTTAGCCCGTATTCGCTGATGTTGTCGTCCAGGCGGTAGGATACCCAGTAGGAGCCGAATGGACTCTGGGCGTCTGGCCCGAGAGGAGCGTATTCGGAAGCGGGTATCTCAATGCCTCGCAGGCCCCTGCTGGCGGAGGAAGAAAAGTTGCGCAGCGAGGACTGCAGATAGGAGGAGGTCGAGGTGCCGGCCCGTTCCACGATCCAGGTAGGGTCGAGGGTAAGAAGAACGGTCGCTCCATCCGAATCGAAAACGCTCACCACTGGTTCCTCGGAATAGCCCTTGCCCCCGGCAGAGAGGACGAGTTGGATACCCGAGCCATTGCTGTCCAGCATACCTGCGGCACCCTCGCCAGGACCGCTAATGGAAAGGGCCAAGGGCAGCTTCGCGGCAAGTCCGGCGGGCAGGTTGTCGGAAGGAATATGCACGGTAAACGAACCCGTCCTCAGCGCATAGGGAGCCGAGCCGTAGTTATGGCGATAGATACGGAAGGTATTGGGGTTGGTGGCGTTGGTTTCCTTCAGCCCGCTATTCTCAACTGCATCGACGGCATGAAGGTGGGCCACGTCGGTAGCGTTGTTTTCCTCCGTTCCCCCCTTGAGTCCAAAGTGGCCCAAATCCCTCAGGAAAACTTTGCTCGGTATGGTAAGATCCCCCTGCAGGCCCCCGCTGCCCATGAGGGAAAAGGGATTCCCGTAATCGATGGTTTCTCCCTCATCGCTGTTAGGGCGCAAACCCTCCGAGACATAGCGGTTGGAGTGAAAGAGCCCGAAGTTATGCCCCAGTTCGTGAGCCATGACCCCCGCACTGGCCGGAGCGTTAACATGCGTACCCGGGCCACCGACGGTGCCGAGTCCACCGCTTCCGGTCGTGGAGACTGCCGCCCAAGAAACGATCGTACGACCCATGGTAATGGTAGCCGAGCTATTGAAGTCAACGTTGTCGAGATAAAGCGCGGGGGTGCCGTGATAAAAAGAGCCTGGGTCAAGCAATACGATCTCGGTGACTTGCCCGCTCGCGTTGACGAGGGCCTTGGCCTGGGCTGCAACGAAGTCCGGGTCCGGGATTCCGGTAGTCGCATTGAGGTCCCCACCGAGAAGCTTTACCAAAGGGGGTTGTGCAAAATTCCCGAAGGGGGTGGGAACGGATATGGACAGCACGCCCTCGAAGGCAGGCCCGTCATAGTCGAAATCCCTTGAAAGCTGGGCAGCCTTGGCTTTGGCAGCCTCACCGACCATGCCGATTTCCTTACCGTCTCCGTAGTCTACTTCCTCCGACCAGTAGACGAGGCCGGTGCTGTCGAAAATACGGTTGTCGACCCCGGTTCCGGCAGCCACCCTTTTCCATTTCGGCAGATCGACGGTGATGGGAGGAGTTATGACGGCTTCCAAAAGGAAAGTCCCGTCGGAATTGCGCAGATAGAATTGCTTGACCCGTTCCATAACCTCAACGAGGTTGGAGCGCGTGTCGGGCTCGAAGGGATTGGGGATGTCGCCTGGGCCGAGGGGGTTCCCAAAGGGATCGACGGGGTTGCTGGAGGAGCCATCGAAGTCATTGCCTTCGTCGCGGAAGGCGGTTGGGTAAACTAAGACCTTTCTCTTACCGTTTACGAAGGCGGAGGGCTTGGGCGTAAGGTCCAGTTCGTACTCCACGACGAAGGGAAGCAGCTGGGAACCGTTATGGTCGATCCATTGCGCCGATGCGTTGCTCCAGTCCATGGCCGCGTAATCCTCGTTCGCATTGGCGGGCTCGAGGCCCCCTTGCCAATTCTGGTAGGTTGAGGCGCTGACGTCCTCGTTGCTGAGCCAGTGCCAGTTCCCTTCGCTTGCATTGACTTCCAGGGGTTTGGTTGAGTTGGTATCCCTGTCGTAGTAAGTCCCGTTCTGGTCCTCAAAATCAGTTGCCCCGATCCAAGCATGTTGAACGATTCCTGAACCGTCCGGTAAGAGACCAAATGCCATGGCGTCCTTGAGGAGCTGGTAGACTATGTTGTTCTCGGCTGCTGAATTGATAGAGACGAGACGACCGTTTCTAGTGTAGGCGGAATTGTTGGCATCCGCCCAAGTCATGGGGGTCGTTACGAGTTCGTACTTGTGCTCGACGAGGTTGGTGCCACCGCCACCTGCGCTCGAGGCAACTATGGGGCCACGAAAGCGACCGGAGGGAAGTGCTTGCAATTCAGCTTGGCCTACCCTTCGTTCAAGAGCCTGGATGCCGTTTGGCTGATCGAGCTTGAGCTCCTTTCCGGCGTATTCGACCAATAAACGGTCTCCGGCGATCTCCGACACGATACGATAGGGCTTCTCCGAAACAGCCATTTCGCCGTTCAGGGAAATTCCGGCAATCGGCACTTTTTGCAAGGTCGGCATGTAGCGTCGGGCACCATAGACGTAAGCACGATAGGTTTTGCCGTCGGGCAAAGTTACCCACCTATTGACTTGACCTTTGGGGGAGCTAGGGTGGAAGCAGACGTGAACGGCCTTGATATTGGCCGAAGCACTGTGCCACCTCTCCATGTTGTTCTTGATCTCCTCCGGCAATTTTTGAATGCGCTCGGGCGGTACGGCCAAGGCAAGGGCAGAGGATGGATCAACCCCTATGAGGGCGGTCATCACCCGCGCGCGTACGCGAGAAAGTTCAAGACCCTTGTCAACCAAGTTCCTATGAAGACGAGGGTCGTGACCAAGGCACGGCAATTTGTCCGAGCAGCTTGTCTTGTCATGAAGATCGAGCCAACCGGAAAACCTTTCGAAAATGGGATGGCGGGCCAATTTTTCGGAATCCTCGGGTTCACACCATTCGGGCACGGGGCTTTTCCCGATCTGATTTTTAGAAACTTGAGTGGGATTGGGCTGAGGAACGAATGGGTCGATCGAGGCCGGTAGAGCTCGGGGTTCGAATTTGCGCGTTGGCGGACCGGCAGAGTCAGGACTCCTATGGTGGAAGAAATAAAGGGTAAGGAGGAACAGTGGGGTGGCCACCAATGCCATTCCCACTACTCTCATTGTATGAGTTCGCGTGGGCTTGCTTGAGGAGAGGGGCGTCACTGTCGTAACTTATTTCAAAAGAGGGACGATTGCAAATGATTTGGGGGCAGAGCAAGGAGGCTCGAGCTTGTTTTATGGAGCGGCGGGGGCCGGCCCGGGGTCGTTCCCCTTGAAGACGCGACGGATCGTACCTGTGGGCGTCATGATGACGGGATCCTTGAAGATGGACTGTGGGCTTATGTTCTGAATGACTTCGCGTACTGGCGAACCTCCTCTTGAGACAATGCTGGCGCTCACGAAAATAAGGAGGTTTCTCTTTTGGTAGCTTTCCGCGGAAGACTGGAAAAGGCGACCGAGGAGTGGAATGTTGCCCAGCACGGGTATCTTGTCATTGACCGTCTTGACCTCCTCTCTGGTAAGGCCACCTATGATGACGGTGGCCCCATCGAAAATGGTTACCGAGGTATTGACCTTACGGACCGAGAAAATGGGCATGAGTATGCCGGACGGCTGAATGACCATGGGCGGAGCCCCCACCTGGGAAGTTCCGATCATTGCCTGTTGCCCCCCGTATTCGATGAATCCGTCGAACTCGGTTACCTTCGGGTTAAGCTCCAAGGCGATCGAGTTGTATTTCTCTATCCTCGGAGTTACGTCGAGAACAACACCAACCTCGCGGAATCCGGGCTGCTCGTCGTCAGGGGCAACGGTATCGAATTGCGGGATGGCCGCCTGGATCTGAATGGCTCCGCCTAAGCCTGCCTGGTTGTTCTGGCCGCCACCGCCACCACCGCCTACCACAGGAGGGGGAGCGGGCTGGTAGTCGGTTGGATAGATGAATTCCTGGGCAATTGTTATCTGGGCCGGTTGTCCATCCATAACGGTGATCCTCGGGGCGCTCAGAAGGTCCGTCCCCTGTTTTCGCTTGAGGGCGCTAATGAGGAGATTTGCCTGGGAGCCTCCTAAAATCATGCTACCTCCGCTGCCTCCCATGGACAAGCTATCCGAGGTTGCGTTGATAAGCGGGCTTACGCCCTCCCCAATACCGATCTTGCCCGGAAGGCTCGGAACGGGGTTGGGCAAGTTGAGGCTCGCATCCGGGTTGTCGGGTATGCTGATGATAGTGTCGCGCGACAATCCGGTTGCGGAGTGGGCGGTGGCAAGGGTCCGGGTATTTCCGGTAAAGGTTTTGTCGAAGGATACGATGGGGCGACCAGTCGAGTCGATGACCGGGTTGCCGGTGGCGGGGTCCACCGAGTAGCGAGGGTTCCCCCACTTGAACTGCCAATCGAAGCTGATTTCATCAAGCGCGCCTTCCTGAACCTCGAGAAATTTTGTTTCTATTTCGACCTGCCGACTGGAATCCGCATCGAGCCTCTCGAGGATTCTCTCGATCAAGTCGAGGGAGCGTCTCTGGTGGGTGACGATCATCTGGAAGCCGTCGAAGACGAACTTGTGACCCTTGGTCTCGTCGAACGGGATGCCCGCTCCTTCCAGAAACGCCTTGATTTTGGCCCCTTGGTCGTCGGCACCTCCTCCGGCACCACCTCCTGGGGCGGGAGCGAAAGGATCGGCTCCCCCTCCTCCTGCACCGGCTCCCCCTCCGGTCATCCGGTTGATCGTTCCTTGGGTAAGCTCGTAAAATTCGGTTTCAAGCAACCTTTGAGTACCCATGACACCCCCGGTCTTCGAGACCACGATTGCATCCGATCTTACGTCGTAGGTCCAGCTCACCATCTCGGTGATGAAGGCGATCATTTGCCCAAGCGGCATGGAGTTAAGGGTGATGGTAACGTTGGGTGGGGGTTCGTCCCCTTGGTTAAGAACGATGATGTTCACACCCTTTTTGGCCGGGTCGGGCTCGGTCAGGTCAAACGCTCTCGCCTGCCTCTGCAATTCGGTCATGACCTCGGGCAGGGGCGATTCGAAAAACTGTACTCCAGGGACGTTAATGATCTTGAGCTTTTCCTCCAGTTTGCTGGGTTCGCCCGTGACCTTTTGCTCTTCCTCGATTTGGCGGTCGAAGACCTTGGGCCTTTCCCACTCGCGCTCGATCTCCTCGAGCATTTCCTGGCGGGTCTTGAGGTAGCCAAGGTAGCTCTCTTCCTGACGCATAATCGCTATCCTGCGCAGCATCTCCTTGGCTTCGTAGTTCTCGGAGAACCTCGTCTCAATAGTCCGGTAAGTCTCGGTCGCGCCAGTCAGGTCGCCGTTGATGAACTGGACCTTGGCCCTCATCAAAAGTTCCTTCAATGCCTCTCTCTCTTCCCTCCACTCGGGGGTAAATTCGGTAATGTCGCGACGATAGGGGTTTGATTTGTCCTTCTTGATGCGGTCTTCCATGCGATTGCCCCTGTCGAGTTCTTGCTGCATGGCTTTTTCACCTTCGGTGGCACGCAATCCTGGCCGACCGAAGCTGAGCGTATCCCCCTGAATGTCACGGTCCTGGTAAAAGCCCGTGCGGAAGGCATCCAGATACTGGTTTGCCAAGTCCCAGTCCTTCTCCTTTCGGGCATCCTCGGCCTTCTCGAGGTTGATTTGGTTTTTCAGGAGGGAAGCCTGCAGGATGACGGGCCAGGTTCTGGTGTTGGGTTCGAGAAAATTCTTGATTTTGAAGAGCGCCTTCTCGGCCTTCTCGTATTCTTTTTTCCTGATGTCGCCACGGGCTCCGGCAAGCATTTCCTCGGCAAGTTGAGCTTGCTCCTCGGACTTTTCCAGCGCCTTCTCCATTTCCGCATCGAAATCAGCTTGCTCCTCGATGCCCAAGGTTTCGGACTCCGCCTTCCGGCGGGCGTCCTCGACGTTTTGGTACTCTACCACCAGGTTTTGCACTTCGCCTACCTGTCCCTTGAGCATGGCTTCCCCCATCCTGTACCAAGTAATCTGCTGCTTGGCCTTGTAAAGGTCGCTGATCAGGGCAATGCTGGAAACGTTTGCAGGCAATACTCCCAAAGCCTCGTCGATTTGGTCCAGCGCCAAGTCGTATTGTCCGTCGCTGGCATCCTTTCTCGCTTTTCCAAGGAGGAATTCAGCCCGTCTCATGGCCGAAGCCATCTTGGTTTTTTCCTCCTGCATAAGGCGCTCGAAATCCGGCTTTGCATCATCTTCGGGTAGGCCCGTCTTGGCTCTAATCTCAGCTAAGTCCTTCTTGGCCTTTTCCAGCTCTTCCACCAATTTTCCCACAAGCGAGACGTCTTGGTTACCCTGATTCTGGAGAAGGACTTCACGTTTTTGCCTTCTTTCCTCGAGGTCGTCCTTTACGTTTTCCTTGTAGCGTGCAAGCAACTGGCTCGCTAGGGAATAATTCTTGTCCCGCATGGCCTGGTTTGCCCTTCTGAAGTACAGCTGGGTTTCTTCCTTGCGGATTTGGCTGAGGTAAAAGGCGTTTTCCTCCGTCCTCGTAATTTGTTTCAAGGCCCGAGCGGCCAATGATTGGGCGGTGTCTAGTTCTCCATTCTTCGACAGCTCCCGAATGTCGTCCAGAAGCCTGATCAAATTGGTTTGCGGACCCAAGTTGTAAATGGAGGCCGGATCCTCAACGGGCTGAGGGCCGGGGGGGGGTGATTCATCGGGCAATATGCCTTGGGGGGGTAGCGGCAAGCCGGCTGCCGGAACCGCTCCCGAAAGGTTCGGCTCGGGGGGTGGCAGGGAAGGCGTATCGATCGTCGGTTCGGACAGAGCCCCCTCGACAGGGTTGAAGCCTGGAGCGGGTGCTGGAATGGGCTGTGGCTCGGGGGGTGGGAGGATCTCGGGCAAGCCGATGGGGGGAGGCAAGGCGGGAATGTCGGTGGCTGGCTCAGCTAATTGCTCGCCAATGGGGGAAGGCTCTTGGGCCAGCAATCCAGTTTCGAGGGAGGACAGGATGAGTGCGGTCAATCCAAAGGC
The DNA here is from genome assembly GCA_002500665.1 of Opitutia bacterium UBA7876. Lineage (GTDB taxonomy): Bacteria > Verrucomicrobiota > Verrucomicrobiia > Opitutales > Seribacteraceae > Seribacter. Next base: position 81,649 of record DLRY01000052.1, read on the forward strand.
TCGAAACAGCTGGCTTGTCTCAGACATTCAAAGGGGGGGCAGGGCTTAAAGTTTTCTGTTGTTTTGCAAAAGACTCAATTCCATAGAAACAAGCCTTCGGGTCAATCCAATAACGTGGGCAAATATCGGGCTTCAAAGAACCTTGGTTTCGGATGTCTTTGTTTGGTGAACGCCATTGCTTGGATAGTTACATTCATTGAATCGTCGAGCTCATTTAAAAACCTCGGTTTTTGCCCCCGTGGGCAAAGGATTGCATCAAAGTAGCGCCGTTTGGCCGATCTTGTCCAGTTTGCCGTTTCCGCGTTACTGGAAGACGTCGCGGCGGAGCTGAGTCATTTCCCTTTAGCACGCTCCCAAAGCCGAGCCGCTTTACCCGAGGCAAAGCAATTCAAGGGAGGGAAAGCCTCAGGGTTGTTTTGTCGGTAGGACCGGGTCCAAGTTTGTCCACCAATACCCATTTGTCATCCAAATTTATTTCTTTGATAGTGTATCTTCTGCCATTGAATTCCAGTACTTTTCCGGTGTCCTTGTCGGAAAGGGTGGTTGGCTCGTTCGCCCCCTCGAGTCCATAGGTCATCTTGATTTCAATTTCGCCAGCGTAAACCATATCCATCATGCTGTTTATCTCAAAGGTTTTTCCACCCATCCTAAAGTCCTTTACCATAGCCCGACCGACCGACCGTACTCCTCCGGACTTTTTATCCCTAACCTGCTGAACGGTAAAGTAAGTGACCTGCAAAAGTTTGTTTTCATCCTCCTCCGTGGTACGGATGAGGGATGAGGTACCCGGTTTGCCGGTCTGGTTTTCCCGGTAGGGAATGCCGATTTCCATTCGGTTGCGTTTGTTTTGTCGCCTTTGGGATACGAGGGGGTCAAGATCATCGAAAATCGGCACTTTTCCGATCCATCCCGACATTTTAAAGCGGTAGGGCTTGTTGTCGATGGCGTCGAGCGACAAGCCAAACTCCTCGGTCTTCTCCGTGACCACTACCTCCTTCTTTGGCAAGGTGGTGGTCAAGTTTCCGTCAATTAGATAGATGACTGGTGGGGTAAAAAGGTCGTAAATCGAGTCTTCCATCTCGTCGCTGGGTTTGGTCCAGCGAGCCCTGTCGGCCTTGGTTTCATTCCCGTCCGATGGAGGCAGCGGCAGTGCTTGATAGAGGGAAAGAAACCATTCTTCGGGATCAAACTCGTCTATGGTAGAGTCGAACAGCAGGACGCGACTGCCATGTATGGAGTCAAGTTGAGCCAACGAAACAAGGGCCCTCCCCTCATCCGACTGTATGGCTAATTCGACCCTCGTCTTCTTCCAGTCGCGGTCAAGGGTCAGATCGTCGTTGATCATGAGGGTGCCGATAATCTTCTTCGACCCGTCGTATGTAAGGGCATAGGTACCCCTTCTTTCCAGAACGATTCCCTTGATCGGAATGGTCTCGGAAATGCTTTCGTCCTCCTTGGAAACGAAGGTGACGGATTGGCCGGGCATCAGCCCATTCTCCTTGCCAAGCTCCAAGGTGACGTTTCCTGCGTCGTCGGTATCGAAATAAAAGGAGCTGTCCGAGCCGCTCCAACCGCCTCGCTCGACTTCTTCTCCGGACAAGAGGCCCACTAAAACGGACACAATGACCGCGAGGACACTTAGCAAAAGCACTATCTTGTCGTAATGGGACTTAAGTATCCTCACGTTTCTCCAAATTACTCGATTAGGGTTTCAGTGAGGGCTCCGTGTCCGGATGCTTCGAGAAAATCCCTCAGGCTTTGATCGTCGGCCTCGACGTTTTCGAGGATACCTGTGAAAAAGGCCTCGGCGTCGCGATCAACGCCGGTTACGTATTCGATTAGGAAGGTAAATTTGGAACGCACGTCCTGGACGATCGGCAGCTCCGAGCTCTCGGGGCTGGAATTCCCGAACGCCGGATCGCCTAAATCGGGAGAAAAGGCAGTCGAGGTATCATCCGTGTCACGCTCCACCACTAGCTTGCGCAGAAGATAAGGCGGTCTCAGGGAATTAAGGAAGGTCCTGGCATGGGAGGTAATTCCCACGAACTGGATTTCGAAGCACGTGCTGTCGAGGATGCCATGCGTCTTGAGTAGGCTGGCCTTGCGGTCGTCGAGCTCCAAAAGGTCATCCCCAATGTTACCCTCGTCCGTCTCTCCGACCGGTTCGCGGTGAATGTAGGCAAGCCGGAGAGGGTAGTCCTTGGTCGCAGATTCCGAAACGAAACCGACCAGTTGCTTGATGATCTCAATTTGAACCCCCAAGAGCTGGGCTTCCTCGGAGCTAAAGTTGGGCCAGTTCCCATCATAGGACTTGAGCCCGAATCCAAACTCCTCAGCCGGTTGACTGGGGGTGTCCAGAAAGGGGGTGGCGGGTCCACCCTGACTGCCTCCGGGCAGTACTACGTTCTTGGACCGGCAAAGTTCCCGCAACTGCGTATACTGGCGAATGAGGGAGGAGTTGATCGACTCCGGGGATTTTTTCTTCCAAGTCTTGGAAAGGTTGTTTTCGGAGGCCAAAACCTGTCCCCACAGCCTATTCTGGGCTCGCTCCAAGGCGGCCAGGCGAACCAAGTCCTTCCTTGCCATGTCCAGCTCGTAGTCGAGTCCTTCGAAGGGCATTTTTTCGCTTCTTTGGCTTTTGATTCTCGATTCCGCGTCACTTATTTCGCTTTTCAGGTCTTCGATCTTTCCACTGGTCATTAGGGAGAAGGTCATGAGGACCGAAAAGACCACCAGAGCGGTGAGGAGAACCGAAAAAAAGAGGAGGTTGCTCTTAACGAATTTCATGCCCGATGCTCAATTCAAGATGATTTCAAACTCGAAATAAGTAAAATACCTGTTGAACAAATCCCCCTTGTCCTTGGTCTGGAAAGTCTTCTTGCGAACCTCCTTGATCATCGTCAGTTCGCTCAGGTAGTTCGTGAGGGCGGTTTGCTTGGCGCTGTTGAGCTGAATCAGGTTGTCCCTAAGGTCTCCCTGGCTTTCGGTCTTGGGGTCTACGGTTGGTCGGACAAGGTATCTACCGGAGAGCCGTAGAACGGGTATGGCCAACGCGTTGTTGCGACTTGCCCCTCCCCTGCCAAGCGCTTCCGTGGGGTTGAGGAGCTTGAATTCATCGAACCAGGTATCGGTGACGTTTTCGTGCTCCAGGGCGCTTTGCAGCAAATTAAGCAGATTCTGAAGATTCCAGCAGGTCTTCGCCTGGACCTCGAACGGCTCGTTTCTAACCCTCACCTGTGTGTTCAAATATTGAAGGAATTGGAGGGTATCGTTTTTGCTCTCCAAGCCCTCCAGCTCGTTGTCCAGGGTCTTCGCGGTTCGTTCGATCTCGACAACTTGTTGGTTGAGCTCGGACGACGCGCCCAATCCGAGTATGACTTCGGGGAGAGGTATTAGGGCGAGAATTGCGGCAGATACTAGGAGCAGGGGTTGTTTTCTCTTAAAGTTAAGGTTCGTCAGCTTGCTCGCGGGGAGCAGGTTTATGGTTTTCGTAAGGATGGAGGTTTCCGACCCCGGTTGGGGGAAGATGGAGGCGGCCAAGCCGACCGGTTCGCTAAGCATAAATGGCAGCAGGTTGCGCATTTCCTGACTGACTTGGTCGGAGAGAGTAATCGCTTGCAGGGGATCGAAATAATCAATGTCCAGCCTCTGACTCTGACTAAGGAATTCGGGCAGTTGGTTGAGCAGGGCTCCTCTCCCGGCCAAAAACATTTTGCTGGGGGACTTTCCTTGCTTGAGCCTCTTGTAGGTAACGACCGAGCGGGTAATTTCCTGGCTAAGCCGGGCCAGAAACTGCTTGGAGCATTTTTCCAGCGTCTGTACGCTCGGGTCATCAGCCGAGAAAGCAACCGCTCCAGAGAAATAATTCTTTTTTACCTCTTCCGATTTCTCAAATTGGGCGCCTAGGTTATCGGAAATGTTTTGGGTCAAGGAATTGCCGCCCATTGAAATAGGGCGTATCAGGAAACCAGTCGGATTGATGAACAGCAGGTTGGTTGATTTCGCACCCACGTTCACAACCAAAGTCTCTCCACTGTCCAGCCCGATTCCTGACGCCCTCATGGCATTGTAGTCGAGAACGGGGGCGGGTGTAATTTGAACCGGGGTCAAACCTATTTCCATGACCCTTTCGCAAAAGTCTTCCGCCACCTTGGGCTTGACTGCAAAGGCCAGGATCTCCTGCTCAACCCCATCGTCGTCAATGACCTGGTAGTCCCAGATCAATTCGGTTAGCGGCACGGGCATCTTCTGCATGAGCTCGAAGGCAACGATTTTCTTTTGCTTTTCCTCCTCAACATGCGGAACCCGGATGGTCTTGGTAAGCAAAAGTGATCCCGGGAAGATAAACCTGGCATCCCCCTTGATTCCCTCCCTTTTGCAGAGGTTCTCAAGGCCTTGAATGAAATACTCCAGCCATAGTTCCTCGCTCGAGTAATCGTAGCGAAGGGTTTCCAGCCCCACTTGCTCCAGAACGATTCCGTCGCCTTCGTGCGCAAAAACACCCACGGACACATGGGATATTCCGCAATTTATTATAATTTGCTTCTTTTCGGACACGTCGAGCGTATCAATGTTTCCAGTAAGACGTAATCACCGGCCGGCATCCGCCTTGGGCTTCACCACCGTGGTGGCGTCAAGGTAGGATGAGTCGACGAGGTGGGCCGGCATGAGCAAACCCCTGTTCTTGTCGGAATTGGCTGCGGCCTGAGCCTTGAACTTGTTGAGGATTTCCTCCGTGCGGTACTTGTCGAAAAAAATGCTTTCCGAAATTTCGAAGGGCACGTCGTTTTGCGATATTTCCACGGCATATCCAACTAGCTTTACGTAACCGCCCTTGAAAAACCCATCGCGCTCAGCCAACAGGGCGGGAAAGAGAAAGTGGGCATTTTTCGTGTTCCGGTCGACTTGGACGGTTAAATATTCAACCTCAGCGCTGTAGTACTGGTAGAATTGAGCATCGGTCAGTGTGGAGCTTCTCAAGGTCTTCTTCTGGTGCTCGTTGCTGAAGCAAAGGTAAAGTCTAACCTTCAGGTTATCCAGAAATTCGACGTTCATAACCTCTTGGATCGTGGTCGGTCTCTTCTTAAGGTAGGTCTGAGCCTTGGGGTGGGCAACGGTCACGAAGGGAACGGTTGCCTTCAGCCACATATCCGATTCCTTGGTAACTACAACCTTGCCCGCCAACTTGACGTATTCGTCGGGAGCCGAAAAAAGTTGTCCCGCGAACAAAGAAGACAAAAGCGCAAAGGAGATTAACTTCAGGATTTTCATAGGGTATTCGGAGTTAAGGTTTGGACTTACTACATCCTTTCTCTAGAATAAGGTTTTTAACAAGCTTAAATTAAATGGATTTCAAGATATCCTGCCTACTTTTTATCCGCAACGAGGAAGATGATATTCTCATGTTGTGCAGAAAGAAGTCCCCAAACAAAGGTCGGTGGAGCCCCCCGGGCGGAAAGCTGGACATGGTGAAGGGGGAGTCTCCTTATCAATGCGCCCGCAGGGAGGCTTTGGAGGAAACGGGCCTAAAGTTGGGAAATGATGATTTGTCCCTTTTCGGCTATGTCTCCGAGAGGGGCTACGAATCGTCCACGAACTGGCTTATGTTTCTCTTCGACTGCAATAAGCCAATTACCCGAATTCCAGACAATTTCGACGAGGGTACTTTTCGTTTTTTCTCAAGGAGCGCAATCTCCAGCTTGGATATTCCTCCCTCGGATCATGAGCTGATTTGGCCTTTCTACGACAAAAGAAATCTTGGGTTTTGGTGCATTCAGGCCGACTGTGATTCGCAGAATCCGCCCAAATTAAGGATTGAAGCATTTCCCGGATGAGGGAATAATGGAGGGCTGACTCAGCTCCCTTAATTGAAAACTAATGGAAGGATTACACCACGACATCAATCTCGACCGGGAAGAAGCGACTTCCGAGGGCAAGGAAGGCTCTTCGGATGCTGAAAATGCCCAGAGCAGTAAAGCCGTTGCGGGCAACCGGCCCAAGTTCGGCGGTGTCGGTGAGAACGATTATTCCAAGGAAGCCGCCAACCGGGAACTGAGCACCGAGGAAAAAATTGAGTTTTTGGACCAAATGGTTCGGATACGTCGGTTTGAGGAACGATCCCTCAGGGCTTACCAGCAGGGCCACATAGGCGGCTTTCTGCATTTGTACATTGGTCAGGAGGCTGTTGCGGTAGGAGCAGTTTCATGCATGACCGAAGAGGATCACGTCATCACGGCCTACAGGGATCATGGTCATGCCATCGCCGTAGGCATGGAGATGGACGAGTGCATGGCCGAACTCTACGGCAAGAAAACGGGGTGCTCTAAGGGTAAGGGTGGCTCGATGCACTTTTTCGCGCCCGACAAAAACTTTTGGGGCGGTCACGGTATCGTCGGCGGACAAACTCCACTTGGACTCGGCATTGCCTATGCCGTCAAATACAAGGGAGCAAAGGGGGCCTGCCTTTGCTTCATGGGGGATGGAGCCACCAACCAAGGGCCCTTCTACGAATCACTGAATCTTGCAGCTCTGTGGGGACTTCCGGTCATTTACGTCATAGAAAACAACGGCTATTCCATGGGCACTGCCGAAGCCAGACATTCTGCGGGCGAACCACTCGCTCGCAGGGGCGATCCCTTCGACGTGAATTGGTCCGTATCCCACGGACACGACCTTTACGAGGTGCGCCATAACATTTCCGAGGCCCTGAGACTGGCCCATGAGGAATCCAAGCCATCCGTTTTAGAAATCGTCACTTACCGCTACCGCGGCCATTCGGTCGCCGACCCAGACCAAACTTATAGAAGCAAGGAGGAGATCGAGGAATATAAGAGCAACAAGGACCCGATCAACTTATTCAAGGACAGGCTTCTGGCGGAGGGGGTCATCGACGAAGGAGCGGCGCTTGAGATGGACCGAAAAGCCAAGGACGAGGCCGAAGCTTCGGCCGAGTTTGCCCAAGCCAGCCCATATCCCGACCCGGAAGAGCTAATGCAGGACGTCTACTGGGAGACAGACGACCCCGGTGGCAGAACTTCCGAGGGAACTATATTTTTCGAATCGCCCTAAAAAACAAAGATAACTTAACGAAATGTCCGCCATCACCTACAGGGAAGCACTAAACCAAGCTCTGTGCGAAGAGATCACCCTAGACGACCGCGTGGTTCTCATGGGGGAAGAGGTAGCTCAATTCAAGGGATCCTACAAGGTTTCCGAAGGTATGCTTGAGCAATTCGGGGCCGAACGAGTCATCGACACGCCCATCAGCGAGGCCGCATTTTCCGGTCTTGCGGTAGGGGCCGCCATGATGGGCATGAGACCGGTCGTCGAGTTCATGTTCTGGAGCTTTTGCTACGTTGCCTTCGACCAGATATTCAACAATGCCGCAAGCGTACGATACATGTCAGGTGGCCTGATCAACGTTCCCGTGGTTTTTCGGGGGCCGGCAAACGGCGGGACAAACGTCGGGGCAACCCACTCCCATACCCCTGAAAATTTTGCCGCCAACACCCCGGGGCTTAAGGTTGTTTGTCCGGCGACTCCGGCCGATGCGAAGGGCCTTTTGAAGTCCGCCATCAGGGATAACGACCCCGTCTGCATAATGGAGAACACCATCCTTTACAATATGGAGGGGGAGGTCCCGGACAATGAGGATTTTCTCGTACCCCTCGGAAAGGCGAACGTTTTGCGGGAAGGCAGCGATCTGTCCATCATCGCTCATGGCAAAGCCGTCCATACTTCTCTGCAGGTCGCACAAACTCTCGAGGAACAGTATAAAGTGTCGGCGGAGGTCCTCGACCTCAGGTCCATCCGACCTCTGGACATCGAGGCTATCCTCTCCTCGGTTAAAAAGACCAACCGGGTGCTTTTGGTGGAGGAGAACAAACCTTTCTGCGGGGTCGGGGCACAGGTTTCCTTTATTATTCAAGATCAGGCATTTGACTACCTGGACGCCCCCATCAAAAGGGTATCGGCAATCGACGCGCCACAGGCATACAGCAAAGCCCTCGAAAGTATCCAAATTCCCGAGCACGATCGGATCCTGGCAAAAGCAAAGGAACTCATATAATCCTATATATATGGCCGTAATCATAGAAATGCCCAAACTGAGCGACACGATGACGGTGGGAACCGTGGTCAAGTGGCACAAGCAGGTTGGCGACCAGGTTGCCAATGGGGACGTGCTGGCCGAAGTTGAAACGGACAAAGCAACCATGGAGTTGGAAAATTTCGACGATGGTTATCTTTTGAAAATTTTCGTCCAGGAAGGTGAGGAGGTACCCATTGGCAGCGCGCTCGCCGCAGTCGGCGAGGAAGGCGAGGATGTCGAGGGTGCATCTCCCGCCGAAACCGCCCAGGTTGACCAGGTAGAGACGGCTGAAACCGAAAAGGAGCAGCCTATCCAGCTTGAGCAGGAACTGCCCGTCGAGAAACCGGAGGAAAGCGAGCAGTTGGAGCAGAGCGCCCCACCCCTACTCGATGACACCGATGCAGGTGAACGGATTCTCGCATCTCCCCTTGCCAAGAAAATGGCTTTGGAGAAGAACCTCGACCTCACTAGGGTAAAGGGCTCGGGACCTAGTGGAAGAATCACCAAAAAGGACGTTCTGGCTCAAGCGGACGCGAACGTTCCGGCGAAAGAATCCCCTGCCCTACCCCATCGGGATGCAAGCATGGATGCCCCTCCAGTGGCTTCGGGAGTTCCCTCCCGAACCAAAGCTCCATCATCGGGTCTACTGAAGGAGCAGATTATCCCTGTTTCGAAGATGCGCTCCATTATAGCTCAGCGCCTCTTGGAGTCGAAAAGCACAATCCCCCACTTTTACCTTCAGAAGGAAATTGATTCGCAACCTCTTCGACTCGCCCGCGAGGCCATGAACGATAGGCTTGCCGGTCGGTCTTCCTCGGAAGAAAAGCCGCTCAAATTAACCTTGAACGACTTAATCCTCAAGGCTTGCGCCGAAACCATCAAATGGCTTCCGGACATCAATGCTTCCTGGGAGGGGGAGCAGATTCGACACCACGGAAACGTCCACCTTGCTTTTGGGGTGGCGGTCGAGGACGGATTGGTTACCCCGGTTATCAGAAACGCCGAATCACTAGACCTCACCGCCCTTTCCCTGGAAGCCAAATCCTTGATTGACAAAGCCAGGTCCAAGAAGCTGACCCCCGACGAGATGACGGGGTCGACTTTTACGGTTACCAATTTGGGCATGTTCGGTATCGATTTCTTTAGTGGCATCATCAATCCCCCAAACGCCGCCATATTGTCCGTCGGGGCAAGCGTCAAGAAGCCCGTTGTGGATTCTTCCGGCAACCTTCAAGCGGGGGAAACCATGACCTTGGGCCTGAGTTGCGATCATCGCTTGGTCGACGGCGCAGTCGGGGCAAGCTTCCTAAAGCATCTTGGAGAAACCCTCGAGAGACCTGCATCTCTCCTTGTTTGAGCAAATCACCAACCAGTCGGCTCAGTCGGCTTTACTCATTCTGGTCCGGGCATCCTCAACCAACCAAGAGGACATGTCTCCGACTTTCTTCATGACCTCGTCTTTCGAGCCGTCCAGATCCGCTGGATTTGTTTCCCCACATCCAAAGAGATAATATTTGATCTTCGGTTCGGTCCCGCTTGGCCTTACGGCCACGGTGTAGCCGTTTTCAAGCGTCATGTGCAGAAAATTTTCCGTTGGAAGGGGGTCCTCGTCCTCGTCTATGTAGCCGGATTCCAAATAATCCTTCGTCTTTACAACCGAAACGCCGTCGATCGAGCTAAGGGGGCTTTCCCTGTAGGAGGCAGCCAGCTTGGTTATCCTCTCACTGCCCTCTGCTCCTTCGAAGTAGAGGTTTTCCGTCTTTTCGAAATGAAAACCATATTTTTTGTAGAGGGTGTCCAGAAAATCAAAAGGAGTGGAGTTGGTGGATTTTAAAAAGCCGAAGAGTTCCGCTATGGCCAAGGCGGAAGCATTGCCGTCCTTGTCGCGCACTACGTCGAGCGGCAGATAGCCATAGCTTTCCTCGGCGGCAAGTATAACATAAGTTGAATATCGAGATAGTACGTCGATTCGGGCAAAGAGGTCGGTTCCGTCAAAGTCAAGGGACAGGCCCTCTTTTGCCTTGAGCTCCACCATGGCCTCCCTTTCGTACTTTGCGAGTTTTTCCGCCATCCACTTGAAGCCCGTCGGGGTATTCACACATCGAATACCGTAGCTTTCGGCGATGCGGCTCATCATGGGGGTGGTCACGAAGGTCTTGATAATAGCAAAACGACTTGAGTTTGAATCGGTCAGAATTTGTTTCCTCTTGGATGCCGCCAAACGATATTCCGCAAGAAGACAAGCGACTTGATTTCCTGTCAGGCAAGCGAAACCTCCGGCTTTTTGCTTGGCCGCAACACCGATTCGATCACAATCAGGGTCACTGCCCATGACGAGTGTTGATTTCGTTTTTCGGGCAACGGAAATTCCCATCTTAAGGGCTTCGGGGTTTTCCGGGTTCGGTGATTCGACAGAGCTAAAGTTCGGGTCTTGCTTGTTTTGTTCATCCACTACCACAACCTCCACCCCGTGATCCCACAGGGCCGGTATTGCAGTAATCGCTCCGGTCCCGTGGATTGGCGTAAAGACTAGCTTGGGGGGATTATCCTGCAACATATCCGGGTCAAGCACCGCATCTTCCAGTGCGGCGCGGTAGGAGAAATCATCCTCCGCCTGAAGCAGGGTCCACGGCACTTCTTGGGTCGCGGGTTTATCCAAAAGGGGCAAGAGTTCTGCAATGGATATAGAACCGTATCTGTCCACGACATTGCCGGCATGAGGGGGAACCAGCTGACCCCCATCAGAGAAATACGCCTTAAAGCCATTGTCGTGGGAGGGGTTGTGGCTTGCGGTTATGACAACCCCGGCATGCGCATACTGATAGCGTACGGTAAAGCTTAGCTGTGGGGTAGATCGGGGGCCGTCGAAAATCATCGAGTACCCGCCCAGTCGGGACCATGCATTGGCAACAAGCTCGCAAAATTTCCTCGAAAAGTGGCGGACGTCATGCGCCACCACTAAGCGTGGTTGTTCCTTGATGCCCTCGCCGGCCATCCATTCCCTAACGTAGAGATAAAGCGCCTTGGTCGCGCGAAGGACGGTTATTTCATTTAGGGTGTTACTACCAACGGCTGCGTATTCAGGGGTTTGCCCCTCCTTGCTTCTGCCCCTTTCGGCTTTTGTCACCACCACCCCTATGGTCCTGCCCCTCATTCCACCAGTGCCGAAGGCTAGGTTCTTGTAAAAGCGATTGTTTAATTCCTCCCAACTCTTGCCGGCAATCAACTCTTCGAGGGATTGGTTTATCCATTGGGGCAAACCCTCAATTCCGAGAAGCTCGCGTATGTTATCATGAGAGGTTTCGTAAAGATCCCCATTTTTCTTGGCATCGCCAAGCGCTTGTTCTGTATTTTCAGCCATAATTTCGTTTGGGGTGATTTGTTTAAGTGTACAAGGAGGTGTATCTCTTGCGATATCTTGTTCGGGTACCTCGTCGGAGGCCGGCGGTCAGGGATCTTGGCTTTGTTGCGGGGCCTCTGCTTTTTCCTCCGGCATACGGTATAGAAGTTCGTCGCTCTTGCCATAACCAAGCTCTTTTCTTGCAATTGCGTCCTGAAATTCAGGATCCCTCCTCAACCGATCCAAAAATTGACGGTGTCTTTTGGCCTCCCTTCGAAGATCCTGCAGCTCCTTTTCCAAAACGGCTTCTTTTGTCTGCCAGTGTGAATACTCGTCAAAAGCCCGCTGAAGTTGCAGCAATAGATAGCCCCCCGCACAAAAGGCAAGGATCACGAAGGTGACGAGGATGGACTTTCTTGGATTCACTACCGTATATGTACAAATATAGAGTGATTTATCTTTTCCCTCAAGTAAGTTTCAGTTGGTGGATGGCGTATAGATATCATGCAGACGAATCATTCCAAGGAGAGTGTTGGTTTTTTCGCATGCCACGGGTAAGACGGAAATGGGAGACTTGCGGTCTTCCATTACCCTAAGTGCCTTCCCTAAAGAGATTTCGGGAGATATCGTCTGCGGAGCAGCGGACATTACCTCGGCAGCGGTTAATTTCAAAAGGTTTTCACTTTCCTTAAGGGCGCGCCGCAAATCTCCGTCCGTGACGATTCCCAATAGCTTCTCACCCTCCATGACACAGGCGGCACCCAAGGGGTACCGCGTCATTTCAATGACAAGATCCTTTGTTTTGGTTTGTTTTTCCACGCAGGCAATTTTGGATGGTAGGTGCATCACGTCTGATACCCTAAGGACAAGGTTCCGGCCCAATTGTCCGGCTGGGTGTGTTTGCGCATAGTCCTTTTCCGAAAAATTTCTTCGCTTCATCAACGCTGAAGCCAGAGCGTCGCCCAGCGATGCGGAAACCGCAAAGCTAGCAGTAGGAACGATTCCAAGAGGGTCTGCTTCTTGCGGCACGGAGGAGTCAAGGTATGCGTCCACCTTTTGAACCAATTGACCCTTTGTGTTGCCGAAAATACCGACTATTTTTGCACCCCTGGTTTTGAGAATGGGTTCGAGAGCAACTAGTTCCGGCGTTGCGCCACTGTTCGAAAGGAATAGAACGGGATCTCCCTTTTGATGAATCCCTAGGTCTCCGTGAACCGCTTCCGATGGATGAAGAAATGCCGATGGGGTACCGGTGCTGCAAAAGGTTGCGGCAAGTTTCTTTCCCAGGTGCCCGGACTTACCGATTCCGCTCACTACCACCTTTCCGCTCTCCGTATAAAGAAGATCGGTGGCGAATGAAAAGTTTTCGCCCAAACGCTTGGATGCTCCTATAATGGAATCCGCTTCCTTGATTAGCACGCTCTGGGCATTCAGGAGTTCCTGTTTGCTGTCCATATGTCTTTCTGCCTATCTTTGGCATTTTGTTCAAGACTAAGACCATTGGGGGTTGCTTTTAGCCTTCCTTGTTTTTCCATTTTGCATTCTTTGAAGTTGTAGTGCAAATTAATGTTGGCACATATTCATATAATTGCCTTATCGCCTAACGCTTAACTTACATGTTTCAAGTCACCTTCTCGGACCAAAGTCTTTCCGTCTTAAACTCTCTGTCCCAAGCCGAGCAATTGAGCCTTATGGATAAGCTAAGCTCGCTTACCAACAGCATTCTCTCGGGCGCGGATAATGGAATTGGTCGGTTTCAGAGAAACGGCAAGACATTTTATCGACTTAGGCTGGATGAGTTGCGAATTTACTTTGAGAAGATCAACATTGCACTGCATTGTCACTTCATTCTTCCCAAAAACTCACTCAACGACTTCTTGTTCCGATGTAAAATGCCGGCATCCGAAGAAGCCGTCCTCGAGAACCACCAGAGCTTTTGGGACTACTTGGAATCATTGGCCAAGAAATAACATGTTTGATAACTTGTTAAAATCCCTTGAGTTTTTAACTGCATGTGGAAGAAGTAACTTTAACCGTACCCTTCTTGGTCCTCTTGTGAACGTACGGTTTTCTCGCTTCGGCTTGTCTTTCAGAAATTTGCGAAGTTGTTTAACTTATTCTTGATCATAAGAGTAATACAAATCAATAGATGTTATTTCATTATTAATAATTCGATATTGTCTACTCTTTCATTTTAATTCACTACTCCCCTTAATGAAGTTCAAGATTAACAGAGATCACTTTAGCGCCGGTTTGCAACTGGCGAGTAGTGTCGTTGGAACGAGGAAAACGATGCCAATCCTGCAAAACGTCTTGATCGAGGCTCGAGAAGGCACCGTTCGCCTGACGACAACGAATCTCGACCTCGGAACACGTTGCTCGGTAAAGGCCGATGTGGAAGAGGAGGGCTCCGTTACTCTCCCTGTCAGGGAACTGGGAAGGATCGTGAGGGAGCTGGGTGAAATGGAAGTGAGCGTAGAGTCCTCCGATTCTCCAAAGGCCACGATAAGCACGAGGGGCTCTGTGTTTAACGTTGTGGGAATGGATAGCAAAGAGTTCCCGCCCCTCCCCGAATTGGTTGATGAAAAAGTTTTCGCACTGGATCGCCAGGAGGTCGTATCGATGCTTAAGAGCGTTTCATATGCCCAGTCCGTAAACGAGGAAAGATACATGCTAAAGGGGGTTTTCTTTCAATTCGAGAAGGGAAAACTCTCCTTGGTTGCAACCGATGGAAGGAGGTTGGCGGTAACGAATCGGGAAATGAAGGTAACTGAAGGTGATGGTGGTGAATTTATTTTGCCTTCCCTAACGGTGACCGAACTTGAAAAACTGCCGAATATCGGAAACGCCATCAATATATCCTTCACGGACCGACAGGTGGCTTTTGAGTTAAAGGTTGACAGCGAGGAAGACGAAACCACGGGTTTCAGGGACTCCATTTACCTAGTATCCAAGGTGGTCGAAGGAAAATACCCCAATTATAAGCAAGTCATCCCTAAAGATGACTTCAACATGGCCGAAATCGAACGTGAATTGATGCAGGAATGCGTTCATAGGGCAGCCCTAGTTTCGGATGAAAAAGTAACCTTGAGAATCAAGAAGGGTGAGATGGAAATTACGGGACAAAGCACCCTCGGCGACGCGTGTGAGTCGATGGGTATTGATTATGATGGTGAGGTTGCCACGGTGTCTTTTAACCCTCGCTTTTTGCTGGATCCCCTCAAGTCGCTTCAAAGAGACAAGGTATGTCTTGAGTTTCGCGATGACATGAGCCCAGGAGTCTTCAGGGTTGAAAAGGGCGAAGAGAGCAAATTATCCTTCCTTTGCGTCGTAATGCCCATTAGAACGGACTAGTCCGGCAACCAGTTAGAAGGGGTTTGTCGGAGGAAGCGATCAAACAAAAGCAGAGGCCCGATCAAGGGCTTTTGACTTAATTGAGGCCACGCGGCTCTTTATTTCTGTGGGGTTATTCCATATGGTCTTCCCCTCTTTTTCCAAGAGGTGGATGGGGTCGTAGTACAAGAAGGTTTTACCAGGTTTGGCGGCTGGAGAGGACCAAGCCGAAACACCAATCTCACGATCGTAAAGCAAGTGACTGGAGATTTCCCGTTTTCCTCCCCCTCCCGGAGCATCGCATACAACGCGGGGTGTGTTGAATCCCGTCATTGAACCCTGCAACTTCATTGATAACGACTTTGCCAGATGAACTGTCGTGCGGAGATGTTCACATCCCGGAATCATGTCATGTTGATAGAGATAGTACGGCTGAATTCTTTGGCTTGATAGACCCTTAAAGGTCTGATGGAGAACGGAGAAGTTATCGTTTACACCAGCAATCAAAACAGATTGATTTCTCACGATTAGACCTATTTCGCATAGGGCGGACATGGCTCGCGTAGTCCACGCGGAAATTTCTCGATCACAATTAAAATGTGTGTGTAGAGCTACTTCTTTCATCAACCTTTTTCCATATGTAGCAACCTCGGCAAGAGCATCCATCCACTCCCCATCACTCGTGAATTTCATGGGCATAATAGCAACACCCTTCGTCGCAAATCTTATTCGACGAATTGAAGGTATATCCAATAGCGTTTTACCAATCAGGCGGATATGCTTGGCTCGCAACAACAGGGCATCTCCTCCAGATATTACAACATCTTCTATCTGTGGATGATTGCGAATGTAATCGAAGCTTTCTTCCCAATCGGATGGCTTTGCCCCATAGGTAGATTTGCTTTTTACGGCCGTGCTACCGCCAACAACGCGACTTCTTGTACAAAAGGAACAATAAACCGGACAGAGGGTAATCGGCAGAAATAAAGCCTTGTCAGGATAACGATGCACAAGATGCGGGCGAACCTTGCTCCCCTCTTCATCCAGGGAGTCGTCGTTGGCCAATGGGTGTTCAGGCTTATATTCAGATCCAAGTGGAAGAAACTGTCGACGCAGCGGATCATATTCGGGAAACTCCCAGTTTATTCGGGAAAAGACATAAGGAGTGAGCCGTATGTTCATTCTGGCACGCAGTAAGCCAGCCTTTATATCAGATAAGAGGCTTGGGTTGGCAATTTCACCCAAGACCTGGCTGATCCTGGGAAGACTGGTGATGGAATTTCTTTGCTGCCAGCGAAATTCACCGAAAGCTTCTGAGTCTACGTCCCGCCAAGCGGGTATGGCACGCCAAAATTCGGTATCATCAAAACGATAAGGCTCTGGCAACGAAATTGAACAATGGGACTGAGGCTCGTTTGAAATCTTGAAACTTGGGTCGAACATCCAAATTCAATGCTATATCCAAACAAAGTTTTGCCAATCCAATAAAATTTGATCGAAGTAAATTGAGAGTTGGTTAAGTTAACTCAAAATGTCTCTGTATGTCGATAGACTAAGTTAATTCGTTATGAGAAATAAAGAAGGAAAGCTATTCGCACTTCTCATTTTGTCAGCAGTACTATCCGCCAAAGAACAAAGTAAAGTAACTATGCCGGATTTTGAACTGCCCTCAACTAGCGGAAAAATTTATTCAAGTGACGATTTCGAAAAGAAGAAACTATTGGCTATCGTATTCTTGTCTAACCATTGTAGGGTTTCCCAAATTTTTCAAAATCATCTGATGCAGGTAAAAAAACTATTTGCACAAGAAAGTGTCTCAATTATTGCGGTATCCCCTAATTATGAAGATGCTATTTTGCCGGACGAACTGGCATATAGTGACCTGGGGGATTCTCTGGAAGAAATGAAGAAAAGAGCCTATCGACAAAAGTATAACTTTCCGTATTTATACGATGGAAAAGATCAAAATTTAACCAAAAAGATAGGGGTAAAAATCACACCAACGGTCTTTCTTTATGATAATAAAAGAAACCTAGTTTATGAAGGAAAGATAGGAAATCATGAAACGCCAAACCGTATGGAAACATCAGACCTTTACCAGAATATAGTAGAAAACCTATCAGGTCCGACCGGTAAAGTAAAACGAACAAAAGTTTTTGGTACATCCATTAAGTTTCAGGACGACCTTCCAATTGCCGAGAGAGTTAGAGCTCGCAATGCTAGGGAAACCGTAAAACTGACCCAAACCGACGAGAGGAAACTCTCCTTTTACCTCACCCACAAAACCTACAAACCAAAGTTATTTTATGTGTGGCAGACAGAAGACAAGGAATGCCGCGACAACCTGGTAAAGCTCTCATCCGTATACAAGATTTTTAGGAAAAGGGGGTTGCGGGTCTTTACCGTTTGCATATCCGACATGGACAATTTAGAAAAAGCATTGGATCATTTGAAACAGTCCCAAATGTCATCCTTTAACTTCATGGTGTCTGGCCACGAAATTGGCCCATTAATCAAGGTTGCGCCAAAGGAGCTTCAACAAATAACTCCTTTTTATCGACTGATAGGAAGTGATGGAAAAATGCTGATTGGAGGCAGAGGTGAGTTATCCTCAGACCGCTTACGCGTCGAAATCATAAAAGCTCTTCAACCGCAATAAGAAGGCGTACGGATAGTAGGATAATTCAATGGCTATATGAGCCGCCAATCCAAGTGCTTTTATACTTTTTACATGCAAAAAGCGTCTGATTATGAGCACGGTGGTTAGGATGTCCCATCTACCGAGCTAATGGGTGTGTGATCTTGTTGCGAATGACGCCGAAAACAGTCTTAGACTTATTTGTAATCTCAAGTGGGCTTATGGGAACAGTTCAATTCACCCTCCCAAAGTAAACTTTTATTGTCAGATGCGATGCTGTAATATTCGTCAGGGTTGAGGGAAGTAGGTTTTTCAATAGACACGTCGATAACCATATATCTTTTAATATCTGATAGAAAGAGTCTCAGGAGAGACGGAGTGGTTGGCGCGTCAAGGGAAAGGGGCTGCTTTGCCGTTGTATTACTCATGGTGTTCCTTAACTTTACTACCGGCAATAATTGAAATCGATTAGTCAGGAGTGAGAAGCATCTGGGTTGCCTTTTGTCCATTAACTGCCTGTGCTCAAAATTAATAAAGAAAGCGGACAAAAGCACAAAAAAACAAGTCGGGACCGTAGGTTTTTTAGAAAAGGTCTGGATATGATGATAAATAAAGGAAAAAGGAGATGAAAGAGATTGGGTATATCGAAGGTGGCGGGAAACTCAACATGAGCAATAGCTATACTGTCAAAATATCGAGCGATTAATTTCATAAATAGAATGATATAATTTATGCATTCCCCAATGATGTGGATAGTGATAAAAATTTCCAGTATAAGGAAGAAAATAATAAATATAAAAATAGGAGTAATTATAGTAACAAATATAATATTTAAGAATACAGATAGTAAGTTGATATGATGAAAACAGTCTATTATTAGAAGTGAACTGCTTAAAAAAGCCGAAAGAGAAACTTTGGCAGGTGATAAAACTATCCGCAACTTTGAATAAGCTATGTGACCGGCTTGTGGTTCCATTACATAAAGAATACCAAGAACGACAGTAAAGGATAATTGAAAACCTAGAGAACTAACGAAATCAGGATTCCAAAACAGTAAGATGAGAGCAGCCCAGCATAGAGAGGAAAACCCATTTTTTTTCCTGTAAAAAAGAGTAGACCCGTAAAGAAAACAAATCATAATAAAGGCTCTGCATGAAGAGGTAGAGTATCCGACCAGAACCACATAGATAAAAGTTGCCAGCAAACTTAAGGATATATGAAGATGCGGACGAGGTAATAGCCACATGAGTAAATACTTAAAAAAAACACAACAAATTCCCACATGAAGACCACTTACTGCAAATAGATGCATGGTACCTGTATTTGAAAACAATTGCATTAATGATAATGGCATTAGGCTTTTGTCTCCAAGCGTTAATGCAAGCACAAAGCCCTTAGCATCATCTGTCAACGTCGTGTTTATTTTCAAATCCCGCTTAATACTGGCTCTTATATTATACCAAAAAGAAAACATATCTTTTTTAATAGTTTTAACAACAATAACATTAGACATATAAAAGTGAAACCGTAACTCATTATAAGGACGTTTTTTACAGCACAAAAAAGAACAGTCTTCTTTTATTATACCTTTGACTCGTAAAATATCTCCTTTCCTTAGTGACATTTCTTTAAGTAGTTTAACATTTGTTAACCTAATTATCTTACCAATGAGATCACGCCGAATAATTGGAGCATTAATTATTCTCCCTAGATAATTTTTTTTCCAAACATTATTTCCGAATTCTTGCAAACTAACTTTCTGCAAAATTAAGTCTATCGATATTTCTCTTGCCGGAAGCTCTTTAACGCTCTTACTGACATCACAAGTGCTCCATTTATAATATGTCTTTAAAAATAAAAATGCACAAATTGATAAACCAAATATTAAACCAATAGAAGCTCTTTTATCGAAAATTTTATTTATCTTGGATCTGAACACGACCACACACAACAACATTACGCTAGCACCTAATGTTAAATTCAGGAATATAAATGACGAAAATGGTATACAGAGACCCAGGAGGATAGGAATCGCTGCGTAAAAAATGGGAGTACGCATTCAATCTCTATCAAATCACATAGACCTCGTTCATACAAACTTGTAATAAAGCTAGCCCTTTTTGCGTTTCCCTAAACCACAACTAAGCATAGTATGGTTCTTATGCTTTATGATCGTCCCTATATGAAGAAGCCCTTTAGAGGGTTTAATCGTTCTCCGATAGACAAGTTTCTTGCTTCACTTCTATTCTGTTTTGTCATTCAGTTAGTCGTATCATTGGGCTCTATCCAGGAGTTACAAAAAGGTTTGTTGCCAAGCACTTTAGGTTTTTCTTCGCAGGCTCTATCTGACTTTTTAATTTGGACGCCTTTCACTTTTATATTTCTTCACGACGGTCCGCTTAACTTAATCATCAGTTTGCTTGGAATTCACTTTATCGGTCGAGCCGTTGAGCATGATATTGGTTACAGGAACTTCATTTGGGTTTGCTTTGCCTCCGCATTGTCCGGATCCACCTTTTGGCTAATATTTCATATGGGACATCCTCAACCTCTGATGGGTTCAACTTGCTTGTTGATGTCTTTCATTACACTCTTTTGCCTAAGGCATCCAAATAGACCCATAAGTCTCTTCCTCCTTCCCATTACCCTTAAGCCAAGGATAGTTTTTCTCAGTTTACTTGGCTTGGAACTATTTGGGTTTGTCTTCTACGAATTGCGCGGAAACCCGTCCGTTAGCTACTCTGCTCATCTTGGTGGCATGATGGCAGGTGCTTTCGTTTTTTGGTTCATGCACAACGGTCGCGAGTTCCCGTCCGTCGTTTTTAGAGGTAGCGGCGTCAAGAGTGAAGGACCATCGCGTACTCCCGTAGTGAAGCCCCCTTCCGGTTATGCAGTCGATTTCTCCGATCAGCGTGCCTTGCAGGAGGAGGTAGACCGTATTTTAGACAAAATTAATGATAATGGTTTTGGCTCGTTGAGCCAAAAAGAAAAGAATATCTTGGATAAAGCAAAATGCTTGCTACACAGACGCTAACTCTATCAAAATCAGTCCAATGAACCCCACATCGAATCGTACCGTTCGCTTGAAATGGTGTTACCTGCCTTTGTTTGTATTTTTTCACTCATTCGGTTTTGGTGAAAGCAACTCAACCCAGATCGAACCAAGTCCCCTCATGAAGCATGAGGCAAAGTGGCTGGTTCAGGCACTCGAGCAAGCCCATTTCAGCAAGGTTTCCATACAGAAGCTCGATAGCGGTGAGTTTCTTAGAAGTTACCTTAAAAAGCTGGACAAACAAAAATTATATTTCACCCAAGATGAGGTTGATGCCTTTAACGAATCATACCAAGCAACACTCGTTACTTATTTTAAGCAAGGCAACCTTTTCCCTGGTTTTGAGATTTACAACAAGTATAAGGAGAATTCAGTACAGCGACTGGACTGGGCCATCAATTATCTCGACCAAGGTTTCGCCCTCGACACCAATGAGAGCTACGATACCGATCGCGAAAACGGAGATTGGGCGGAATCCGAGGCGGAGCTGAGCGCTCAATGGAAAGGCCTCGTTACCTTCGAGCTTCTTAACGATATCCTTTCCCAAGTAGACACGAATAATTCCGAAGAGCTGATAGGTTCGGAAGGGTTTCAAGAAACAATCAAGGAATCCAAGGAAAGGTTGCGCGACAGGTACAAACGCTGGAAAAAGAACATTCTTGAGTTCGAGGCAAGTGACGTCCAAGAGCTTTATCTCACTACCCTAACCCAGATGTTCGACCCGCATACCACGTTCATGAACATCAAGGAAAAGGAAAAATTCGACCAACAAATGAACAATGAGTTCGTTGGGATTGGTGCTGTGCTCAACGATGAAGATGGCTTTTGTACCATCAAGGAGTTGTTGCCGGGCGGACCGGCCGAAGGATCCCGTGAACTTGAACCGGAGGACATTATACTCAAGGTTGCCCAGGCGGAAGGCGAATTCGTCGACGTCAGAGGGAAGAAACTCTCCAAGATAGTCGACCTCATCAAAGGCCCGAAGGATACCTTGGTGCGACTTGAAATCAAGCCGGTCAAAGATCCTGCCAACACCAAAATCGTTCGGATCATCCGCGAAAAAATTAAGCTGACGGCGAACTTGGCATCAGCGACGCTCCACGAGGTCGATCATGGAAAGTCCAAGACATTGGTTGGCGTAGTCGACCTACCCTCCTTTTACGGCTCTTCCGGAAACGGACCAAAGGCTACGGATGATGTGGAGGAATTGATTGAAGAACTTAAAAGTCGCAAGGCAGAGGGCTTGATCCTTGATTTGCGCAGGAACGGCGGCGGGTATTTGAGCGAAGCAGTTAATTTGGCGGGCCTGTTTATTTCTAGAGGACCAGTCGTTCAGGTAAAAAGCACGGATGGCAAAATCCGCAAAAAGTTCGACTTTAACCCAAAGCTGGCATGGGACGGACCGCTCATCGTCCTGGTTTCCAGGTACAGCGCATCAGCGTCGGAAATTGTGGCGGGTGCCTTGCAGAATCACAAGAGGGCGGTCATAGTTGGCGACGAAGCCACGCACGGCAAGGGTACCGTGCAATCCTTGATCCCCATGAATCTCCCCCTGAATTTTGCGGTATCTACCAAGAAAAGAAGTGCCGCGAAAATAACCATTCAAAAATATTATTTGCCATCAGGGGACAGCACTCAAATTGATGGCGTCAAAAGCGATATTCAGATGGATTCCATCAACACCTATTTGCCCATCGGTGAATCTGATTTGGATAACGCCCTGGAATGGGACCGAATCCCGGCGGTCAACTTCAGGAGACCTAAGGAGGAATTCGTCTACGATCCGGAAAGGGTCGAAAAACTGAAGGAACTTAGTCGGGCCCGCCAAAAAACTTTACCAGAGTTCATTTATTTGGAGGAAAACGTTTCATGGATCAGAAAGAAAAGGGAAACCAAGCAATTGTCCCTCAATCTTCTGAATAGAATCTCCCAAAAAAAGAAGGACGAGGAGGGCACCAAAAGCCTCTCGGAGAGGTATAAGGAACTTGCCCCCCAATCTTTTCCCTTTAGCAGGATCAAACTTCAGGTAGTCAAGGATCAGACGCTTAAATCACTCAAGGCTCGTGGCGAAGATTCCGAACCAGACAAGGAATTGTCGGCCAATGGATTCGAAAAGCCCAAGTCCATGGATATCCGCCTTCACGAAAGCCTTCGTATTATGGTGGACTGGTTTGAACTTTTGGGCGGACAAAAGGTATCCCAGAAGGCTTTGCCCCTTTAGGAGGGGCTGTGCGCATTAAGATGAAATCGCCAAAAAATTATTTGCGACGGGCAATCGCAAACCTTTTTCGGTGAGAGAGATCCTTTAACACCTCGATATCTCCGAAATCCGAACTTAAAGCATCCTCGATCATCTCCGGATGTCCGATACCGAATTCCAAAGCCAAGATGCCTTCGGACTTGAGAGATTGAGCACCCAAACCGATTATTCTCCCTAGGTCTGCAAAACCATCTTGTTCCGAAACCAAGGCCTCGGGAGGGTCGTGAACCTTGACTTCCGGTTCGGCGCTCTCCCACTCCCTCGAATGCAGATAGGGCGGATTGGAGATAATCAGGTTCGCATCGATCTGTCTCAAGTCATCCAAGTGCCAGTCAAACTTTCGCAGGCGGATTCTCTTTTCCAGCCCCTGCGTTATTATGTTTTCCTCGGCAAGGGACAAGGCATCCTCGGAACTGTCCAGACCGATACCCGAAGCTTTTTCAAGGGATAGACAAAGGGCGATCAAAATGGCTCCGGAGCCTATTCCCAAGTCAAGAATTTTACCCTCAAATGATTTGGGAACCCGACTCAATACATGGTCAACAAGAGACTCGGTTTCAGGGCGGGGTATCAGTGCTCTCCGGTCGCACTTAAGTAGAATGCCGGCAAAATTCACACTCTGGAGAATGTGTTGCAAGGGAATTCTCTTGCCGCGCATTACGACCATTGCCCTTATTTTGCCAATGGCCTCTTCCGAAAGGATGTCGTCGGGATTGAGGTATAGCTCCAGCCTCTTTTTTTCGAGAACGGAAGAGATAATCCATTCAGAGTCGCATTTGGGGCTCGGAACGCCCTTCAGTCGCAAGAATTCGCTGGACTTATCAATGACCTCGAGACAAGTCAGATGCTCAGGGTTTTTCGCCATGGGTCATCTTTTCAAGTCGCAGCTTCAAATCTTCCTCGTGCAGTGCGGTCAAAAGGTGGTCAAGGTCGCCGAAAAGAGATTCGTTTAGTGCATGTGAAGTATAGTTGATCCGATGGTCGGTTATTCTGCTTTGCGGAAAATTATAGGTGCGAATTCTTTCGCTTCGGTCTCCTGTCCCCACTTGATCTCTCCTGTCTTGGGCATACTTTTCCTTTTCCTCAGCCTGCTTGATTTTAAAAAGCCTCGACCTAAGTACTGTCATGGCCTTGCTTTTGTTTTTGAGCTGAGACCTTTCGTCTGCGCAATAAACGGTTAGGCCCGAAGGCTTGTGCAGGATTTGTACGGCGGAATCGGTCGTATTGACGCCTTGTCCTCCCGGGCCACTTGCTCTGCAAACGCTAATTTCAAGATCGTTTTGATCGATGTGAATTTCGACTTCCCTTGCCTCGGGTAACACGGCAACCGTCGCCGTGGAGGTATGAATGCGACCACTTGCCTCGGTCACTGGTATTCTTTGCACCCTGTGGACACCGCTCTCAAACTTAAGTTTGGACCATGCGTCCTCTCCTTTGACCATGAACACGACCTCCTTGAAGCCCCCAGTCTCGGAGGCGCTCTGGCTTAGACATTCCAGAGACCAGTTCTTGTTTTCGGAATACTTGCAATACATCCTATATAGATCCGAAGCGAAGAGGGAAGCTTCGTCCCCTCCCGCACCAGCCCTTATTTCAAGAATCGTATTCCTGCCGGCATCCGGGTCGGGAGGAAGCATGGCCACCAAGAGCTTTTCCTTGGAAGATTGAATGCTTGTTTGCAGGGACTGGATTTCTTCCTGTGCCGCTACGGCAAACTCTTCATCTTCAAGTAAGCTCTTGCTTTCCTGAAGTTGTGACTCAAGGGTCATGATCGCTTCGAAGGTTTCGATTATTTCCTTAACCCGACTATGATCCTTCGAAAGTTCAGTGGCCAAGGCGGCATCCTTAAAAACCGCGGGATCGGATAGCCGCTCCTCCAGCTCATTGTATCGTTGCCGAAAGGGTTCAATATTTGGTATAAGGTCCATTACCCGTATTTTTGTACAAAAGATTTATCCCGAAAAACTCGTAAGTGAACCCTAATCGTCAAAATCATCAAATTCACGGACAAAACGTGGTGGCATGTGTGTGGGATTTTGACAAAACCCTGATCGAAGGGTACATGCAAGCGCCTCTTTTCGAACATTACGACATAGACGAATCGTCTTTTTGGAGAGAAGTCAATCAGTTGCCGACCCTTTACGCCGAAAGGGGGCTCAACGTCTCCGCAGATACCATTTACTTGAACCACTTGTTGAGCTACGTCAAAAATGGACCAATGCGCGGCTTGACGAACCAAAAGCTAAAAGAGCTCGGGTCCGAGCTGGAATTTTGTCCGGGACTTCCTGATTTTTTCCAAGAATTGAAGGAAATACCGCTGGAGGAAGAATTTGCCAGCTTCGACTTCAAGATAGAACATTATGTGATTAGCACTGGGTTGGCGCCCATGATCAGGGGAAGCCGGATTTACCCCTATGTGGAAGACGTTTTTGCCTGTGAGTTCATAGAATCTCCGGTCCCACCTCATTTCATGAGCCAGACGGAGCTCTCCTTGCCGCTGGACCTTGAAATATCCCAAGTCGGCATGATTGTGGATAACACCGTCAAGACTCGTTGCATCTTTGAGATCAATAAGGGGTCGAACAAGAATCCATCCATCGACGTCAATACCTACATCCCTCATGAGGACAGGCGAATTCCCATCGAGCAAATGATTTACCTAGCCGATGGACCCAGCGACGTGCCCGTGTTCACCATTATCAAGCAAATGGGAGGAAAGGCATATGCCGTGTACAACCCAGCCAACGAAAAGGAATTTCAGCAGACCTGCGAGCTAGTCGAGAGATTCAGGGTGCATAATAACGGACCCGCTGACTACAGACCGAGCTCTCCCACCGCCATTTGGGTGAAGCAAAAAACAAGGGAAATTCTTAGGGCGATGATTCAACAAAGGCAGGATGAATTAACCAAGAGAGCCGGTTCTCCGCCCAGACACTTGACTGAAGCTAAAGAGGAAGCGGACGGATTTGATTCAAGGCAGTCCACGTTATGGAAATAGACTCTTGGCACAGGAAATCGCTCTTGGGGCTGGAAGAACTTTCCGCTGATGAGATCGGTTGTATTCTCAAGCAAGCAAGCGTTTTCAAAAGGGAAATTTCCAGCCCCGATGAACAAAGCCGTTACCTGAAGGGAAAAAGAATAGTTAACCTCTTCCTGGAACCCAGCACGAGAACGAGAATTGCCTTTGAAATTGCGGCTAAGAGCCTATGTGCCGACGTGATATCAATCTCAGGCAAGTCAAGCAGCCTAACCAAGGGAGAAACCCTCAAGGATACCGCCATGAACATAAAGGCCCTCGGGGCCGATGCCATCGTAGTAAGGCACTCCTCGGCAGGGTCCCCCTTGTTTCTCTCGAAAACCATCGACGTGCCCATCATCAATGCCGGAGACGGAGCTCACGAACATCCCAGCCAAGCCCTCCTTGACATATTCACCCTACAGGAAAACTTGGGAAGCGTGGCGGGAAAAAAGATCACAATATTGGGCGACATACTTTTCAGCAGGGTCGCGCGCTCCAACTTATGGGGCCTCACTAAGCTCGGGGCTGAGGTAACGCTAGCCGGACCCTCCACCTTGGTGCCGAAACAATTCGAGGGCATGGGGGCAAGAGTATCCCATGACTTGAGGGATTCCCTTGCCGATGCCGACGCCGTAATGCTGCTGCGCATTCAGCACGAAAGGCAAAGCTCATCCCACTTTCCCTCCTTGGCGGAATATACGACCATGTTTGGCCTGAACATGGCGAGAAGCCAGTGGCTTAAGCCGGATACCCTGATTTTGCACCCCGGACCAATCAACAGGGGAGTCGAAATCGATTCGGAGC
This sequence comes from Opitutia bacterium UBA7876, assembly GCA_002500665.1. Taxonomy (GTDB): domain Bacteria; phylum Verrucomicrobiota; class Verrucomicrobiia; order Opitutales; family Seribacteraceae; genus Seribacter. The sequence goes on from DLRY01000052.1 coordinate 108,184, forward strand.
TGGCGGATTCTCCCAGGGCCGTGATTCTGGATCAAGTAAAGAACGGCATAGCCGTGCGCATGGCGATTCTCTACCTTTGCGCAACGACCGAAAATGACTGACTACTGTTTAACGGGTGGACGCATCGTAGACCCATCCCAGGGCCTTGACGAAATACGGGATCTTTGGGTTTTGGGCGGACGGGTAAGCTTTAAGGGCAACGAAAGCGAAGTAGAGCGTATGGATGTTTCCGGTAAGGTCGTAATGCCAGGGCTCGCTGACCTGCGTGGTCATCTGAGAGAACCGGAAAGCTTGGCCAGCGCAAGTATGTCGGCGGCGGCAGGGGGGTTTACGAACATTCTCATCATGCCCGATGCGCTTCAAACCCTCGACAACCCGGGGGCCATCCGGCTTATGCAGGAAAACATTACACGCCACGGCACCATATGTTTTTCTCAATGCGGTTGTTTGACAATGGGTTCCAGGGGAGATAAATTAGCACCCTTGGGTTCTCTGAAGGAGGCTGGGGTAGTTGCGGTTTCCGATTGTCCGAATAGCTCTCAAAACACCGAAATTTTCGCCCGGGGACTTGAATACGCCGCGATGTTTGATCTTCCCGTGATAGAGTTTCCCCGCGACCTTTCCATTTCAGAGGAAGGGATTGCCCATGACGGACCTACGGCCCTGAAAATGGGAGTTGGGGGTTATCCACGCATGGCTGAGGAGCTTTTCGTCCAAAGAGCGATTACCGTTTCCCGTAACTTGGGCGTGGGGATTCACCTCACCTCAATATCCTCTGGGGGTGCAGTCGATCTCATTAGGGAAGCAAAATCAAAGTACGTACCGATAACCGCAGATACCACAGCTCATCATCTTGCCCTTACCGATGCGCAAATCCTCGGGTATGACACCAATGCGAAAACAATGCCCCCACTAAGGGAGGATGAGGACCGCCAGGCCATTTTTGAGGGGATTCTTGACGGGACGCTTGACTGCATTTGTACAGCCCATGAACCTTGTCACGAACATGAAAAACAAGTCGAGTTTGATTTGGCGCCTCCGGGCGTGTTGGGCTATGAGACTGCCCTTTCAGTGGTTTACGAAGAACTCTCCAATACTGGGAAAGACCCTTTTGGTTTAATTGCACGGCTTATGTCCGAAACACCTCGTCGCATCCTTAAGCTCTCCGGCCAGGGAATAGCCGAAGGTGAAGCCGCAGACTTCCTCGTCTTTGATCCTGCTGCAAGATGGACCTACAATCCGCGCGACGCTCACAGCAAGGCAAAAAATTCACTCTTTGCCGATCAAGAGCTGAAAGGGTCGGTGGATATGACCTTTGCGCTTGGCGAAAAGGTGTTTCACCGAGAATAGCAAGCCCCCTTGATCTAGATGCTGCAAAACAGCGATGTTGCTAGCCTAATCGTCTTGGCGGTTGGGCTGGTCCTTAACCTTTTTTGGTGTCCCCGCTTGTCCTTCCGCTCAAGGGTGTCCCTGTTCCCCTTGTTCCTGCCGGGCTGGTTGGCTCCTCTCGCCCTTGTGCTTTTTTGCTTTAGCGAACTTTTTCATTACCTGGTCCTGCTGTGTTTTACGTTGTTGATTTGGGTCAAGCACAAGGGTGAAGATCAAAGTCAATCAGCAATGTCCACACCTTCCCCTCTCCCAGAAATGGGAGAACTTAAGCTCTCGGTACTCCCCAAGGGAGTTCTTGGAATGCTGAGGTTCTGGCCCGTCCTTTTTCTTTTTATGGTTCTTACTTCTATGGCAATGAGCCAATATCCCGCGCAAGGTGTCGTGACCGAACTGAAGAGCGATCTCGAAACGAGAGGCTTGGCAATCGTACCCCAATGGTTTCTGCTCGTGTGCATTTTAGCACCGCTCATCGAGGAATTTCTATTCAGGGGAGTTCTTTATCCTCTTCTTAAAAAACACGTGGGAGTTTTCTGGGGTTGCGTGCTGTCCTCACTTGCCTTTGCCGTTAGTCATCAGAATTTGAGGTCTTTTGTGGTGCTTTTTTTGCTGGGGGCGTTCCTCACCTATTCTTATGAAAAGAATAACAACATTCTTGTGCCAATGACGAGCCATGCATTTTTTAACGCACTGATGCTGGGCATTATGCTTTCAGATGTCGCTTGAAGACCTCACAAAAACCCCTTTCCTTTCGCGGGGCGAAGAGGAAACGGGTGTTTTTGCCAAGAAACTGGCAGAGACTCTGAAGCCTAATACGGTCCTTTTGCTGCGTGGTGAAGTTGGGGCGGGAAAAACTTTCTTTAGCAGTCACGTCGCAAAGAACTTCGGAGCAGATGAGCTAACGAGCTCCTCTTTCGCCTGTGTTACCAAGCACGCGGGCAGATGGAACGTGATCCATTGCGACTTTTATCGAAAACGGGCAACGCAGTCATTTTTCGACACAGAGATAGAGCCCCATCTTGCTACTCCCTGGCTACTGCTGATCGAGTGGCCGGAAAGGATGGCGGAACATGAAATGATTGCAGGAAACGAAGCATTGGACGTCCATATCCAGCGTGAGGGGACGGGAAAAAGAAAAATTACCGTTGCCCGGGTTAATTGAGCACCAGTATCCCGTTTCCGAATGCCGTGACGTACCCTTCCTTTATAAGCCATTTTAGTTCTATGAGGATTGATTTTCGATCTATTTCCCCCAAAGCTTCGTCGTTCAGCAGAGTTGCTTTGTTTACTTCCTGACCCTTGCCAATTGCTGAAGTGATTTTTTCCGACGTTTCATTGAGTGTAGCGCCCTTGAGTTCTTTTCTTTGATAGGCAGAGGCAAAGGTTAATTTTTTTTCGGAATACCTGAAAACCGTGAAATTGCTTTTCTTAAGGTTGACCAAGCAGGAGGCAAACAAACCTTTGATCCAGTTGCCCTTGTATTTGAAGAAGGTGCTGAACTGGTTTCCAATATTCTCATCGAGCAAAGCAAGGTTGCTTCCTGAAAGCCTTATGCTCGTGGAGGTAGAAAACAAATTCACGGGTAATTCATCCAGACATTTTTTTCTCAATTGGGCCAAGCTCATCATTTCATCCGACTCCTGTCCGTGAAGGCCGAATTTATATAAGACGATAGGCTTTTCGTTCCACTCCTGGATTCTTTCATCTTCATCTACCTTGGCCAAGGAGGCGACGTAAGCCTCATAAGGCTTTGATATCGAATTAAGGAAGATATGTTGAATTATGATTTCATCGAAATCATGATAATTATTGGGCGGCAAAAGAGATTTTGTGAGAGGGCACTCGAAAACATAGGAGAAATTTTTTCCCGGTTTTTCCTCCCGTTGGATTTTGGAGGTAAACCTCTCATTATTATAACTAGCAAATAAATGTTCAACGGCTCGCTGCTTCGTCTCAAAAACCCTTTTGTCGAACTTGGTCGCAACAAAGGGAGCCCTGTCTTTGTCCTTGTAATTAACGACGATGTTATACCTGCTAGGATCGCTGGAAATGGTATCACAAATTTCGGAAAGACCATATGAAATGCCCGTTTTGCGCATTTCACTCTTAATTTTCTGCATAACCCCCATATTGGGGTGGATAGCGAAATCAAAGGTAGGGTTTTCGTTGATAACCCTTTTTTCCGAAGATGCTCGCCTGTTGGACCTGTCCGTCCGCCCCCTGCGTTTGCCTTCCCGTTTCCCCTTCTCTTTTCCCCCAAAGTTCAAGGCGGGGTTCGCGGTCTTGGATTTCTTTGCCCAGTCGGGCTCTAGGCTTAATCCCTCGAGAGAACTAAGGTCGACGAGTTCCTCTTCTTTGTCTGCGGTCATGGCTCAGGTCGTGTGGAGTGGGGCTTAAGGTTTGGCAAACTGAACGTCTTGCCTTTTCATTAACTTTACTTTAACAACTTAACCGATTGTGCTCAGGTGGCGGAATTGGTAGACGCGCTAGATTAAGGATCTAGTGCCGCAAGGCGTGGGGGTTCGAGTCCCCCCTTGAGCACCAATCTATTTATTTTTATCCAAGTTCTTGTGTTTGATTCGGTGACCATGGGCGAACTCCGACTCAAAGGTTTGATAATAGTCTTTGTCGTAGCCTTCAAAGAGCCCGTGCTTGAGGTTCTTCTTCCAGTGCTCGAGAAGCCTTACTTGAAACTTTCCTCCTTGTAGCCTGTACTGGCTTACGACCCAACTGTTTGCCTCATTCACGTCTGCCTCACGACCGAACTTGTCCTTAGCTTTCTTTCTCAGCTTCAACCACAAGGTCGGCTCGGTATCGCTTTCCTTCAGTTTGTACCCCTCTGGGTCAAGCGGCTTTGGGTACCAGTAGATGTGGGTTCCCTCCTTTTGCCCGTGAAGGTAATCTTTTTCGAATAGTGGAATACCTATTTCCGTGAATTTTCTTACCTTACCGTGAAGAACACCCGAAAGATATTTTGCCTCCGTGATTACTTGGCCTCCGGGATATTTTTTCTCCGTAGTTCCACTGAAGGGAAATTTCTCGTCGTTGCAGAAAGCCAGAGGAATCCGGCTCCAAGCAGCATCTGCCTTGACGATACCCACTTTTTTAATAACGCCATTTTCCACTACTACCGGCCCTAGCTCGAATTCATCGGCCATCACGCCGGTAACCCTTGCGATTACCTGATCGGAATAGCCATTGCCTCCACGATTAACGACTACCTCGTGGAGCTGGTTTTCCTCGATAAGTGACGGGGTGGCAAGGGCCCCGGAGCCCCTCCAGAACAAATGTCTGTCGATAAATTCGATTTTATTCGCGCTTTCGAAATGCAACAGGTCGGAATCGATTCTGCGATCCTTGTAGGGGCTGGAAAACACCCAGTCGCTATTTCTGAATTTCTCCTTCCACCAAACGGACAAGTTGGTTGTACTTCCCTCGAAAAGGATGATGAAACCCAACACCAACGAAACCGATATAATTGCAAGAACGGCGATCGAGAATTTCTTCATCTTTTGGGTTTCTTATCGAGAGTACTGTAGGCTGTATTAATCGGGAAAACGCAACGAATCAACAATTATGACCAACGCATTTTCCTGTAGGCAAGGGAATTTGCCAACTGCGATGGAAAAGAAGGTCCATTATAAACGAAAGAGGTGTAAAGTTGCAAAAGCGATGCCCCTGCATCCAGTTTGCGCGTTGCAGAGTCATTATCGAAAACCCCCCCCACTCCGATGATGGGCAACCGATTGTCCGTGACCCTGGATATGAAACGAATGATGCGATTCGAGGATTTTTCTATTGGCATACCGCTCAACCCTCCCTTCTCCAGTCTTCCGTAACCTCCCTGAGTTATACGGGCTGAAGTGTTTGTGGCTATGATGCCGTCAAAGGAATGCTCAACGGCCAAGTCCACGATGTTCTCGATCGATCGATAACCTTCATCGGGAGAGATCTTGAGAAGGCAGGGCACGGGCTTGCATCCTTTTTTTTTGGCCCAAGCTGCATTGTGGCTCTTGATCTCTGAAAGTAAGGGCTCAAGGTATTCGCGACGATGTAGCTTGCGCAGGTCAGGCGTATTGGGTGAGCTGATGTTTAAGGCAACGTAGTCGGCCTGATCGACTACGTCCGTGAACGCTGAAAGGTAATCGTCTATGGCCTCATGCAGGGGGGTACCCTTGGATTTGCCAATGTTAATTCCCAGTGGAGACATTCTCTCGGGCTTCGGGTACACGGAGGATACGTAATCCGCTAGAGCCTTCGAACCTTTGTTGTTAAAACCCATCCGGTTTACGAGTGCGTTGATTTTGGGATACCTGAAAAGCCTGGGCCTTTCGTTGCCAGGCTGCCCTCCGGGGGTGACGGTTCCCACTTCGATGTGACCAAAACCAAGAGCGGAAGAGATTCCAGGGAAGCGACCGTTTTTATCGAGGCCGGCTGCCTGTCCGATGTGGTTGGGAAACCTCAAGCCCATTAGGTCAATGGGAGTCGAGTCTGTACGGAAAAGGAACCTAGCCAACGACTTGATTACAGACGATCGCTCTGCCACTCCAAGAATTCTGCAGGCGTAGTCATGGGCCAATTCAGGATCCAGCCTGAAAGCTAAAGGCCTAATGAGGCTCTTATAAAATAAGTTCACTGGGCTTGACGGTCAATGGATTGAAATGAAAGATTGAATGTAAAAAGAATACAAATTTTCAGTAAATTTTAAACAAGGTTGTTGACATACAAAAAAATTCATTCTTAAGGCAAACCAATGAAAAAAACAGGACCAAGCTTGGATTGGTGCATCGTGCGTGTTGGTGATGACGAAAACTGGTGGGTTGATTCCATCAGTGATCAGGAGAATTGGGATGTAGAAGACTTAGGAATAATCGATCCTAAGCAATTTCTCCACATAAGCGAGCTTCTTGACTCCATGACGGAGTTCGGCCTTGAGTCCCAAATGGTGGACGAGGCATTCTTCACCTTCGCCATTGGAGAGGAACTGAAAGGAGGGCTAGTCAAGCTTTCGAGGGTCCGCGACTCGCTCCTTAAGGCCGAGGATATGCTTTTTGCCCTACCCGACGTTCTTGACGAGGAAAAGGGACCTTACGCTGATTTTCTCAACCATGCAACCCAAGTCCGGGTCTCCATGCTCAATGAGTTGATTGAATTTGCCGAACCCTACACTCAGGACGAAATGGAAGAAGTCTTGGCTGAAAAGCAGAACAATGATTTTCTCGAGGGGCAAAGAAGCCACTTTAGCGATGAGCTACTCGCCATCCTGGAGTTTGTTCCCGATGGCTTTGCGATTGATGCCGACCTAGAGGAAGACCCCGAGAAAAGCAAGGAGGAGGGTGAGGACTATTCGGACCTTGAGACAAGCTTGGTGGAAGTGTCGGACAAGGAGGAGAAGCTACTCCCTGACGAAGATTTGAAATGGGAAGAGGAAGATAAAGAAGAAACGACGACGCCTTACGAGGGCGGGGCACCCGACGAGGAGACTAAATGAGGGCAATGGCTCTCTCTGCAAAGTAGGTAAAGATAAGATCGGCGCCAGCGCGCTTGATCGAAAGCAAGGACTCCAGCATGCATTTGTCAAGGTCAAGCCACCCTTCTTGGTGGGCCGCCCATAACCTGGAGTACTCCCCCGACACTTGATAGGCAGCTACAGGTAAATGGAACCTTTCTCTGGCATGGCGTATGACGTCCAGGTAGGGTTCGGCTGGCTTGACCATGAGCATGTCTGCGCCTTCCAAGGCATCCAGATGAAGTTCTCTTGCGGCTTCCCTGAAATTTGCAGGATTCAATTGATAGCCGGATTTGTCGATGGGCGCTCGGCCTTGTGAACCAATTGCGTCCCTGAAGGGACCGTAGTATGATGAAGCGAATTTGGCCGAATAAGAAATGATGCCTGTTTGGGTAAAGCCAGCGCTCTCGAGGGTTTCCCTGATTTTCAAGATTCTTCCGTCCATCATATCTGAAGGGGCCAGTAGATCGAAGCCTGACTCAGCGGCTAGGGTAGAGGCCTTGCACAAGGCTTCCACCGTTAGATCGTTGTCCACGCGACCGTCATCGGACAAGATGCCGTCGTGGCCGTGGGAAGTATACGGATCAAGAGCCAAGTCCCCAATCAAGGCAATGTCGTCAGCCTCCTCCTTGATCCTTCGGGCGGCCCTGTAGACTAGCGAATCGGGGTTTAGGATCTCCTTGCCTTCCTCGTTCTTTTTGGAAGCGTCCAAGTGCGGAAAAAGGGCGAAAGCTCGTAAGCCGAGAGATCGCCACTCGATAATTTTTTCAACCAGTCGCTCGACTGGCCAGCGAAACTGCTCCGGCATGGAGGGAATTGCAACAATCTCTTCTCGTTCCTCAGTTACGAAAAGGGGAAGGACGAGATCATTGTCGGACAAGCGAAGCTCCGTCATCATGGGATTCAAGACCGGGTGGTCACGGAGGCGCCTCGGCCTGTTCGGAAATTGGTAGTTCATTTTGGCGGTGGATAAAGTTGTTATGGACAATCCGGACTTAAGAGAGAATTATTCGGGGAGGATGGAAGGAAGTTCAATTGTACAGGCCAACGATAGGTCTTACCATAAAATAGTCTCTTAAGCCAATGGAATGGGAGTCAATGCTTGCTCTGTGTCTGCTTGTGGGAGCACTGGTGTCATTCTTGCTCGAAAAGGTAAGCGTGGATATCACCGCACTCGTCTTGCTCGGGATCATCTTTGTGGTATCCGGGTTGGGCTTGAGTGAACAATGGCCCAGCCAGGAAAAGCTTTTTGGGGTTTTTTCAAGCCAGGCACCCATAACGATAGCGGCCATGTTCATCATCAGCGCCTCCCTCAACCGTTGCCAGATTATCGAGCAAGCATCCGATCTCTTGAGCAACTATTGTAAGTTGGGTTACGTTAGGTTTACCCTCATTTTGTTTGCACTGGTCGCTTTCGTCTCGGCATTCATAAACAACACGCCAGTGGTAGTCGTTTTGTTGCCAGTGGTGATAAGCCTCTCTCGATCCTTGGGTGTTTCCTCTTCAAAATTGCTTATTCCGGTTTCTTACGCCTCGATTTTCGGGGGTTGCTGTACCTTGGTCGGGACGAGCACCAATATCTTGGCGAGCGGCATCATAAGCGAGTCTTCGGTTTTTCCGGATATGGAGCCTCTCGGCATGTTCGAACTATCGAAAATAGGGCTCCCTATCCTTTTTGTGGCACTAGGCTTTCTCGTTCTGTTTGGCAGGAGATTACTTCCGGATAGGGAAGCTTTGAGCAACATTATTTCCGACATAGACCGAAAAGAATTTTTAACGGAGGCGGTAATACTGGAAGGCTCTCCCCTCATAGGCAAAAAATTTGAGGAGACGGACATAAAATCCCTTACCGGGGTTCGACTGCTCGACGTGGTGCGAAAAGGCGATCCCAACCCACTTCCGGTTTCCGAGCTTACGCTTAGTGATGGCGATAGACTGGTCTTGTCCTGTCGCCCGCAGGGAATTATCGAAGCTAGGGAAGTGGAAGGGGTTGGCCTGCTTAATGAATCTCAACTTGGCCTGGAGCAGGTTTCTTCCAATAGCGGAGTAATGGTGGAAGGGGTAGTCGGCCCTGTTTCCTCGCTGATTTCCAAGGATCTTTCAGATGCGAGCTTTAGGTCTCGATTCAACTTAACTATACTGGCGCTCCACCGTAGGGGGAAAAACTTAAGCACCGAGATAGACAGCATAAAGCTTCAGCCAAGCGACACCCTGCTCCTGCTCGGCACCGAGGAGTCCATAGAACGCCTCAGAAAATCCGAAGAGATCATACTCTTGGACCACCCACCCCTTCCAGCCAACAACATGAAGAGGAAGGCTCCCATAGTGCTGACGGTTCTTACCGCCGTGGTCGCCTTGGCGGCCCTCAAGGTACTACCGATATCCGTTGCCTCGATAGTTGGCGTCTCGATACTTCTGGCCACGGGTTGCATTAAGCCAAGCGAAGCCTACAAGTCGGTCGAGTGGAATATTCTGATCCTTATCTACGGCATGCTTGCGTTGGGGGAAACCATGAAGGTCACGGGCGTATCGGGTGAGATTGCATCTTTGGTCGGGCGGGTGGGGATGGGCCTTGCCGATCCGGCATGGTCTGCCTTTGCCGTTTTGATCGTGCTTTATCTGATAACGGCCTTTTTGACTGAAGTGCTCTCGAATAACGCGACTATAGTGATCATGGCGCCCATCGCCCTTGAGTTGGCGCCCTTGATCGATGCCTACAGAGGCTTGGCGGAATTGGCTCCCATGGGCCCGGATTTGGCTAGGGCTTTGGTGCTCGCTTCCTGTGTTGCGGCTTCCGCCAGCTTCATAACCCCGATCGGCTATCAGACGAATACTTTCGTCTACACGGTAGGCGGTTATCGGTTCAGGGATTTCATGAAAATAGGCATTTTCTTCAACTTGATCTATTTTGTGGGCACGGTGCTGATGGTTTCCCTCATTTGGGACCTGATTCCTTGAGGCATTTTAGGATTAATAAAAGTTATGGAAAAATAACATTATGAAGATGTCGGCTTCCTCTCAAAAACACTTCGGCGCAACCTTGGAACGGTTTTTGATCACAAGAAACTGAAAAAAAAGAAGCCAAAGAACGAAAACGCAGTTTTCCAAACAGCCGAAAACCTGTGGCGAAAAAGTACAAAGAGGGCATAAAAAATCTAAGTCAACTCCCACAAACTATTACCTGTAAGTAATTTATTAATCACAACCACTGTACCCACCCCGCTCGGCCACATACGGTTGTCAAAATTTATTTACCCTCCCTCACACAAGTCCTCCCTTGACTGTAATGCCAAGCTATCGATAAAATGGAATCTAGTAAAACGACTCAAAAAATATTTTCTCGAACTCGAATGATACGCCTAATGCCCATAAGCCATGCTAATCATTAGGGTGGCAATTACCTAGTTATTTAGTTGATTAAAAATGTCTGAAGAAAAACCTTCCTCCGAAGAAAAATACGACTCCTCCAAAATACAAAAGCTCGAGGGCCTCGAGGGCGTCCGAAAGAGGCCCGACATGTACATTGGCGACACCAACGAAAGAGGGCTTCATCACTGCGTCTTTGAGATCGTGGATAACTCGATCGATGAATCACTAGCTGGATACTGTTCTGAAATCATTGTCCATCTTCACTCGGATGGATCATGTTCGATACGTGACAACGGAAGGGGAATTCCGGTAGACATGCACCCAAAGCATAATATGCCGGCCCTAGAACTGGTTTTGACCAATCTTCATGCTGGAGGAAAGTTCGGCAAGGGTGCCTACCAGGTGTCGGGAGGTTTGCATGGAGTTGGAGCCAAGTGCGTAAATGCGGTATCAGAATGGTTTGTTGCCGAAGTCCGTCGCGAAGGAAGCATCCACCAAATGGAATTTTCTCGCGGAAAGACGACCCAAAAAATGCAGGTAGTGGGCTCCTGCGAGAGCACTGGCACTAAAATCACCTTCATGCCGGATGAGCAAATATTTACCGAAAGTCGGGAATTCAAATTCGATCTTCTGGCCAAACGGCTTAGGGAGTTGGCGTTCCTCAATCCTGGAGTCTGCATAATACTTAGGGACGATAACGACAACAGAGAGAAAAAATTTCTCTTTGAGGAGGGTATTAGCGAGTACGTAATGTTCTTAAACGAGAACAAGAATTGCATTATTGAAAAGCCTATATCCTTCGCTGGAGAAGCACCGGCGGAATCAGGTGACGGCGTAATTGTTCTGGAGTGCGCCTTGATATACAACGACTCGTTCAGCGACCAGATCTACTCCTACGCAAACTCCATTCACAATGTGGAGGGCGGGACCCATTTGTCTGGCTTCCGCACAGCTCTCACCCGAGTGATCAATAACTATGCCAGGCAAAACGACCTTCTTAAGGAGAAGGAGTTGTCCCTTACGGGGGACGACGTCAGAGAGGGTTTGACGGCGGTAATTTCAGTCAAGGTTCCGGAGCCAAGATTCGAAGGCCAAACCAAGACAAAGCTATCCAATCGAGAAGTTGACGGAATCGTTCAGAAGATAGTGGGCGAGAAGATGAAGCACTATTTCGAGATGAATCCAGAAGATGCAAAGTCCATGATTATAAAGGTTATCCATGCCGCTCGGGCAAGGGAAGCCGCCCGAAAGGCAAGGGAAACGGTTCGAAAGGGGGCTTTGTCTGGAGGTGGCTTACCGGGAAAACTTGCAGACTGCTCGGAAAAGGATCCCGCCAAAAGCGAACTTTACATTGTGGAGGGGGATTCGGCGGGAGGTTCGGCGAAGCAAGGTAGGGACAGGCTAACGCAGGCAATATTACCCCTACGTGGAAAATTACTTAATGTAGAAAAGGCGAGGTTGGACAAAGTTTTAAATAATGCGGAAATAAGAAGCCTGATCACAGCCGTAGGTACCGGTATAGGCGATCATGAAGGGGAAGGTGCATTTGATGCTACCAAGGCACGGTATCACAAGATTATCATCATGACGGATGCAGATGTTGATGGAGCCCACATTCGGACGCTTTTGCTCACCTTTATTTTTCGACAAATGAAAGGTTTGATAGAAAACGGGTACGTCTACGTAGCCCGTCCACCCCTGTACAAGATAAAAAGACGCAAAACGGAACAATACATTCAGGATGATGCAGAAATGAGCAAGATTCTAATCTCCTTGGGTTGCGACGACATTCAACTGGTAAGGAATGCAGATGAACATATCTTTTCTAAAGAAAACCTTCTTGAATTGACTGACTTGTTTTTAAGAATTGAAGCGATTGGAAAAGGTATACAGAGGTATGGTTGCACCCTCCCTCGACTTATGGCTCAACTCGATCCAGAAAGCATTACATTGCCACGTTTTATAGCAAGAATTCGTACAGGCAATAATGAAGAACTACGTTTTTTCAAGGATATCGAGGCCAAAGCTGGCTTCATGCAGTCGCAAGAACTAACTGAACCTGAAAATGGGCATGTAATTACCAGAGAAATTGAATCTAATGGAACAAGCGTTACCCAACGAATTTCACTTTACGAAATCTATGAAACTCACGAGATAGAAAAATTACTATCCAAATGCAAGGACCTAGGAGTAGATCATACGTTCTTTCATTCAAGTGAAAAATCATCTTTCAAAATTAAAAGTTCATCTTCCGAAAATGATGATAAGTGTGATATAGACGTCCAAGGAATCAATCATTTTCTAGAACACATACGTTTGCTTGGTCGTAAAGGATTACATATACAGCGTTACAAGGGTCTAGGAGAAATGAATCCAAAGCAACTTTTTGAAACAACTATGGATCCCGAAACTCGTAGTCTTATAAAAGTAGAAATTGAGGATGCTATAGCTGCTGATAACATGTTTACAATGTTGATGGGTGAAGAAGTTGCACCACGCAGAGCTTTCATTGAAGACAACGCCTTGAATGTAACCTTTTTGGACGCTTAAAAATAGCTCATAATGGACTCAAACAAATCACTACTTTCTGGAAATATAAGTGAGATAATGCAATCGGCATACATCGATTATTCGATGTCCGTGATTGTAAGCCGAGCGTTACCCGACGTAAGGGACGGCTTTAAGCCTGTTCAAAGAAGAGTTCTTTATGCGATGATGAGAGAGGGGCTTCTTCATAATCGTCCATATGACAAATGTGCTGGCGTGGTAGGAGAAGTCCTAAAGAACTATCATCCACATGGAGATGGGTCCGTATATGATACTTTGGTGCGTTTGGCTCAACCATGGGTCATGCGTTATCCCCTTGTCGACGGGCAAGGAAACTTTGGTTCTGTTGATGGAGATTCCGCAGCCGCTTATCGATACACGGAATGTAGATTAACCAAGATATCCGAAGAAATGTTAAAGGATATCGACGAGGATACTGTAGATTTCGCTCCCAATTATAAGGAAAGCTCAACCGAACCCACAGTTCTTCCGGCTTCCTTGCCCAGTTTGTTGATGAACGGCTCCACCGGCATTGCCGTTGGCATGGCCACCAACATTCCTCCACATAACTTAGGAGAGCTCATAGATGCAATTTGCCTTCTCATTGATCAGCCGACGTCCACGATTGATGATATTTTGAGTATTCTCCCGGGTCCTGATTTTCCGACTGGCGGTAGTATCGCCGGACGATCCGGCATTGATTCCTACATGAGAACTGGGAGAGGAATCGTACGCATGAGGGGTTCGATGCACACGGAGGAACTTCCTAACGGAAAACAACAGATTATCATTACGGAGATTCCCTACAACGCAAACAGAGCTACCTTGGTAACCCGAATTGCTGATCTCGTGAAGGAGAAGGTTCTGGATGGAATTTCAGATTTGCGTGACGAATCTACGGAGGAAACGAGAATAGTCGTTGAGCTGAAGCTTGGTGAAATCGAGCGAGTCACTATGAATAAGCTCTATAAACTCACTGCTCTAGAAAGTAGTTTTGGGGTCATTTTGCTAGCCTTGGATAAATTGCGACCCAGGCAACTCAACATCAAGGAGGCTCTGGAGTGCTACGTCGAGCATAGGCGCGAGGTAACCCTCCGGCGTACCCAGTTCAGACTTAGAAAAGCGGAGGACAGAGCTCATATCCTCGAGGGATACAAGATAGCTCTCGACAATTTGGATGACTTCGTAAAGATCATTCGGGCTTCCTCGAACAGAACGGAAGCCAAGGAAAAGCTGATGGAAAAATACTCGCTTTCCGAGAGGCAGGCGAATGCGATATTGGATCTTAGGCTCTATCAGTTGACTGGAATGGAGCGTGAAAAGATTGATGCCGAGTACCTTGAACTGATGAAGTTGATCGAGGGGTTCAAAGACGTCATCGAGAACGAGCATAAGCTCCTAGGTGTAATCAAGGAAGAATTACAGGAGCTAAAATCCTCCTATGCCGACGAAAGGAAGACCGTTATTTCCGATGTGGAGGGCGACGTCAGGATGGAGGACTTGATTCCTAACGACGGCTGCGTCGTTACTATAACAAAAACCGGTTTTATCAAGAGAACTGGAGTAGAGGAGTTCCGGGTTCAGAATAGAGGGGGAAAAGGGGTTATCGGAAGCGGTCAAAAGGATGAGGACCCAGTTGATATTCTTACCACCTGCAACGCCCACGACACCCTTATGTTCTTTATGCAGAACGGACGGGTTTACGTCGAAAAAGCGTATGAAATTCCTGAGGGTAGCCGTATCTCCAAAGGTCGAAACATAGTGAACTTGCTAGAGATGCAAAAGGGAGAAAAGGTAGCGGCCCTGGTGTCCATCGACTCTTTTGAGTCAGAAGAATCGCTTGTGTTGTGCACTGAAAAAGGAGTGGTTAAAAAAACAAAAATAAGCGCCTATAAAAACCACAGAAAAGGGGGAATCATCGGCATCAACGTAGATGAGGGCGACAAGGTCCTTCAAGCCATTCGCGCCAAGATCGATGATCACCTTCTTATTTTGACCAGGCTGGGCAAGGGCTTGAGATTCAGTTGTGACCAGTTGAGGGACCAGGGAAGGGTTACTCGCGGAGTTAGGGGCATTAAGCTCAAAGGCAAGGATATTGTGGATAATTTCCTCGTAGTAGACGATTCAAAATTGTTATTGATTGCCGGTCGGAATGGTCTTGGTATTCGTACGAGATTCTCCGCTTTTCTTCCCAATGGAGGAGTTGCCGAGGGAGACGAACCGGTTACTCCCAGAAAACGCGGCGGCCAAGGCGTTACCGCCATGAATACGGAAGGAATATGCGGCGCCTTGAGCGTCGCTGAAGAAAGCGAGATTCTGATGATTACCGCTAAAGGACAAGCCGTTCGTTGCCCTGTCCTCAACATAAGGGAAACCAACCGCGGTTCAAAGGGCGTCAAGCTCGTTAATCTTTCGGACAAGGACAAGCTTATCGCGATTTCGGAAGTTATTGAACTCGATGAGGATTCTTTGGACGAGAACACCGACCTCCAAGGGGATGACGCACCTTCGGATGTGTTAGAAAACGGGGAGATGGCCGAAGCCGACACAGAGGATGATCCTAATCGGGAGGAAGCCGACACGGAGGAAAAAACACCAGAAGAGACCGCTTGAATGACCCGCAGGCAGGCTACTTGATGAAGCCCTTAAGGTCTACCAGCCCCGACAATCTTTTTGTAAGCAAAAGCGTACAAAGAGCGTCGTACAAGGCACAGTGAGGCTTATTCCTGCCTTTTTCACACATCTTTTCCGCTAGGGTTCGCAACTCGTTTTCCTTGATGAAGTCAGAAACGAGGCTTCCGAGGCTGAAGTCCTTGAGGGATGGATAAAGAGTCCGGTATGTAGTAAGCGTATCCAGCCATGGCCCCCACCGAAATTTCCCAGAAGCGAGTTTCCCCGCCGGATAGGGCATGTATTCACGAATAAGATTCTTTTCCGTTTGGGCATTGTGGGCAACCAGGAATGCCGGCGGCTCTTCAAATGCCTCCATCAGAACCCCGTTGATTTCAGAACTCGCGAGGGAGGGAAAATCCAAAGCGTCGACGATTTCCAGGTTCTGTGTCTTAATGATGCCTATTTCCCTGATCCCTCCTTGCAAGCAACCTTCAAAATCAATTATAATTTCAGCCATGGAAAATGATTATGGAGCTATCATTCGAAGAATTTTATAGTTTTACAAGTAAGTTAACTAAGGAATCGCAGGAAATCATACTTGCCGACATGTCATCGGGAGTTTCCCATGAATCCAAGACGGACGGCACCATTGTAACGCAAACCGACCTTGCTGTAGAAAGGCTTATCCGTTCGAAGATCGAGGAGAGGTACGGAGATCATGGTATTGTAGGGGAGGAGTATGGGGATCGGACATCCGATTCTCGCTACACTTGGGTCGTAGACCCGATTGACGGGACCATGAGTTACTTTTTGGGCGTGCCCTTCTTCGGTACGCTCTTAGGTTTGCTGTACGAGGGAAAGCCTTTGTACGGGGCAATGAGGCTGCCGATGTTCGACCAAATGCTGGCCGGGGATGGAGAGCAATGTCTAATCAACGATGAGAGGGCCGCGGTGAAAGACTTTCAATCGTGGGAAGATGCCATCGTTCTCACCACCGACGAGGAGCGAATTCGCCAGTCGGAATATGCCGTGTCTTGGGAGAAGCTCGGCCACAAGGGTTGCACTTTCCGAACTTGGGGAGACTGCTATGGATATTCCTTGGTATGCTCTGGAAAGGCCGACGTCATGATCGATATCCAGCTGAAACCTTGCGATATTCTGCCCATTATCCCTATCGTGGAGGGGGCCGGGGCCACTAAGGTTGATTTTGGAAAGAACGAAAACCAAGACTTGGCGATATGCCCGCCTTCTCTTGAACGGGAAATTAGCGAACTCTTCCTCGTGGTTTGAGATGGAGCGGGCGAAGGGATTCGA
>DLRY01000052.1:125281-125479 GCA_002500665.1 Opitutia bacterium UBA7876
GCTCTACCAGCTGAGCTACGCCCGCAAAACACGCAATAATTCCCTTTGGTTGTAAAAAACTCAAGTAAATAATGCTCGATTGATTTTATTTCATATCGGGAACGGGAAGAATTCGTATTCGTTTTGCTTGACATGGATCAAACATAATTTAGTCTCAAACGCTTTTCTCAAATTAACCCCATGCCCTCCGCCCATGTA
>DLRY01000048.1:0-2081 GCA_002500665.1 Opitutia bacterium UBA7876
GGGAAAGCTGATTGCTTGGGTTTCATTAATCTAAGTACAGATTTTAGTCCCCTTTTGGGAAGGAAGCAACCCGCCTTGACGATTCAAGGATTTCCGCTCCGCTTTGCGGCACCTTTAAGAAAAGCCACCCATCTATAATGCGCTGGTGCTTTCTCGATCATTCTCGAGAAAGTATTGGTACTTCCCCTTGATTCTCTCGGCGGTATTGTTGAAGACCTCGAAACGAAAGGGGTCGAATTCCTTCACCCCGAGCCTCTTCCATTCCTTGAAGAGCTCATTCTCGAAAGGGCCGTAGTCATAGAGGTAGTGTATGCGGCAGCTTCCCCAAAAGTCGTCGGAATAGATTTTTTTGATGAAAGCCGATACTTCCTCGAGGGTCTTTCCCCGGCCAAGGACGGGCCGTGGTCGGAAGGCTATTTCGGGGAGGTCGTCGTCTCCTCCGATGAGGGACCAATGACCGCAGAGTAGGAATTCGCCGGAGACTTGGTCGTAGTAGATGGTATATGATCCGTCTTCGGTTATTGTGATGCATTCGACGCGCAGGTTGCCCAGGAGGTCGAAGAGCGCCTGTTCTTTGTTCAAGGTAATCATGGTTTCCAGCATAGGTAAACCGATCCCGTCCTGAAAGCATGCCCGACGTCATACGCGTCATAGGGCCCGGTCGGTTACTCGACGAGGGTCCAGGCGTTGTCCGCCTAGCGGAAGAAGCGGTCGGAGACGATGCTGGAAAAGCAAAGCCGGAGCCGATTGCGGATATGCAGAATGCCAGCCATATGGAAAATTAATCTTTACTCCTTGGGAATGAGTAAATTCCATTGGTTACCCTTCATCCATGCCATCCGTTCTAAAGAGGTTAATTTCGGGAAGCGCGTTGTTGCTTACCCTCAACCTGCATGGGGCGATCGATATCATTTTCGACTATTCCTACGACACGGGGAATTATTTCTCGGACGACAGAAAGTACATCATGGAACAGGTGGCGTACGCCTTCGAGTCGAGGATGGGTGGAGAAAGCTTCTCCGGTTACAGGCCCTCGGAGGATCTTGGGCTGAGCACGATTTCAGGCCTGGCCCTCAACTTCACCAGTCCGTCTTCCTCATCCACCCTGCAGCCCGCCGTGGGAAGCACGACCGCTGACGGGAACGTGATCGGCCGGTCCAATGAAGTGATTATCTTCCTGGGAGCGAAATCGATTTCCGGGAGTACGCTCGCGACCGCCGGGCAAACAGGTCGAACCGGTTACTCCGGCTCTGGGTCGGACGTGGCTGCATTATCGAGCGCCCTCAATGCGAAGGACAGCTCGACCAATTTCGAGCCGATCGCCGGGAGTTCCCAAGTCAACACCAACAAAACCTTTTACTACGACACGGACCTCACGACCCATAATGACGCCCTTTCTTCCGGAAAGACCGATTTCTACAGCGTGATGGTTCACGAGATCGGACACGTCATGGGTTTCAGCAATTCCAACAGCGCATGGACCGCCAATACCTCCGGGTCTTTCTGGACGGGAGCGAACGCCAAGGCGCAGTACAACAATGAGAACGTTCCGCTTTATTCCACTTCGCACTGGGATAAGACACCGGCATCCGGCACCCTCGATACCTCGAAAATAAACTGCGCCTGTCACCCGTCCATGCTCCCGTCAATCGGAGTAAATACGAGGACTTCCTTCAGCGCGCTGGACTTTGCCCTGCTCAAGGACATCGGCTACAACATTTCCGCCTCCCCCGTCGGGACGAACATTGGAGGAACCTTTACGGATCCTGTGCTTGGCGGCACCTACTACGTCCCGGTCAAGGAGACCTATGCAAGCTGGTTGTCGGGAGGCGGAGGAGGAGGCGGTGGTAGTGGCGGTGGTGGCGGTAGTGGCGGCGGCGGAGTATCCGCGGCTCCCGAGCCGGCTTACGTCTTTCCTGTCCTGGGTGGCCTGGCGGTCCTTTTGCTGGGTAGAAAGAACCTCCTGCGCTCGCGCATAAGGATCCCTTTCCTCTCCAGGTGAGTATCCTCTCGAGACTCGCCGTAGGGCTTTGCATGGTCCTGGTTGCCTCGCTTGCCGCGTATTGGTATCTTCAGGAGGG
>DLRY01000048.1:2420-3350 GCA_002500665.1 Opitutia bacterium UBA7876
TGAGGAGACGGTTGAGCGGACCGGAGACCTGAGGCTCCTCGCCCTCAGAGATCCCACCGCTTGCATGGAGGTCTTGTCCGGCTTGCGCAAAGAAGGAAGGATTTCCACCGGGGAACTGCTTCTCTTGGTCGAGCTGAGCCTCGAGGTACCCGGTTTCACACCCGACGCAGCCGGCTTGGCCGAGCTCGAGCAACGGTTGCCGGACGGCTCCGCGCTCTCGGTCCTGAAGGCATGCCTGCAGTACCACGAGGGGCGGGTAAAGGGCGCGGTCGAGAGCCTGCGGGCTTTGACGGACAAGGGCAAGGATGACCGGCGGGCTCTTTATGCCTTGCACAGGATACTCTGGGTGCGCGGTCTTATAGAGGACCGGATACGGGCAAAGGGGGCCTTGCGCGAACTTGCTCTCGCCAAGGACGAATGGGGCTACAGGGCCCTGCGGGTATTGGTTTTTTCACGACCCGGCCCGGCCTTCCTCGAGCATGAAATGGCATGGGCGATCGAAGCCCTCCGCAATCACCCGCTGGTTACCTACCGTGATTTCCTTCAGGCTTGCGAGAAGGAGCTGGTCGAAGGCATCGAATGGGAGGAGGACCCGGTGGAACGGGCGATGGCTGCGGTTCCCGGCTTGGTCGAGATCGAGGATCTCGGGCGTTGGCTGGTCCGCCTGGGTGAAAACGAACGAGCCTTGTCCCTAGTCGGGCAGGTCGAGGCGGCGAGAGATGAAAACTTGTTCTTCATCCGCTTCCATGCACTTTTGCAAGCGGGACGAGGGAAGGAAGCCCAAAAGCTTTTCGAGCTGGCGGGGCAAGCCTTGCCGGAGGCTGACGCGGTCAAGGCCCGGGCTTATCTGGCGATCGCGGCGGGGGACGATGCCGCCCTCCGGAGATACCACGAGGAGGCGGTTTCGGTCGGCTCGGCCCATGCCCTTCT
>DLRY01000048.1:3662-4116 GCA_002500665.1 Opitutia bacterium UBA7876
GGCTCGGCCCATGCCCTTCTAGAAGTCGCCCGCATGGGCCTTCTCGCGGGAAAGGGAAACCTGGTCTTCGAGGTCTTCGAACAAGCGTGGGCGATGGACCGGGATGCATTCGGCCTCGCCCAGTCGAACCAGTTTCTGCAACTGGCCCTTGCTTCGGGGAGGACCGGGCTTGCCCACCGCATCACGAGCAATGCCAGAGAGCGCTTTCCCTACAAGCATGGAAACCTGAACAACCATTGCTACCTATCTCTCCTGCTGGGCAAGGACCCGAAGCGCCTGGAGCGGGAAGCCGAGCGGATCGTCCTGGCTTTTCCCGCCAACCCGTCGTTCCTGTCCACCTTGGCTCTGGCCAAGGTTTTAGCCGGCAAGCCAGGGGAGGCGTTCGAGGCGATGCGGGCAAGGGGGAACTCACCGATGCTCCATGGGGAACGGGCCTTGATGGCGGTGATCCTCG
>DLRY01000048.1:4475-4605 GCA_002500665.1 Opitutia bacterium UBA7876
AAGATGCCCGCAAGCTGGCCCGTGGCCTAGCCCGGGACAGGATGCTCCCGGAGGAGTGGGCCTTGCTCGAGGGGGAGGGAATCCTTCAGCGATAAGTTTCCCTTTTCCCGGATGGGGCGAAGGATGGACC
>DLRY01000048.1:4956-17218 GCA_002500665.1 Opitutia bacterium UBA7876
TTGCTTGAACGGACGTCCGTTCCCCGCTGAGGGAGACCAGAAGGACCTTCCTCCGGTAGGATAGTTTGCCTGAGAGAAAACGGAGGGACTTGGCAAGCGCGGAAGGATCTTCGAACTCGAAGGAGCGAATCCTCGAGTCGAGGACTGCGGAGCACCAGAAAACGTGCAGGGATGGAGGGCCACCGGGTTTGCCGGGAGGGGTGGAATAATGGCGGAAGAGGAGCTCGTCGCTTCCGAAGCGAAAACGGTGAAGGGATTCCGAATCAACCAGCCTGACCCCCGAATACTGCATGCAGGTCTCGGGGTCGTGGTTGCGGCTGCACAGACTGGCGGCGGCGGAATCCTCAAGGTAGCCGAAGTGGATGACCCGGGCGGGAGCCCCGGGACCAATGGGAATTTGGCCCTGCTTTCCGTAATCGAAGAGCAAGACCTCCCTCACGCCCTCGGGAATTACCGAGGCATCGGGGCCTAGGGCAACCTCCCAGGTGAAGTCCCCGGTCTGGCCGGGCAAGCAGGCGAACCAGGCGATGACGAGAGCTTCGGGTAGAACGAAGGCGGCGGAATAGGTCCATGGGATGGTCCGGTTGCCGGAGCGTTTCATCTCCTTTTTCCGGTCCTTATTTCCGGAGGTTGCCTCCTTGTCGGAAAGGAGTCGCGCGATCAGCCAAAGAGAGATGAACGAGCAGATGATGAAGGAGTTTCCGATTGCATCGTGCCAAGTTTCCCCGTCTTCGGGACCGAATTCCAGGAAAACGAGTGAGAGAGCCAGGGCCCGGAGCGAGTTAAAGCCCAGCGAGAGCAGAATGCCTATCGTAATACCCAGGAGGGCGCGGATCCCATCGAGTCGGTAGTAAAGGGCGAAAAAGAGAGCGAAGGAGAGGAGGTTCTGGAGGGATCGAATCCCGCTGCAGGCCTGGTCGATGGAGATCGTTTCGCGGTCGACCAGGATGGCGTTGCCCATGACCTCCGCCGGGTGACCGAACCAGAGAAGGGCCTCTGCGGCGAAGGCGGCGACGATGAAGGTGAGGGAATGTACGACGCTCGACTCGAGGACGGCGGGCCAGGGCAGACAGGTCAGGAGGTAAAGGGTTGCCAAAGTCCAGGCTCGACGCGAAAAACCGAGGTTGGCCGCCCGGGCAAAACTATAGCTCAGGGCGGAAAGGGAGATCATCTCGAGCCAGAGAGGTATTCGCCAGAAGGGATCGGGTTCCCCGAGCATGCGGGAGGGAAACACGAGCAGGGCCGCCAGAGCCAGGGGCAAGAGCCAGGAGGATCCCGGGGATCCTTCCTCTTGGACCGGGCCTTTGCGGGACCGGGAGAGCAGAAGGATTGCGAGAAAGGGAACGCACCACCCGTGCGTGTAGTAACTGGCCTCGCTCCACCAGAGGCTGGCCCGCGAGAAGAGAGAAAGCCAGGCCAGCAAAAGGCAGGCCAAACCAACTGGGACGGACCAAGAGGAAAGCGTTCCGGGATCGTCGCTCCGGTGCTTGATCATGGATCGTCTGAGAGGGCTTCCCGAAGAAGGACCTTCTCGGGTTGAAGGAGGAGGGCGAGATGGTCCGCGGGTGCCCATTTGCGGGCCAGTTCGGCTGCTCCGCTTCTCTTGAGAGCGACGGCTCCGATGACCCGCTGGGTGGGACAGAGCGGAGGATCGGATGCAAAGTCTGTCCGCAGAAGAGCTAGGGCGGCGGCGGAGTCGCCCATGCGCAGGTAGCATAGGGCGAGCGCGTAGCGGGTGGAACGGCTCTGGGGATATTGGACGAGAGCCTTCTCGGCCCACTCGGCGCACCGGTCTAGGTCTTGACCGTAGGAGGCCTTGAGGAAACAAGTTTGCTGCTCGCCTGAAAAATTGGAAACCGAGTTGGGCATGGCCGTTTCAAGGAGGGTTTTCCTGAGGGCCTCGTGGTCCCCCAACCGCCGGTAGCAAGTCGCGAGCAGATACTTGATGCCAGGGTTGTCCCGGCTGCGCCGTTCGAGTTCGTTGATGAAGCCCAGTAGGAAAGTGGTGTTGTCGGTGAGGTGGATGAAGGAACGAATGCTGTCCAAATCCCCGGAGTCGGCCCTGGAGATGATCTCCTTGAAGTCCTTCTCGAACGATTCGGACGGACGGCTTTTCTCGAGGAGAAGAAAATCGAAGAAGCTTTTTTCGACGGTGGAAAGCGAACGGTTGGAGTCGGTCACCAGTTTACGGAAGGTTCCGCGGTCCCCGGCCGACAAGCTTGCTCGCATGGTGCGCAGGCGCCGTCCTTTTTCCCCGCTTGAGAGAGGATTCTTTTTCTCGAGAATCTGGAGGGAAGTCTCCGGCCGCCCGACCTGGTTGAGCAGGTCGATAATTTCCTTCTTGGTCGAATCCCGATGAAGATCGTCGAACTCCTGGCCTAGGATGAAGAAGAGCTTGTCGGCGCTTATTTTGCGTTCTCCATAGGCTGCATCCAGGCAGAGGATGGCATCGGTGAGGGTTGGGTTACCGAGATTCCAGAGGTGGACTGCGATGGATTTTTTTTCCTCCCGGGCAATGGAGGGCTGAAGGAGTAGTCTTCTGGATGCTTTTCGTGCCCGCTCGTCGTGTCCTTTGGCCGCCCCCCGCAGGTGAGACGTGCCCTGGGCGAAGAGGTAAGGCTGGCTCGATCCAAGGCATAGGTCCCAGAGGAAATCCCGTATCCTTGAGGAACCGGGGTTTGCGGCCAGGAATGACTTGGCGATGCGGAAAGCCTCGAATTCCCCTTGGGCTTCCCTGCGGGCACGGGCGAGGCATTGCAGGTAAGTCATTTCTTCGGATGCCTCGTCGAGGGAGGACTGCTCCTCCATCCAGGCAATGGCCAGCTCATTTTCCCCCAGAATGATGCAGTTGCGGGGATAGGACAACTTGTCTTCCGCGGTGGCCTGGGGGTGGTTGGCCAGTTCCAGAACCCATTCCATGGTCCGCGGATGCCTCAGGATAATGGCCGTCTTGACGAGCCGGCGCAGAACCTCCGCTTCCCCGGGTTTCAGGAGGTTCGAGCTTTGGCTGGTGAGAAAGGCGGTCCGGTAGTCCTTGGCCTCAAGAGCCGCCTTGGCGGTCTTGTTCAGTCGGTAGGCTTTGACTTCCTTGAGCATGGGGTAACCGATCCAGATTGTGAGCCCGAGCGCCGGAATGAGAATCGGAGCTAGAAGGGCGAGCTTCAGAGGCAGAGGCCTTTGCCCGGTCTTGAAAAGGAAGCGCACAAAGCGTGGACTCGTCCACTGGGGTCGCTTCCACCTTCTCCAGAACCGCCAGGAAGACCCTTTCTCGGTCCTGTTTACAATCCACCAAAGATAGGACAGGTGCTTTTTTCGTTTCGATAGGTCAAAGATATTCCGTCTCCAAAGACGGAGGGATTTTACTTTCCTTTGAAAGATGAACTTCCAGTAGGACTTGGTGAAAAAAACGCTCAAGGATTGGGGTTGGATTACTTCCTAGCAAACAGCAAAAGTGCGGTCCAAGTCCACCAAAACCTTTGGGCGGCTTGGACGCCGTCTCCTATGACGCGTATGACGTCTCCCTTGGTGGCGCCCGGGAAGGATCGAGTCCAGGGTAGGGGGATCACTCAATCATTATCAATCATACAAGGAGGAAAAACCATGAGCTTAAACCGATTGCCTGAACCAAAGAAACCCGAGGGACGGATCCAAGCCCCGGCCCAAGTCGAATATTTCTACCCGAGGGAACATGCGATCCTCGCGGAATATTTCGAGGACAAGAAGAAACTAACCAAGGATGCCAAGAAGATCGATCCCTACGAGATCATCCCCTACGAAACCGAGTACGACGAGTCGGCGGAAGGGATCATCTGCCGGGAGGGAAGAGGGGGTCGCGATGGGTACGAGGCTATCCGCAACGCGGTCGCGCGCATTGCCCTTGCCCCGATCCGGGACGGGTTGCCGGTCTGGGGAACCTATGCGGACGGGCAGGTTCGTCATTCGAGGCAGCGCGACCAGCAGGGAGACCTGCCGGTGCGCGGATACAGGAGCGATCCGGTACTCGCCGTTGCCATCAATTGGGCGGACTCGGGTCCGGGCTGCAGTTGGCCCCTGACCTACCACGTGGCGTGGATTCCGATTTACGATCAGTACGTGGTGACCGTTTCCTACGATACGGACGATATTGAGGGTTACCTCGACGTCGCGATCGGTTGCTTGCCCGAGGGGGCCGGCGTGGAAACAGAACTCAAGAAGGTCATTCAAGGACACTGGGAGCGCGATGCCTACAACCTTCAGGCCTGGTCGTACTGCATAAACCCGGGCATCGTGAAGGATCCCTATGCATGGAGGGACGAAATCCACTGGGGAATCGATGAGAATGGGGAAGAAATTTCCTATTCGGATGAGGAGGAGGACTGGTACGACGAGGATGAATACGATGAAGAGGAGGGCTCCTCGTGAGTGAGTACTTTTTCATTCGCGGATACGAGGATTTCAAGCGTCCTGAGGTCATTCCGGAATCATTCGTGGAAAAGGCTTATGGCTTTTACGAGCGACGGGGAACCCCTTTTCTTCAGAACGTTGAAAATCCAAGGCATGAGATTCACTACGACGGGCAGGTCCTGCACTTGGGGGAGCCGGTTGATCCGCCGAGTATACCCACTTGGCGGGAGTACTACCTCAATTACGAGGGTTACAGCCAAAAGGACTTAAAAAAACCAAACCTCCGCAAGATCACTTCGCAAATCGACTACGGGGACTTGGACTCCGAAATGTCTTGTGAATATTTCTACGATCAATGGGCCCACAACCATTCTCCCGCAGCGGAATTCGCCCACTTGATCGAACGCCTTGAGGTAGGCACCGAGGACGCAAAGGCATGCGAAATTCTGGGGAGCCTGAAAAGGCACGAAGGGGCCTTCAGCGGTGCGGACGTTTTATACGTGACTTTGGACGAGCCAGTGACCCTGTCCTGGTTGCAATGGGCTTTTCAAGCAGCCGGAGAACCGGCCAACGTACGCAAACAATAGGAGGAAATCAAAATGAGCAAGAGCAACACGGAATTGGTGGGTATGCATTCTACCAAGAGGCTGCCCGGGGAGGACAAGAGGGCATGGGCGAAAAGAATCGCCCGAGGATTCTTCAAGGGGCTCGAGGAACTGGAGCGCAAAAACGGCTCGCTTCGACAACCGAGACCGGGTGACCGGAAGAAGGACTAGAAGACGACGTCGTCCCCGTCGTCCCCGTCCCCGTACTCGTCGTAGGTGTCGTAGGAGGAACTGTCGGGTTCGGTGGTTGCGGCGGGAGCCGGACCGTCGGACCCTCCCTCAGTCTCGAGCTTGTAGGCGCTGATGGAGGTGAACCATTTGGTTACCCCGTCGCGCCCCTGCCATTCGCGCCCGTTGACGCGGGCCTCGATGGTGACCCGGTCTCCCTTCTTGAGAGTCTGGCTCTTCTCGATGTGGTCCTTGGTGAACTCCACGGCAATGGGGTTGGCCCATTTCCCGTCTCCGGTCTCCACTACGACCTCCTGCTTCCTGAATCCGTTGGCCCCGTATTCGCGGACCTCGTCCACATGGGTAACCTCTCCCTTGATCGTTACTTCGTTCATTATGGATTCCGAGCTAAGGGGATTCGGAGGTTAAATCGAGACTTTTCGTTTACCGTGGAAAAAAAAGTCCGGTTCGGACGAATCAGCAGGGAGGGATCAACTGAGAGGACGCTCAGTCATCCGGTGGTGAACCAGCGTACATTCCTTTGGTCTGGGTGAAGATCGTGTCCGAACTTCTTTCGAGGTTTGACGGTCAGGGCTTTATGAGATAAAAAAGTTTCTATGTCCCTCTCTTGTATCCTTTGGCAACCCGAGGCGCTCTTTCGGTTCGCAGGGCATGTCCGAACGTTTATTTTGATTCGTCCATGAAGGCTGAGGTTACGTCAAGTCCAGTCAACGACGAGCTCGTTACCCAGGTTCACCAGAAGCTCGTCGAAAAGTTGTCCTCGGAGAACAGGCGACTCAAGCACCTGGAGTCCGAGTTGACCAAGAAGTACGAATTTCAGAGAATCCTCACGAGTGTTTCGACGGAATTGATGCAGCGTTCGTTCCAGGAAACCCTGTCTTATCTAGAGACTGCCTTGAAGCAGTTGATCGACTTTGCCCGTGCCGAACGCTGCATGCTGTTGGTCTTCTCGGAGGACGGGGCGACCATGGAGGAGGTTTACGAGTCGGTGAAGGATGATTCCGTTACCCGGATTGGTTCTAAAGTCAAGGGGTCGAGTCTCTCTTCCTATCCCGTCCTAGAGGCTTGCGCCCTTGAAAGCGAGCCTCTGATCGTCCGCGATTGCTCGGAGTTGTCGCCCGCGCAAAGGGCGGACAGACTTCTGGATCCCGAGGTGCGCTCATCGATCCATTTCCCGCTTTTGGACCAGGGAAGGATTTCAGGCCTCATCACAATCGATTGGCTGAAGAGCGAACTGGACTGGGAAGACGAGATGATCTCTCTTCTCCCGGTGGCGGGTGAGATGCTCCTGCGGGCGACTTCCCAAGCCAAGCTGGAGCAGCAAAAACACGAGAGTGAGGAGCGTTTCCGGTTGATTTCCGAGCAATCCCTAGTTGGCATAGTCCTTCTTCAGGACGGCTTGATCAAGTATACCAACGAGCAATGGTCGAGAATCTCGGAGATAACGGTCGAGGATATGTACGGCTGGGAGGCGAACGGCTTCATTTCCATGGTTCATCCGGACGATCGTAACCTGCTGATCGAACAGGCGCGAAAAAAACAGGCCGGAGAACCGGACGTCCTCGAGCAATACGAGTGGAGACTGAATACCCCATCGGGCAAGACCAAATGGATTTCCATCTATTCCAGGACCGTGCCCTATTCCGGGAGGAACGCCGACTTGTGCACATTGATCGACGTGACCGAGCAGAAGGATGCTCAGAACTCGCTGAGGGAGAGCGAGCAGCGGCTGAGGGCGGTCTTCAATGCCGCCGAGGATGCCATTTTCATCAAGGACGTCGAGGGCAGGTACACGCAAGTGAACCCTGCCATGGAAAAACTGCTCGGCTTGTCCAAGGATAAAATAATAGGAAGAACGGAACGGGACCTTATGTCCCCGGATGTCGCCAAGCGTGTGCGTGAGGCGGATGCCAAGGTACTCTCCGGGGCGACCGTAGATCTGGAGGATTGCCTGGATATCAAGGGTGTTCGGAGGTTTTTCCATAACTTGAAGGTTCCCTTGATCAATGCCGACGGAGAAGTAATCGGCCTGTGCGGGGTTTCGCGTGACGTCACCCTGCGCAAATCCGCCGCCCTAGCCAAGGAAAAGCACCTCAAGAGCGAGGCCCAAAATAAGGCCAAGACTGAGTTCCTGGCCCGGGTCAGTCACGAGTTGCGAACCCCTCTGAATGCGATCATCGGGTATTCCGAGATGCTTGCGGAAGACGCCGAGTCGGACGGCCTTGAGAACTATTCGAAGGATTTGCGCAAGATCCTGGATGCGGGCGGTCACCTTCTTGGCCTGATCAACGACATCCTGGACATGTCCAAGGTGGAGTCCGGCAAGATGGAAATTTTCGCCGAGAAAGTTCTCGTCGAGGAGGTCGTGCAAGAAGTGTTTTCCATAATCAGGCCCTTGCTCCAGAGCAACGAAAACCAGTTTGAAGTCATCCGCGAATTTCCCGAGGGCCTGGAGATGACGACCGACCAGATAAAGCTTAGGCAGATTCTCCTGAACCTGCTAGGTAATGCCTCTAAGTTTACCCGTCAGGGAACCGTGACCATGCGGATCGAAGAAATGAAGGATGCTGCGCCCGCCCGCATCAAGTTTTCCGTGCAGGACGACGGGATTGGGATCGAGCAGTCCAAGGTTGCGAGGATCTTCAGGCGCTTTACCCAAGCCGAGGAGGATACGGCTCTGAAATTTGGAGGAACGGGGCTTGGGTTGCCCATTACGAAGGCTTTCGTCGACATGATGAGCGGAAAGATCGAGGTGTCATCCGAGATCGGGAAAGGAAGTCTCTTCGAGGTCGACCTGCCCATGCATTTGCCCCGCAAGCAATCCTTGGGTTCCTGGAAAAAAGGACAGTGGGGGATTTGGAAGGCCGCGGAGACTGATCAAACCTGATTCCCCCTTACTCTTGCTTTCTCCCTCAACTCCCGCCCGCCATGAAGAAAATCCTTTTGATCGAAGACAACGAGATGAACAGGGACATGCTTTCCCGCCGTCTTGAGCGGAAGGGATTCGAGGTGATCCTGGCCGAGGATGGAAGGGAAGGTCTCGAGAAACTCGGCGAGGCCAAGCCGGACTTGGTTCTTCTCGACGTCAGTCTGCCAGTGCTGGATGGCTTCGAGGTTCTGAGGAGGGCCAAGGCGGAGCCGGAAACCTCTTCCATTCCGGTAATCATTCTGACTGCCCACGCCATGGACGCAGACCGGGAGAAGTCATTCGAGTTAGGGGCGGATGATTTCGATACCAAGCCGATTGACTTGGAGGGGTTGCTCGCAAAGATGACCGCCTTGCTGGAAGAATAATGGACAAGAGGCTGGAGGCTCTCCTGCTGGGCAAGATCCGGCACAACCTGAAGACGCACCTCAACGTCATAATCGGCTATGCCGAGCTATTGGCAGAGAGTGTGGAGGAGGAACCTTCCCTGCGTTCCATGGAGGCAGGCTTCGGCGCCATGCGCGAACATGGCGAATCGATCTTGCTGCACCTGGACAAGGCATTCGCAATCAGGTATGCGGACGAGGAAAGCATCCTTGCCAAGCTGAGTTCCATCGCGGAGGACTTCGGGCATGAGATCGAAGAGTCCATCAGGGTGGGCGGCCGACTGGTCGAGCAGTATCTGGACGACGCCTCGCTGGCTGGCTCTCCCTTTGTCGGGGATCTGGAAAAGATAGGCCAGTCCATCCGGCAACTCGATGCGGCCGTCTCGGCCTTGCGGGATGGTGGGTTCGTTTCGATAGACGACCTGATCGACTCGGGTATCCTTGCCAAGTCGGACGTCGAGCTGGTCGATCTTCACTCGACGAACCTCAACGTCGTTCTTCAGCCCGAAAAAAGCGAATACCCCTCCCATATCCTGATTCTCGACGACAACCCCAACATAGCCCACTACCTGAGCCGGAAATTGTCCGCTGTCGGGCACGAGGTATCCCATGCCCCTACCACCACGGCAGCCGATGCGTTGATCCGGGAAGGAAAGGTCGATTTGGTCTTGCTCGACATCCTCATGCCGGGTGAAAACGGCTATGAGTTCCTCAAGCGCGCCATGCCGCTTCTGAATGCCGGCAACGTGCCCGTGATCGTCCTTTCTTCCCTGGACGAGATGCATACCATCTACCGTTGCCTGGAGGCCGGGGCGTCCGATTACGTAAGCAAGCCCTGCAAATTCATCACCCTCAATGCTAGGATTAACTCGGCTCTCGAGCGCAAGCATCTCAAGGACAAGGAAAAGGAATATCTGGAGGTCATTGAGAGGGAAAAGGAGAAGTCGGACAAGCTCCTTCTCAACATCCTTCCTTTTCGGATTGCCGAGAGGCTCAAGACCAAGGAGGGAACCATTGCCGATTCACACCCTGGTTGCAGCGTGCTTTTCGCGGACATCGTCGGCTTCACCCCTCTTTCCGAGAAACTCACCCCGAACCAGCTCGTGGAATTCCTAAACGAGACCTTTTCCGCATTCGATTCATTTACCGATGAGATCGGCCTTGAGAAAATCAAGACCATAGGGGACAACTACATGGTGGCCTCGGGCGTTCCCGAACCGAGGGACGACCACGCCGAAGCCCTCGTCGAGATGGCCTTGCGTATGCTCCGGTATTTCGATGGCATCGGGACCCTGAAGGGGGAGTCGATCTCGGTCCGCGTGGGTATCAACAGCGGTCCCGTGGTGGCCGGGGTGATCGGCAGGAAAAAATTCATCTACGACCTGTGGGGCGATACCGTGAACACTGCCTCGCGGATGGAATCGCATGGGGTTGCGGGGGCCGTTCACCTATCCGAGTCAACCGCTGCCCTGGTTGGGGAAAGCTTCGATCTCGAGGCCCGGGGAGAGATGGAGATAAAGGGAAAGGGGAAGATGAAGACCTACCTCGTCCGAGGTTGACTTCCATCCCTAACCGCTCGGTCCGGCGGGTTTCTCCGGGTCGAGGGGGAGGAAAATAAAGAAAGCGGTGCCGATGCCCAGCTCGGTCTCGAAATGAATGCGCCCGCCGTGGGTCTTCACGATTTGAGACTGGGCCAGGGCCAACCCCTGGCCCGTGCCTTCTCCGATCTTCTTGGTCGTGAAGTAGGGATCGAAGATTTGCTCCCTGATCTCCTCGGGAATTCCGTTTGCGTTGTCCCGGATTTCGATCGTCACTCCATCCTCCACCTGCTTGGTACGGATGATGATTCTTCCTTCCCGTCCCTCTTCCGCCTTCTTTGCGTCGATGATGGCATGGGTTGCGTTTACGATCAGGTTGAGGATGACTTGACTTATCTCGCTCACGAAGCAGGGAATCTCGGGTAGTTCCTCATCCAGTTCGGTATCGATTTCCAAGTGGTATTTCCAGAGATTCTTGGAAACGGCCATGGAATCCCCGACCGCCTGGTTGACGTCACCGGGTTGCTTTTTCCGCCCATCGCCGGAATGTGAGAACCTCTTCATGGAGGAAACGATTTCCGCCAGCCTTTCCACTCCTTGCTGAGCATTGGCCATGGCCTGGGGCAGGTTGTCGCGCAGAAACTCGGGGACGTCGTCCTTGGCGGCCCCTTCCAGGATCTCATCGAAGGCGCTCTTGATGAAAGCCAGGCTGTCGCCAATGAATTGGGCGGGGGAATTGATTTCATGGGCGATTCCCGTCGCCATCTGGCCCAGAGCCTCCAGCTTTTGGGCCTGGGCGAGCTGTCGCTCGAGATTCTGGCTTCGCTCCATTTCTTCCTCCAGGGCCTTGGCCTTGGAGGTCAGTTCCTCCGTCAACGCTCTTAGCTTCTCGTTTTCCTGGTGGAGTTTCTCAATCAGCTTGTGCTGAATCTGGATCGAGACCTCCTCCTTTTGCTCCGGGCTGAGCGGATCCTCCGGGGGTTGGGTTATCTCGGTTTTCGAATCCGGTTCCGACATATTCTTCAAGCCCCCTTTTGGGATGGAATACGCGCTTATCCGTGATCTCAGGAACCGATTGCTTGCAGGAGCTCGTCCTTGTTCTTGACGTCCGCGTAAATGGGAAAGATGTCGTTGCAGTAGAACTCCTGCTCGAAAATGGTTCGTCCGGTTGTGCAGTCGGAAAGGATTGTTACCTTAAAGCCGCGATCGAAGGCGGCCCGGGCGCTCGAGTCGATGCATACCGAGGTAACCGCCCCAGCGAAGACGACGTGGGTAACGCCCTTGTCCTGGAGGAGTTTGGCCAGGTCGGTGTTGGAAAATGCATTCAGGCCACGCTTGCCCGGAATCTCCATAATCCGTTCCCCGAAAGCCTTGAGCTGGTCGATGGTTTCCGCTCCGGGGGTACCGGCGCAGAAAGCCTTGCTGTCCTTGACCGCCTTGAGAATCCCCTGTGGGTCGGAAAGCTCGGAATAGTCCTCGGTGAAGATGATTGGCGTAGCAATGAGCAGGGTTTCGCTATCCTTGAGGCCATCAAGCATGGCAATGGTGTTGTCCAGGACGTGGTTTACCCGGTCCACCTCCTCTATTACGGCATGCAAAATACCGTCCTCGGCGAAGTAGTCGTTTTGATATCCAATGAGGATTACTGCGGTTGAGTCGGGTTTAAGCTCGGACATAAGAGTTACTTCTGGTTGTAGGGTTGTTGAATTTCCGGCCTGGGAAGGGTTTCCAGACGGAGACGGACTTTTCAGTCAATAGACTTGGCATCTCAGGTTACATGTCAAAATTAATTTTGTACCGTTTTGTCCACCCTTTCAGTTTCCTCTTCGCAAGCGCGAACCGCTTGCAACTGATCATTCCCTGAAGAACTCGACCTTGGTGAACCTGCGGGCGCCCTCGACGGTGAAGGCGAGTTGCCCGCCCGTCACGGCGACGGGTTTGCCGGACTGCACGCTACGGTTGAGGTCCCGCCCGTCGTCGCGGCTGATGTCCTTGGTCACGCAACGGGCCCGGTGGACGTCGCCATCCTTGAATCCTTCCCCTCGGAAGTCCCTTGCCGACGAACCGTCGTGGTATCTTCGTCCCGTTCGGATGGAGGATGGGATGGAGATCTTGATGGGCAAGTCGCCCTTCGCCCCATCCGCATAGACGAGGACCATGAAGCTCTTCTTGGTCCGGTTGTAGGAAGAGATGCGGTAGCGTTCCTTGCTCCCCTCGAAGGCGGGCCCGGAGACG
>DLRY01000089.1 GCA_002500665.1 Opitutia bacterium UBA7876
CCCCGCTCCCGGCTACCTGTTCTTGAACTGGAGCGGGGAAGGCACCCTTGATGCAAACGCTTCCGTCACTTCCGTAAACATGACGGCTGACCGTAACCTAACCGCCCATTTTCAGGCCGCCTCCCACGTCCTGACCGTTGCCGCAAGCCCAAGCGAAGGCGGATACGTCCTCGGGGGCGGAACCTTCCCCCACGGACAATCGACACATATCTCCGCCATTGCTTCCACGGGATACGTCTTCTTCGAATGGAACGGAACCGGGATTTCCGAGAGGAATGCCAGCTCCACTACCGTTGAGGTAAATGCCACCCAGTCCATAGTCGCGCTCTTCGAGAGGGCCACTCCTCTGGTCACGCTACGGAGCCTTCCCTCGGGCGCCGGCACCCTGACTGGCGGGGGCGTCTACCCCTACGGTTCCAGCGTCGACCTCAACGCTTCCCCTTCCTGGGGATACGCGTTCTCCCACTGGAGCGCCACCGGCCAGGCCGACCACAACCAGACCCAACTCTCCCTTACCGTCCTCCGGGACATGACCCTGACCGCTCACTTTCTCCATGCCGAAACGAATGCAAGCAACCATGGCTTCGTGGCCGAGGCCCAATCCCTCGGCTCTTCCTGGCGGGAAAGCACCTGGTTCGGGCGGTTCTTCGTTTCCAGCGGCAGCTGGATCTATCACTCTTCCCACGGATGGCTTTATCCTGCCGGCAATCTTCAAGGCGGCGGGGCGGGCATTTGGTTTTGGTCGCAAAGCCTTGGCTGGTACTGGACGAGCGAAAGCGTCTACCCCTTCCTATATGCCGATACCGTTAAATTCTCAGACCCCGCCCCCGACGCTTCGGAAGAAACCTCTGCGGTCTTCGGCTGGTTTTATTATCATCTATCCTCCAGGGACCCCCGGCTCTTCTTCAATTACGCAACCAGTGAATGGGTTCGCTTCTGAGGTAGGCGGCCCCGCAAGCTTCCCACCTTCACTTGACGAAAACCCTTTTTCGTTAGATATACACTCATCATGACAAAAGTTGGATTCATAGGGGCGGGTGACATCGCCTATCTCCATGGGGAAGGCGTGCTCTCCTCACCCGGCGCGGAGTTGACCGGCATCTGGAACCGCACTCGTTCCAAGGCGGAGGAAAAGGCGGAACTCTTCGGCGCAAAAGTGTTCGACCAACCCGAAGACCTTATCGATGCCGTCGACGTCGTCTACGTCCTCACCAACATGGAAACTCATCATGGTTTCGCCATGCAGGCCATTGAGGCCGGCAAGCACGTCCTGGTCGAGAAACCGACCGCGGTCACCATTGAGGAAATCGAGGACCTCAAGAAGGCCGCTGAGACAAAGGGCGTCCAGGTGGCTCCCGTGCACAATTACATCTACGAACCTTCCGTCATGCGGGCCAAGGACCTCATAGAGAGCGGAAAGCTCGGGGATCTCGTCTCCCTCTACATTCTCTACAACATTCATCACCCCGAGGAAGTCGCCGCCCGATACCCCGGCGTGATCCGTCAAATCCTGACCCATCATGCCTACTGCAGCCTTTACCTGGCGGGGGCGCCGCGGATGGTATCCTGCATGAAGGCGACCGTCAACGACGGCAGCGTCCCTCAGGAGAACCTCGCCATGGTAACCATGCAGATGCAGAGCAATGCCCTCTCTCATCTTTGCGCGAGCTTTGCCTCGGACGACCATGCCGGGGATCCCTGGACCTTCATGATCAAGGTCATCGGAACCAAGGGAGCGACCCGTTACAGCTACCGCGACTGGGTGGAGAATACGCCTGCCGTGGTCCATTCCCAGACCTATTCCGCCTACCCCTACACCATTCGCTCGATGGGCGTTCATTTCCTCGAGGAAGTCATCGCAAAGGGCAAGAAACCGCTCTCGACCCTCGATGACGCCATTACCTGCATGAGGATCATAGAGGCCTGCGAGAAATCGGTCGAGAAACAGAGCCATGTTGCCCTTTAAATAAGGGAAAATTCACTCGAATCGCCATGAAGGAGGTCATCGCAACTTGGCGAGACGCCCTCCATCAAGTCCTTGACCTCTACGAGAGAAAAAGAGGATCCATAAGGATTTTCTTCCCCCTCCTGTTTCTGTTTTTCATCGTCCTCAACGTCGCCTGCTACTGGTGGGCCATCTATACCGCCTTC
Organism: Opitutia bacterium UBA7876; assembly: GCA_002500665.1. Classification (GTDB taxonomy): domain Bacteria; phylum Verrucomicrobiota; class Verrucomicrobiia; order Opitutales; family Seribacteraceae; genus Seribacter. Next base: position 2,152 of record DLRY01000089.1, read on the forward strand.
CCTCATTACATGCTTACCCATGAGGCTTCTCACTACGTCAAGCTTCAGATACCGGTCGGTCTACTGGGGGCCCTCTTCGACAGCCTCTCCTTCTTCGTCACCATCTGGATCATCCGCAGGGCCCTTGCTTCCACCAAGACTTCGGAATACGTCTTTCACCTTTCCCTCGACCTCGTCATCGCCTTGCTCGCCACCCTCTGGGTACTTTTCGTCTTCACCCTCGGAGGGTGGCTCATAAGCCTTTGGGAGAGCGCCCCCGAGCAGTTTGCAGACAGGGGATCCAAATATACCGTGCGGGCCGTCCAGGCCCTGCAGGACCCGACGGGACGGGAAAATGCCAAGAACATTTACTTCGGCTTGATCATGGGGGTCTCCGCCGCCCTACCTACCTGCCTGCACCTCTCCCTCTTCGTTTTCTCCCTGTTGCGCAGGCTCAAGGCCCCGCTCACCGCCAAGGAGTCACCCGGCAAACCCGGACCTGACTCTCCGGAGCAAAATTGATCTCTTGCCAATCTCCTGCAGGAGCATTTATACGACTTACCCATGAATCGTCGCTCCTTCATCTACCAAGCAAGTGGAATCACGCTCGGCCTTCCCGCCTTTGCCCGTAACGAGGGTCTGCCCTACCTGGACGAGATCGGGCTTCAGCTATACACCCTTCGCAACCCGATCAAGCAGGACCTCGGCAAGACCATTCGCGAGGTCGCCCAAATCGGGTACAAGCAAGTCGAGTCCTACGGGTTTCCCTCCCCCCAGTCGCTGGAGCTGATCACTCAATCCCGCGAGCGGGGAATGGAGGTCAATTCCTCTCATTTCAACTGGGATTGCGTCCTTCATCCTGAAAAGAAAGGAGTCCAGCCCTTTGGAGAGGTCTTGGAAACTGCCGGCAAGCACAAGCTCACCGACCTCGTCGTCCCCTATCTTCACGGGGCGGACAGGGAGGACCTCGCGGCCTACGAAAAGACCGCCGAGGCCCTCAACAAGGGAGCGGCCCTGGCCAAGGAAGCCGGCATCCGGCTATCCTATCACAACCATGCCTTTGAGTTTCAGCCCATGACCAAAGGCAAGACGGGCTTCGACGTCTTCGTTGAAGCCTTCTCCGAGGATATGCTCTTCGAGGTAGACGTCTTCTGGGTCAAGGTAGGCGGGGTTGATCCCGTCTCGATGATCCGCAAACTCGGCAAACGCATTTCCCAGCTCCACCTCAAGGACTTGAAGAAGGGAACCCCCTGCCCGAACTACGGAAAGCTCGAGCAGGCTGCATTCGATGAGATTGGGGACGGCATGATTCCCATGAAGCCCATTATGCGGGCGGCCCGGAAGGCGGGTGTCAGGCATTGCCATGTCGAGCAGGATCACTCCCCTTCCCCGATTGAGAGCATCAGGAAAAGCCTCGGCCATCTGAACGCATGAGGAAAGCCACTTCCTTTTGGCTGGGAATCGCCCTTTCCCTGTCCACCTACGCGAAGGTCAAGAACGTGCTCCTGATCGTTTCCGACGATCTCAAGGCTGATGCCCTTGCCTGCTATGGAAACAAGATGGCCGAAACTCCATCCATCGATCAATTGGCCAGGGAAGGCACCCTCTTCAGAAACGCCTATTGCCAGGGGACCGTCTGCCGGCCCTCCCGGGCCAGCTTCATGCGGGGACGCTACCATGGAGGCGAGCAAATTACCTGGGGGGAACATTTTCAAAAGAACGGTTATTCGAGTACCCGGGTCGGCAAGATCTTCCACATGCGCGTCCCCGGAGACGTCATCGCCGGGACCGATGGGGACGATGTCCCGGCCTGCTGGTCGGCCAAGTACAACATGCCCGGCAAGGAAGCTCACACGCCAGGCAACTACGCCTGCCTGAACCTCAATAAGTTCACCACCGACCTGAAGGGGCGTCAATCCACCAGGATGCCTTACCGGATGTTCGTCACGGTCGATTACGTAGGGGACGGATCCGATCAGCCGGACTGGAAGGCGGCCACCAAATCGGTGGAGTTGCTGAAGGAGTTGAGCCGGGACGAAAAGCCCTTCTTCCTGGCCACCGGAATGGTTCGGCCTCACTACCCCAACGTCGCCCCTGAGCAGTACTTTGCACGCTATCCCTACAAGCTAATGCAGCTCCCCCACGTGCCCAAGGGAGACTGGGACGACATGCCCAAGGCAGGCATATCGGCTTCCAATTCCCAAAAGTTCGGCATCGACCAGTTTCCGGACAACCAGAAGCGCATGTGGGCCGGCTACCTCGCCACCGTTACCTTCATGGACGAGCAAGTGGGCCGGATTCTAAAGGCCCTCAAGGACCTTGGTTTGGAAAAGAACACCGCGGTCTTCTTCACCAGCGACCATGGATACCTGCTGGGCGAACACCATTTCTGGCAGAAGGGAAACCTGAGGGAAGAGGTGACGCGCGTCCCCCTCATCATGAGGACGCCCGCTCATAAGCCGGGGGTCAGTTCCTCCATCGTCGAACTGGTGGACCTCTTCCCCACCGCCTGCGAACTGGCCGGGTTACCCGTTCCCGAAAGCGTCGAAGGCACCAGCCTTTTACCGATCTTGAAAAACCCCAATGCTTCGGTCAAGCAATCAGCTCTCTCCTTCGTGAACCGCGGCACCTCCATGAGATCCTCGGACTGGTCCTACATGAAATATAAGGACGGAAGCGAGGAACTCTACGACATGAAGAAGGATCCCCGGCAATTCGAGAACTTGGCCAAGTCCCCGCAGCACTCAGAGATTCTGAAAAAGCTACGGGTCCAGTTCGGGAAAAAAACTCAGGGACTCCCCTAAGCCGATCCGTCGGCAAATTCCTTGCCGGCCGCCAGGAACAGATCGCAAAACGCTTCCACCGTATGGTCGATGGGAGAGGAATACCCGCCCCCCATGAAAATGAGCATCGGGACGCCTTCCCTGCGGCGCCACTCCAGAACCATGCGGTTGCGCTCCCTTAGGCCCGGGCGGGTAAGGTCGAGCAGACCGAGCCCATCTTCCGTCAGGCCGTCCACCCCCGCCTGCAGGAAAACTAGGTCGAAGCCTTGGCCCGAGAGCTTTCTCAAGACCGAGCCCAGTTCGCACAAGTACTCCTCATCCCCCGTGCCGTTGGCAAAGGCAACGTCCAAATCACTTATTTTCTTGCGGAAGGGAAAGTTTCCCTCTCCGTGAAGGGAGACCGTATGAACGCCTTCCTCATCCTTTAGGATCTCGGCGGTGCCATCGCCTTGGTGCACGTCGAGGTCGAGGATCAGAATCCGGTTTACCCGCGGATCGGTTAGGGCCCGAAAGGCGCAGATCGCCAAGTCGTTGAAGATACAGTACCCCGCACCGCAATCCCGGAAGGCATGATGGGTTCCTCCCGCCATGTTGCCCGCGAGCAGACCGTTATCAAGAACCTCGAAAAGACCCTCCAATGCACCACCGACGAGTCGCATGGTCCTCGGCACGATCTCCTTTTTCCATGGACGCAAGCCGATCCGGCGGATCTCTCCCTCATTAAGTTCGAAGGCAAGGAACCGGTCCACGAATCCCTCATCGTGGGCAAGCAGGATCTCCTCCCTAAGGGCCGGTCTCGGTTCCCTCACCTCGATCTTCCCGCCACCGTCCAGCTCCGCCAAGCGCTCGGCGATCAGGCGGTAGCGCTGTACGGGAAAACGGGCCGAGGCATCAAGTCCATCGGAGTAGAGGGGATGATAGTATAGCGGAAAGCCGGACATTTGGTTTTACATTATTCTATTCGCTAGATTTGTCCATACAGAGGATGTGCCTTATAACAGCAACCATGAGTCTTCAGAGTGCATTCCTAGGATCTTTGGTTGCGGACGCTGTATCCATGCCCGTTCATTGGTATTACGACGTAAAAGCCTTAGACCGCGATTATGGTGATTTCGACGTATACCTTTCACCACGCAATCCGCACCCCGACAGCATTCTTTGGAGGTCCAGTTACAATCATACGGGCCCTAAGGATGATATCCTTCATAATCATTCTTCATATTGGGGAAAGCGGGGGGTGCACTACCACCAATCCTTGGCTGCCGGGGAAAACACCCTTAACCTCAAGCTCGCCTGCGAACTCTTCCGGCTGATCACCCAAACTGGTAATTTCTGTCACGACACGTGGCTCCAACGCTACGCCGACGTCATGCTCACGCCGGGCTGGCATAACGACACTTATGCCGAGGAATACCACAGAGCTTTCTTCGGAAATTACGCCTCTGGAAAAAAATTGAAGCACTGCGGCATTAGCGATTACCACATAGGAGGACTCAGCCTTGTGCCCGCTCTGCTTGCTAGCCTCGAAAAGATCGGTTTTGACGAGAAAGCCATGCTCGATTCGACCCAAACGCTGGTTAAGGGTACCCATAACCACCCAATCACCCTATGTGCCGCGGACGAATTTGCCCGCATATTGATTGCTCTATCAAAGGGAGGAAACCTGCAAACTATTTTTAGGCAACTGCACTTGCCAGGAGTGCCCATCTCATCCCTTCAGAGATGGGAAAATCTGCCTGACCGTCAAGTAGTCGGCAGAACACTGAGCACGGCATGTTACCTTCCCGAATCTTTCAAGGCTTCCCTC
>DLRY01000043.1:0-2185 GCA_002500665.1 Opitutia bacterium UBA7876
CTTCATGAGCTTGGCCAAGGCTCCGGCGGCTTCGAGATAGGCCTCGTCGTTTAGGGTGATGAGAGCCTGCAGAGGGGTGTTGGTGCGGATTCTCCTGATTTGACAAACCTCGCCGGATCCTGCGTCGAAAGTAACCATGGCGGGATGAGGGCTGGTTCTCTTGAGGTAGGTATAGAGCGCCCGGCGGTAGCGGTCCGGTCCGGTTGCGTTTTTCCATTTCTCTCCGCTGTAGGTCGATTTCCAGATTCCCGGAGGCTGAGGAGGCATGACGGAGGGGCCGCCGATTTTCCGGGTGAGCAGGCCCGATGCGGCGAGCGACTGGTCGCGCAAAACCTCGGCGGACAAGCGGAACCTGGGACCGCGACCGAGCAAACGGTTCGACGGGTCCGAAGCGAGCGATTGCGGGCTTATGGACGAGCTCTGGCGGTAAGTTCTCGAAAGAACGATCGTTCTGAGCAGTTTTTTCATCGACCATCCGTTTTCGCGGTAGTCGACGGCCAGCCAGTCCAGAAGCTCGGGGTGGGACGGCATCAGTCCCTGGGAGCCGAAGTCTTCTTCCGTTTCCACGAGCCCTTTACCGAATAACCGGGCCCAGACCCGGTTGACCATAACCCGTGCGGTCAAGGGGTTTTCCTCCTTCATGAGCCAGTGGGCGACTCCCATTCGGTCCGTCTTGCCCGTGGTTGTCAACTTGCCGAACAGTTCGGGGACGCCCGGTTCGACCTCTTCGCCCTGATCGAGGAAGTTGCCCCGTTTGTGGATGCGGTTTTTCCGGTGCCGGGCGGGTGGAAGTTCGCGCATGATCGGAATCTTGGTCAGGCTGTTCCTAAGCTTGGCCAATTCCTGGCTTACGGATTCCAGTTGAGCGAAGAGTTGCCGAGTTTCGGGAAATTCAACCTTCTCGAACAACTGGTTGAGGCCGCGGGTAGGATCGACTTGGGGAGTTAACCATTTGGTCTCATGATTGCTGCCCGAGAGCCGGAACTTTTCCAAAAGCAGGCCCTGCCCGTATCCTTGCTCGAGCGTTACCTTGAGTCGCCCGCCCGAGACCGGTCGGACGAGATCGAACACGGCGGCATGGGGTTCCGCCGCCTTGGGGGAGAAGGCCCAGCCTGCATTTGTTTTCCCATCGATTGCCTTGGCTACCTCCCACCCTCGTTGCGAAAAATCGGCCCGGGGGTTTGAGAGCTTTAGGGCAATGGGAGGTTTGCCTGACTTGGTCCACTCCACGGTCAATTCGCGCAGGGCCACGTTCTTGTCCCGCCATTTCCCACCCTTCTTCTTGGGCAAGGCATCGATTCGGATTGCGGTGAGCGGTTTGCCTTCCGGAACCCCGAGGGTCAGGGTCCAGGTATCCTTTTCGGGGTTTTCCTTGTCCACGCTCAGCGTTCCGTTTTTGGCTTGGCTGAGGGTAACCCCTCTCTTCGATTCCATCTTCAGTAGCTTGAGCGGTTGCCAGAGAGGGTTTCTCTGCAGCTGTTTCTTCCACTTGGCGAGGGCTTCGGCAAAACCATCGGGTTTTTCCTTGATGCGTTCCTTGAGGGCGGAGATCCGGTCCTCCATCTCCTTGATGCCGGCGCTTTGCCCGGCGGTGGGGAAGGGCATGACCGGGGCTGCCTGATCTGCATCCTCGGTTTGATTGAAAACCGCATAAAAGGAGTAGTAGTCCCGGATGCTAATAGGGTCGTACTTGTGCGAATGGCATTTGGCGCAACCCATGGTCAAGCCCATCCAGACCTGGACGGTGGTATCCACCCGGTCCTTTACGGCCGCGACCCGGAATTCCTCGTTATCGGTGCCTCCTTCGTCGTTCTCCATGGTGTTGCGGTGAAAGGCCGTCGCCAGTATTTGGCTGGAGGTCGGCTCGGGAAGCATGTCTCCCGCCAGTTGCTCTACGGTAAACTGATCGAACGGCATGTCCCTGTTGAAGGAATCGATTACCCAGTCCCGATAGCGCCAAACGTCGCGGTGGCGGTCTTTTTCGTAACCCTTGGTGTCGGCGAAGCGAGCCAAATCGAGCCACATGCGGGCCCAGTGCTCACCGTAGGCATCTGAACCAAGCAGACGCTCCACGACCTTCTCAAGCGCCATTTTACTTGTGTCCCGGGCAAAGGCATCCGACTCGGCGGGAGTGGGCGGAAGGCCGGTCAAGTCGAGGGACACCCGCCGAATCCAGCGGTGACGA
>DLRY01000043.1:2491-26820 GCA_002500665.1 Opitutia bacterium UBA7876
CCCGCCGAATCCAGCGGTGACGATCCGAGTCCGGGGCGGGTTTCAATCCCTTGGCCTCCAGTTGTTCGAGGATAAAGTAATCCAGCGGATGCCGGGTCCAATTCATCGTCTTGGTCTCGGGCAAGGAGGCCTTGATCGGTTTCTCGAAGGACCAGTGAAGCTGGTACTCGCCGCCATCGCCTACCCATTTGCGGAGAATTTCGCGGTCTTTTTCGGTTAGTTCGTGAGCGCTGTCCGGCGGGGGCATGATCTCGTCCGGATCATCGCTCTCGATTCGAAGGATGAGCTCGCTTTCGTCCGCCTTGCCTGGTTCGAGGGCCCGGTATCCGCCAAGATCAAGGAGGGCTCCCTCCCGTGTATCCAGTCTAAGCTTTGCCTTCCTCGACTTCTCGTCTGGCCCGTGGCAGGAATAGCAATTTGCGGAAAGGATGGGCCGAACGTCGCGGTTGAAGGAGATTTGCCCACCGGCATTAGTCACGACGAAGCCCAGGGTCGAAAGGACATAGATCAATGGGGTAAGCTTGATCGTTTTCGTATAGGCTTTCATTTTGTCCGATTCCAAACGCTTTGGAAGTCATCTTGGCGGATGGGATGAAGTCTTGCAGGCGTTCGTTTTTCCTTGTATAACCGACTCATGGCAAATGCAAGCACTAGGAGTGATTTCCTCCAGAGCATGACCGAGGATGGCCAGATTCTCAAGTTGTTCGACCTGTTGCCGGAAATCGCTTTTTTCCTCAAGGACCTGGAGGGAACTTTCGTAGCTCTTAACCGAAAGGCTTGCGAATATTGCGGGGTTGCCCGGGAGCAAGACGCCATCGGGCGGAGCGACTTCGACTTTTTTCCAAAATCGAGAGCCGAATCGTTTCGGACTGATGATTTCGCCGTCATGGAAAGTGGTCAACCCATCGTCAACCGGATCGAGGCCGACCCGCATTCGGGAAATTCCGAGCGGATGGTGATCACCAACAAGGTTCCACTCAGGAACTCGGCCGGCAAGGTCATCGGGGTGGTGGTCTTTTCAAGGCAAGTCGAGCGTTTGAGCGGGCGGACCGGCAGCGCCGACGAATTTGCTCAGACCATCGATCATCTGAAGACGAATTTCAACAATCACCAAAGCACTTCCCAGCTTGCGGAAATGGCCAATATGTCGGTCAGTCAGTTCGAGAGACGGTTCCGTCGGGCCTTTGGTTCTTCACCCCGGCAATATTTGCTTAGGCTGAGGGTGGAAGCTGCGGCGAGGCTTCTTACCTTTACCAAGCGTCCCATTTCCGGGATTGCCAAGGAATGCGGTTTCCATGATCACGCCCACTTTACGAGAAGCTTCAAGAAGATGATGAACATGACCCCTATCTTTTTCCGAAAGAAGCAGAGGGGCGGGTGACCGGACAGAGTCCTCGATCACTCTTCTTCCATGGCAAATGACAGAATCTTGAACGGCAGCCAGTAGGGGGAGTCTCCTTGGGAAAGGAAGACCTCGGGATGCTTTCGTGCAATTTCCTCGCCCTCTTCCCAGCTCTTAAGTGGTTTCCTGCCCTCTTTGCCGTAGTAACTCCAGTAGCCTTCTCCCCTTTTGACCATAGCGGCCCATTCCCGGGCCGTGTCTGCGGCCTTTTGCTTCTCGGCCTCGTCGATGACCTTGTCCTTGTTCTCGTCGAAGGTCTTGAGCAGGCTTAAGTTCTCCTCGATGAAGTTCTCCAAGGGGGAAGACGAAGACTCGCTGCTTTCGCTGGCCGGCTCAGGAGCCGGCTTGACCGGGTTCCGTACTACTCTTTTTTTTTAGGTTCTGGGTCCGCCTTCCCTTGTTCCAGCAACTTGGCGGCCTCGGCTGGATTCTCGGTGAGTTTGCCGAGAAACTCGGGAAGCTCGATTCCAGCGTTCTTGGTGACTTGGTGAAGGGGAGGAAGGGCGCCGACCAATCCCGATACGAAGTTGGCGGTGTCGTTCTTTCCGTCTTTGCCCTTGCCGGAGTCCCAGACGGTGACCGAATCGATCTTGAGGTTGGCGATTGCCTTGACCTGCTCGGCGACCAATTGGGGAAGTTGTTCGGTCACCAAAAGGGTGGCCGCTAAATCCGCTCCGCCAGCCGAGTTTACGATTTGTCCAAAACCTTCGGCCTTGCTCTGGAGGGCGGCGAGGGTACCCTTTGCCTCCGCTTCCATGAGGGACTGGATGCCGTCCGCTTCCCCCTTCTTGAGCCGGCGAATTTTTTCCGCATCAGCTTCCGCCAAGGTTTCAATCTTCATCTTCTCGATCTCGGCGGGTACCACGATGTTGGCGTGCTGACTAGCCTGTTCGCGGTCGGCCCGGGCTTTTTCAGCCTGAGTTTCCGCGGCATAGGCTTCTTGGAAGGCCTGGGCCGACTTGACCTTCTCAGCGGCGACCGCGAGTCTCTCGGCTTCCGCTTCCTTCTCCCGGCGCAGGGCATCTGACTCGGCAACGGTGATCTTGGCCAAGTTCTCTCCCTCGGTGGCGGTGGCTTGTGCGCTGGCAACCTGTACGCGTCGTTCGCGCTCCGCTTCGGCGGCACCGATTTCACCATCTCTTTCGCGCTCGGCCACGCTGACTTTCGCCTCGTTTATGGCCCGTGCCGACGCTTCCTTACCCAAGGCGTCGATATAGCCGGACTCATCGGTGATGTCCTTAATGTTTACGTTGATCAGCTTGAGTCCGATCTTCTTGAGTTCGACCTCGACCCCGTTTGTAATCTTCTCGATCAGGAGGTCGCGGTTGGCGTTGACCTCCTCGATGTCCATGGTCGCGATGACGACGCGCATCTGGCCGAAAATGATGTCGCTGGCCTGTTCCCTGATCGCTGACATATTCAGGCCGAGCAAGCGTTCCGCCGCGTTTTCCATTACCCCTCGCTCTGTCGATATGCCGACCGTGAAGGTAGAAGGCGTATTGACCCGGATGTTTTGCTTGGAAAGGGCTCCGGTCAGGGAGATGTCGATTGGAATGGGGGTCAGGTCGAGCCACTGGAAATCCTGCAGGACGGGCCAAACGAAGGCGGCTCCGCCATGAACGCAATGGGAAGAACGGTTGCCCCTCGTCTTACCGTAAATGACAAGGACTTTATCGGCGGGACAGCGCTTGTAACGCTGAATCCAGAAGAAGATGGTGCCGAGGGCAATTACGACAAGGGCTATGATTCCTATGAGTGCGAATTCCATGATTTTATTTGGTTTAGGGAGTTAAGGGAACTGTAGTACTTGCAGGGTTAAGGTTGTCTTAGGTCTCGTTTGCGGATTCCTTTTCGAGGAGTTCCACAAGGAGGGTTTGCTGATCCACCATTTCGGTTACCCGGACGGCGGTCCGATTGTCGATCTTGGAGTCGTGGTCGGTCACGGCCTGTACGATCTTCAACCTGCCTTGGACCATCACCTCGACTTGGCCGAGCCCTTTGCGGGTAGGTGGCACGGGCAGATAGACCGAGCCCACGTTCCCGACGGCATTGGCATAGTCGAGGGTTCCTTCCTGACGCAGGCTGTGAAGATAGGACATCAGGTAAAAGACGAGGTACATGAATACCGCGCCTACCAGAAGTGCCACGAGCGTGGATGCCCCAAGTCCGAATTCCAAATCCAACATGGCGGCACCGGACCAACCGAAACCGGCGAAGAAGGCGCCGATGGTGCGGATCGAGAGGATTCCCGTGGCGCCGCCCTCCCCACCGTCGATCCCATCCAGACCGGCGTCCATGTCGGCACCGTCCATGTCCCCTCCGATCATCGAGAGAATCATCTGGAGCGTCAGGACCACGCTGGAGATCGTCCCGAGTCCGACGAAGGTGATCATCGCCGTAGACCAGTTGGGGAAGTATTGTTGGAAGAAATCCATTTGAGGAGTGAGGAATGGAAGAGATGAAAGAAAAAGAAGGGCTTTCCTTTATAGAGGAATACGAATTAAGACCGAGTAGAGTAAAGCAAATATTTTCCACGAAAGCACAATAGCTTATTTGGGGAGAGACCATCCATTATAAAAAGGAGTAAAGTTTGGAATGCCGCAGTGCTTCTATGGCTCGTTCTTCTTTGCCAGAGTGGGGACCAGCATCGCTCCCAAGGCTGATCCAACGAAAACGTAGGCTCCCCATTCCATGGTGGCGGAGGATCCCCCGGGAAGGGCCTTCACGGAAAGAATGACGAGGGCGAGGACGAACACTTCCGCCATGGAGAACTTGCTTGCCCGGGTGGTCCACTCGTAGAGGCTTCCGGAGGAGACAAGGCTACCCGAGCGGTCGATACCGAGCCAGTAGAGGCAAAGCTTGAAGACGGGAAAAACGATGGAGAAGAGCCCGAGTACTCCGGCTAGGAAAACATCGCCTATATGATAGAGTTCACGGATCACTCCCACGATGGAGTAGGTTGAGGGAACCAGTTCCTCGGGGGCCAGAATCTCGACCAACCAGGAAAACTCTCCCGCTTGGGGCCGGATGGTGAGAGTCGGGGCGACCAAGCCAACCCCGAGCAAGGCCGAGCTAAGCAGAATGAGTAGGTGGTTCCGGGACACCTCGGGTCACTTCATCAGGTCGACCAGGTCCCGGATGGCGCTTCCATGGGGAAGAACCCGCAGGTTGATCCTGCGGACTGCATTGACCGAAGTTTTCTCGAAGGGAATTTCGTTTCTGCCCAGTCGAAGGTCCTTGAGCTGAATCTCGGCCCTGCCCGCCTCGTCGTCGTCGGCTACGTCGTCATCCTCCACTTCCACTTCGACCAAACCTCCCTTTTCGTAGCGTATTCTCGCCGCCTTGATGGCCTCGTCCGGGGAAATCGATTTTCCCATCAGATCGGTCCATTCAAGGTCGAGGGAAAGCCCGGACCAGTCGGCGATCAAGGAGTCCTCCTTCTCCTCGCTTTCAAAGACTTGGTTCCCTTGCCAGAGAATCCGGTAGCGGATGTCGGGTCCGTTTTTGCCGCCGTCCCAGGCGTCGTTTTTCAAGTTGGTGGGGTAGAGTTCGATCTCGGAGGCGAATAGGTAGTAGGTTTGGCCTTCCTGCAGCTTGGCTCCCATGGGGGACTTGCCGGTGGGGCCTTGGTCTTCGCGACCCGGGGCTTTGCCGTTTTGGTCCATGATGACGAAGAGCACGGCGAAACCGAGGACGATCAGGATGGGCACCATAAGCCTGAGCCACGGTTTCTTGGGAGCGTCGAAATCGGAAATATGCGTCATGGTACCTCCCTAATCAAAACGCCATAGGGGCAAAAAAGGAAGACGAAAACGTCCGCCCGGGGCAAAAGGCCTGAAATCAGCCCTCCACGCCGAGGTCGAAAATCCGGAGGGACTCGATGACCGGGGCGAGGCCGTTTTGGATGTCGTTTCTAAGCCTGGTTCCTTCCTCCCTGTAGAGGTACAGCGTGGGATCGCTGATGGTCGGAAACTCAAGGCTGGGAAGACTGGGGCTGGACAGCTCCTCGTAAAGAGAGGCTAGGGGACGGATTGGGATTACCAGATCAATGACAGGAGGCTTGACCTCGGTTAACCAGGAGTCTTCGGGAATCGTGAACAGGGCGGGGGGGAAGATCCCGTGAGCGAAGGCTTGAACGTGGCTGACCAAGGGTTCGGATGCGACCAGGGAAGGTTCGCCGGTCAATCCCCCCGTCCGGGGGGAGGGCATTTCCGTAGGGGGCTTTGGGTAAAAGGCGAGAACCAGCAAGCAGGCGAAGCCGAGTCCCCAAAGGGGAAGGGCGTGGCTTTGCTTGGCCCGAGGCAAGGGGCGGGTGGGCCCATCCTCGGGTGCCCGCAAGGCGGACTGAACTCGTTCGACCCGTTCGTCCTCGCGAGGCGATAACTGGTCGTCGGCCTTTTCCCGCAGAGCCTCGTCCCTCAGTCCCTGGAGAATCTCATGCTCTTTCTGGGTGGAGGCGAAAAATCCGATGGATCGGAGAAGTCTCTTCATCTTTAGGTGGTTTGGGTTTCCTTCAGTTGGGCGGAGAACTTGGACAGCCTGCGACGAGCCCGATGAAGCATGACCTTGACCGCGATCTTATTCTTGTCGAGAACCCTGGCAACTTCTTCGATCGGCAGATCCTCCGCGTAATGAAGCCTGAGGGCGGCATAGGCATTGGCCGAAAGCCTATCCTTGGCGAATTGCCAGAGCGGCCCGAAGCAAAGAGGCTCTTCAGGGCTTTGCTCCTCCACTGGGCGGTCCGGAAAGGGGACCTCCCGTCGACGGTTTCTTCCACGGATCGCGTTGAGGGCAAGCCTGCGGGCAATCGTGAAAAGCCAAGGAGTAAAGGGCTTTCCTTCCTCGTAGAGCTCGATCTTTCGGAAGGCCCGCAGGAAAGCTTCCTGGGCCACGTCCTCGGATGATCCGTGGGGGAGGTAGCCAAGAAGAAAGCGGTTGATGCCGGCCCAGTGTCTGCGCACCAGTTCGTCGAAGGCTTCGACCCGCCCTTTGCGGGCGAGAGATCCGAGCTCTTCATCCGAAGCGCAAGAATAAGGGTTTGCAGCAGGCTGGGTGATTATTGAAAGCAACGGTTCGGCGGATATGTTTACTGGGAATCAAGGGCGTTCTCCTTTTTCGGGCTCCTCTTTTCCATTTCCTCGTTGATCTTGGCCAGCACGAGGGCGGTATCGATCTCAACCATGAGCCCGACGTTGCGTTTTTTCCGGGTTACGGAGGTTTTCATCTTGGGGAGAATCTCGTCGAGTTGCGGATCGATGCCGACGTCGGCTCCGAGGGCCAGCATACTGGACGCCCCCCGCATGACGTTCTCCAGATGAACGGCGGTTTCCTCGTCGCTTGCGCGCAGCGCCATGGCCATTCTCATGGAGCTTCCGGATTCACCAAGGGCAAAGCCAACCAAGTCCGCCTTCTTCATGATTGCCGCCTGGGGGGCTGGGATGGACTGGTTCTGCAGAGCCATGACCTTGCCTATGCTCATGGTCATCATGGCCATGGGCTTGTCGATCATGCCGGTGAGGTGAGAGGATACCGCGGACTTCGCCTGGGAAGGGGCTTTCCCATCCAAAACGTCCAGCCCATGGGCAAGAAGCTTCTGGTTGGGAGCGGCGATGACCGCATGCGGGCCGAGGGCGGAAAAGGCCCCTTTCTTGAAGCTGTAGAGGGTTCTTTTGCCTCTCTTTTGAATCTGGACTTTCTCATTCAAGGCGGCAAAACCTTCCAGCTGCGTCGCATTCATTCCGCCGTGCGCGAGAATGATGGCTTCGTCCTCTTTGCCCGAGCCGTAGGCGGTAGCCACACCGAGCTTTTCAAAGTCGAGACCGAAGACCGCCTTGAGCCCGTTCAGTTGCTGGGTGAATTGAGGATCCTTGCGGGCTTCGTCGAGGATATGGGAACCGATCCTGGAATTGAGGATGGATTGAAAATCGAGGTGGGCGACCCAGTTGGCCTGCTTGGAGACTTTGTGATCGGGGGTGGGCGCGGCGGCCAGGGCGCAAAGGGAAGCGGCGACGAGGCTTATGGGCAAGATGAGTGTTTTCATGGGTGATGGGTCCTTTCTTTAGTGGGTTTCGGATTTCCGTTTCCCCTAGTACACCCCTTGCGGGCGGGTGGTTACGTGTCGGCTGAAAAAAATTACTATGCGGGGATAGTCCGATCATTCCTTGAGCATAGGTTTTTTCAAACGAAAATTTCAGCCAATGCCCGCAAAAAACTAGAAATTATGATGGGAGGCTTGGGCTCCGCAGGACGAGCTTGACGTCCGGGGTCAGGACAAAACCTGCTTCACGACGTGTCCGTGAACGTCGGTCAGCCTGAAGTGGCGGCCCTGGTACTTGAAGGTAAGCCGTTCGTGGTCGATGCCGAGCAAATGCAGGATGGTGGCGTGGAAATCGTGCACGTGGACGCCATCCTCCGCCACGCTGTAGGAATAATCATCGGATCGCCCGTAGGTCAGTCCGCCCTTGGATCCTCCTCCGGCGAACCAGATGGAGTAGTTTCGCGGGTGATGATCGCGTCCGAAATTCGAGCCGTTGAATTTTCCCTGGCAATAATTGGTGCGCCCGAATTCCCCGCCCCAGACCACCAGGGTGTCCTTGAGCATGCCCCTTTGCTTGAGGTCGTGGACCAGGGCGTAGGATGCTTGGTCGGTTTCCTTGCACTGTCGCCTGATGCCCCCGGGCAAGCCCCCGTGCTGGTCCCAGCCCGGGTGGTAGAGCTGGATGAAGCGCACCCCTTTCTCGGCGAGCCTGCGAGCCAGCAGGCAATTGGCCGGGAAGGTTCCCGGTTTGCGGGCGTCCTCCCCGTAGAGCTTGAAAGTCGAGTCGGGTTCCTTCGTGAGATCGGTGACCTCGGGTATGGAGCTTTGCATGCGGAAGCCCATCTCGTACTGGGCGATGCGGGTCTCCAGTCCGTCGTCGCCCGTTCGCCGCCGCTGGATCTCATGGAGTTCCTTCAGACGGTCGAGCATATTCCGCCTGCTCCGGGTGGAAATCCCCTGGGGACTGTTCAGGTAGAGAATGGCGTCCTTGTCGGCGCGGAAGCGGGTGCCGGCGTGCTTGCCGGGAAGGAATCCGCTTCCCCAGAGCCGCGAGACGAGAGGCTGTCCGCCCTTGTTCTTGGTCACCAGGGTAACGAAGCTGGGGAGGTTCTCGTTCATCGATCCCAGGCCGTAGGATAGCCAGGCTCCCATGCTGGGCCGGCCCGGGAATTGGGAACCCGTCTGCATGAAGGTCACGCCCGGCCCATGGTTGATGGCTTCGGTATACATCGAATTGACGATGCACATGTCGTCGGCGATCTTTGCGGTGTGGGGAAGGATCTCGCTGATCCATTGCCCGCTCTGGCCATGCTGGGAAAATTTGAAGGGTGATCCGACCAGGGGAAGACTGGCCTGGTTGCCGGACATGCCGGTGAGCCTTTGGCCCTTGCGCACGGAGTCGGGCAGCTCCTTGCCCGTTTCCTCCTTGAGGCGGGGTTTGTGGTCGAATAGGTCGATCTGGGAGGGGCCGCCCGACTGGAAGAGATAGATCACCCGCTTGGCCTTGGCGGGGTGGTGAAGGGATTGTCCGGACTCGGCGTGGAGCATATTGGCCAGGGCCAATCCCCCGAGTCCTCCCCCGAAGCGCTGGAGGAAATTGCGACGGGGCATGCCGAGGGAGGGTTCGTTCCCGGTGCAGAGCGTCTTGTGTTTCATGGCCATCCTTATCTTTTGGAGAGGGTTTCGTCGAAATTCATGAGGGTGGAAACGAAATTGGTCACCGCAGCCAGCAGGGCGGAGTTCTTGGTCTTGGCCCGGTAATAGCCGACCTCTAGGAATTTCTTCGTTTCCTTTTCGTCCTTGAAGAACTCTCTTTGCTCGCGCAGGAGGCGCAACAGGATGCCGCTCTCCCTTTCGTCCGGATACCTGCTGGTCAACTGACGGAACGCCTCTCTCGCCAACTTCTCGGGGTTCTCCTCCCCATGGTTTTCAATGAGCCTGTCCGCGGTGGCCCGGGCCGCTTCCACGAACTGCGTGCCGTTGAGCAGGATGAGGGCCTGAGAGGCGGAATCGGTCCGCTCCCGGCGGACCGTGCAGACGTCGCGCTTGGAGGCGTCGAGAGCCATCATGACGGGGGCTGGGCCGGTCCGTTTCCAAAAAGTGTAGAGGCTGCGGCGGTAGACATTGGGGGCCCCGTCCGGGTTGATGGGCTTGAACGAGACCTTGAGGTCATAGGGGCGCGAGCCCCCTCCGCCGACTTTCTTGTGCAGGAGACCGGACTGAGCCAGCAGGCCATCGCGAATCATTTCGGCATTTAGGCGGTAGGCGGGCGCCCGGCTGAGGAGAAGGTTCTCCGGATCTTGCTCCTTGGCGTTCGCGAGGATTCGGCTTTCCTGCCGGTAGGTATGAGACAGGACCATGGTCTTGAGCAAACGGCGCAAATCCCAGCCCGAGTTCACGAAGTCGCGGGCCAGCCAGTCCAGGAGCTGGGGATGGGTCGGGGGCTTGCCCTGCATGCCGAAATCCTCGGAGGTGGAAACCAGTCCGCGTCCGAAGATCATTTGCCAGTAGCGGTTCACCGTTACGCGGGCCAGCAGGGGATGGTCGGGGGAGGTGAGCCACTCGGCCAGGCCGAGCCGGTTTTTCGGGGCGCCCTTGGGCAGGCGCGGCAGAACCTGGGGCGTTGCTCTCTCTACGACTTCTCCGCGTTCCGAGTAGAGCCCCCGTCCCAGAACGTGCGTTTCGCGCAGACCGGGCATTTCCTTCATCACCATAATCTCGGTGAGCCTTTGACGCTGATCCCCGAAGCTCTTTCGCTCGTTGTAAATTTCGCGTTGAGCGGTGACCGCGGGAGGGTAGACGCTTTGCAGAAAAACCGCTCGCCTGGCCTCCTCCTCGCTGCCCTTGGCCAAGCCCGAAAGCCTTGACACCTCGGAAGCGGTTAGGACCCGGTCGAACAAATAGAACTCGTCGAGCATTCCGTTCTTGAAACCGCGGTCACGCATCCTTTGGGCAAAGCCGAGGAAGGGATCGCCGCCCCCCGTGATTTCGCGGGTCAGGTGGTCTTTGACCACATCGACGTCGGCTGCCTTTCCGTTTTCATAAAGTTTCAGGCCCCTCGCCCGGCTCGATCCGTCGTAGGTAAGCCCGACATGGGTCCATTCGTTTACGGCAAGGCGTTTTTTCGAGCGTATGCGAATGGCGTTACCCGGCCAGAAGTGGATTAGGGCGGGAGAAAGCCTGCCGTCCTCGATCAATACCTCGTACCCCCGGCTGGCCGCATCCGTCCAGGCTTTGGATCGGCGGGCGATAACCGCCCGGTCGAGCAATTGGGTCGGCTTTACCCAGAAAGCCATGCTGAAGGACTGGTGACGGTTGAAGTCGCCGAATCCGGACGGGAAGTTCAAGGCATCGTCCCCGGTGAATTGAATCCCTTTTCCGAGCTTACCTTCAACTTCCTTGTTGTTTCCATTCGTGTTGGCGGCCTTTGCAGGGTTGGCTTCGTTGGGGTATCGGTTTCCTTCCCGTTGATCGAAAGAGAGGTAAGCCAGAGGCGCGCCCCACTCGGTTTGTGGTTTGCTCTCGATCTTCCATTTTCCAATGAGGAAGTTCTCGACCTGTTCAACCTCCTCGCCGGACAATTCGCGTTCGTAGATGAGAAGTTCCCCGATTTCGCCATCCCAATTGTACTTGCCTCCGAATCCGCGATCCTTCCCGATCCTGCTTGCCGTGACCTTGCCCGGGGTGACGAGCGAAACCACGGCCAACTGGTTGGGGTAGGGCGACGATGCATCCCCTGGGGCGCCATTGACCCTGAGCTTTCCCTTCCTGACGTTTTCATGAGTGTGCTGAGGGTGCCAGAACTTGGACCCGTTGGAATAAAAGTGATGAACGGAAGGATGGCTCAAGGGCGAGCCGTGGTTGCCGGCCTTTTTGCTCATGACCCAAAAAACACTCCGTATGCCGGTGATTTCCTTCCATTCGTGGTAGTCGTTCTTCTGCGAGTCGAATTTCATGACCTTCAAACCGCTCGCCTTGTGGGCAATGACCATGGGGGATCCGTGCCGCTTGGCATGGTTCTCCCTTTCGCTTCGGTCGTTCCAGGTTCCCCCGGAAGAATCAAGCTCGCTCGCATCGAGCCAAAGGGAAGGCTTGAATTCGCCCGGGTTACGGTTCTTGCTTGGGTTCTCCGGGGGGAGAGCTTGTTCGGAAAAGAAAACGGCCGACCCGATCTTTTCTTCCTCGATGGAACGCGTCCACTCTTGGAAAGCCTCGTCCGTCTCTATGGCTACGGCTATTTCTGCGAGTTTTTCCTCCGCATGCCTGACCTTCTCATCGCTGGGCAAATCTCCGAGCTCGAGTGTGGGGGTGGGCACGGATCCCGTGAAATAGGAATAGAGACCCGCCTCGTCGATGTTGTTGAAGAAGGCGGAGAGGGAGAAGTAGTCCTTCTGGGTCACGGGGTCGTACTTGTGGTCGTGGCAACGGGTGCATTCCATGGTCAGGCCGAGAAAAGCCGTGCCGAAGGTATGGACCCGGTCGGTCACGTACTCGATGCGGAATTCCTCCGGAACGCTTCCCCCTTCCACTTTTTGCGGGTGAAGCCGGTTGAAGCAGGTGGCGAGGATCTGGTCCCGGGTGGCGTTGGGAATGAGGTCCCCCGCGACTTGCTCGGTGACGAATCGGTCGTAGGGCTGGTTCTTGCGGAAGGATCGAATGACCCAATCCCTCCAGGGCCAGACGTTGCGGTTACGGTCGACCTGGTAGCCGTAGGTATCGGAGTAGCGCGCCACGTCCAGCCACTCCGAGGTCATGCGCTCGGCGTATTCGTCGGAATCCATCAACCGGTCGACGACTTTCCCATAGGCATCTTCGGAAGAATCGGCGATGAAGGCATCCACCTGCTCGATGGAGGGGGGCAGACCGGTCAGGTCGAAGGTCGCCCGGCGCAGCCAGCTGACCTTGTCCGCCTCGGGGCTTGGCTCGAGGGGCGAACCGTCGAGGGCACGGGCAATGAAGTGGTCGATTTCATTGCCCGGACTCGGGTGCTTGGACGGAGGGACTTCCACGGACTCGGGCAGAAGCCTGAAGGCCCAGTGGCTGTCGTATTTTCCGCCCTCCTTGATCCACTGGTCGAGCAGATCCTTCTCACGCTCCGTGAGCGGGAGCTTGGATTCCGGGGGTGGCATCACCTCATCGGCCTCGTTTGTCCGAATGCGCCAGTGAATCTCGGAATCCTCCAGGCTTCCCGGGCTCAGCCCGACCATGCCCTGGTGGTCCTTCGTGGCCTGCTCGAAGGAATCGAGCCGGAAATCGGACTTCTGGTTTCTGGCGTCGGGACCATGGCACTTGAAGCACTTGTCGGACAAGATCGGCCTTACGTCCCGGTTGAAGTCGATTTCCGCGTAAGCGCAGAGGATCGGGGCCAAGAGCAATGCCGGGAGAAGCTTCATCATAAGCGGTCGGGTCCTTGCCGGATGGGCATGGGCGGCCCCCCTTATTTGCCCTTGTATTCGGGGTTGGGCTTGGGAAGCTTGGCCCCGTCCGCCTTGAGGCGGGCGAGGAGGGCGGCGTCCAGTTCACGGACCTTGTCGGGCATGGCCTCCGCCAGGTTTTTGGTTTCCCCGAGGTCCTTTTCCAAGTCGTACAGCTCGTAGATGCCCTCCCAGAACTTGATGAGCTTCCAGTTGTCCCGGCGGATGATGGAATAGGGGCCCGGAGCGTGCCGGTAGTGGGGGAAGTGCCAATGCAAATCCTTTCGGCTCAGCGGCTTCTTTGCTCCCGACAAGAGATGATCCTGCAGCGAGAGCCCGTCGATCGCCCTGTTCTTGGGGAGATCCACCCCTGCCGCATCGAGGATGGTGGGAAAAAGATCGATCGAGCTGACGGGTGCATCGGAGACCTTGCCTGCAGGAACTTTTCCGGGCCAGCGGACGAGGAAGGGCACGCGGATGCCGCCTTCGTAGGAGTATCCCTTTCCGCTGCGCAAGGGAGCGTTGTCGGTCGGGTTGTTGTTGCGGTCGAGCCCGCCGTTGTCGCTTGTAAAGATGATCATCGTTCTGTCGTCGATCTTGAGTTCCTTGAGGACGGCCAGGATGTCGCGGGTGGAATCGTCCACCGACTCGACCATGGCGGCGTAGCTTTTGTTCTTCTGGGTCTTGCCTTCCTTGCCCTCGTACTTGTCGGCCACCTCCTTGATGGACTGGATGGGCGTGTGCACCGCATAGTGCGCGACCTGCAGGAAGAAGGGCCGGTCCTTCCACTTGCGGATCAAGCCGACTGCCTCGTCAGCTTCTCTGTGGGTGAGGTATTCGCCTTTTTTCCTTCCGGGCAGCTTGTGGATGCCCGCCCGGATTGTGGGGTGGCGGTGCTTGGGGTTGTTGTAGGGATCGAAATAAGAGGGAGGCTGCCCGTAGTCGCATCCCCCGAAGTTCGCCCTGTATCCTTGTTTCTCCGGATACCAGGCCGCGTCTCCCAGATGCCATTTCCCGATGTAACCGGACAGGTAGCCCTTGGCCGAGAGGGCCTCCGCGATGGTAATCTCCGAGCTGTCCATCCAGAACGGATTCGGGGGGCAGAGGAGCTTGCGGTTCTTGCCTCCCACGTACTCGGTCGGGTTCTTCTGGGGCGTTCCCATGTTGCCGCGCTGAAAGAGCGAGCGTATCCAGTCGGTTACCCCGAGCCGGTGTGGGTAGCGACCCGTTTGCACGGCGGCCCGGGTCGGGGAGCAAACGGCGCAGGCGGCGTACCCGTCGGTGAAGCGCATCCCTTCCTTGGCCAAACGATCGATGCTCGGGGTCTTGTAGAAATCCGACCCTTGGCAGGTGAGGTCCATCCATCCCATGTCGTCCACGAAAATGAGGATGACGTTGGGGGGCGTATCCTTGGCTTGCCCGGCAAGAGAAAGCCAGAGGCAAGACAACAGGGCAACGGCCGAGGCTCTAAGGAAGGTAGGTGGGCTTGATAAACGAGTCATGGGGAAAAGAGTAGAGATCTTTTGGGCTCTCATCAAGTTTCCGATTCGTCCGTCCGGGCAAATCTTTTGCCAAGGCCGGGCGGCCCCGGTCGACTGCTTTTCGCCTCAGGCGTCTTGAGTCGCTCCGTCTTTCTCCATTCTTCGGGCAACCAGGAACACCCCCGCGAGGATGAGGGTTGCCCCGATCCCCTGCTGCGGACCGACTTGCTCCCCCAGAAAAAACCATGCCAGCAGGATTGCTCCCATCGGTTCGCCCAAGAGGGCGAGCGACACGACCCCGGCCGGGATCCATTGCAGGGACCAGTTGTAAAGGGTATGCCCGAGAATTTGGGAGACGAGGGCCAGACAGGCGAGGGCGACCCAGGTATCCGTGGTGAAACCGGAGGCTTGCTGCCCGGAGGCCAAGGCGGCCACCCAGAGAAAGCAGGAAGCCGACCCATAGCAGATGGTAGCGTAGACGAGAAGGGATAGCCTCTTCCTGAGGTTTCTCCCGATCATCAGGTAGAGGGCCACGAAGAAGGCCCCCGCAAGGGCCAGTCCGTCCCCCATCAGCGTATCGAAGCTAAGGCTGAAGCCGTTTCCACAGAGAACGAAGGCTCCGGTCAGGCAGAGCCCGCAGGCCAACCAGAAGTTCCGGCCGACTCTTTCTCGCGTGGCGAGCGGGCCGATGATTCCGATCCATATCGGAATGGTGTTTACCAGAACCACGCTGTTGGCGACCGAGGTATGGTCCAGCGAGCTGATCCAAGTTCCGAAGTGCAGGGCCAGAAAAAAACCCGCAAGGACGCAGGCCCCGAGCTCGCGTCCGGAAAGGCAGGTGATGTCTCGGCGTTTCAACGCCAGGGCGAAGGGGGCCAGGAGCAAAAAGGCGAAAGTCATCCGGTAGGCGGCGGTTGCAAGGGCCGGGGAGTCGGCCAGCCGAACGAAGAGGGAGCCGGTGGAGACCCCAAGGACCCCGAGTGCCAGGACGACGCAGGCGGTCTTCTTCACGTCTCGGGCTTGCGGTCGAGGAGTTCCTTGATGCCTTCCTCATCCTTCCATCTCTTCCACCTGCCGAGGACGGCGCGGGACCGTCGCGGGGACCGGCTCATTGCGTAAGAGAGCAGGGTGACGAGGACGAGCCCGGCCAGGCTCCCCGGGGAAGGGCTGAAAAGGAAGAGGACGCAGAGTAAGGCGATGACCCAGATGAGCGCCGCGAGGAGGTTTGCCGACCAAGTGATGGCACGGCAATGCCGCAGGTAATGCATGGGCTCGTCGCAATCAATACAGTAAGGGACCACCACGATCTCGGGATAGGCTCCACCGTCGGTATCGGCCCGGGAAACGCTGGACTGCTTCTTTCGATAATCGGTGTATCCCGGGCAGGTCGAACACCAGGGTTCTTCCTCCGGTGGTTCGTTCGGGACGTCCTCGATTTCATCCATGGTTCACATTGGAAACCTTCCGGGCGGAGATTGGAAGGAAAATAGGCAATCCCCCGACCTTGAGGTTTGCGTTGGACATCCCTTTCCCCTTTTGCATGGATGAGCGAACATCCGTACGCAAGCCCGTCTCACCGTTACCCGCCATGAAAAAGAAATCCGTCTTCCTCGATGAGAACACGAACCTTGAAGTTGAGGAATTCCTCCAGTCTCATCATACCCTCTACGTTCCGGTCGGGGCGACCGAGCAGCACGGTCCCCATGCCGCCATCGGGACGGACGTCTTCATCCCGCGGGAGATTGCCCGACGCCTCTGCGAGCGGGAGGGCAACGCCCTCGTAGCCCCGTCGCTGGCCTACACCTTGTCCTATCCTCACAAGGGTTTCACAAGCGAATTCAGCCTGAGTATCGAGACCTTCATGGCGGTGGTCAGGGAACTGGCCCTTTCTTTCGCCAAGGCCGGCTTTAGGAGAATCGTCTTTCTCAACGGACATTACGACAATACCTATGCCTTGGCCTATGCCTGCGCCCAGGCCGCGGAAACCATGCCCGAGGGAGCGCGGGCCTTTCCGTTCAATTACTACGACGCCCTGACCCCCGAGCAATTCGCCCTCATGACCGAGGGCGGCAAGGGCCTGCACGCGGGGGATGGCGAAGTCTCAATGCTTCTCGCCATCAACCCCGACTGGGTCGATATGGAAAAGGCCAATGCCGAGTTCCCCAATTTCCCCGAGACCATCACCGACTCGCCGGCCTTGCACAATGCGGTTTTCTTTTCCTCTCCCGGGAGCGTGTACCGGATGACCGAGTCGGGCACCTGGGGAGATGCGTCCAAGGGGACCGCGGAAAAGGGCGAACAGATTCTCGAGGCGGGCGTGCAGGCAGTGATCAACCTCATGGCCGACTACGAGAAGACCATCGAGGGCCTGGAAATCCGCTAGGGGTTACTCGAGTTCGTCGATAATGGCCTTGATGCGCTTGGCCACGGAGGGGTTCTCGGCGGCCAGGTCCTTTTCCTCGCCAATGTCCTCGCTCAAGTCGTAGAGGGCCAGTTTCTTGTCCGTCTGGACACCCTTCCACTTCCCCATGCGGACGGCCCGGAAGCGGCTCCAGCGCCAGAAAAGATAGTCGTGCTTGGCCTGCTTGCCCTTGCCCAGGAGGGTGGGAACGAAGGAAACCCCGTCTATATCTTCCGGGGCTTCGGTTCCGGCTAGCTCGCAGGCGGTGGGAAGCCAGTCCCAAAAGGCGGAGGGATGGTCGCTTACTCCCGGCTTGATGGCGCCCGGCCACCAGGCGATCATGGGCACGCGGATTCCGCCGTCGTGCAGGGACCGCTTGTACCCCCGCAGGGGACCACTCGAGTCGAAGAACCCAACCTTGTGCCCGCCCTCGTTGTGGGGACCGTTGTCGGAGGTGAAGATTACGAGGGTATTCTTTTCGATCCCAAGCTTCTCGAGGAGGTCGAGAATCCTGCCCATGTCCCGATCCATGAGGGTGACCATGGCGGCGAAACCCTTTTCCGGTTCGGGCCAATCCTCCTTCTCGTAGATGCCGTGGTCGGGCACCTCCTGACCGTTCCCCTTGGCTTCGTTGTTGGTGTGTGGAATGTTCCAGGTCAGGTTGAGGTAAAAGGGCTTCTTGTGGTTTCTCCGGATGAAGGCGATGGCTTCCTCCGTGAGCCGGTCGTGGGCGTAGGTCACCTTCTCGGAGGAAACGTTTCGCTTGCCGCTGTTGACGTTGCCCGGAAGCCTTTCCTTGGTCTCGTTGCGGTAGAGGTGTTCGGGGTAGTAGTCGTGGGCCTCGCCCTGGTCGAGGTAGCCGTAGAAGAAGTCGAAGCCCTGGCGGTTGGGGTGTCCGGTCGAGCCGAGGTGGCCGAGGGCCCACTTGCCGACCCCGCCAGTGTGGTAGCCGGCCTTCTTGAGAAGGGAAGTGACGGTCACCGAGCCTTTGGGCAGGACGTGCATGTTGTTGCCGGCGATGGCGGTGTGGGCGGTGTGCTTGCCGACTAGGTAGACGAGGCGCGAAGGCCGGCAGACGGTGTGCCCGGCGTAGTGGTCGGTGAAGCGCAGGCCCTCCTTGGCCATCCGGTCGAAGCGCGGGGTCTTGACCACCTTCTGACCGTAGCATCCGAGATCCCCGTACCCGAGATCGTCGCATACCACGTAGATTAGGTTGGGCTTGGCCTTGGCCGGGCAGAGTTGGCCTAGAAAGAGGGGCAAGGCCAGGCAAAGAAGGAAGGGAAGCTTCATGGTTTTTCTTGGGTTGGAGATTCAGGCAAGCCAGTTCCCGAGCAGACCGGTGCTGTCGCCGATGCGCTTCTTTTCCAGGCCCATGATCTTGGCCATGGATAGCCAGAGGTTGGCGATGGGGGTGCCTTCGGGGTGCTTGAGATGCTGGTTGGGTGTTACGGCGCCTCCCGCCCCACCCGCGATCACGGTGGGGAGGTTGGTGCATTCATGAAGCATTCCGCTACTCAGGCCGGACCCCATGGTGAACATGACGTTGTCCAGAAGGGTTCCTTCCCCTTCCTTGACGGCGTTCATCTTGGCGACCAGGCGGGCGAACTGCTCGACGTGGAAAAGGTCCAGTTTCTCGAGATCCTTGAGCACCTCCTTCTTGTGCTGGTTGTGGGTCCAGCCGTGGTGGCGGATCGGCTTGTCGAAAACGCCGTGAAAGGCAAGGGGAGTATCCCACCTCTCGGGCGCGACCATAAGGGTGGAGACCCGAGTGAGATCGGTCTGGAGGGCGAGGATCATCAAGTCGCCCATGACCTGGACGTACTCGTCGCGCCTCATGGCCGTCCAGAGCTTGCCCGGTTCGAGCAATTCCAGTTCGGCGAGGTCGTCCTGTCTCTTGGTGATGCGCTCGATCTGGCGTTCTACGGTCCGGACCGACTCAAGGTATTCCCCCAGTTTGTCGCGGTCGAGGCGTCCCAGCTTGGGTTGCAAATCCTTTGCGTCCGCCAGGATGACGTCCAGCACGCTGGCGTTGGCTTTGTGCTCGTCCACTGCGAAGAGTCGGCGGAAGACCTTCTGCGGGTCTTTCATCGAGCGGGCCACGTGTCCGTGACCATACCACGATATGTTGTCGAAATAGACCGATTCCCGGTTGTCCCGGTAGCTGTTGCAGGAAAGCTCGAGGGAACGAAAGGCGGTGTGCTTGCCGGCCTCGTCGGCAATCACTTGGTCGATCGTCCGCTTGAGTGGATAGCCGGCGGGGGAGAGCTCGTCGGGAGTCGCCGAACTTAGGTAGCAGGAGCTGGCCTGGGCATGCCCGTCGGTGCCCGGAACCTTGATGCGGTCGAGGTTGGTGTGCAAAGTAATCTTTTCCCGTACCGGTTCAAGGGGCATGAGGCTGGGGCTGAGCGCGAATTCCATGCCCGTATCCCCAGGGTGCCAGGCCTTCTGGGCCACCCCGTTGGGGACGTAGAAAAAGGCCATCCTGGTGGGGGGAGCGGACACCTTGGCCGCTTTGGGTTGGGCGGCCTCGAGAAAAGGCAGGGCGAGGGTCGCTCCGGCTCCCCGGAGAAAGGTTCGTCGCCCCATCATGCTAGTTCTCATCAGGTTCACCTTTGCTTTCCTGGTTGGTTTTGTAGCGGAAGGGCAGGCTGTGGGCAATGGCCAAAACGAAGCTGGAGAACTTTCCCTTGTCCCGGAGCGCCCTTCGGGTAATCTCGTCGACCGCAGCCTTGTCGCCGACCCTCAATTCCCTCCCCAGGGCGTAGGAAAGCATGTGCTCCCCAAAGGGCCGCATGAAGGATTCCGGGTTTTCCAGAATGATGTCCTTGAACTCGATTACGTCGGAAAAGGGACGGTCGCCAAAAAGCTTTCCGCTGGCGTCGACGGGAACGTTCTTGGCGTAGGACTGGCGCCAGCGGCCGACGGGATCGAAGGATTCCAGAGCGAAGCCGAGCGGGTCGATCTTTGCGTGGCAGCTTGCGCAGGCCTGGTCGGAGGCGTGCTGCTTGAGACGGTCGCGGATGGTAAGCCCCTGGGCGGCCAGGACCCGGTCGTCCTCCTCGATCTCGGGAACCACGTCGGGGGGAGGTGGAGGAGGGTCGTTGAAAAGGACGCCGGCGACCCAGGACCCTCGCTTGATCGGGCTGGTTCGCAGGGGGGTGGAGGTCATGGTGAGGACGGCCGCAGTAGTCATGACCCCCCCCTCGCGGCGGGTGGTGAGGGAGCGCTTCCTGAATTTCTGGACCTTGGTGTTGAATCGGTTGCGGTTTTGTTTGTTCCCGAAGGGCTTGGCTGGGTTCGCATACCAGGCCTGGAGTTCATCGGAACGGTACGCGTAGTTGCTGTCCACCAGGAGCATCACGGAACGATCCTCGACGAGGATGCTCTCGAATAGGAGCAGAGGCTCGAGCATGGTCTGCAGACCGAACTTCCACTGCTCGCAGCCGATCCTCGAATAGTACTCGTTGAAACGGTCGAAGTCGGGCACCGCGGTGATCAACTGGTCCAGTCTCAGCCATTGACGGGCGAAGTTTTCCGCGAGGGCCCGACTCTTGCGGTCGGCCAGCATGCGCAGGACCTGCTTCTCCAGTTCGCCGGAATTGAGGAGCCGGCCGCTGGCGGCGGACTCCATAAGCTTTTCATCGGGAATGCTGCTCCAGATGAAAAGGCCCAGCCTTTGGGCCAGTTCATGGGCCGAAACGGGGGCTCTTGGCTCAACCTTGCTCTTCTCTTCGGAGAAGTAGATGAACTTGGGGGAGGCAAGGACCGCCGAGAGAACGTTCTTTATGGCCTGGGCATGGGAACCGGTCCGCTTTTTCTCGGAGCGGTAATAGTCGGAGTAGCGGGCGAGGACTGCCTCTTGCGCGGGCTGCCTGAAGGCCTTCTCCAGAAAGGGCCGTAGACGGTTTCCCATGTCCTCCCGATCCTCCTTGAGCAAACTGCTGGACAAGCCGGAGTACCCGTCGAATTCCGGGCTGTTTACGATCGAGCGCCCGAGCTTGAGGAGGCTCTCCAGCAAAATGGTGGAAGTGCCCAGCTGTTCCCCCTGGTTGTTGAAGCCGTGTTCGGCCTGCAGGTCGATGGCGAAGGGATCGACGTCGGTCAGGATGTGCTGCTCGATCTGGTTCTTGCCCAAGGTCCGGTTCCCCGCCGTAACCTCGGACGGGAACCTTCCCGAGGCGGGGTTGAAGTGTTGGTCCCCCCGGATCACCCTTTCAGGAAGGGGAAAGACGTCGCCCCTAAGTTCGAGCAGGTCCCGCACCGCGTTGTTGTACTCGTAGCGGTTCATCCGCCTCATGACAACGGGGCGAAGAGGGGCGTTCTCCCGGGCGTACTGATTGACCACCGAGTCTAGGAAGGCGGCGATTTTCCTTCTTGCGGCGGGCCCGGGTTGTTCTTCGTCCTCGGGGGGCATTTCGTGAAGGACCACCGACTCGTGAGCCTTGCGGGCGAGCTCGGGTGTTCGAAGGAAGTGGTCGCGGGAAACCAGGGCCTTGAGGTTGATCTTCCCCTTGACCTTCTCCTTGTCCCCGTGGCAAGCGAAGCAGTGCCTGGCCAGAAGAGGACGAACTTCTTTGAAGGAGGGCGTCTGGCTCAAGGCGGGTCCGACCTTGGGTTCGTCTTTGGGAGGAGGATCCTCGCCGGTCCTCTCAAGCTCGAGGTAGTCCAGTCCCAACAAGTATCCCTTGCCCCTGAATTTGCGGGCTTTGGGGTTGCCGCCCATAAGCTCGAAGCTCATGGCCTGTGGGCCTTGGTCGAGCGGGAACTTGCCAAGCGGGAGTGGGCGTCCCACTTCCACCCGCCCGGCATAGAGGTCGACTGCCTCGGCCGCCACCTTGCCGTTCAGCCGGATCCGGAAGACGCCGTAGTCGGGGGCCAGGGTGAGGACGAGGGTGAGGGCGTATTCCCCTGGTTCGGGCACGGTGAAGGAGGTCTCCATTTTCTCCCCATCGATCCCGTTCCAGAGCAAATGGGCGTCCCCGCTCCAGTGGGGGCCGAAGTTCTTCATTCCCTGTACGCGCGAGGTTCCCTTAGGCTCGAAAGCCGATTCCCCCTCCAACCTGGAGGTTGGTTCGCCGTTCCCCGGACGCCCCGAGACGGAGTGGTAGTCGAAGGCCTTGGGTTTGTCCGCGGCCCATCCCATGGAAACGATGGCCAGGACGGGCCAAATCCTGGCAAAGTCAAGCAATGCGGATGATTTTTCCATCAGCCCGGGGGAACCTTGTTGATGGTCAGGTAGGCCATATCTTCGAAGGCGTTCCCTGAGGAGGACTTGAGGTTGATCCCGATCCTGACTTGGTTGACGGGCTTGATCCCCTCGATGTCCAGATGGACGGACCTTCCGTCGGGGGCAACAGTGACCTTGCCGAGGTGGATCTTCTCGCGGCCTTTTCTTTCGGTTCCGGGCAGGTATTCCCGAGATCCGTATCCGCTCGACCACTTGTAGTCCCATTGCTCGAGTTCGTAACTTTCCGGATCCTTGGCCGTTTCGAGGTCCAGCCTGAAGTTGAAGAACAGTTCGATCCCGTCCTTGCGGACCTGGAGGTCGCTCAGCAGACGGGCGTTTTCTCCCGTGTAGCGGAAGCGGTGGACGTGGCCCTGGGACAAGCCCCTGCGTCCACCGCCGTTCCAGCCGTTCAGCCCGGTGGCGTAGACCTGGCCGTCCTTGGGGTTGACCCGGGCCCGGTGAATCCCGGTGAGGGCGTCGATCTTGAGCTTCACGATAGCCGCCTGGCTGATGCCGTCGATTTCCTGGAGCATCATGTAGTAGAGCCATCCTTTGCCGAAACTTGTGTGGAGGAGCTTGCCTGACAAGGGCCCCCATCTCGGATCGTCTATCCATAGTTGTCCGCCCGAGGAATTGTCGAAGGACTGGGGCATCCAGATGAGGGGCTGGTCGAAGCTTTTGGGAGGGATCACCTTGGTGTGGTCGATGCGTCCGCCGTCGGGAGCCCAGAGGTTCCCCTTGCTGTGGGTCTGGACATAGCCGTAAAAGCCGCCTTCCCTGCACAGGCTGACCTTGGAGGCGGGCATCCAGCTCCCCTGGTTGTCGCTCACGGTGACCCGACCGTCGGGCATGATGCCCATTCCGTTGGGGGTGCGGAAACCCGTGCAATGAACTTCCCTCTTCTTCCCGTCGGGGGAAACCTTGATGACCGAGCCAGGCAGAGCGTAGGAGGTGTACTGTCCGGATTTTGCATAGTAGAGGTTTCCCTTGCCGTCGCGCTGGAGGTCGAAGTTGTAGGCGTGAAAGAAGGTCGAGACGTCTTCGTCGGCGCTGAAGCTCTCGTAGAAGTCCGCCTCCCCGTCCTCGTTGAGGTCGTGCAGGCGGACCAGCCGGTCCTTGCAGGTGACGTAGACCTTCCCTCCGATGACCTGCAGGCCAAAGGGCTCGTACA
The DNA here is from genome assembly GCA_002500665.1 of Opitutia bacterium UBA7876. GTDB lineage: Bacteria > Verrucomicrobiota > Verrucomicrobiia > Opitutales > Seribacteraceae > Seribacter. Next base: position 25,625 of record DLRY01000043.1, read on the forward strand.
TCCCGGCGGCGAATCGCTTCCACTGGACGTCGGCCAGCGAGTCGTCGATTCCCGAGACGATCCAGACGTCGCCACCGTGCGTACAGACCGCCATCCTGCCGTCGGGAAAGAAGGCGAGGGCGGAAGTCCTCAGCCAGGTCTTGCCGGAGGGAATCTTGGGGAGGGTGAGGGTATCCATGACGTAAGGCTTCTTTTCGGACGAGGTTTTGCCTCGGGTCGTGAGAATCTCGGGCCATCTTCCCGGGCCGCCCCTTGTCTTGGCCTTGAGGTCGGTCGGCTTCTTGCTTTTCCGCAGGTGGGTCAGGTAGCTGGCGAAGGAAAGGAGCTCGCCCTCTCCCTGGCCGGAGAAGCGGATGACTTCGATCACTTGGGCTTTGGGGGAGGCGGGAATGGTGAGGATGGTTCCGCGCTTCTTATCCAATTCGGGTGGCGGGCCGCCCTTTGCCAATACGGCCGTGAACCGGCCGATCTTGCTCTCGGTCCTTTCCATGCTGACGGCCAAGCCCACCTTGAGGTTTTGTTCCAGTTTGGCCTCCTTGGCCCGGAGGGGAAGGTAGCCGTGAACCAAGTTCTCACCCTCGAGCTTGGCGGTCCTGAGCCGGAGGGCCTTTTTTCCCGGTTCTACCCGCAAGGCCTGGGCGATGGCGCCGAAACCGCTCGGTTTCGATGGCATCTCAAGGATTTTACGCCCGTCGATGGAGTAGGAGAGGATGACGTTGCTCTCATGGAGGTAATGACCGTGATAGTCCATCCACTTGGATGGGATCGGTCCACGCGGAAGAAGGTTCTCGGTGGGGTAGTCGAAGGTTCCTGCGTGGGCCCACTTCCAAGCGTCAAGGCCGGGTATTGGCTCCCCCTTTGCGAGGGGAACCCCACCCCCGCGCTCTCGGTAGTGCTGCGTGTTGGAAAGATCAAGGAAACCGCCCGTCCAGAGACCTGCCAAGTCCATGGTGTGGAGGTCGTAGCTGATGGTGTGATCGTCCCCGAGACTGATCGTGAGGGCGCTGGAGAAATCCCGACCCAGCTGGGAGGCCAGGGCGGGCCCAAAATCGCGGATGGGAAGCTTTTTCTTAGGTGGAGGGGCGAAGGTTACCTTAGGAAGTTCGTCGAGATAATCCTCGCTGACGGGCTTGTAGCCTGGGTAGGAGGGCTTCATGAAGGTTTCCCGCAAATAGTGAATGACTTCGTAGCGTTCA
>DLRY01000013.1 GCA_002500665.1 Opitutia bacterium UBA7876
CCCCCTCCCGGGAACCAAAGGGAAGCCACCCTTTGCATACCGTCCACCTTGTTGGGAGCAACCGTGATGGGCCCATTGATTCCGAGATATTGACCGTCCTTGTAGCTGAATATCGGATAGGTCGGGCTCTCCGGGTAGCGAAAACCCATCTTGGACTGGTCGTAACCCTCGTTGAGGTTGGGGGGACCGGAAAGAAAATTCACGTAACTATTCTTCAGGAAGGGCGTCTGGACGTTGGTGAAGGCGGAAGCCAGGATAACCTGGCCCGGAAACTCTTCCACCAACTCGGCAATTTTGGAATCACTATCGTAAACGTTCTCCTCGGGAACCATGCTGGAGGTGCTCTTGGGGGAGAAGATGAAATCGTATCCCACCACCCTAGCCTTGCCCTCCGTCAAAAGGACTCTTCCCACGTTCCTGAAAAAATCTCGGTTCCAAGGACGCTCGCCCACCTCGTCCATGCTCAAGGTATCCGCGTCGAAGTTGACGTAGATGACCTTTGGAATACGGGGAACGGTCTTATTGCCCTCCACCTCTATCCTCTCCGATGCCAAGGAACCTTCCTGATGGGAAACGTTGCCCCTCATCTTGAAGCGCAAGTCCACCGACTTGTACTCGAGGAAATCCAGGAAGCCGAATTGATTGAGGGCTATCCAGGCCAGGGGTACCAAAAATAGGGCGACAAAAGTTCGCTTAGCCTCCTTGCTTAGCTTGAACATAGGATGGATCGTTTAAGGGTTAATCGCAATTGAGAGTCACATCTAAGCTACCGGCAACGCTACTTGGCAAACCGAAAAAGAGCCTATCCCGCTTGATCCGGTTCTTTTACCTTGGACAAATGCTCCGTTTGCTTACGCTTATTCCTTTGCAAAATTCCCAAATAAAATGAGTGAATCAGAAAGTAGCAACAAACCACCTGCTCCCGAAGAGCAAGAGCGTATAAAATCAGAAGCGGAATGGGTCGACCTGCTCCGCCAAGAAATCGGCCGGGTCATCGTGGGCCAGAAATACCTGGTCGACCGCCTCATCGTGGGGCTCCTGGCCAATGGTCACGTCCTCCTGGAAGGAGTACCCGGTCTGGCCAAGACCCTCGCCGTAAAGACTCTCGCCCAGTGCATCCGAGCGGATTTCAAGCGCATCCAGTTCACCCCGGACCTCCTTCCTGCGGACGTCGTCGGCACCTTGATATACAGCCCCAACCAAGGAGAATTCACCACTAAGAAAGGGCCTATTTTCGCCAACCTCCTTTTGGCCGACGAAATCAACCGGGCACCCGCAAAGGTTCAGAGCGCCCTGCTTGAGGGTATGCAGGAGAGGCAAGTGACCATCGGCGACGAAACCTTTCCTCTCCCCGAGCCTTTCCTGGTTCTCGCGACCGAAAACCCGATCGACCAAGAAGGCACCTATCCCCTCCCCGAGGCTCAGATGGACCGCTTCATGCTGAAGTTGCTGGTCGACTACCCGGACCGCGAGGAAGAGTTGCAGATTCTGGAAGCCAACGCCAACGTCTCCGTGCTGCATGAGGCCAACCCGGTGGTCGACTCGGAAGTCATTCACAGGTCTAGGAAGCTGATCGACGGCATTTACCTGGACAACAAGCTCAAAGCCTACCTGGTCGACGTGGTCCTTGCCACCCGCGACCCCGCCTCCTGCGGGGCCTCCGAGCTCGCCGCCTTCATCCGCTTCGGCGCTTCCCCCCGGGCCACCATCAGCTTGGCCTTGGCTTCGAAAGCCGTCGCCTTCATGCAGGGAAGAAGTTTCGTCACGCCCCAGGACATCAAGGACGTGGGCCTGGACGTTTTGCGCCATCGCGTCATCGTCAGCTATGAAGCCGAGGCGGAAAGCGTATCGAGCGACGACGTCATCAAGAAGATCTTCGAAACCGTCCCGGTCCCCTGATCGGTGCGCCTGATCGAGACTTCTCCCCAGTCACCGCCGCATGAATGAGCCCGACCAAGAGTTTACCCGTGAAATTCTCCGAAAGGTAAGGCAAATAGAAATTCGCTCCAACCGACTTGTTTCGGAGGCTCTCGCGGGCTCCTATCACAGCGCCTTCAAGGGACAGGGAATCGACTTCGAGGAAGTTCGCGAATACCAGGCCGGTGACGAGGTTCGGTCGATCGACTGGAACGTTACCGCCAAGATGGGATCCCCCTTCGTCAAGCAGTACCGTGAGGAAAGGGAACTGACCATTCTGCTCGCCATCGACGTCAGCGGCAGTGAGACCTTCGGATCTTCGGACAGAAGCAAGCGGGAAAGATTGGCCGAACTGGGAGCCCTGCTGGCATTTTCCGCCAACCGTAACGGGGACAAGGTCGGCCTCCTTTTGTTTTCCGACCAAACGGAAAAGTATCTGCCTCCGAACAAGGGTCAAAAACACGTTTTGAGGATACTTCGGGAGATTCTCTTTCATGAAAACCAGAGCAAGGGAACGGACCTCAACGAGGGCCTTCGCTTCATCAACCGGGTCATGAGAAGAAGGGCCGTGGTCTTTCTTCTTTCCGATTTCATCATTCCCGAGTACGAAACCGAGGAGGAATCCGTCGAGGACCTGTTTTTCAAGGAACTGGCCGCCACTCGCCGCAAGCACGACCTCGTATGCGCCCGAATCCACGACTCCCACGAGATGGAACTGCCCAACGTCGGGGTGGTGCACCTGGAGGATTCGGAGAGTGGGGAGAAGATTTACCTGGATACTTCCAGCCGTTCTTTTCGCGAGTCATATGCAAAGCGGATCGCTGAAGATCGAGAAAGATTCAACAAGAGGCTTCGGCGCAGGGGGGTGGACAATTTCGAATTTTCAACCGACTCCGACTACGTGGGGGCGTTGCGGGAGTTTTTCCGGATGCGGGAAACCCGTAGAAGCCGATGAAAGCAGGAGTCTTTCATGCCTCCCAAGACGCCAATTCCTGGCTCGACCCGAAGGTTCAAAAGGACGAGCCGATCCCGGTTTTCAAGTCCCTCCTCCAATTATTCTCCGAGAACCTGACCGCTCTTTCCATTCTTTTCGCCCTGCTTGCAGGAGGATTCGCCCTATGGCTTTACCTCAGGAAGAGACGAGTCGCTCTGTTCGAAGAATCCACTGAGCCCGAAATCGACCCTTACGAGGAGGCCTTGGGGCATATACGGGAGCTCCAGGACCGGCGCCCGCAACCCCAACCCAAGCCCTTCGTCTTCCGGCTCTCGGAAATTCTCCGGGTCTATGTTGAAAAACTTTTTAAGGTGCCGGCCATGGAACTTACGGGTGAGGAGTTCATCCGTGAAATCATGTCGCATTCTTTTTTCCGCAACCGATACGAGGACCTGTTGCGCGAGTTCGTGAACCGGGGCGACCGGGTCAAGTACTCCGAGGAAACTGCCGACCAAGACGAGATGAAGCTTCTTCTGGACAGTGCCCTCCATTTCGTTAAGGACACCCACCAAAAACTCCGGGACGAGCAACTTGCAAAGGGCTCGGTCCCACAAGAATAGGACGGGATGAACGATTTCGTCGATTGGGACCGGCTTGGGCTTGCGGAACCTCAATGGCTGTTTCTGCTTCTCGTCATCCCACTCGCAATCTGGATGCGCCGAGAGGGGAAAATCAGGGAAACCTCCCTCAAGTTCCCAACCTTGGCCACCATCAAGCAGGCAGGAAGAGGCAAGGTGAGAACCAAGAGATGGATTCCCTTCCTCCTGAGGTACTCGTCCATCGTCTTCCTTGTGGTTGCCATTGCCCGGCCCCGCTATGACCGCAGTACCGAAACCATCGTTTCAAGCGGCGTCGACATCGTCCTCGCAGTCGACCTATCCGCCTCCATGCTGGCTCTTGACATGAGTGAGGCGAATGAACCTGAGATCACCCGCCTGGACGTGGTCAAGGAGGTACTCGGTGACTTCATCCGGAAAAGAAGGCACGATCGGATCGGCCTGGTCGCGTTTTCGGTCAATCCCTACCTCGTAAGCGCCCTCACCCTGGACAAGGAGCACTTGGAAAGGAACCTGGACCGACTGAGGGTCGGCCTCACCCACCAGACGGGAACGAACATTGGGTCGGCCCTCGCCGAGGGCATCAACCGGTTGCGTTCCCTGGAATCAAAATCAAAGGTTCTCATCCTGCTCACTGACGGCAAGGACGAGCCTCCTCCTCCTCACAGTCCCCTGATTTATGCGGAAGGAGCCAAAAAGGACGAGATCAGGATCTATACCATTGCCATTGGCACCAATGCCCGCACCAAAACCTATCTTTTCGACCCGTCTACCCGCGACGTCATGCGTTATCCCAATGGAAATCCGGTCGTACAGGTCGCGAACTACCCCGTGGACAAGGAAATTCTCGGCAAGATCGCTTCTTCGACGAATGCCCGCTATTTCGAGGCTCGCGACAAGAAAGCCCTTTCCTCGATTTACGAGGAAATA
>DLRY01000018.1:0-3323 GCA_002500665.1 Opitutia bacterium UBA7876
AACTCCACATTGTACGCTGCTACCCGCACATGAATAGATCCTTTTGAATTGGCTGCGAAGAGCGAGCTAACAGCGAGTAAACCAGATAGGGTAATCGCAAAGAGAATAGTAATTTTAAATTCCTTGGTCATAAGAGCCTCTTTCTATTTCGATTATTTCATCATTTTCATTATATTCTCCGATTGTGGAATGCTGGTGTGAATTTTACAACTAATACCGCGGTACCGATTCCGGTGCGGCGGGCCCGTTGGATCTGATTCGACTGTAAAGGCTCTTCATGCGGTCAATGATGTGCTTGTGTTTGGTCTTTTCGGCTCCTTTAAGCTCTCGCTCCTTCGGCAATTCGCGTGCATCGATGAGTTGTTCGCTCTTGATAAGATAGCGCCACTGACCATCAAAGATGGATTCGCCCTGGGGTAGTCCCTGGTGGACCCAGTGCCGTTTTGGCCCTTCCATCCCGTGGATTTGATTGAAAATACTGCGCCCATCGGTCTCGACACTATGTTTTGTGGCGGTCAGCTCACAGAAGGTATCGAAGAGATCCACCACATCAACTAATTCCTCGTTGACGCCTCCGGCAGGAATCGATTTGGGTCCCCAGACGATAAACGGTACATGGGATCCGGCATCATTCAGGTCAGACTTTGCACCATCGACATTGCCTTTGACCGTGTGGCGGGTGTGTTCCTTCTCACCCGGCTGCCCAAAGCGGGGATTCTTATAAAGGGTGCGCTTACCAAGGCTTACCTGGAGGCCATTGTCGCCCATGAAGAAGACATAGGTATTGTCCCTGATACCGAGTTTATTGATACTTTTGAGAACTCTGCCGACAAGGATATCCATGTATTCGATCATGTTGCCCATGCTGGCTTCGTGATTCAGCTCACGATCCTGCGGCGTTTTAACCAACGGCCAGTGCGGCAGCAGCTCATTGTGGACAATAAAGAAAGGCTTTTTGGCTTCGGTCGCCTCGGTCATTTTCTCAATGACATAGTCGGCCAGCACATCCGGGCCGAAACGATTCTCCAGTCCCTCCATGACTTTCCCATCGCGATTGAGTGCAGGATTCCAGTGCCGTCCGGTCTTCTTTCCGTTCCGCCAGATCTGCCAGATACACCAAGAATCAAAACCGGCACCCCGGATATGATTCGGCCAATGCTCAAGTGTTGCCAGTTGCCACTTGCCGGTCACCGCGGTCATGTAGCCATTCTTTTGGATCTGCTGCCCAAAGGTCGGCATCTTCGCAAAGTCAACCTTCTGTCTCGTTCCCTTGTGAACCGGCAGGATATCGGTGTGCTTATGCCGAAAAGTATAGGTTCCCGTGTGCAGACTAACCCGGGATGGTGTGCAAATGGAACTGGTGTACATGCTTTGGAACCGAAGTCCCTCTTTTGCCATTTGATCCAGATGCGGGGTTTTGAAATCCAGGCCCCCATAAGCCCCAAGTCCTTCGTATCCGATATCGTCAGCGAAAATGAGCACGACATTGGGGCGCCCGACTGCGGGCTTGTCCGGTGTGGCCGCCATCGAAAACCGGACCAGGAATATCAGTAACAAAGAAAATATAGTGATGCGGTTCATAACATGATCCTATTTCTAAAGTTTCTGTTTATCAGCAAGCAGTTTTGCCTTGAGCTTGGTATAATCCACATCCTGCACAACGATGCCTTCATCAATGGCCATGACTGCGGCAGTTCCGGCACTTTGTCCAAGAATCATGAAGACTGGCTCCATGCGGATTGAGCCGTAGGCGATATGGGAAGCCGACAGACAAAGGGGTACAAGCAAATTGGTGCATTCGTCCTTCTTTGGAACGATCGAGCGATACGAAACGGGATAAGGCTTCACATTGTGTTCGAAACCGCCCTCGTTACGAACCGTAGTGACACCGTTTTTCTGAACAACGACGCGTTGGCAGAAATGGGAGTCCATCGCATAAGAGGCAATACCCACCGAGTCCTTGACCACGCGCTTATTCTCGCAATTGGCTTGAACCATCACGTAATCCGAGACCATGCGCCTTCCCTCGCGCACATAGAGGTGATGCGGCCAATGACCGCTACCCTTGAATTCACTCGGGGGAAGCCCCCATTCATTGACCCGGGCCTGCAATTCCTTCGGCACCTGCTCATCGTTGGCAAGGAAATACATGTATCCTTGTTGGTAGGTGACATGGTCCTGAAAGATCTTCTCCCGCAGTTCATACAACTCGCGCAACGGAACCGGCAGGCCACGGCGCGGCGGAGGAAGCGTGGAAAAGTTCTCCGGCGAATAGGTGCCATCGGGCCAACGATGACATCCACCAACATAATCGCTGGAGAAGCTCCCGGCGTTATTGCTATCCCCGTTGCGCATTTGCACAGGGCCATCGGTCATCGGTTCGGTTGTGTAATGCAGGGTCCACCTGGGTTGCGGATCAAAGTTCAGAAACCGTGACAGGAGAGCATAGCGACCCGCATCATAGCCATCAGGTTTTGGAAAAGCGATCTTGTCGCGTGCTTTCGTCAAATGCATCCGGAAGTTATAGGCCTGGACGCGATGATCACCATCGCCCGGTTTGCCGTAGGGTTCTGAGGAGATCTCCGGAAGCAGTCCGGACTTCGGATCACCGGGCTTGACGTAAGGACTGATGGGTAATCCACAGAACTGGTAAACACCCTTCCACGACACTTGCTGCCACTGCCCAGCCAGCGATTCATCGTAGGCACTTCGCGGTTCGCGACCGACTGTGTAAGAGACGTTGGCGGCAGCCAAGAGATCGCCCTCGTAGGTACCGTCGACGAACATCTTTGCCTTGATTGTCTCACCCGTCTCGAGGGTGATTGAGAATAGCTTGCCCTCTTTCGTCTCGACCGCCGTCAGGAAGCGATCCAGGAGGACCTCAACGCCGGCTTCCGAAAGCATCTTCAGAAAGGTCCTCTCTGCCACTGAGGGCTTCAAGGGACGGGCTTGAGCAAAGAACTCTTGGGCGATCCCACCGATCGTACGCTTAGCACCCCAATCGACTGCCGTCAGGCCGCCGCTGGTCAGGCCACCTACAAACCCGTTGTTCGAGACCAGGATCGCCCGTTTCCCCATCCGTGCCGCCTGAAGCGTCGCGGCAAAGCTGGCTGGCGTGCCGCCGTAGGCGACGACATCGCACTCGATTTGCTTCGGCTTCCCGGATTCGACCTGTCGATGATAATGGAGATTATCAGCTTGCGAAACAGTGCAAAACCCGAAGGTGATTAATCCGGTTAAAAATAAAAGTTTCCGATATCTCATATTATTTTTACCTTAGGTTAAAAGGATAATTTAAAAGAGGCCACCACCGCGCGGTGATC
>DLRY01000018.1:3657-5574 GCA_002500665.1 Opitutia bacterium UBA7876
TAGGGAGTAACAACAAGATCGGCATTCGCCTTGTTTTCTCCGAGGATCTTTACGTCTTTCACCTGTAAGCCTTTGCCTTTGAAGTAGACAAAGTCGATGCGGTCATGATGAGTCCGGGGATCGCCGACTTTATAAGCAGGGGACCAGGTGATGCCCGGGTTTTTCATCTCGTCGGGATAGATCGTGCGGTACGAATCACTAAAGCCAGCCTTGGACATTTCGGTGGAAGTGGGGTAGGCGACTTTGATGGGGTGGCGGCCTGCTTTTGACGCTCTCTCCGTCCAGTCTAGGTGGGAGGGCTCATTGAAATCTCCCACCACAAAAACGGGTGCCTGTTTGTCGGGCAGTGACTTTACCTGCCTGAGTACTTTTGCAATTTCTGCACCGCGTGCCTTTTTTGCCCATTCAATGGCCTCCGCCTCTGTCTTGATGAAGGTGATGTTGTTTGTGTGCTTGTGCCACTTTGGGCGGATTTTCAGAAGCTGATAGGGCTGGTAGGGATGGGAGGATAGATGGACGTTAAAAACATAAGCATACCTGCCCGAATTCATTTTTACTTTTACACCTTTGTAGAGTGACTCGACGATTTCATAACGGGTCAAAATGTTGGAACCTTTGCCCATGTCATGATTCCACCCGAGCAACTTGGCAAGATCCTCCAAGGTGTCACCCCTTGGTGATCTCGTTTCCTGAATACCGACAACGTCCGCTTTGGCCAACCGAATCGCTTTGGCGGTTTGGGACAATGGTTGCTTCAGCATCACGACCCCGCCACGGTGAATGTTGTAAGACATCACCCTAATGTTTTTCATCTGCGTTTCGGCATGCAGGGTAGGGGCGAAAGCCGATGCAACAGCCAACAGCATTCCTGTAATCATTGCGTAAATTGTTTTCCTCATACTGTACAATCCGTTCCCATTCGTTTAGGGCTTCTTGACCAACTTCTCCCCAGTCTTGGGTGCCGCCAAAGCGGGGTTCCCCTGGATGAAACCAAGCTCTTTTAGAAACTTATCCGCTGCGACAAGGGTAATATCCTCCCAAGGCTGTCTATTGAAAAAACCGTGCCCCATCCCTTCGGCAATCCTTAAGTCCGTCGACTTGATACCTAGCGACTTCATTTTTGCAGTGGCGGGAACCCATCCTTTTTTCATCCAATTATCCTCGCTGCCGAAAAATACGATTGCCGGTGGGAAATCAGCCTTGAGGTGTTGCAAAAAATCGACTTCCGGATCCTTTGCGTCACCCGTGCTGAGGGCCGGATTGAACAAGAGGTAGGCCGCGACGTTTGCGTCGTACTCCTTGGGGTCCGAGGGATCGTTCAACCCGGGGTTGGTCGTCGCAAGCAGGCTGATGTGCCCGCCGGCGGAGCCCCCGCCTGCGATAATTTTCCGTGGGTCTATCCCAAGTTTATCCGCATTCTGCTTGTACCAACGAATTGCACTCTTTGCGTCGGTGATGCAGACCCGTTTGCGAGATTTCGTACCTTTGATCTTGTTCGCCCCGGCTTTCGTGGCGAGCTGGTAGGTTACCGTGGCGGCAACAAGGCCCCTTGTGGAAAAGTAGTGGCAAAGAGATCGGAACTGTTTCCGGTGTCCTCCGCCCCAGCCACCTCCATGAAACATAATGATTCCCGGGACGGCCTTCGTTGCAGGAGCGTGATTCTTGGGAAAAAAGATTTCTATCTCTCGGCCCGAGTCACCTACCTTTTTGTAGATATGTACTTTGCCCTCGGGCGCATCAGCAGGGTTGACCTGCTCGGCATCAAGAGAGCTTAAGGTCATTAAGAAAATGATGATCGAGTACAGTTTCTTCATGCGGAGGAGTTAATGATGGAATGTTGATGCTAAGTAGCGCGGTTTGTTCGGTCTCATCAAGTAATTAGAATCGATACCCATTCGCTTTTTCATAGGGCTTTAA
>DLRY01000018.1:5928-84789 GCA_002500665.1 Opitutia bacterium UBA7876
TCACGGTAGGACTGAACAAAGCGCTCGAGCGCTTCTTTACTCTTACGCTTGTCGAAAGCGTTCAAGGCGGGGCTTTCGACCTGTACCATCCATTCACGAAGCAAGCCGCGCAGGTTGTTCAGTTTCTGGTTTGATTTGGGGTTGTCCAGCAAGTCGGCAAGGCAGCTTGGATCATTGCTCAAGTTGTAGAACTCTTCGACACTGCGGTATTGAAGGTGTTTCACCCGAGCCGCCATTGCTGAGTCCTTTTGTGCCGCTTGTTGCATTGCGTTGAAGGCTCCACCGCTCAGTCGAGGGAACCGGCGCTTACCGTTGGACCAGGGGTTGAAAACATAAGCGGAATGGCGTGTGAAGACAGAGTAGGTAGGCAATGCATCGCCACCGTGGATATGATAGAACTGCCCGAATACGACATCCCGGTTCGCCTGCTTCTCACCGCGAAGGATTGGCAGGAACGAGCGACCGTCGGATACCTCGGTTGGTGACGACCCGATGGCATCAAGAATGGTTGGCTGCAGGTCCACCGTGGAGACCATGTGCGTCTCGTCGACGCCACCGTCCTTGACGGTCTTGGGCCAGCGGATGATCAGCGGCGTGCGAAGACTGTCGGGGTAGCAATTGAATTTGGCTCCAGGGAACGGCATGCCGTGGTCCGCCAAGAAGATGACGATCGTATCCTCTACTCGTTTTGCCGACGCCAGTTCGTCCAATACGGCGCCGACCATGTCGTCCAACCGTCGTACCGACGTGCAGTAGTCGGCGAACTCCTTGCGGACGCCCGGCAAGTCGGGCAGGATTGGCGGAAGCCGAACCTCTTCCGGTTTGAAGATGCGGGACGATGCCGCTCGTTCGTCGAGCGGTCGGGTTGCTTTGCCGCCGCCGAATGGGCGATGCGGATCGTGCGAGTTCGCCATTAGGAAGAACGGCTGTTGCGAAGTGTTCGCCATCGCGAAGAAGTTCTTGGCGAACTTTCGAAAGACGGCAGGATCGCGGCCCCAGCGATTCTCATCGCCGGTTCCCTGCCAGCGGTAGGTTGTTGACCAACGGAAGAGTTCCTGCTGGCGCAGGGGTTTGCCGATAATACCGCAAAGATAGCCTGCGGCATTGAGGATCGCGGGAAGATTTGGTGTGCTTGGGCGGATGCGCTGGAATCCCTCGACCCCGTTGTTGCGGGGATACAGGCCGGTGAGGATGACGCTTCGAGACGGTGTGCAGATGGATGTGTTGACATACGCATTCCTGAACCTCATGCCTTCGGTGGCCAACCGGTCGATGTTCGGCGTAATGTCGGGCGCTGCCCCACCAAAGCACCCGGGGGTGTCCCAGTTCATATCGTCGGCAACGATCATCAACACGTTGGGACGCTTCTTTGGCGCCGTTTGCTGGGCCCACGAACCGTCGCACAGAGAAAAGCTGCACAAAGTGACGATTGTCACTCCGAAAAAATTTCTTTCTCTATGACCTTTTCTTTTCATAAGCGTTCCCCAACCATCTTATTTTATCCGTTCCTATATCATACTGAATTACAAACAAGCTAGAAGGGCTATGATACGTTGGCGAGTTGATAGCGGAGGCAATTAGATTGCCATCATCGGGAAGAGAGGGGGACGGGTTACTTGGTGGAGAAAGCTTTGCTTTGCACGAGTGCGTGGATGAATTCAACCACAGAAAACTCTTCTTTCCTAGCGGAGGCAATGATGCGGGTCGCCAAGTCCTCATCCGTAAAACCAAAGGGCCGGCCCAGACCGTACCCGATCAGGTGTTCGGTAAACCCACGGGCAAAATCGTCTTCGCGCTCGGCAATCAATTCACGCATCTCAAAATAGTCGGCAAAGGCAGGACCTTTGTGAAATTTCCCGGAAGGATCGATATCATAGGTTTTCTTCCCGTGTTTGTCTTCGGCCCGCCACTTACCGGCGGCGGTAAAGTTTTCCAAGCCAAACCCGATCGGATCAATCTTGCGGTGACAGCTGGCGCACTGTGGTTCTTGCTGGTGGGCGAGAACCCGTTCGCGTGCAGTGAGGGTTTTGTCGGCCAAGCGTGAAAGTTGGGGTACGTTGGGTGGGGCAGGGGGGGGCGGATCATTGAGTAGGTAGCGCAATACCCAAGCGCCCCGCTCCACCGGACTGCTCTCGATTCCGTCACTGCCCATGGCAAGAACGGCGGCGGTTCCGAGCAACCCACCACGGGGAGAGTCAGCGGGAAGCGAAACCTTGCGAAAGTGATCCCCGGTCACGCCATCGATTCCGTAATAGGTTCCAAGCAGACCATTGATCATCACGTAATCACTCTTCAATAATTTGCCCAACCGGCCTTCCTGTTCGTCCCGCATCAACAGGGCAAAGGATTCATAGATTTCCTTGCGGGCGGATGAGCGGACACTTTCATCGAATTCGCGGTGCAATTTGGTGTCGAACTGAAAGAAGTCCAAACGCTCCATGTGGAGCCACTGATGGACAAAACCGGAAACAAAATCATCGGAGCGTGTATCGGCAATCATCCGGTTTACCTGTTGCCTGAGGATTTCGGGCTTACTCAATTCGCTCTTTTCTGCCAACGCAAACAGCTCAGAATCAGGCGGACGGCTCCAGAGGAAATACGACAAACGCACAGCCAGTTCCCGCTCCGTGAGGGAACGTTTGGAGTCTCCTTTGTTGGGCTCGTCCAGGTAGAGAAAACCCGGGGATGACAGGATGACGCTCAAGGGCGTACGAATGGCGACGTCAAAGGGCTCACCAGCTGACTTTCGGATTTTGAATAGACCGATTAATTGATCAATGAATTTTGGGTCGGGTTGCACCTGACGGAAGGCATCGACACAGAAATCATGAAACATTTCACGGGCCCGCTGTTCCTCGGTGTTTTTCGAACCGTAGCGGTTTTCAGCAAGAATGGAGACAAGTCCTGAAGCAGCTTTTTCGGTTGGCAAGGGGCCTTCCCATTCCACCCAGTCGATCCATATAGCCGGAGGCGCGGCCATTCCGTCCTTGTAAATCTCCCACTTGCCCCGCAAGGTGTCTGCCCTGAGGTTGCTTTTCTCGCGCAGGGAAAACTTTCTTGGGCCATTCAGGGTTAACTCAACGGTGGTTTCAAAGACCTGCGGGTCTTGGGTCGTACCCGTGACTTGAAAAGTTTCCAGCAGGCTGAACTTATCACCATCCAAGTTGCGATGCATGCCCGAACTTACGCAACCAAGCACCGCAAAATGACGGTCCGGTGACGTACCTTCGATGGATCCCAAGCGGACCCTAAGCCGGTATTGTCCAAGAGGCAAGGGTTTGGATTTTTTCTTGGCACCCAGTGGGTCCGTACTTATTTCGATAAATTCTTCACTGTTCAGGTTTCCATTCCGGTCAAACACGCCTAGCAAGGACCCGCTCTTAGTAAGCGGATCATTGAGATAGCGAAGTTGAGAGGGTGCCTCCATCTCATACCTGCGGATTCTGAACTTGGCCTCATCCAAATCTTTCACACCTACATCGGGCCGGGGAATTCCATCCTTTTGAAACGCAAGGGCAGCTTCATATCCAGCCTTGAAGTAATTCTCATATTTTCTTCTTACCTTGTCATTGGCGTAATGCTCCACTTCACGACGCTGCTTCCATATCTTTGGCCGATTCCGATCGTGCGGCCCTTCGATCTCTGCCCAGTCTATCCAGATGGCCGGCGGGTGCCCGTATCCATTCTCCGCTCTGAGTTGATTGTGCTCATCCCAGAGGGTTTTTAAATTTGCATTGTTTGGCTGCTTTTCCTGAACCGCAAATTCACGCGGCGTATCAGAGCGCACCTCAATGGGGATTTCCAGGATCTGGGGTGTTTCGATGGTGCCGGTAACCTGATGAACACTGATTGGTTTTCCTTTTAATCCCCAGTCCCTTGACTCAATATCCCTCTGGGGGTGACCGATCTCAATAAATTTGCGGGTGGCAGGCGTTCCCTTCACTGTGGCCAAGCGGACACGAAAGATATAATCACCCACAGGCATCTTGTTCGGGGCAACAATAACCCGTCCTGTACCGTGGGTCAGTTTAAGATAAGTACCGGTATCCCGATGAGGCAGGCTTGCGTAATGCTTGAGCAACGCCAAATTCTTGGATCTTGATGGGTCGGCCGAGGCCGCTTTTTGGCAATCGATAAATCCGAAGTCCCGGGGATCGGGAACACCCTTGAAGTGCTCGGCAAAAGTGTAAAAACGATTGGGGTGATCAATCAGGCGATTCTTCTTTCGAATCTCAGCAATGATTTCCTGATTCTCCGGGGATTTTACGGCCTCATCCACACCTTTTTTCCACTGTTTGAATCGGTCCTGTGCTGCTTCCGCTTTTTTGATGATTTTCTCATTGGCCGGATTAATTGTTTTTTCGGGTTCTACTCGGGTGATCGATGACTCAATTATCCGTTTATCTTTGATCGGGCCTTCCAGCTCAGCCCAGTCTATCCAGACGGCTGGGGGATACCCATAACCATTTTCCTTCTTGATGCGGTAGAATTGCTTCCTGAATAAATCGCGGTCTTCGGGCTGGCGTTCCTGAATGGCAAACTCATTGGGATTGCCCGATCCGATTTTCACTATCGTTTCAACAATTTCGGGATTCTCAGTGGTACCGTTTACTTGGTGCCCGCTAATCGGCTTGCCGGCAAAGCCAGCCGGAACGTTATTGGCTCTCTGTGGGTATCCGATCTGAATGTAATGACGATTAGGGTCAGAACCTTTCACCGCCCCGGCCCGTATCCTGAGTTTGTAGTCTCCAGGGGCTAGCTTGTCCGCAGGCGGAGAGATAACAATCCGTTGAATTCCCCAACCAAGCTTTAGGTAGGTGCCACGGTCGCTGAGGGGAAGTTCAGCATAGTGTTTCTGGTAGGCATACATGCGGTCATAACCACCCCGGAAAGAGAACTCTGCATCATTTGAATCCTTAAACCCAAAATTCTTTGCATCGGGTATACCTTTAAGTAGATCAGCATTTTGATAGAGCCTTACACTGTTGGTCAAATCAGTGATGCCGTACTTATTGCGAATCCGTTCGAGTGCTTGCTGATTCTCAGGTGCCAAGGCAGCCTTGTCGACACCTGCTTTCCAGCCAAGGAAACGCTGGTGGGCTTTCTCAAGTCGCTTCATCCAATTCGCGCTCATCACATTAACCGTTTTTTCCGGCTCCACCCGAAAAGTAAGGACCTTTTTGTCAATGCTCGCGTGGCGGGCGAAAGCCTCATCGATCGCAGTACGTCCAAGTTCCAAATACTGTTCAAATTGATCACTGGAAATATACAGGGAAGCACCAACCGTATCAAAACTGCCGGCTCCGCCGTCCGCAGGAAGCGAATCAACGTTAGGACTCACACCCGTCAGCGACTCAATGGTATTGTGGTATTCTCGACGGTTGAGACGACGCATTGTAATCTGCCCACCGGAATCGGAAAGTTTTTTACGAGCCAATACCATGGTCTTGGCAAGATCCTCCAGGAAGTCAGCCTTAGCCTCCTTTTCAGGCTGACGCTTGTTTTCGGGGGGCATTTCCCCGGAATTCATTACGTTGAGAACCTTTTGCCACAACTCCGCCTGCTCCAAGGTATTCACCTCCAAGGGCAGATCTTCCAAGTTTACCTTTCCTTTTTGGGTGTCCGCATCGTGACAATCCATGCAGTGGGCATCAAACAAATCGAGATGCTTTTCCGGCATGATAGCTTGTGGCTCATCTCCATAAACAGAAAAGGAGGCCAGTCCAAAACCGGCCAAAAAGAAGGCTACTTTACAGTTCACGCCTGAAGTTCTTTGACCACGCCGGTACTGTCGCCATGGCGATCCGCCTGGATTCCCAATCCGTGAAGCATGGTCAGCCACACGTTGCAAAGCGGAGTATCCTCGGGCAGGACTAAATGTTCACCCAATTTCAGGTTGGCCCCGCCACCCGCAAGCAAAGTCGGGCAATTGTCCAAATAATGAATGCTGCTGATGTTTGATCCAAAGGCCAGGGACGTATGGTCGAAAAGACTGCTCCCGTCGGCCTCCTTTGTGGATTTGAGCTTATCCATAAATCCCGCAAGCAAGGTGCTGTGCATTTTGTCACGGGCTTTGGACGCTTCCATGCGTTCCCCGGGCGAGTAATGACTGACGTTGTGCGCGCTGTGCTTAAAACCCATGCTCTTTAGGAGTGCCTGACCGGGCATCCTATAGGTAAGGGCACGGGTACTGTCCGTTTGCAAAGCGGCGATGATGAGGTTGTACATCATCTCAATTTCCTCTTTTCCCTTGAGACTTGGGGGAGGCTCTTCCATCGGGGCCTTGGGTTTTGGTTTGTCCAACCAATCCTCGTCTTTGCGGAGGCGGGTCTCAATGTCCCGAATGCCCTGAAAATATTCGTCCAGCTTGTCGTTGTCGTTTTTGGACAATCCATTTTGCACCCGCTTGGCCTCGGTAAGTACTGCATCCAGAACGCTTCTTTTCTCGGCAATTGCCGCCTGTCTTTTCTCAAGAGGAAGGTCTTCGGCGGAAAATAACTTATGGAAGGTTTTGACGGGATCATTGTATCCGGGGATCTGCTTGCCCCGCTTGTCCCAGGCCAAAGATCCACCTGGGCCATGCCCGGATGCGCTTCCATCGGTGCTGTCCAGTTGGATGGATGAGAAACGGGTTTCCTGTCCCAGTTGCTCGGCCACCACCTGATCGGCGGAAATACTGTTGGCCATATTTTGGCCGGGCACCGAATAGCGGTTGGCCCCGGTCAGCCAGAAGGTACTGCCCCAATGAGCTTCGTTACTAAACTTATTTGAGCACCCCTGAACCACCGTAAAATCTTTCTTATGCCTAGCCAGTGGGCTCAGACCTTCGGACAATTGGTAGTTTGCTCCCGAATCTTCCTTGTTAGGATACCAGGTCTGCTTGGTTACCCCGAAACCAATACCCATGAAGACCGCCCGCTTGGGTATTGCCCCGGTTGCTTTCGAAGCCGCTGAAGCAAACCGGCGGAAACCAATTGACTCAAGGGCGGGTAGGGCGATTAGAGCTCCTACCCCGCGTAGGAAAGTTCGGCGGTCAAAGTCAGTCTTCATTTAACGGAGCATAATAAAAAGATAGTATTATATATCAAATGTCTTCGCTCTTAAAATTCTTACAAACTTATTTAAGATCAAATGCCTTCATAATTGGGATATTTACATCCTCATTTGATTAGTTTTGTCTCGCTTGATTTGAGCAAGGCTTTGAGGCGTTTAACTTTTTTCGGATACTTGTCCGTCAGGTTGGTGGTCTCACCAATGTCCTCCTTTAAATTGTAGAGCTCCCATTCGCCGGATCCGCCATCTTCAAGGAACAAGCCTACCTTCAATGGCGAGATGAGTTTCCAGTCTCCTTCCCGAATCGCATTCCCTTGAAGGATCCTGGTCTGGACGGATGCAGAACCCGGATTGTAAACATAGGAGGCGCGGGCCGACTTGGAGTTTCCCAAAAGACAATCCAGTTGATTGACCCCATCGATGATCCGGTCATTGGGAACCTGTGCGCCGCTTAGGGCGGCAAAGGTCGGCAACAGATCGATGGTGGCCATGAGCCCGTCGTTTGTTTTCCCCGCCGCTATTTTCCCGGGCCATCGCATGATGCAGGGTACACGGATTCCACCTTCGTAAATGGATGCTTTCCCATCGCGCAACGGTCCGGCATCTCCCCAGAAAATCGAATTCTTGGGATGCCCCTTTTTATGTTTATAATATTTGGGCTGGTTCCAAGGGCCATTATCGGTTGTAAAGATAACCAGTGTGTTTTCCCTCAAGCCCAACCGGTCGAGGGTATCAAGCAGTCGACCGGTTTCATAGTCAAACTCTTCGACCACGGCACGATAGAGGTTATCTCCCGTTTTTTCCTTAAATTTTGGGGAGGCATCGATGATGGTGTGCATCATCGTATGAGCAAGGTAGAGAAGAAACGGCTTTTGGGAATCCCGCTGATTGACCAGATAATCAATCGCCTTGTTGGTATAGAGGCGGGTAAGCCCCGCCATGTCATCGGTTGTTCCAACCAGATCATTGTTGCTGTGCAAAACCGATTTCCCGCTGTCGTTCGCGCCAAGCGCTCCGAAATAATAATCAAACCCCTGGGCATTGGGCATCCGGTCGATGATCGCCTTTCGATTCGAAACGTCCCATTTCCCTACGCAAGCCGTCTGGTAGCCGACTTCCTTGAGTATCTCGGCGAAGGTGATTTCCGATGCGGGCATCGACCAGCCTTTGCTGCGGAAAGGATAGCGGCCGGTCAGCAGAGCGGAGCGTGAAGGTCCGCAAACCGGTTGGGCATAAAAAGAGGTAAATTTGGTTCCTTCTTTGGCAAGTTTGTCGAGGACCGGTGTTTGGTTTTCCTTGCTCCCAAAACAACCCAAATCGGCATATCCCTGATCATCGGTGAATAAGATGAGTATGTTCGGTTGCTTGGGCTTTTCTTCTTTCTTGATTGGAGCGGGGTAGGGCGAGGGCTTCGGATCCGCGTAAGGCAAGAGGTAGCGTGGGTCCGGTTTGGTTCCTTTGGGGGCACCCGCGAGTGGCCAAGCAAACACCTCATTGGCATCGCGGTCGGGTTTGTTCAAACGGGGCAGGGAAGAGGACCATTGATCCAATTTCTTTCGCAATCGTTCAGCGACCTTTGCATCGGATTGAATACGATTGGTCAGCTCATACGGGTCCTTGGCTAAATCAAACAACATCTCCTGCTCACTTGAGCGCCATAGTTTCCAATCACCAATACGCACGACCTGGGTCTGCCAGAATTCCCAGAACATAGGTTTTGGGCGCTCAATCTTGGCAACTTCTCCCGTCAATCGAGGAAGCAAATCAACCCCGTCAAACTCGTGGGGAATGGTTCCGCCTCCGGCTTTGAGTGTTGTCGCAGTGAGATCGAGGGTAGTCACCATTTCTTCGATTACCGTGCCGGGAATAATTTTGTCTTTCCAGTACGCAAATATCGGAACCCTGATGCCGCCTTCGAAGAGGCTGCCTTTCTCGCCGCGCATAGGTACGTTGTTCGAACCGTTCCAGACTGCGCCTCTCGTGCCAGGGGGGCCTCCTGGCAGTCCCGAGTCGTCTATGCCCATTTTGCTCGGGGCGCCGTTATCGCTGGCGAAGAGAACCATCGTGTTCTCTTCGAGACCATGCTCACGGAGTTTGACCATCACGCCTCCCACCGCGTCGTCGATGGATTTGATGAGAGCCAGACCCATGCGTCTCCTGTCGTCCCTCCAATCATCATAATGTGGATAGTCGAGTTTAGGAAATTTCTTGTAATACGGGTCGGACTTCTTGATGAGAGGGACGTGCGGGCCAAAAAGCGGGAGATAGAGGAAGAACGGCTTGTCTCCGTCCTGGCTGAAGTCGATGAAAGATTCGCCGTACTTGCCTTGCAGGATCACACGATTGGCGACGCCATCGGGCAAGCCTTTCCTTCTTTGATGGTCCGCAGGCATGCCATCTAGCGTGAGATTGGTTGACCCGCTTTCCATCGTGCCAGTCCAGTAGTAGTCAAAACCACGAGCATGTGGCTCGTGCTTCGGGTTAGAGGGGGTCGAAGAGCCTAGGTGCCACTTGCCGGAGAACCCGGTGAGATAGCCTAGCTCTTTCATCCGGTCGGCTATGGTCAGGACCGGTTTCCCAGCCATGTCCGAGCCTTTGGGATAGGTGCGAGGCAAACGACCCATACCGTTTCCTGCATCGCTCTGGTTATGGGGAAAAGCGAACTCATTCTGCACCCTTCCAACCATCAACCCGGCGCGCGATGGGACACATTGCGGAGCCGAGCTGTAGCCTGCGGTCATCAAAGCTCCTTCTCGGGCCAGCTTGTCCATAATTGGGGTGTCAACATGCTTGTCGATCCCAAGGACGCCAAGGTCGGTGTACCCGTAGTCATCCGTGTAGATGAGAATGACGTTGGGTTTCTTGTCCCCGGCAGATGCAACAAAGCGGAACGCCAGAAAGAATGATAATGTCAGGAGTGAGTATTTTTTCATTTGAGAGAGTTCCTCTCCAGTTCGTTGAATTATGAATATCTTACACTTATTGAGAGAAGAAAGATTTATACTCCGCAATCCCAAAGCCTGACCGAGTAGAAAAGGATTTTGCAATCGTGGCTGCCTTTGAAAGTTAATCTAGGCCCAAAATTGTATTTGGGATTGATAATCGTCACATTTTCATGCTCATGGGTATTTTCATGGCCATTGACCAGAACGCGTATCTTCTCTAATTAGCATTCGATCAGCAAATCGATCCATTTATTTAGGGGCATGTTGGATTTGGGTTCAAAGAAAGAGGGTCCGTCCGGTGATTCATAAAAGAGTAATGTCTTATAATTTACTTCCTTATGGTTTTCGTCTTTCTTGCGTTACTTTAAGCTAGTCATTCAATCTTGTGGGAATAGTATCCGAAATGAAATACATAATTATCCAAAAACTAAAGTTATGATTACCTACGACTACCACTGTGATGCCAACGGAGAAACCGTAACCGTCAGCCATAGCATCAAGGAGACCTTAACGACCTGGGGCGAATTGTGCTCCTTGGCCAAGCATAGGATGGGCGAAACTCCTCCTTACGCTCCCGTTCGCCGGCTCATTTCATATGAGGAGCCGAAACCCGACGAATCCACACTCTCCATGTTCTCCAAAAACAAATCTCACGGCGATGGCTGCGGTTGCTGCTGAAGAATCGTAACAACCCAAAGCTTTCGTCATGATAGGAAACCATATTGCAAAGTACGCCACCGTCTTAGCCAGCTTGCTCCTTCTCCTCTCTTTTGCTCATGCGGCCAAGAAAGACGGCGAGTGGATCCAGCTCTTCAACGGCAAGGATTTGTCCGACTGGACGGTCAAAATCCGCGGACACGAAGCCGGAATAAACCACAACGATACCTTTTCCGTGAAGGATGGAGTGATCCGCGTATCCTACGACAAGTACGACAAGTTCGACGAAACCTTCGGCCACATCTTCTACAAGACGCCCTTTTCCCACTACGTCATTCGGGTCGAATATCGTTTCCTCGGCGACCAGGTCGAGGGTGGTCCCGGCTGGGCCTTCCGCAACAGTGGGGTCATGGTTCATGGGCAAACTCCAGAGAGCATGGCCAAGGGGCAGGACTTTCCCAATTCCATCGAAGTTCAGCTGTTGGGCGGAAAAGGGGATGGTAAGCGAACCACGGCCAACTTGTGCACGCCTGGCACGGACGTCGTCATGAATAAGAAATTGCTCAAGCGTCATTGCATAAGCAGCAAGAGCAATACCTACCACGGCGACCAGTGGGTAACCGTTGAGATCGAGGTGCGGGGAAGCAAATCGATCAAACACGTCATTGATGGTGAAACCGTTTTGGAATACACCAAGCCTCAACTTGACGACGGAACTTTGCTTGAAGGCGGTACCATTTCCCTTCAGTCGGAAAGCCACCCGGTGGAGTTCCGAAAGGTGGAGCTCAAGAAGCTCAAGAAATAACCCCCGAGAAGCGAGGGAACCCGGTCCGGAAACCTTAGGCTTTCACCCCTCTGAGAAGTGGCGGTCGGTTAAGTTCTCATTCCGTAACGGGAAATTAGCGGGGTAGGAAGCCTTCGGTCCTTTGCTAATGCCAACAAGCAGGGTCAAGGCGGTAGAATTTCTTAAAGAGAGCGTAGACCTCAGGCCACTGCCGGCGTAGGTAGTGGCCCCGCTCGAAAAAGGCCTCGGTTGCGCAAGTTAGCATTTCCGCCCGACGCCAACCCTCATACTCGTGCAAGGCATAGCTTCTGATCTCCGGCCTGAAGTGATTGATCCACAAACTGGAAGCCGCGTCGGAATAGTTCTCATAAACCTTTTCCAGGCGGTCATATACTTCATCCCGCATGGCCTTCCATTGCTCGTAGTCTTTCGAATCTTCGGATACCGGGATGCTTTGGGCGATCCCGTCCTCGGCATAGTCAAGTACGTGGGCGAATTCGTGTAAGGTCAAATTTCTTCCGTCCTCGAGTCCGGTAGGCCGAACTCCCCTCCTTCTTTCAATACGAGTTGGCATGTTGACGTTCACTTCTTCCTGGACGTATTTCCAAACCAAATGCACTTCGTTCCGCCAAGCCGTGCCCCTGAAGCCAGGACGATCCTTTATCCTGTTTTTGTATAGCGTGATCTTCCGGAGTTGCCTGTAGTCGCTCATCTGCCTGTTTAGGACCAACAGACAGGCCTGAGCGGCAACCAGCATTTTCATCACATCGGTGATTTCGAGGTCCACTCCGGTAAATTCAAACGATTCTACAAAGACCATTATTCGCTGATCCAAAGGCTTTCTCAAATCGTTGGGCAAATTCAGGTACAGGCCAAGCTTCACAAGTTCCTCACGGTGCGAACGATCCAGCTGCCAGTCAGCCTTTTGGCTTAATCGTTCGTTTAGGATTCGGCCCCTTTGATGAGCACTGTTTTCTTCGATTAATGAGGTGGTGAACGGGTCAGTCCATGGTCTGCCGTTTCCCGCACCAAGGGCTTGCTTGACCTTTTCTCTACGAGTCAATTCGAGGAGAACCAATATGAGCAGGAACCCGCCGAAAAAAGTAGTGCAGACAAGGATTACGATTCCCGGCTCCAGGTATTTGGGTCTTGGGGAGGTTATTCCACCAAAGATCAAGATTCCCAAATTGATTAGGACCCAAGCGATGATGGCGAGCGTGAAGTGGCGCTTCTTGCTCAGGTCGAACTTTCCCATGGGAAATGACTTGGCTTTCCTGAGCTCCTTTGTTGCGCGTCTGTAGTCCAAGTAAAAGGGTAGCGGGAAACAGAGTAAGAAAAGGACGACCGGTATGGGGATTTCGGTACCGGGGATCAACGGCATGAACTCGTAAGCGAGACATAGGTTGAAAACCAATGAACCAAGTAGCCACGGAAGCCAAAAAAGCAGTCTTTTTTTCCATTTGTCATTCAAAAAAGACATTTCCTTGCGTGGTTTTCACTTCGCTCTCTTTTTTTTCGGTTTACGGGTGATTTCCGGGATGGGCTCGGAAGTAGGGTAGGTGGCTTGGTGAGGTTGGAGTTCGTCCCCTTGGGCGCTGGTCCATCTCTTGAGCTCGGTTTTTAGCTCGGCCAACTTGGCTTTGTGCTTGGGGTGGCCGGCCAGGTTATTCAGTTCGTTCGGATCCTTGTCCAAGTCGAAGAGTTCGAACTCGGGGCGGACGTGGTATCTCTTCACGATGGCGGCGGCATCGGGGTCCGACCTGGCGGCCGCATACCAGGAGTGCCAGTAGGCTCCCCGCCCGTCCGAGCGCAGGCGGTCGGAATGATTTGTGTGGTACGCGTCCGGCCGCAGGTTGTGGATATACTTGTACTTGCCCATGCGGACGCTCCGGATGGGAAAGACGTTCATCTCTTTGTCGCCCGTGTTTGTGGTGAAGATATTTTCTCGATGTTTTTTCGTTTTGCCGAGTAGAACCGGAGCGAAGGATTGGCCGTCGATGTCCCTCGGAACCTTGCCGCCAGCCAAGTCGATTAGGGTAGGAAGGACGTCTACCCAGCTTACCATGGCATTGGTTCGTGCGCCGGCCTTGATCTTGCCGTGCCAATAGACCTGCAAAGGGACGCGCGTACCGTAATCGTAGAGGTTCCATTTGCCGAAAGGCCACTGCCCACCGTGGTCGCTCGTGAACAAAAAAATGAAGTCATCGCCGAAGGTTTTCTTGGCGAATTTCAGTACCCTGCCCATCTCCTGATCCATGCCTTCTACGTCGGTCAGGTAACGGGCCCAGTGCTCGCGGGTCTCCTTGGTATCGATGAAGAAGGGAGGCAAGGTCACTTTGTTGGGATCGTACTTCATTTCCTTGGTCCATTCGACGTGCGGCCGGCGATCCCCGACCAAGAGGCAAACGGGACCGTCGATCTTGGCTTTGCCGAAATACTTTTCCACCTCCACGGACATGCCTGTCCGTTTGGGGTTGTTGAAGTCCATGCCTTCGAAGTCCCTGTTGCCGTGGGCAACTTTGCCGAAAGAGGCAACGTGGTAACCCATCTTCTTGAGGATTGGCATTAGAAACTTTGTTCCGGGCTTGACCTGGCTGTGGTTGGGGTGAGCTCCATGGCGGGCGGGCATCAAGCCGGTGAGCAAGGAGAAGCGACTGGGGCAACAACTTGGCGAGGCGACGTAGGCGTCGTCGAAAGTCATACCCTTGGCGGCAAGAAGATCCATGGTTGGCGTTCGAACGTCCTTCGATCCGTGAATGGAAGTGTCCAGGCGACCAAGGTCGTCGGAGATGAAGACCACGAGGTGTGGCTTTTCAAAAGCCCCCAAGCAAGTCGTGGCCAAAAGGAGTGAGGGAAGGAATGATCTAAGCGCGAGGTTCATGAGAGAGGAAAGGGTTTGGAATGCAAACAAAGGTGGAGACCGTAAAGTGGCTTAGGATCTCCGAAAGATCGAGAATAACTTCCTTGAAGATAATTGATTTAATCTTGCCATGCAAGTCATGCCCTAAACGATTGAATTTTGCGCCGTTGATTCCCTGCTTAGCGAGCCGTGAAAGAACCGGGCCACCACTTAGAGAAGAATTCACCATGAAACAACTGTTCCTGACCCTTTTTTTTGCACTCTTAACCACCTGCATCGTCTCTGCCGACGATCGGCCCAACGTTCTTTTCATTGCCGTTGACGACCTGAACCACTGGGTCAGTCACTTGGGTCGCAACCCACAGGCCAAGACCCCCAATATCGATCGTCTGGCTGCCATGGGTACAACCTTTACCAATGCTCACACGGCCGTCCCTGCCTGCGAACCTTCGCGTTGCGCTCTGATGAGCGGACGGCGTCCATGGGTAAGCGGGTGCTACAAGAACGGACACACATGGCGAAAATACCAAATGCCAGGGGAGGGGTTGTCCGCCCAGTTTTTAAAAGCCGGATACTATGTTTCCGGGGCCGGCAAGATTTACCATCAAATGATTGCCCTGGAAGAGGAGTGGACTGATTACATGGACAAAGGCAAGTTATCCCTGAATGGTCGGAGAGTCGCTAAGCACGACGGTTTCCATAACGGCAAAACCTTCCCTAATTTAAAGGATGAAGACATTGTGGATTGGCATTCGGTCGATTACTGCGTGGAGCGACTTTCAAAGAAGCGTCAAAAGCCCTATTTCATTGCCTGCGGGCTCTACAAGCCACACCTCGCATTTGTGGCGCCACGCAAATATTATAAGGATTTTCCTCTCGATGAAATCAAACTTCCTCCGTACTTGGAGAATGATCTCGATGACATTCCTCCTGCGGGAATTAAAATGGCCAAACCTCAGGCGGATCATGCCAAGTTTTTGAAAAGCGGGCGCTGGAAAGCCGCGATCCAATCCTACCTCGCCACCTGCGCCTATACCGACATGAACGTGGGTAGACTCCTTGATGCCTTTGAAAAAAGCCCCGACCGAAAAAATACGATCATCGTTTTCTGGAGCGATCACGGATGGTCGCTTGGCGAAAAACAGCATTGGAGAAAATTTGCACTCTGGGAAGAAACGACCCGAATTCCGATGATATGGGTGGCTCCGGGCGTTACCAAGCCCGGAACGAGATGCATTCAGCCTGTCGACACCATGAGCATTTACCCCACTCTATGCTCGCTGACAGGGATTGAAAAACCTGATCACGTAAGCGGCCACGACATCTCCTCTCTCTTACGAAACCCGAAAGCCGAATGGAAACACCCGGCCATCACCACCTATGGAAGAGGAAATCATTCCGTTCGGACGGCAACCGAAAGGTACATTCGATATGCAGACGGATCCGAGGAATACTATGATCACTCAAAGGATCCCTACGAATGGAAGAACCTGGCCGCAACTTCCGACCTGAGCCGGTTCGAAAAATGGTTGCCTGAAAAAGAGGTGAGCAGCAAAGCTTCGAATAAAAACCCGAAGAAATCCAAGAAGTAAGGCTAGTGCCATTCAGTACAACCCTTGCGTCAACGATAACGCATCGGATCCTTGCCCCAGGTCTTCAGGATCAAATCACGCCAGTGAGGTTTGAGGAAACATTTGCTTCGCCCAACAGATGGGCCGGCTATTTGCGTTTCATGCATAGAGGTTGTTTCACAGGTTGCATCTCTTCTTTTTGTTAAATATAGAAAATGAAATGAACCCTCTTTTATTTTCAACGATCCTTTGCTTTTATTGCTTTGCCACCGTTCTGACGGCTGGCGATAACGCCCTTTCCAAATCCGAAAAAGCGGATGGGTGGAAACTTTTGTTCAACGGCAAGAACCTGACCGACTGGAAAGTCGACAAATGGAACCCGGACAGTATTTCCGTAAAAGACGGTTCGATCAAATGCCATGGCAAGCCCTCCATGGTGTATTACACGGGCAAGGGCAAGGAAATGAAGGATTTTCACTTCAAGGCCGACGTGATGACCAAGCCAGGATCAAACGGTGGAATCTTTTTTCACACCAAGTATCAGGACAAGGGATGGCCCGTCGGGCATGAGGCGCAGATCAACCAGACCCAAAAAGATCCCGTGAAGACGGGTAGCGTCTACATCGTAAAGAAGAACTTGAAAGCTCCGGCCAAGGACAACGAATGGTTCCATTATGAAATCATCGTGCAGGGCAACCGCGTCGAAACCAAGGTGGACGGCAAGACCGTGGTGGTCTACGAGGAAGGCAAGGAGGTCAAAGGCAAGAGAAAGCTTTCAACAGGGACCATCGGACTTCAGGCTCACGACCCCGGAAGCGTTGTCCTGGTAAAGAATATCAAGGTGAAGTCCCTCTAGGAAGACTTCGGCAGGTTCTTTACTTCAGTGGCTTGATGTCTTTGACGTCTCGATAGACCGCACGTTCTACGGGCAACTCAGCGGCAGTGATGGGAGGGAAAGTCACTTTTCCGGTAGCGGCCCATTCCGTTCCGCGGATAAGCGTTTCCTGAAAGGCAACGCCACCCATTGAGGTATGGCTGTGCCCCATGACCGTATGAAAGATTCGACCCTTGCCGTAAGTGATGGTCATCAAAACGGGCTCATGCCTCTCGGACCCACCTTTGGCAAATGCGGTGGCCAGGACTTCCATGTTTTTGGCCGGGCCACGCATGCGGTCGTACAGTTCCTCCTTCACCTGTAGAAACTCCGTTGGCAAGCCACGGGTGATGGGGTGGTCCTTTTCGCGGACGACCACCTTGTATTCCCATGGGCGACCGTGGGAGCCACCTCGTCCCTTGGAATTGTCCCGTACGATCTTACCATCTTTCCAGTAGACGTAGGGTCCGTCCTTCTCATTACGGCCTCCCCAGCCCCCGAGACCAATCATCTCGTTGAACTCCTTCCACTTGGGGAAGGAATTGTCGGCAGCATGAACCACCACGAGATTCCCTCCACCCTTGATATATCGGACGAAGGATTCTTCGGTTTTCTTCGTCCAGGAAGCTCCGTTGTAATTGGAAAGAACCACGTCGTACTTCTTGAAGTCAGGGTTGAATCCGGCTACCTCGGCTTTGGACACAGTGGCCACTTCGATGGTGAAACGGCCGGTGGCCTTGAGGGTTTCCATCATGACCGGCGAGCATCTTTTCCAATCGTGGTTGTTCTGTCCGTCGATAAGGAGCACCTTGATCTTGGCCGAACCCTTGTGGGCGTCGGCAAATGAGGCCTTAGGCGCAAACGTGATTTGAAACGCCAATGCAGCGAGAATGGAGAGAAAGGTTTTGAACATGATCTTCTTTGGTTGAATTAATTTCAAGAACTCAAAAAAGTCCTTAAAAATTTGATTGCTCGATGCGAGGGTGAACCTACTTGATCGCTACCGCTTTCGACGGGACCCCGTTCTTGGGCACTTCTACACCGGACGTCCATGCGATTGCGTTGAGAATGAGGGTTCGCCAATCATCGCTGCCCCAAGTCTCGTGGTAGTGTCCTCCCGTAGTTCCGAACCCACGGCTTTTGCCATCGGGCCGCTCATAAGCCCAACCAATGTGTTGGATTTCTCCGGCCGCCATCGATTTGCGTACGTGCGGGTTATTGGAATGGGGACCGTCCTTGCGGTTCATGGTGCTTTGCGGGGGATGAGCGGAGATGATGGGGGTTACTCCCTTCATGTCCGGCTGGAAGCGCATGTGGTAGTACCACTCGTCTTTTTGGGTGAATGGCTTGACTCCGCGGGTGATGGGGTGCTTGGGGAGCGATTTGACCTCGGCAGTCCAATGCGGGTTGACCGACCAATGAGTCTCGAAATAGCCACCCATTGCTTTGAGCATGAGGTCACCGGAGCGTCCAATAGGCACTTCCACGGCATAGTGCATGAACACGAAGCCGACGCCGTCATTGATGAGCTTTTCGAACTGATCGAGGTGCTTCATGACGAGGTGACCTTTGCCACCGTTGCAAAAGATTACTACGCAGTCGGCGCCATCGAAGGCCTTGGAGTCTGCAGGCCAACCCTTGTGAAGGGAGGTCTCGAAACCGAGCTTGCTGTCCTCGAGGGCTTTGGCGAGAAGTTCATTTCCGCTCTCGTGGGCATGGGTCTTGGCGTTTTTTCCCCGGTCGGCGAGGAAGACGACTTTCTTGTTCGCGGCAAAGCAGATAGAAGAAAAGACAAAGGCGGCGAGTACGGTGACGATTAAGGCGCGTGTTGTTCGTTTCATAGGATTGGGTTAGGTTGGATAGAGTCGCTCATTAAGAGGATCGAGGTTGGTTCTCAAGTTTGAAATGTGCAATCCCGTGAAAATTTTTCTATGACGAAAGAAGTTTAGCCCGAGAATTTATGGAATCGCGTGTTGTTGGATGGAGTCTACCAAGAATTTGATCTTATTTTCTAGTGAGGTGATTAGTCGACGAGGACACCATCCGGTTTTCCTTTCGCAAAAGTAGCCGAGATAGAACCGTCAAGTGAGGAAACTCTACAAGCATACCGATGATGAGGGTGGCGTAGACAATCGGCTCTCCAGGAAGAGCCATTGTCGCCAGCCCTAGCATAAGGGGGGAATTTCGCGCCGCGGTGGTCATGGCCAGCAGAACGTGTTGTTTGCGCCCGATGCGAAAGCGCCAAGCAAGAAATTCTCCCAAAAGCCAAGTCAGGACGAAAAAAAGAAAGACCGCCAGCAGAATCAGGGGAAAGGCGCTGGGATTTGCGGTTAACTGGGAAGCATTGCTGGAGAAAATACAAAAGACCAATGCGGAAAGAACCCAAGCAATGGCAGAACCGGCAAGTCGGGGAAGCGGATCGAAGAGGGTGGCGGACAAAACCCTTGATAATACAAAGCGAAGAAGCACCGCCCCCGTGAAAGGCAGTAGAAACCATTTTCCCAAAGTTCCCCAAATCCCGCCAAAGTCGAAACTCGTCTGGGTGCCGATGAAGAGTGGGAGGAAGACGGGAAACAGCAAGAGCTGGGAAATCAGGTTGATGGGGATCAGCGCGGAGCCGAGGGCTACGTCTCCATTCGCGATGCGGGTGAAAGCTAGAAACCAATCGGTGCATGGAAAGAGCAAATAAAGCAAAAGACCGGCAAAGAGCGCCGGCTCGCCACCAAAAAAAATCGAAGCAATCCCCCAAGCTAAAACAGGGATTATCACAAAGTTGGCCGTCCACGCTATCAGCAGAAAGGGGATGTTGCCAGGGGGCTTGGGCAGGGAAATCCGGGCTTCGAAAAACAAGAGCGTAAGCAGGCTGAGTACGAGAGGATCAACGAGACTGCCCACCTGTTCTGCGATGGTCGGCAGGAAACTTCCAAGGCCAAGACCCAGAAGTATGGCAAGAGGAAGAAGGATGGTAATGACGCTACCGGTTCTCGACATCAGGAGAAAGCAGCCGGCTCGGGAGCTGAATCCGGAGGCTTGATGGTGCATTCGCACTCCGTACAGCAGTCTAGGTCGGTGTTCATGAACCCCGCCTTGAGATAAGGCATAAGTTTCTCGTCGACGTTCGTTTTACCAAGACGGCTTGCGACTTCCAAGGCGACCACGCCGAAGCGGGCTCGGTACTTGTAGATGAAGCAGAAAAGGGAATTACGGTGAACCAGAGCGGGTCCGGAATAGAAGAGACCGGGCGTGATCGTGGACTCATCGGCATCTTCGGTGAAAACCGGCAGTTCGTTCTCGTCGAATTCGAAGAGGTTTTCCACGAGTCCGAGACCGGAGTGGAAACCGTTGGCGAGGATCGGGCGGGTGCGGGAGACGGAAGGGATTTCATCCTGATCCCAAAGGGTCCACCAGCCTTTGCTTTCCTCGACTTTTTTGATATCGGAATTTTTGTATAGATCGAGCTTAGTGGTCTTTTCCGGCGATTGCAGGATTTCACGCAGCCGATCGAAGGTGCGTGGGCTTAGGGAGCGAGATGGGTCGGGATGATCGGAAGACCAAGGCTCACCTCTGGAATGAAGACCAACCGATTTGCCTAACTCGACGAGGTTTAAAGCAGCATCGACTCCACTTTCGTATCCGCCGATGACTGTAAACTCATCCCCCTCAAGATCACTCCAATCATGGACTTTCGAAGAATGGAGGGCGAGATCCGCTCCCGGGAAAGCCTTGTCTCGCGGAGAAAAGAACTGCCCTGACGCCCAGACCACGATATTTGCGAACAAATCTCCTTTGCTTGTTGTGGCAACGAAGTGGTCTTCCTCTTTTCTCAAGTCACTAACCTGAACGCCCGTTCTTATGGGCAGTTTATGGTATTCGGCTACGGCACGCAGGTATTTCGCGTATTGGTGGCCCTTGGGATGCTGGGTGCGCAGGTAATCGGCAGGGGAAGTTTCGGGATCGATCGCATTGAGATCGGTAAGGCCAAAAGAGTTGGAGTGAAAGGAGGGGGTCAGCAAAGACATCTGGTTCGGCCAGTTCAGGAAGGAGGCACCTATTTCCCTGGCATCCACAATGAGCAAATTATCGACCCCCGCCTGCTTCAAGGCGGTCGCAACACCCAAGCCGGCAGGTCCCGCTCCGACAATGAGAACTTCCGCCCGAGTGGCGTTTTTATGATTGAGTCTATTTGTCAAAAACATAACGAAAAAGGCTAATATGTTTGACCACATTTACTATAAACTCAATTCCTTAATGCAAATGACTTGCAATAAGAGCTTTTCACAATTTAACAACGCGGCTTTGCCGTTTTGCCTTATCGCTTTGGCAATGATTGGCGTTTCGTGCGAACCGCGTGCACCGAGTAGCGATGACAAAGCGGTTACCTGGCCCGAAATCACTCGCTTCGACGACGTTGCCTTTCGGGCCGATGGTTATGCCCGAGTCGAGGATATCGCTGCAGTACGCGCAATGAGGACAGAACTTCTTAGGACTGGTAGGGCGGTGACCCAAGCGTCCGCTCCCACCAACTCAGCTGATCCGGAGCAAGTCGAATTGATACTGGGTGACCTCGCCAGTCTGGTAGACGGCCTTGCGAGCGAAGACCTCGACGATGCTTCCCTTGAAAACTTGGTACTTGGACTACATCCCGTTATAGCGAAATTGATCGAAGCCGCGGGAATGCCTCACGTCCATGCCAATGAGGGCCCCAACAGCGGCTTTATGTTTCCCGTTTTCGATGACGCCGGCAAGCAGGCGGGGACCATCGAGATCAAGCTTCATGACGATGCTGGCGACTTGGAAGTTTGGCTCAAGCGCGGGGGCTACGATGGAGAGCCTTGGCGCTTGCCCCTCGAAGCGACCTTGACCTTGGATTTTCCGGCTAGCGGGCAAAAGGTGACTCTTGCAGTCCGGGATTCGGAGCGCAATGAGGATGAATCCGGCGCTTCGACCATTTTCGAGGGCGCTACGGACTATTTCGTTTTTCCAGGCGAAACCGGAGCGGACGCATCCTGGCTTATGGGATCCGAGTTTGCCGCCAAGGTGGAGCTTAGCTTTGGAGACGCTACAACCGGTACTTTCGTGTTGCGTCCCCACGTCCATCGAAAGAACGGCGAATAGTTCAAGGTATGATCCGCTTAAGCGAGGTTTCCTTGCGCCTTGGAAAAGCCGGTCATGCTTCTTCCGTCCAATTCGATCTTCCCTTCTTCGAGGCAGCCTCCGGGGAAACAATTGCTCTTACCGGACCTAGTGGTTGCGGAAAGAGCACCCTTCTTAACCTCATTGCCGGGCTACGCAGGCCGGATCGAGGAGAAGTGATTGTGGCCGGGGCAGACCTGGCGGGGATGCCGACCGAGCGGCTCGATCGGCATCGAGGCGTTCACTGCGGTATGGTGTTCCAGTCCTTCCACCTTCTTGCGCCCTTCTCTGCGGTCGAGAACGTCGCCATCGGGCTGCGGTTTGGAGCGCGCAAATCCTTGAATACTGGTCAACGAGCCTCGGAAGTCCTCCGTCGCGTAGGCCTGGGGGATCGTCTTCACGCTCGACCGGACCAGCTTTCGGTTGGGGAGAGGCAGCGTGTGGCGATCGCCCGCGCCATCGCTGGGGACGCGCCAATCCTTCTCGCCGACGAGCCGACCGGTTCGCTCGATCCCGGTACGGGGCATGAGATCTTCTCTCTCTTGCGCGAAGTCGCCTCCGAGAATGGACGTACCCTCCTCATGGTCACCCACGACTCCGAACTCGCCTCGGAACTACCCGTTAACTTTGACTGCACGGGACTTGTTAGTTCCTACGGTCCTTCGCCTGAAGGGAGGGAAGCTTTGGCATGAGTTTCCTCGCCATGGCTTGGCGGTATCTTAGGTTTCGTTGGCTCGTCTCGTTGCTGACCGTAGCAGGCATTTCGCTTGGCGTGGCTTTGGTCTGCGCTGTGCTTTCCCTCCGTCACGAGTCCGAGCGCGCCCTCTCAAGAGAAGCGGGACTCTATGACCTTGTCGCAGGAGGGAAGGGCAGTCCTCTTCAGCTCGTACTGGCCAATGTCTATCACCTCGACTCACCCACGGGAAACGTGCCTTACGCCGACTACGAAAGGCTCCGACGGGATTCCCGCGTTCTTTGGGCAGCTCCCGTGGGGCTTGGGGACAACTACTTGGGATACCGTATCGTTGGTACGGAAGCACAATTCTTCGACCTGCCGGAAAGAAATGGAAACCCCTTCTTCCGATTTAGGGAAGGCAAAGTTTTTGAAGACCGCTTTGAAGTGGTTCTGGGCAGTCAAGTTGCCTCCTCGAGCGGCCTCGGGATTGGTGACAGCTTTTTTGGTACTCACGGGCTGGTTGAGGTTCCCGGAGCGGAAGTTCATCGCGATTTTCCTTACCGCGTAAGCGGCATCCTCGCCCCTACCGGGACAGCGCAGGATCGAGCCATTTTCGGGACCCTCGAATCGGTGTGGGAAATCCACGAGACCGAGGACCGCCTTCATTCCGCAATTCAGGGGACCGCCTTGCTTGAAGGTCGCAAGGAACGTGAGGCAACCGCAATTCTCGTCCGCCTCAAGACGCCCGGGCTGCGTCTTTGGATGGCAGACGAGATTCGCAAGGAAACGGATGGCATCGCCGCGATTCCCATTAACGAGATTCTGCGCTTTCAACGTGGAATTGTCGGTCCCGTGCAGAGAGCTCTGCTTGCGGTGGCCGCAGCCGTCGTGGCAGTCTCCTGTCTCACCGTTCTGGTCACTCTCAACCAAGCCGCGGAACGCCGCCGTCGCGACATTGCCATTTTACGAAGCATTGGAGCCGTCCGCGCAGAAGTTGCCGCCCTCGTCTTTACCGAAGGCTTGCTCCTGACCGGTGGAGGCATCTTGGTTGGATTGCTCCTAGGACATGGTGGGCTTGCCCTTTCAGTCGGGCCTTTTCGCGACGCCACTGGACTTGTTCTCAATCCATGGCAGATCCCTAGTTCCGAGCTGGTTGCCCTTGGAGTAATGGCAGGTTGTGGAGCAATTGCTTCCCTGTTCCCTTCAATCTCCTGCTACCGACGCACTCCTATCGAAGACCTTCACCTGACCGAGTGAACCGATTTCCCATCTGATCTCATGAAATTCAAATTTGCATCTCTTTTCCCACTCCTTGTTATCGGATGCGGTCCGGACAGCCAGACCGGGCCGGAGTATGAAGGAAACGCGTCCAATCTTCCATTAGTTGATTTCCCGCTCCTTGGAGAGGCACGCCCCATCGACTTAATTGATATGAAGCTCGAGTTTCCCGAGAGCTTGAAGAAGCTGGATGGCCGTCAAGTAAGCCTAGTGGCATTCATGGCGCCATTCGATAGTTTGGAAGACATGCGTCGATGTCAGATGGTGCCAAGTTACGTCGGATGCAATTTTTGCAGTCCCCCCAACCTCAGACAGGTCGTCTATGTTACCCAAGGCAGCGAAGATGAACCGAATCGTACCTATTCCTTCATTGAGGAGCCCTCCTACGTTACCGGCACTTTTCGGATCTCATTGCCCGGAAGTGATCATGAAGGGAAGCAGCAGGGCTTTATTTACTCTATTGAAAACGCAGTTGTCTCTGTCCACGAAGGGGATGCTCCCAAACGCGCCCCCGGCCATGGAACGCCTGCCGGACACAAGGCGGGACAGGGGGCTTCCGCCCTCTCTCCCGTTACACCCGAGGACTTGGTTCGAGAAGTCGGAAAGCTCCTTGGGATAACCCCCGTTCCTTCAATCAAGGTCGAGCGTGCTCCGGTTAAGGTTTTTGCCAAAATGGTACGAGGGGAACTGGAGTCGACCTACCCCGAGGGAACCCGGGATTTTCGTTCCAGGGCCTTCAAGTTGCTTGGCGTGCTCCCGGAAAAAGCCGATTGGCTTGATGCCCTTCAAGGGTTTGAGTTCGCCCAGCGCGTCGCAGTCTCCGACGAGTCCGGAGCTCGGGTTCTTTTGCTCGATTCCGTTCCCATTGACCAGCCCTACGTCCGTCTCGAGGTGGTCGGAGCCATTGCCGATGCGATGATTCGTCAAGGCTTGGCTGGCCTTCCTGCCGACCGGAAAGGGCCGTCATTGGAAAACGAAGACGGCCGAAGGGCCAAGGAGGCACTTGTCTTGGGCACGCGCAACGTAGTCGTGGTCCGCTATGCCCGAGCCCTTGGCATTTCAACTTCGGCTCCTCCGCCCGACGAATTCGTCCCGCTTGGTGAATGGATGCTAGATACTAATTTGCTGAATCGTTGGTACACCTTGCCAGCCGAAGTCGGTCCGTACTTCGTGAATTTCAAGGTTGGGCCGATGGGTCCACTAGGGGATCTGGTTTTAGGTTTTCCGCCCCGTACGACGATCGAGTTCTTTCGTCCGCTTTGGTATCGTGATCCGACTCTCTGGCGGTACGATCCCGTTCCAAGTAACTTTGCCGACGACCTGACGAAAACCACTCCCGATTTTACCGACGTCCTCGGAGCAGGCGGTATGATGCCTTTTCTTGCCGTCGAAAATTCAGGGCACGTCGTAATGACCGTGTCCGGCGAATGGGCCGGAGACCGATGGGCCCTTTGGGAATTCCCGGACGGTACGGCGGGCTTGTTGCTGGAGTCCCGCTGGCAGGACGAAAGGTCGGCCCTTGAGTTCTTCGAAGTCATTCCTGCTCATCCCTTCCAGTGGTTGTTCCCTCACGAGGACGGAAGCTCCGTGGTTCGCTTGCTGCGGGCAAGTTCCGCGGACGCCCTTAACCGCCTGATTCCTTCTGCCAATTGATTCTGCCGTCCCTTGACTAGGGCTTTTTTAGGGGGGCGGAAAGGATTTCCTCGGACCACTTCGCATACAAGCCCTGCAGGCGCTTTAGTACTTCGGGGCGCTCCTTGGCCAGGTCTTTGCTTTCGCCCGGGTCGTTTTTCAAGTTGAAGAGGCGGGTTCCTTTGAGGAGTTTGTAGCGATTAACGATTCCCCCGGTTGGCTTGCGGTTCTTCCTGCCACCGTTGTGGAGCAGTTTCCAATCGCCGGATCGCACGGCATGACTGTTTGCTCCGTAACGCCAAAAAAGGTTTCGTGCTTCATCTGATTTCACGATGGGTTTCCCGTCGAGATCAGTGGGAATCCTTATGCCTGCGGCATCCAGGCAGGTGGGTACGACGTCGAGGCTAGAAATCACTTGGTCCGAGGTTTGC
Organism: Opitutia bacterium UBA7876; assembly: GCA_002500665.1. Classification (GTDB taxonomy): domain Bacteria; phylum Verrucomicrobiota; class Verrucomicrobiia; order Opitutales; family Seribacteraceae; genus Seribacter. Next base: position 31,823 of record DLRY01000018.1, read on the forward strand.
CCGGCATGCGGGTCGCCCGGGCGGGATATAATGAAGGGAACCCGGATGCCTCCTTCCCATAGGGTGAACTTGCTGCCGGCCAGAGGCAAGTTGGTCGCCCCGTTGGTAGGGGCGCCTCCGTTGTCGGAAAAGAAAAAGACGATGGTGTTATCGGTCAGTTTCAGCTCGTCCAAGGTATCCATGAGCACACCTATGTTTTCATCCAGGCAATCCAAATTCGCCAGATAGTAGTTCCTCATTTGCTTGGCGCTGATTTTTTCGCCGATCGTGATGAACTGCTTGAACCATTGCTCGTACTTTCCGTCCTTGGGGGGATCGTAGTGTGGAATGGACTGCAGTCCGGCATAGTTGATGACGTATCGAGGGGGTACTTGGTGAATCAGGTGATGAAGGGAATTGTAGGAAAGAGTGAGGAGGAAAGGATCGTTTTTGTTGCCGTACAAGAAGTCGATCGCTTCCTCGGTAAAGACCTCGGTCAGGTAGGGGTATTGCCAATCATGCTCTCCGTCCGGTTTGAATTCCTCATATCCGCGGTTTCGCATCAGCGGACCGAGGGCTGCGCTGTGTCCCTTGGGATCAGGCGTCCTCTTCCGTATATCCTTCGACAAATGGAAATAGTCGAAGCCATGGGCGGAAAAACCGAGAAACTCATTGTACCCGTGATTCAGCGGGTAGGCGTAAACGTCCTGCCGGTGCAAGGTTTTGCCCCCAAAATCATTTTTCCCAATCTTGGCCGTCTTGTAGCCGTTTTTCCTGAGGATGCTTGCCAAGGTGGGCATGTCTTTGGGTAGTCCGCAATTAAAGCCGCTCTTCGGGTCCCAACGAGCCTGGTGCCGTCCCGTATTCCATCCTGCCCGTGACGGACTGCATACGGCTGCTGAAACATAGGCTTGGGTGTAGAGAGTCCCTCGAGAGGCAAGCTCATTGAGATTGGGAGTTTGGGCGTCCTTGGCGCTGTGCTCGTACTTTCTCAAGTCCCCATAGCCCATGTCGTCCACCACGATGATCAAAAAGTTTGGTCTTTCGGAACCAATTCCGTAAGCAGAGGCAATTGACTGAAAGAAAGCAGCGAAGAAGAGAACTCCCCAAAGGAATGTGAACCATCCTTGAAGATTGTGGAGTCGAGGCATCAGCTCCGGTCGGAATCGAAATCGAAAGTACCGCGGTCGTCCGGGATTTCCCCGGTCAGGTCGAGCTTGATTCGCAGCAGATCGTTGAGCGAATGGACGAACTCATGTCGGCTGATCCTGCGGTAGCGGTCGGGCTTGTGGTCTGCTTGGTGCTTGGCCAACCAATCAAGCATGGCGCGCTTCTCCTTGGTGCTCGGCTGATTCTTGTTCTTGGGAGGCATTTTTGCCGTGATGAGGTTTTCGAACATCAGGGTTCCGTCAAAAGAGCCGGCGTCAAACAACTTGGCCATGTTGACGTTTCCTTTTTTGACGTCCTCGTCATGGCAATCGAAGCAGTGGTTTTCGAATAACTCCATGGCTCGCAGATTTTCGTTTCCCAAAGATTCATTGATCCAAAGGCACCAGGAAAGAAGGAGCACCCAAAAGTTTGGTCTGCAAGAATTCATGGTTTGTTTTTATCCAGAGAATTCAACTGTGGCATGTGCGTCAGGCTGTTTAGGTAATTTTCAAGATTAGTAAAACCATCTTCATCGCGATCTTGGTTTCCATCGGACGGATCATTGGGGTTCAGGCCTGACGTCCTTTCCCATTCATCGGGCATGCCGTCCTGATCCGTATCGAAATCAGGCGTGCGTACGATCGACGGATACCTGTCCCAGCCTGCGACTTCATCCTGCGAATCAATCACTTTCCCTGCATTGTTTCGAATACTTTCGATCAGGCGTTCGTCTACGGAATCACGTACAAGGGAACAACCACTCTGCTTGAGACACGACTCGTATGCCTCTTGAGCCGTTTCAATTTGAGTCAACTTGTACTTGCCGGCGTCAAAGCGTTCTGCTGCCTCGAAAAATTTGCGGGTGGTGCCTTTGTATTTTCCTTCCGTCCCCGAAGATTCGAAGTCCATGGCCGCGTAGTTGTCTTGGTTATATTGTTCAGGCAAACCCTCAAAGTGATTCCCGAAAAAGTACCCGCGGGATACTGGCTTGAGAGCCTTTGATTTATAACGAATAGGAAGCCTGTCCCCCTTCATGGGACCTGCTTTATAGTAATTGTTGAGCAGGTTGTATTGCTCGCCCGATAGGTTGTGGCACCCGCTCCAATTGTAATTGAGGTTGTTGGCAAACTCCATGACTTGGGATCCGCCTGCAGTGGAAGGGTGTCGGTTCCGGCTGGTTGCGTAGACATTGTGATGCAAGGTCGCAAACCCCGCGTTGTCCCGAAAGGAGGTGCACATTGCATGCGGTCCCTTCCCGTGGATGCTGTCGTGAAGAGCTTCGCTAAAGATCAGCCACTGGAGAGTCGAATGCTTAAGTCCCCGAAAATCACCGTTTCCATCAATGCCCCAGCTTAGGGAAAGATGGTCGAGAATCACATGGTTGCAGTATTCGATCGTGATGCAATCCGGACTCGTTCCATCCGGCTTGTTTTCATCACCCAGGCGGATGCGAAAATACCGGGCGATTATATGACTGCAGTTTTCAAACCTGAGGCTTCGGTCCGCAAAGGTGATTCCTTTGTCGGGCGCCGTCTGCCCGGCAATGGTCAGGTAAGACACGTCCTTGATCTTGATATCGTTTTTCAACCGGATCGTGCCACTGAGATCAAATACGATGGTTCGCGGTCCCTTGATTGATTCGATGCCCTCCCTGAATGATCCGGGGCCCGAGTCTTGAAGATTGGTCACGTGGTAGACATCTCCGCCCCGGCCTCCTTTGGTGAACTTGCCTGCACCCTCGGCTCCGGAAAATGCGATGACTTCTGCATCTTTGAGCGCTGCCTGATCCAGACTGCCAATAATGGAAGTGTCTTTCCCACATCCCGGCAGCAGGGCTGCGAACACAAAGATTGCCGACGCCTTCACCATGGTGACGCGCTAAGGTTTTAACGGACCAGGGTCGTTGATCTTCATGGCGTTGTTGGAAGCTCCGGGCATCTCGGCATGGGGATTCCTTGTTTTTGCCTTTCCGGGGGGCAGAATCTTCCCATCCATGATTTTAGGAGGGTCGTGTCGGTTGGGGGTTGGGTTGGCGGGGATGGAATCCCCCGTTTGCTTGGTCCATGCGGCGAGCAGGGTTCGGGCTTGCTTGAGCGCCTTTGCATGCTTCTTGTCATCGGCCAAGTTGGTCAGTTGATGGGGGTCGTGGTTGACTTGGAAGAGTTCCTCAGGGGGGCAGGGGTTGGCGAAAACCTGTTGCTGGCTCGGGTTGGTCTTGCCTGCGGCATGGGCCTTCCAGAGCTCGGCCCCGGCGGGGTAGTGGTCGTCCGATTCGTAGCATAGATTCGGTTGGTTGGGGAAGTTGTTGCGGATATAAAGATAATCGCCAAAGCGGACCATCCGCTCGTGGTTCTTGTAAACGTGCCAGTTATGCTCGGCAAAAACGACTTCACGCACTTGGGCCTTCGGATCCTCGAGGATGGGCAGGAAACTTCTCCCTTGAATGAAGGCGGGCCGCTTGACTCCTGCGAGTTCGAGGCAGGTGGCGCTCAGGTCGATCACGCTGACGAAACTTGGGGTGACGGAGGATTTTTGGATGAGCTTGGGGTAGTGGATCACCCAAGGGGTCTTGATCCCGCTGTCGTACATGCGTGACTTGCAACGGGGAAAGGGGCGTCCGTTGTCCGCCGCGACCACGATCATGGTGTTTTCGAGGACCCCCTGCTTCTTCAGTTCGGCAGTGACCAGACCTATGTAATGGTCGAAGCGGCTGACCTCGTGGTAGTAGCCCGCGAGGTCCTGCCGGGTGATTTCGGTGTCGACCATGTAGGGCGGGATGATCACGTCCTTGGGATCGTACTCGGGGGCTTCGTCGGAGATGGCCCAACTGCGGTGGGCGTCGGTGGAGGCGAACCAGAAGAAGAAGGGCTTCTCCCTGGGACGGTCCTTGACGTGATTGACCCAATCCTTCTCCTTGCCGGGGCCTCCTCCGCCGGTGATGCGGTCAAAGGCCCGGTCCTTGTTGCCGAACATGTGGTTCTTTCCGGAAAGCACGGTGTAGTAGCCTGCTTCCCGCAGGAGCTCGGGAAAGCGGATTTGTTCCTTGGGAAGGCGGACGTGTAGTTCGGGAGCACCCGTGTTGTGAGGATAGCGCCCGGTGATGATGCTGCAGCGGGTGGGGCTGCAGCTGCTCGTGGTCAGGTAGGCGTTGTCGAAGCGAATGCCTTGTTTGGCCAAGGAATCGACGTTGGGCGTTTGGATGACGGGATGCCCGTAGCATCCGAAATCCTCTTGGGACACGTCGTCGGCAATGAAGAAAACGACGTTCGGCTTTTCGGCCAGGCTGACTGAATGAAAAAGTAAGGCCGTGAAAAGGAAAGTAAGGAAGTATTTCATGGTTTGAGGAATTGGGTTGAATGTGAAAGGGGAGGCAATGATTTATTTCTTCCAAACAAAGCCGGGTGGGCGGAAGATCTTCAGCGGCCGGTCGTTGCTAAGCTTGGGTCCGGTTGTGGTCCGCCCGTTTTCAACGATCTTCGCGTAGGCTCGGATCATTTTTGTTACCTGATCGAAATGAGACTTGGCCAGGTTTTTGGTTTCGCCGGGATCGGCCTTCAAATCATAGAGTTGAACGAAGGTTGGATTTTCCAGTTCCTTGTGGTTTTTTGGGGTTCTGCCGAATTCGAGCAAGGCCTCCTTCCACGCGTCCTCGGATTTTGGTTCCGTGAAAAAGGGGCCGGAGCTTCCGCTTCCCGGTCCGAGGATTAGTTTCCATTTGTCTTCGTAGTAGACGTCCGCCCTCGTTCCCCGGGCAAGGAGGTGGTTCCGTAGGAGGGGTTTCTTGTTTGCGAGATAGGGAAGAAAACTGAGGGAGTCGGGAGCTAGGGAAGGGGCGAGCTTGACGCCCGCTACTTCGGCCCAGGTTGCCATTAGGTCAACCAGACCGACCAGAGCGTCGTTTTTCGTGCCCGGACTTATGACGCCCGGCCAAACCGCGGCAAAGGGGACTCGTAGTCCCCCCTCGTATCCGGAGAACTTGTATCCCCTCCATTGCCCCCGGCTGAAGTGTCCCTGCTTCTCCATTACCTTCATTTGGTTGGCGATGGCCTTTCGCTCGGGGCCCGAGTAATGCCCCGGCCCGTGGTCCGAAGAAACCATGAGCAAGGTGTTCTTCTCGAGGCCGGCCTTGCGGAGGTGTTGCCTGATCCGGCCGATGCAAGCATCCGTGTTCATGACGAAATCCCCGTATATCCCGACAGGGCTCTTGCCCTCGAAGCCGGATTCGGGCGAACTTGGCGTGTGGGGAGCCGTAAGTCCGACGAAGAGGAAGAAGGGGGTTTTCTTTTTCGCCTCGCTTTTGATGAATTTCCCCGCTTCGTCGCAGAAGGTGGACAAAACCTCGGTGTCGAGGAAATCCTCGGCGGCAGGCCCAACCCGGTTGAAGGCGCTCCAGCCCTTCTGCACGGTTACTTGGCCCTGCCATTTCTTTCCCCGGACATAGGCATAGGGGAACATGTCAAGGGACCCGGGCAGAAAAAAGCAGTGGTCGAAGCCATAATCCGTGGGGCCGATTTGGATGGTCTTGGTGAAATCGGTGTTCTCGGGACCTTGGACCTTGCCGTCCTTGGTGGTCATGCGCGTGCCCAAGTGCCATTTGCCAACGTAGCCCGTCGAGTATCCACCCTTCCGGAACATCTTTCCCACGGTATGTTGGCTGGTCGGGAAGCGCAGACCGATGAAGCCCCATGGGCCACCTTGTTCGCCTTTGCCAAACCGGAAGGCGTAGCGCCCCGTCATGATGGAAGTCCGGCTGGGCACGCAGACCGAGTCGGTTACGTGGGCGTTGGTGAACTTGATTCCATCCCGGCAGAGGCGATCGAAGTGTGGGGTCGGTACTTTGGATTTCTTGCCACCAAAGGCCTTGACGTCTCCATAGCCCAGGTCGTCGGCGAGGATGAAGACGACGTTTGGTCTCTCGGCGGCCGGCAAAAGCACGCTTGAACAAAGAAGGATAACGATGCTCCAAAGGTTTTTCTTCATGGTAGGATCTTATTTTTTGATCGGTTGGATTCCGTTGACGTAAACGACGTTGTATCCGCCATCCTGTGATCCCTGTGACCATCCGTCGTAGGCATCTTTCGCGAGGTAAAAGCGGCAAGCCTCCCCCTTTTCAAAAAGAGCCCGTGATGCATGCAATGGCTTAGGCCAAGAACCTGTCGATCGCACCTGTTTGCTTGAGGCGATTGCGTTGCATGGTGAGGTCCAGGTCACCGTAATGCTCGATCGGGTTGCCATAGGCATTGAGTAAGGTTGTGTACCAATTGCTCAAGGTCTTGTGGCCTTCGGTTCCGTGAAACGGCAAGCGGACGTAGCGACCGGCAAGGTCTAGCTTTGAGTTCCTTCCGGTCATCAGAACCATCGGCGCTTCCGTGTCCGGGCCGTGATGGCCGGCTCCCGTTTCAGGCATGTAGATGATCGTCGTGTTGTCGAACATCGAGCCATTGCCCTCGGGAATGGACTTGAGCTTGGTCACCAAGGTTTTGACCTGTTTCATGTGGTGGGTCTTGATGGCGTCTCTCATTTTGGCGGCGCCCGAAATCTGGCCGCCATGCCCAATTTGGTGGATGCTCGTCTTCTGTACGTTTTCAGGCAGGGAGGTAATATCAGTACCCAGGTCGTCAATGGTATAGGTAACGACGTTGGTCAGTCCCGAAGCCAGGGCCCCTACAATGACGTCGGTGAAAGCTGCCTGCTTCTGGGGCAGGGTTGCATCCGCCCCACCGTCAGCGTGGACGGGATCGACGTCCGGCAGGTGTTGCTTGATCTTGGCCCCCAGCGACTCTACCTTGGCGCTTCGATCACGAATCGACTGGAGCGAATCGACCTGATCACTGATCTTGAGACGCTCATCCCCGTCCAGCCCCTTGAGCTGGCGAGTCTCCTTATCATGCAGATGATCGAGCAAGGCTCTGTCCGAAGCGGCCTCATCGGTATTGGTGATGGACTTGAACAATTCCTGATAGGCAGTCATAGGGTCGGCGTAACAGTAGTTGCGCTGTTTAGCCGCCGGAGCGGAATAACCAGAAACAATACCCGTCCTGTAATCACGTCCGTGAGGCACCGCCAAGGACATCTCGACGTGACCGAAGGGAGACGGAAACAGCTTGGCCAGCTCGAAATCAACGGTCGCCCACTTGATGTTGCTGAGGATGTTGCGTCCGGCTTTGTAGGCCCCCATGCAACCGGAGTAGGAGTAATGCCCGCCCCCGCTGACCGACATCGAGATGCCGTGAAGAATGGTCATGTTCTCCTTGTGGCCGTCCAGGCCTTTCAGCCAGTCGGGCAGTTCATGCTTTGACAAGTCCGCCTCGAAGGGTTCCTTCTCCTTGTGCTTCTTCAGCTCTTCGGCGGAAAAGGATGGAAGACCGAATTGCACAGGCAAGTTCCCGTTGGACTTGCGGATGAATACGAATCGGTGAAGGCCGGCACTTTGATCTTTCGCCGGGGCGGCCAAGAGGTGGTTGAATGAAGGGGTCAGCGCCAGGCTGGCGGTCCCCAGCGCCGTTCTCTTTAAAAGTTCTCGTCGACTGATCAACATTTTCTAGTCCCCAGAGTTGCGTTTACGGTAAATAAATGAGTCGGATGTTAAGAGTGAAACGATCACTTCGTCGAAGCTGCCCCCATTATCAACGTAGGCCTTGTCCGCGTCAATCAAGGTCTTGGAATCCGAGAGTGTTTCATTGCGTCCCAAAAAGTAGCGAAAGGCATGGCGGATAATGGACTGGCGGGCCTTTTCCGATTTCGCGAGTCGGTCGATCAGATCGAATGCATCCTCGACCTCACCATCCAGTTTCGGATCACCCGTCCCGTTCAGCACCCCGCGTGGATCAACCGGCAAGGTGTTGTAAACCGGGAGCGAAGCACCAAAGGCATTGACCTCCCCACGCTTCGCTTCCTGGAGCAGGTTTTCGGGGTGCTCTAGCCTTTCCTCGGTTCGGAAACGACCGAAGTCATCGTAGAGTTCGAAGGGAAAGCCCAGCGGATCCATCTTTTGGTGGCAACGCCAACAGTACTCGGCGCCGGTGCGCTTTTCCATCCGCTGGCGAAGTGTCTTTCGATGATCCGGCGGAATAACCGCATCCACGGTGATCGGCACGTCGGGGATCGTCCCGGCCAACAGCTTTTCACGAATCCATTTCCCGCGATGGATCGGGTCCGTCTCCAAGTTTTGGGCGTGAGCAATCAACCAAGCGGGGTGGGTCAAGATGCCTTTGCGGTTTGGGATAGGGGCGGGCTGCACGGTCGGGTAGTCCCATTTTTTCCAGTCGATGTTCCAGTACGAGGCAACCTGCTCGCCGCGCATTTGCTGCCCGGTACGGCCCAATACGTTTCCGCCATGCCAGAAGCCCATTGACGCCTTCATGTAAGGCATGCCGTTTGATTGTCCTGCGCTGAAATGACGTTCCAATGCGGGCATCATTCTTTTCAGCGTGGTCAGCAGCGACTTGTCGTCACCTCCACGAACCTTGCGGAATTCCCAGATCGTTAGCATAAACTCCTTATGGGGTCCAATGTCGTCTGGCTCCCATGTTTCCCATTCTAATTTCCCGAAGTATTCGTAGACCTTCTTGAGTTGATCCGATCCGGCCTTCATCGCTTGGTTATCCCCTGAATGGTACAGGTAAAACTTCTCGGTCGTAAGAAGCTCTTCAAAAACGCGTTCATCCTTTTCAAGGACGTACTCAACCCACATGTCCGCCTCGTCGATCAAGCGGCTGACCGCATGCTCGTGACGTCCCGCGCCGAAACGTGAGTCGTCCTTGAAGACGTCCTGCGCCTTCGGGTAACCAAAAAACTCTCTAAAGAATCGCAGCTTGCGGATCGGCTGGTTAGTGACGCTTGCGTTGAGATTAGCCGCCTGAACGTTTTCGTCGATGAGGTACCACTGATCACGCTGGCTCAGGATCCGGCGAACCTCTCTTTCGTAATCCTCTCGCGAATTCAGCCTCCCCTCTTCCGTTGCCTTGACCAGAATTTCATCCGGGCTGGCATCGGTCAACGCGTAGGCCAGGGCATAGCTTGCATTGCGTGGCGACATCATTCGCCGGCCATGCTCGTCCGGCTCACCCTCCCCAAACTCGTTGCGATAAGCAAACTCTGTGCTGAGGACGTGAGACTCAACAAGCTTCGCGACGGCCTTTTGCCGGTCGAGTTTGGACGCGTACAATTTGAATTGCTCTATGTTTTCAGCCAGTTCCGAATCAGTCGGGTTACGCTCGAAGATTTGACTATAAAGCTCCATGATGAAGGCCGTCATCAAGGTTTCATCCGTTCCTCCGGATGATTCTCGTTGAGCCTGCCAGTCTGCCTTCCAGTCCGCCAAGCACTTTTCGATGATCTGGACGTGCCGGTCGCCCTGCTTGCGGTGCTTCTTGATCGTCCTGGCGATAACCGCCATCTCGTCGTCACTGAGTGGCGCATACTTCGGCGAGCCGAATTTCCCATTCTTGACGTGGAGGTAAAGCCTGTTCATGTCCCAGGTGTCGTAAAACAGCTTCATGGTGGTGATCCGGTTCTCTATGCGGTAGTCAGTGACCCCTTCCCTGTACCAGTCCGTCTCGCATTGCTGGATAATGTTTTCGAATTCAGCAAGGTCAGCGTCGCTGTATGGGGCCCACGCCGGTTTTCCGTTGCGGTCCAATTGAGATTTTTCCGTCACATCCTCGACCTTGTAAGCAGTGCGTTTGTAGGTGGCGATACCTTGGAGGATAGCCTTGACGTCCTCGCGGTCGAAGCGACCTAGGAACTCGAGGTTTTCATGCCTCTTCTGAATGCCGCCTGTCGAATGCTTCGGCGGTCCGGGATAAGGGATTTCCTTGAGGATAACCTTGGGGAGGAGCTTTTCATGCTCCTCGCCATAAAGGTCATTGAGCAGGCGATCCAAAAAGGAATACGTCCTGAGGAAGCCTTCGCGCGAACGGATTTTGTTTCGGTGATCCAGTTCGGGCTTCATCAAGGCGTAGGTAGCCGGGTAGTGCGCCTTCATTATTGCCTCGGAGGACATGTGTCCGGCAACCCGCTTAGCATTACCGACCATTGTCAGCAGGTGGCCTGTCGTCAGTCGATTGTGGGAACTATAACGGACCCCAACCTTTTCAGGCAGCAGATAGGGGTTGGTGATCGTTCTGCGGAACTTGTTTCCACGCTCCGTCTTGGGACTCCAGTGGACGCCGCTGTCTCCCTGCACCGCCTGTTCGGTTCCGTAGATAGTCCGTGTCGGATGGTAGTTGAGCAAACGATTGATCTTCTCGTTAAAGATGAATTCGCTGATCAACCATCGTCGGTCCGGAGTGTAGGCAGGCTCTTCGGCGTACTTGCCGGAGAATAGATCCTCATGGGAAACGACGTTTCCGTACTCGAACCGCCGCAGCTTCTCCGCCAATGCCTTCGAGGCTTTGCCGGTCAGTTGGGTGTCGAGCCATTGCAAGAGAGTCTTTCTCTCGGCTTCATTCGGTTGCTTCGCCTTCTCGGGGGGCATCTCGGCTAGTTGAAGGACTTCCCGGGCCTTAAGAAACAGCTCTTGGCGATCGACTGGATCGATGGTTTCCAAAGAGTCCAGACGGAGGTCGCCCTTTTGCTTCTCGGGACCATGACACGAAACACAATAGGTATTGAGCGATCGGCTCGCTTGCTCATGCAGCACGGTCGGATCCATGCCCGAATTGGCAACCTTGCCATTGGCGGAGGCATTTTCACCAAACAATTGCCCGAAGCAAGCAACCAACAGGCCGACCAATGCCCTTCGAGCCGACATACACCCTACCTTATCCATCCTGGCATGGTAAAAATCACTTCGGGTCTTCTAAGTTCAAAGAGAGGCGATGGTTCACCCGGGGGGCGATAAAATTTACTCAAGAGGCGTAAGGGTGAATTCCTTGATGGCCACGCCTTTTTGGGGCGGCTCGTCGCGCCAGAAGTTAAGAACGTTTTCGCCTTTGACGAGGGTGATCTCAACTGGTTGAGAGTTTTGCCAGACTCCTTCCGTAAAAGGCATCTTCATGGCGATCTCCCCGCCCTCGTTGGCCGAGACCTTGATCAGCTGGTCGTAATTGGCGGTAACCACCTTGGCTTCGAGGGAGTATTTTCCAGCTTTGGAAGCCGTTACCTTGTACCCGAATCGCGACTTGATGGCTTGCTTGGGACCGGTGGGGTCCGTCTTGGGGCTGTTTGCATAGTAGTCCTTATGGTACTTGTCGGAGATGCGCTCGCAGACGTTGCCATAGATATCGTAAAAACCCCAGGGATTGGGTTTTTTCCGACCCACCGGATGGGACTTGGCTCCGGAGTTTCCCTTGAACCAGGCATACTCCCCAATCTCGGAAGGGTCCTCGCCAAAGAACCATTTGGAATCCCGCCCGGCCCGACTGGCATATTCCCACTCGGCCTCGGTCGGAAGCCTCGCTTCGACGTCCGCGATCTCACTGACCCGGATGCAAAACTGACGAGCATCATCCTCCGATACGTTGTCCACAGGACACTCGGGGTTCTTGGTGGACCGGCTGGGGTTCGATCCCATGGCAACTTGGTACTGGGCCTGCGTAACCTCGTACTTGCCGAGGTAAAAGCCCTTGGTCAGACCCACTACGTGCCTGGGTACCTCCAAGCATTCGAAGCGGCCCTCCTTTTCATTCTCTCCGCCCATGACGAAGGTCCCGGGCTCGACGTAAATGAATTCCATGGTTGCACCGTCTCCCAGGTCGAGGGTGAGCTCCTTGGTTGGTTTCTTGCCGGGCGACGGTGTGATCGCGGCTCGAAGGCCCCAGTTCTCATACCTGCCGTAGCCGCCGCTGAGCATCCGCTTGCCCGATGCGCAGGCATGGGCATCACCCTTCCAGGTTCCTCCGCGCATGACGGTCAGGCCTTGAGGGGAGAAGCGGGGCAGGAAGACTTGCATGCCTCCACCGAAACTCTTCATGGAGAGGACGTCCCGGGTGCTTTCCGCCGGATTTACGTAGGCGACCGAGGGAATTGAGATCGAGCCGTTTTCAGTATATTCGATCTTTTGTTCCTTGGGATCGACCGGTGTGGCGATTACTTGTTGGGCGATGGTTGCCTTGTTTGATTCGCCAAGTTCCTCTCCGAGGGCTTTCAGCGTCTCTTCTTTCAGCTCTTTGACGATTTTGCGTTGCGCGGACAGAGCCAAGCCGTTCCAAAACGGGGGCTTGAGTTCAACCAAGCTGTTGAACTGGAGGCCCTTGTCGTTGTCCCCGTAAATTCTCTTTTCCCCAAATACGTCGCCAATCCACTGGGCTCTCTTGACCACAAGGAAAGCGTCCTTATCCTTGCGGGCTTTTGAGCTTGCCAGAAAGTCGAGATCCTTGCGGTAACGGGTAGCGGTCCAGCCCGACCCCCATCCGGGCCCCAGGTTTACGCACCATCCATCTGGCGTCCAGCGGGCGAGAGCGCCATGTCCTTTGCTCGGACGAGCCGTTGTCGGAACCCCGAAGGAGCGCAGAATGAAACGGCCGAAGAAGGCACGCCGTCCGCAAATCCCACCGTTCATCAGAATGTTTTGGTACTTTTGCAGTTCGGGCCTGTCGTACTTTTTGTCGCCCGATCCGTACTTGACGTTAGAGCTTACGATCCCGACGTAGCGCCAGCCGAAGTTCGATTCGTAGATATGGTCGGGTCTGAAGTTGCGCAGCATCCGGCGTCCCCAGGCCAAGGTCTCGTCCGGTTCGTCCCCGTCGACCACCATGCGGAGGCTCCAGACGCTCAAATTCTTGAAGGTCGGGTCCAGTTCTCCGTCCAAGTAAGCCTTTTCGTAGTGAAGGTAGCGCTTCACGGGATCGACGGTTTCGGGAGCGTTCTCAAGCGCCAGAGGGTTGGTTTGCTTGACGGGCAGAGCGTGCTCGAGGGCAATGGCAAGAGCCAGCCTGTTGAGGACCCCGTTCTTGGATTTTGAACTAGTTTTCAGGATTTGCTCGTAGATCAGTATGGCCTCTCCAAAGCGGGCCGGTCCGAAGCCGTGTCGGATCCGTTTGGCTTGGGCTCCGTCCGCAATGAGCATGCGCTTCATCAGTCCGGGGTTCGAAAGCAGGCGTTCGACAAGGGCAAAATGATCTTTGCTCTTCTGTCCGAATTCCGCCAGACCGCGAGGGGTTGCGTCGAGCAGGACGACGAACTTGACCAAGAGGTCGTCGAGCTTGTCGCTCGTCGTAAAGGAGGCCATTTTCTCTTCCTGCGAGGGAGGTTCTTTACCCGGTTGCTCCTCGGCGAGCAATTCCTCGAGGGAATGGTCCTCGCTTTTCTTGTCCTTGCCGATCTGAACCTCGGGGAAATCGAATTTCTTGTCCCGGGCCTCCTCGGTGGTTGGAGCGGGGTCGAACGGGATCTCCTTGGTCAAACGAGCCCGCAGGTCCTCCAGTTGCTGAGCGTAACGGGCCTCGATTTTTTGTCCGGCATGCGTGAGGGCTGGCGCTTCTTCCTCCTTGGCCACCCCGAGGCTTGCCGTACATAGAGAAAGTAGAATCAACCCGCCGTTGAATGTCTTTTTCATAATGTTCATAATAAGTTAATAGAGTTTTGAAAGAAGGTGTTTGCAGGAATCCGGCGCGCTTTAGAAACCTTGATCCATTTCGACGTATTTCACTTCCGGGAGCGCCTTGAGCTTCGGGACGTTGGCTGCATGAAATTTGGCGGCAAAGCCGTTGATGATTCGGAGCACGCTCGGGGGAGAGGCTCCCAGTTCTTTGCAATGGCGCTTGGCGAGTTCTTGCAGGGTTTCCCCCTGCTTGGTTTTCCCATCCGTGAAAACCTCCTTCTTGTAGACCACGATGTAATTGACCATGGCCGGGATTTTCGGCACAGGCTTGGCTTGGGCTTGAAAAACAAGTTTTGCTCCGGCGATGGGCTTGGACAATTCCTTCGGGTCGGAAAGAAAAGTAAAAGGCTCCTTGTTGGGCCAGTTCCAGGTTTTGCCCAGAATGAGATGTCGGACGGGCAGTTTCGGGGCCTTAACCTTTACGGAGTCCTTGGCTTGACTGATGACCTGAATGGCCGGACCGGGGCTTCGTTCGAGCATCGAAACAGCCAACAGATGAGTTGAGGTTTGGTAAACTTGGTCGATGCGGATCTTCCATCCGCCGTCGGGAACCATCAGCCGAACGGAAACGGTCGATTCCTGAGCGAGGGCCAAATTGCCAGCTAGGCTGCCATAACCAAAGGCTAAGATCGTGAATATGTTTTTTATGGATTCCATAAGGTTGAGGACGAATTCACTGCTGTTTTCGAAGGTAGGTGACAACGAAAGAAATCCCGCCCATGAAGAGCAAGACATACCCTGCAGTGATGACCGCATGCTCGTAACCTAGCCCGCGATGTGGAGAAATGGCTTCGATTAAGCCTCCCATGCCCAACGAAAAGGCCCCGGACAAAATCACCACCGCTGAGGCCAGAAGAACGATTCCCTGATTTGAATTTTTCATCCGATCTACTTGAGCAACTCGACCATCGCTTCCCCCACGGCGACCCCGACGTCCATGTAGGTTTGGGCGTTCCCGTCGTAGTGACTGTTGGAGGCTCCGCCCTGGCTGAGCGGGTGGGTGTATACGGTGGCGACGTTTCCCTTGAACTCCTCGTACTTTCCGGTCGTGCCGTCTACAGAGAGCTGGGCATCAAGGATCAGTTTGTCGTTGCCTGGCGGGGCATCCTTGGAGGTTTGCCCTAGGGTTGCCACGACGAACTTGGCTTTTGGCGCCTTGAATTCCTCGCGCAAGGTCTTGATAAGTCGAACAAGGTTTTTCTCGTACCGTGCGGCGTGGGCCTCTACGTACCGGTCCTTGTCCCCCTGCCACCAGACAAAGCCCTCGATCTCATAATTCCGCCCCTTCCAGTGGGGAAATTCTTTTTCGAAGTTATCAAGCACCTCGTGAGCGGCTTGGAAGCAGTCGTCATACTGCTTGCCGGCATACCAGTTGATGGGCTCGGGCGTGGTTCCTTTGTCCCAGGAGAGGGGGGACTCCTTGTATCCGGCGTAGATTTTGCCTTCATACTCGAAGCGCTTGCTGCCTGGGGTGAGAAAGTCCCAGGATAGCGAGCGATTACCCTGAGATGTCTTGAGAATGAGAACCGGCTCGTCGATATGGTTCCCGACGGCATGTCCAAAGCCAATTTCCGGGCCGATTCGTCCTCCGGAAACTCCAAGCGGTCGGTTGCCAACCGCCGTCACAACGCCGCGGTACCAGACGTCTTCGCGGGCCTTCCATTGCCTGTTCTCGTCGATCAGGTAGGGGTACATACCTTTGAATTTCACCAAGGTCGAGAGAGAGCCCGGCACGTCCAGTCGGACGATCCAACCCAGGCCGTTTGCCTGCTTGGTGAAATAAGTGATTTTGAAGGGAACTTTTTTTCCGCCCTCCAGCTTGATTTCCGTGCGAACGGGATCCTGTCCGAGTTCCTGACGGTGCACTTCCTTGCCGTCGACCTCCATGAGGTTGTAAGTTGAAGCACCATAACCAGGCCGTAACTCGTAGATGCCCGACTCCTTGACCTGTAAGAATCCGCGGGTCACTAGGGTTCCGCCACCGGGATAGGGGGTAGGGCGAACGCCGCCGAATGCATCAAGTTTCAAGGTTTGAACCGGTTCCATGGAATCGTAGTCTGCTCGAGGATCATAGTCCCCCTTGTAGACCGAGACCGTCGGGTCTATGAACTGGGTACCCCAGCGACTGCTTCCCCCATCAACCTTGCCGGCGCCGACCATGTTGGACTGACCCGATAGAATGAAGACCTTGACCGGTTTGTCGGGAGCGCTCGATACCTGACTACGACCTGCTAGTAATACTGCCGGGAGTAAGATAAGGACCAGCAGGCGAATTCCCAGCAAAACCGTATTCATATGAATGTAAAGCTGCTTCCGCAGTTTGTAGAGCGATCCTTGCCCCCTTGGTTACCGTTAAAAGCCCGAGGATTAATCGTTCTTGAGAAGCCCGACCATCGCCTCACCCATGGCCAATCCGACGTTCATGTAGGTCTTGGCATTGCCTCCGTAATGACCGTTGGAGGCTCCGCCCATGGAAACCGGATGGGTGTAGACAACGGCGGCATCGTCCACGTGGACTTTGCCAAAGGCGAACATTCCGTCGATGATCAGCTTTTCGTTGCCTGAAGCCGTTTCCTTGTTTGTCTGGCCGAGGGTGGCGACGACCATCTTGGCCTTAGGGGCTCCGAAATCCTTGCGGAGGGACTTGAAGAGCTGGTGGAGGTTCTTCTCGTACATGGCCGAATGGGCCGCGTTGTAGCGGTCCTTGTCCCCCTGCCACCAGAGAAAGCCGGCGACTTCGTAATTGGTTGCCTCCGGATAGTATTTATTAAGCTCGGCCAACGCTTTTTGCGCCCTGTCCACGTCTCCCAGGTATTGAAGGCCCGCATGCCAGTTGTGCTTGGGGGGGGCGGGCACTTCGCCCTTGGTCCAGCTTGGGTAACGGACTTCATCCTTGTGGGCGGGTGTGACGAGAGTGATTTTCTTGCCCGTCTTCCTGTCGGTCGTCTCGACTTCGTGACGGGGACTGCCGGGAGGTAGGAGGTCCCAGCCGAGGCTCCGGTTTCCGATCGAGCTCTTGAGAATAAGGACGGGGGCATCCAGGGCATTGCCCAGATGGTGCCCGATACCCGTCTCGATACCGATTTTGCTCCCGGAAACGGTCAGCCAGTCGTTGCGCTTTACGCTCGTTTTCCCAGGGCCGCCACTACCCATTACATGTACGTTGCGTACGTCCATACGGGTCGTCCAGTTGCCGGATTCATCAACCATGAAGGGGTAGAGTTGCTCCTCCTTGACGGCGTGCTCGAGCGAGCCCTCCTTGTCTCCCTTGACTTTCCCGAATTCTAAGGTGTTCGACTGGCCCATGATGATGAAAACCTGAACGGGTTCGGACATATCGGCGGGTTTCCCGTCGGGATCGGGCAGGGCATGGACTGCCGAAACAAGGACGAGGGTCGCCAGTAAGGCGGGCGTGATTGTGCGGGTGAGAAGCGTGGTGATTTTCATGGTTTTGAAGAAGCTGGATGGATGATGGGCTTTACAAGGTTCGTTTCCGGGAAGCAAGGTGGACTAGTTCAGTCCCCGATTCTTTCGAATTCACGATGATCTTGCCTTGGATCGGGCAAGTCTTGCTCGAAAACTTCTACCGGTTCGGCGAGGTCTTCAATGGCCCGGTTTACGGATAAGACCGAGGCACCCGCCATCAGCATGGGGCTGGCCAAGCTGATGGCCATGCTTCCCTTGAGGGAATGAGCCGAGTTCGCGACGAAGAGCATCCCGTTCTTGGTTGTTGTGGAAACGCTTCCTTCACCTCGGGCATTTTTGGGAAAGGTAAGGTCGAGCATGGTTCCGACGAAGAAGCCTTCGCCCTGCATGCCGTTCTCCAGTTCGTTCGTTTTCCGGAGGATCTTTCGGAGGCTAGAGAAGAATACGGGGGAGGCGTAGGAGAGTCCCATCCCTTCCATGGGAAGTCCGGCCATGGTTTTTCGAAAGGCGGGATCTTGGGCAAGGCCGGGCTTGGGGAGGAAGAGCTTGTCGGCAAATGCTTTGTCTGATACCAACATCAGTTTGCCGCTCGGGCGGTGGTGGGCGAACATAGCCGTCTCAAAACCGAGCGCCTTGATTTCCTTCCTCTCTTTAACGGATAGAGTTTCGGAATCTATGGCCAGTTGCATGCCAACCCAATTTGCGTTTCGAACAACCCTGAAGGGAGCTCGGTTACCTTGGGCGAGCATGGGCTCAAATGCCTTGACCAGCTCGTCGGCAATCCATCCCAGGCCGTCGATCATGACGGCTCCGCTCAATTGGGGAATTTGTATGCCTTCGGCATCGGGCAGCTCGACCATCTTGTCAGGGTCGGCGTCGAGGATGACCGTAACTTGCGTGTCCAAATCTGCGAGGACCTTTTCGGCCGTGAAGGTAAGGGGTGCGGGAAGAGGCTGCTTGACGGCTCCCTGTACCATGGCCTTGCCCTCTTCACCCATCATGATCCCGGCCGCCTCGAGGACGGCTTCGTATACGACCTTAAGGTTCAGGTCCTGTTCAACCACGAGGTCGCAACCGGCGGGAGCCAGCTTGAGAACTTCGAAGGGCTTTGATTGGCTTCCCATGATGCGGAGAAATGCTTTCGGCCCTTCAGGCACGTGAAGGTAGATCTTGTTGCGGAAGCCATCCTGAATCCTGACCGAGCTTGCTCCGGCTGCGGAAATGGCGTCCAGCCCGGAGACCTTCAGCAGAGCGGGAACGTCGACTTGCGGAATGTCTTGCTCGAACTTGCGCATGTCGTCCATGAAGGACTTGACGAAACCTCCAATGGCGGTCAGGTCTCCATCCACGCTGACGTAGGCATGAACGGTTCCGCCCGGGTCGAGCTGGCTGGTGACGGCCTGAAATCGGGCAGCGTCCGCAGAAGGATCGGGAGGAGGCTGGTCGGGCAGGCTGACCCCTACCCGTGGCATGAGCAACATGAGTGGGGCGAGGAAAACGATTGCTATGGAGGCGGTGTTCATGAGAGTTTTGGATCCAGGTGGTCAGGAGTATCGAAAATCTAATTCCTTGGTAGCGCCCTGGGACTAGACTGGCGATAAGGAAGATGCGCTTCCACGCGAATATTTATCGCTTTATTGCGACGTATTTCTTGGTCGCGGCACCTACGCTTGTCATTTTGTCTTTCTCGGAGGGCCGAGGATGGAGATGCCGTTGGGCATGAAGGGGTGGTAAGTCTTGGATTTTTCGTTGTAGAGCAAGTAGACCTTGACCAAGTCGCCATTCGCGGGAACCGGTTGGTGGCCCTGGGGACCGGGCATGGCTGGAAATCGGATGGAGGGCTGCCATGCCTGTAAAGTCAATGGATCGCCTTTCTTGATCCCCTCGCCCTTGTCTACCATGGTCGTCTCCAGGGTGATCTCGAAAATTCGGTCCCGTGCGATGAGCAGACCGCGCTCGACCTTTGACTTTTGTGTTTTGGAGACTATGGCAACGACTTTGCCCTCAACGACGTGCGTAGCCTCCTCCATCATTTGCTCGGGTGGGCGCGGCGCAACGGCGGCCGAGGCATTAAAGGCAATCCAAGCAAAGAGGCCGACGAATAAGACTGCGGAATGAGGCCTAATGGAGGGTTTCATTTCTAGCCTCAAGGGATCGCCTGAAACATCTGCTTGATGTTCAGTTTGCCGCCAACGAACTCAACCTGCAGGTCAAAAAAACCGGATCCAGGTCCTCCCTTGTGTGGAAAACCTGCGGAAATTTCGTTGCCGCGCTTGCTGAACCGGTTGGGCTTGCTCCAGTCGACCTGGTCCAAGAGCTTATCGTTGATCCTTGGCCCAGGGTCGTAGGTAAACTTACCTTCCAGAAAAAGTCCGAGCATGGCTTCGCATTCCTTGATCTCGATGTCACGGATCGAACCGCAAAGGTAATCCGTTTCACCTACACGAAGAATGACCTTTTTCCTTTCATATGCCTTGCCGGCCCAGAATTCGCCCATTTGGGAATCGCCTTTGCGCGGACCTGCGCCCGGATGGTACCATGGCTTGAAATTTACGTTCAGGACCTTGTAGGAAACTTCCCGGCCATTTACTTCCTTGGCGCCATCCACCCGAATGCCGCGGGCCGCGCTGGGATGGAAATGGATGGTCGAGATTCTGGCGACTTTCGCGACGCCCTGCTTCTTGGCCAAGGCGATTACGATCTTTTCCTGGGCTTCGGTCAATTTTCCCGCCCGATAGTCCCGCTCTATCCCTCCAGGTTTTGTGATGCGGGAGAGGTTTCCCTTTGTCGTTTCGGTTACGCCGGGTGGTGGTGGGATCGCCTTCGAAGGTTGGACTAAAGACAGGCAAAGAGAGAGAAGGGCGAGGTAAGGGCGCTTGATCATGGGGAATTGGGTTTCTTGGGTTTCATGTCGTGACCGTATGCCCGGTCAATATGAATGCGAACGCCATTGAGGTAAACCTTGATTTCATCTTTACCGGAAATGGATACCATAAAGTCCCCGTTTATTTCTTCGGGATGATCGAGGCTGAAACGGAACTGATACTTGCCGTCCAGCCGGACCTTGCAGGTTTGGATTCTTGTTGCGGGCACCGCAATCCATGGCGGATACATTCGACCCTAATAGTCTTTGTTCCCATTGAGTCCCTTGAGCAAGATAAAGGACTGTTCGGCAAATGCATCCTCAACGTAAATCTGTTTTCCAATCAAGAAATCGATGGTGGGCCGATCGTCGCCATGGACCCATGCACTAACGAAGAAAAAGACGATTACAATAGGTCGCGCTTTCATGTAGGTTTTAGAAAGCCTTCCAACCTCCGCCCATGAGCAGTAATTGGGCTTGGGGGGCGTGCGGGTTTCCTTTGCGGATTTTGAGGGAGAGCAGGTAGGGTTTGTCTTTCTTGGGAGTGAACATCGTCTTGTGGGTATAAAGATCACTCTGGGGAGCTCCGACCGACCCCGACCAGCCCCAGTTTTTTAACGGAGCTTTTTCCGAAAATACTTTCGTACCGTTCTCATCTTCGAGTGACATTTCAACCACGGAATCTGCCGCCCCGAAGTTCTTTGGCTTTCCCAGAATCGGAAGAGGATGATCGACCCGCAGGTAGCAAACGAATTTGACTTCAGGCAGTCCCTTGAGTTGATGGACTTGCGTGGCGTCCTTCTTTAAGTCGATTGCTCCAAGATCGAGAACAAAGCGGAGAATTCCCGCCTTTCTTCCATAATCCGTAAAGTTACCATCCCCGGTGTAGTTTAGGTCCGGGTACTTGCGGTCCGTACCGAAACGGGAGACCTCGTCATTCGGTATAAACTGCTTGATCGTCTGGCAACCGCAAAGCAGAAAGAACAGAGCAGTTGCTGCGGTTAACAAGGAGATTTTTTCAGAAGGGAAGAGTGTTTTTTTCATGGAGAATCTTATAGCAAGAAGAGGAGCGGGAGTTGTTCGAACCAAGTAAAAGACTTGTCAAAGAAACGTCATGGACGAGAGGAGCGGAAAAATTCTTCCTCGAAAACCTCTGCCTTGGCTCGTCTGCGTGCCTCTGCCCGGTCCTTGGTTCCGCCAATTTCGAGGATTCTGTCGGTTTTCCAATCTACTGACCTGCGTCGCTCCTTTTCTTCCTTAAAGGAATCGCTGTTTGAAAAACTCCAACCCTTGGAGCTGGAATAACTGCACGAACAGAGGATCAAGGGAAAGAGGCAGGCCAGCAAAAACAAATTCAATTTATTCATTTTACTACTTTTCCTTGCTGACTGCTTGTTGCTTGTCCTTTTTGCCGGGGATCACGAATTCGCCCACCTTGATCACTTCCTTGGAGCCTTGCAAGCGCAAGGTGACGGCCTCAGTCTTAGCGAAAGGCTTGCCGAATTCGGTGGTCATTTCCAGTTGAACGGTGGTGGCCCCCGCAATGATTTGCTGACGGTTACCGTAGTAGTTGACCTGGACTAGGTATTTGCCGGGCTGAGCCCGCTTGAGAAGAAATTCCTCCGGCCCATAGCCACCGGTGTAGTCCGGTGATATGCGTCCTCCGATCTTGGTATTACGGTGCCGGTAAAAGCACTTTTCACCGTTCGGGTCGGTTACCCAAAGGTCCATGTCGGTGTTGTCCGCATCCCAGGTCAGGATGACCCGGACGTCGACGGGAAGGTTCTTGAGCAAACGTTTGTCGAGGTTGCCCGATGCAAGCTCTTTGCCACAGGTTGCGATGATGGCGTTCATCTCGTTAAGCGCTGTCAGTTCGATCTCAGGGAAGCGACCGTTCCATTTGCCTTCCACGACTTGGCGGAGCAGGTCGACGGCACGCTGGTGCTGCTTGTCGGCGGCGAGGGCGAGAGCGAGGTCGCGATAGGACTGAGGTTCTTCTTCGCGCATCTTAAGCACTTCCTCGAACACGGCGACTGCGAGCTTGGGCCGCCCGATCTGCATGAGTCGGTAGCCGAGGATGCGGAGCAACTGCGGATTCTCCAGTTCCATCTCGGCCACATTGGACAGGATGCGCAGGGCGAGAAGGGGTTGTTTCTTTTCCAAAAAGAAATCTGACACGTCGAGGAAGAAGGCGGAACTGCCTTCGTTTTCCTTGCGCTCGGTCAGGTAGATGGAATACCACTCGCCTTCCTTGGCTTTCTTGAGCTTGGCCAGGTAAGGGGTCTTGGGGTTCCACTTCTTTAGCTTGATGCCGCCCGCAGGCGTGGCGCTTTCCGCTAGTCGCTTTCCATTCAATGTGCTTGTGTTTAGCCGTTCAGACCGAATCTGGTTCAGGGAATTGCCCACCAAATTAAGGGCGTCCAACTGTACGTCCCGCCTTAACGATGAAAGTTCTATCTCGGCGTTTGCATTTTCGCCCGCAGCATCAACAATACCCGAAGTTCGGTCTTCCACCATACGAGACTCTTCAAAAGCCCCTTCAAGTTCGGCAGTTGCCTGCGGTGCCGCCTGCAGAGCCGAGGATCCGGGTCTACTTCGCAAAACTCCCAGGTTACTTGGTTTGGGTTTGCCGGGACCGAACTTGAAGGTCTCGTTCCACCAAGCGACTCTTTGCTCGAATTTTTTGATTACGCCGGCGATCCGTTCCTCACGGCTTTTTTCCTTTTCCTTTTGCTGTTGTTCGATCTTGGCTAAGTATTGTTGGCGCAGGTCGGCCTCGGGGGGAATGATGCGGTGGGCCACGTAATCCTCCAAGCGGTCGAGCACGATGAGCGAAGTGTTGCGGGTGACGATGGAGTGCTCCTTTCCCAATTCGGTGATTTCATCCTCATGCTTGTTCGGACGAAGCTCGAGCTCGGCGATTTTCTTCTGGGCCCAGATTCTCCGGGCAAGACCGCTGTCCGAGGCATGGGCCTTGCGGTCGAGGGCGATCTTCTCGGTGTGGATAACTTTTCCCCCCGAACCGAATTCCAAAGTGATGGAAGCGTTCTTGCCCTTGAGCATGCCGGCCAAAGAGAAAGAACCATCGACTGGTACGGCGGTTCGCGGATAGGTCTCGCTGACGCCTTCACCGGTTTGCTTGATACCGAGGAAGGAATACGGAACCGAGGAAAGCTTGGCCAAAGCTTGCTCATTGGTCAGCTTGGCGAGGTTCAAGTAAGAGCCTGCGGTGGCTTGGGAAAGGTGGCGCAAGTAGGCGTGTTCCGCTACGGGGGAGGAATTCAAGGTGTAAATTGGGGGTTTGCCGTGAACCAGCTCGGACTGACCGAAATTGGATACCCCGTCGGTGGAGAGGATGAACTCGTCGCAGGCATATTTCGTCAGGTCGACGACTCCGAGCTGAGTTGCGCCGTCATTGGGCAGTTCCCGCAGAAGCTTGGCCAGTTTCTTCCAGTCCCCCTTTGGGATGCTGAATTCGCGGTGCTTCTCAAGTTCATTGCGGAAAACCACCAAGGTGACCGTAAGGTTTCCGATTTTTGAGAAGTATTCTTCGAGAACGGCGAGCTCCTTTTCCAGGTTGCGGTTACGGGCCGAGGCGGAGGCGTCCCAAATCAGGCCGATCTTTTGGGGCAAGGTCTTGGGCTTGCGAATGACTTTGGGGTTCATGCTCAGGTAAAAGTAGGTCTTTTCTCCCTCTTGCTCGATGAAGATGCGCTGCCTGTCACCTTGCTTGGGAAGCAGGAAGGCGAGGCTTTGGTTGGGCAGGTAGTTTTCCCGCTTGGTCTCGGCGAGAAAGGATTCGTTCCATTTCTCGAAGCGCAGGTTGGCAAGCTCGTTGGATCCGAGATCGGGAGCAACCTCCTGCTTGAACACTTCGGCCCGGAGGTGAAATCGGTCGACCATAGCCTTGAAGTGAAGGGGTAGGGAGTAGAGAAAGCCTTTGCCCGCATCCTTGAGCTCCTGCTCGTAGGCGATGACGATCTTCTTGTCGCCCTTTGCGGGGATTGGGTAGACGCGCGCCTTGAAGACGTTTCCCTTGGTCCATTCGAGCAATCCGGGATCGATCCCTTGGCGGACGATGCTCTCGAAAACCTGCCGACCCTTGGCCTTTTCCACCACCACGCCCTCGCGGAGCTTGCCGTTTACGGTCATGGAAAAGCGGGAAACGGTCTGTCCTTCTCCAAGAGGGAAATTGAGCCGGCCCTCGAGGACGCGGTTGAGGTCGTTGTGAAAGTTCATCGTCATGGTGGTGACCGCGAGGTTGGCCACCACCTTCACGTCTATCGTCAGTTCGTCCATGCGAAGAGGAACGTACTCGTCCGCTCCTCCTCCCTTGACGGCTTTGAGCATTACCTTGGTCCCCTTGGGAATTGTTTTCAAGCTGCGGTGTCCGGGCACGGGCTTGGCCAGGCTGCCTTTTCCCTTTTCTTCCGTTACCTGGATGCGGGTGAAATCGCGCTTGTTCACCAGAACGGCATAAACCGCTCCTTCCTCAAGCCCTCCTTCACTGGTCGGCTTGAAGGAAACCGTCCCGTCGTCCATTACGCGGGTAATCTCAAATTCGATCAGGGTGACGTCCGAGCCCTTGATCAGAATTGTCGGGAAGCGGGCGTCCTGAGCGTTGGCAAACGCGGTGCAGAGAGAAAAAATCACAGTGCGGAGGAGAAGACGGAAGAGCTTGATCATCATTTTCGACGTTTCTTGGATTGAATCACCGCTCCTTAGACGCTCGAAACCGGGTTTCATTAGAAATTTTTTAGGTTTGGAAGAAAAAGTCTTGATTTCTCGTGAAGGATTTGACCCGGGTTCTCTTTTGAAGCTATCTTCGCTTTCTTGAAAAACCTTCTCTTTGTTTTATCCCTTATCCCTCTTGTTTTTGCTTTTGGAGCTTACGAGCCCAAGGAGGGCGACCTTTATTTTCAGTCCTTGCCTCGAAACGCGGTGGTTAATGCAATCGAGGGGGCTTCGGAGTCTCCCTACTCGCATTGCGGAATTCTCGTTCGGAAGGGCGACCGATGGTTCGTACTCGAAGCAATCGGACCGGTTAGGGAAACCCCTTTGGCGAAATGGATCAATCAATCCCGTGACAGGCATTACGACGTATTCCGCCTAGGAGCAAAGCATGCGAGGCATATTCCCAACTTTATTAAGGCGGCGAGGAAGTACATGGGCAGACCCTATGACATCCGTTACCGGATGGATGATGAGAAAATTTATTGTTCGGAACTGATTTTCAAGGGCTATCGGGACGCAACCGGCGAGCAATTGGGGAAACTGGTCAAGTTCGGTGATTTGAAGTGGGTCCGGCACACACCCGTCATACTTGCCATCGAGGGAAGCATACCGCTCAACCGTATCATGATCACCCCGAGGCACTTGTCCGAAGCCAATCAGTTGGAAAAGGTTTTCTCTTCCAAGGAGAAGATCCGCAAGAAGCGTTAGGATTGGGAATGGATTTCCCTGATCTCGCTTGCGATCAGGGACAGGCCTTTTTCCACCACCTCGTCGTCCTGAGCGTAGGTTACCCGGATGCATTCGTCCTTGTGAGCCCAATCCTCGTCTAGACCGGGAAAGAAATAGTGACCGGATACCACGAGCACACCCTTTTGCTTGAGGCGCTCGTAGAGTTCCCTCGTGCTTATGGGCAAGCCCTCGAACCAAAGCCAGAGGAAAAGGGCGCCCTCGGGCTTGTGAATGGCGAAAGGGAGGCCTTCCATCTCGCGCTGCAACTGGGCCACCGCCCGGTTGGCCTTTTCCTCATAGAAGGGCCGCACGACTTCCCGGCTGATACGGGTAATCTCTCCAGTCTTGACCATGTCGAGGGCAAGGGCGGGACCCATGCCGCCGGGGGCAAGGCTGAAGACGGAAGTCATCTTGGAGACGATCCGGATGGTTTCCTCGCAGGCGATCACGATGCCCGTGCGCAGACCGGGCAGGCCGAGCTTGGAGAGGCTCATACAAACGACGACGTCCTCGTCCCAGACCGGTTGGACGTCCTCGTAGATAATGTTGGGGAAGGGGGTTCCGTAGGCGTTGTCGATAATCAGGGGTATTCCTTTGTCCTTGGCGAGCACGCGAAGCCTCTCGACTTCCTCATTGGTGACGACGTTACCGGTCGGGTTGGTCGGGCGGGAGAAGCAGACGGCCCCCGTTTCCTCATTCAGTTCCAAATTGTCGAAATCGATCTGATACTTGAAGAGGTTGTTTTCCAATCGGGCGATCCCGGGACGATTGGCCCGGAAGAAGTTCCTTTCCAGCCCGACTTCGGAATAGCCGATGTATTCGGGGGCGAGCGGGAGAAGGATTTGCTTGCGCCGGGTTTTTCCGAACCGGCCGGCAAAGAGGTTGAACAGATAAAAGAAACTGTTCTGGCTTCCGTTGGTGAGGGCGAAGTTCTCGGGTCCGACCTTCCATCCGAATTCCGAGCGGAAAAGTTCGACCAAAGACTCGATGAAGAGCTTGGCTCCTTGCGGAGTATCGTAGTTTCCGATCACCCGTTCGAATTCGCCCGGTTGGGCGAGCATGTCTTCCATGCGTTTGCGGAACAAGGCCTGCACTGGAGGGACGTGACTGGGGTTGCCTCCCCCAAGCATGAGGGGAGCGGGATCGGCGACAAGGGCATTGCCCAGGTCATCCATCAATTCCCCGATGCCGATCCTGGCGGCAAAGCGTTTCCCAAAGTCAGAGTGTTCCATGGTTCAGTTTAAAGAGTGAAAGGCTCTTAGGCATAGAACCAAAGGCTGGGGCAAGCGAAACAATTTTGATTGTCGAAGAGTTCGGATCAAAACTTCAGGAAGAGGACCCGGAAAGGTTATTCATGAAGCAGGAAGGCGGAGGCTTCCGGACGGTCTTTGTCTTTCCACCCATAGAATAAGAGCATGCCCTCTACGATGCTTCCATCCGGTCGGACCACGGGTTGAACGTTGTTGAAGCGCCAACCTTGGTAAAGCTTTTGGCGCGGAGTAACGTCTCGGAGCTTCTTCCATGAACTGCCCTTGTCCGCGGAAACCCATTCCTCGATCCGGCCACCGCCGTGCTTGTCCATGTATCCGCCCGCGAGGTACCCCTCTCCGACAATAAGGTAGGCGTGAAGAATCCCCTTGGCGTCCCGGGACAGGTGTCCGCTGTTCCACTGGTGATTCGATGAGCGGATGAGGGTTTGCTTCCACCGGCCCTTCTTGCGGTGAACGTAGTAATAGTCATGAGAGCGGATGTTTTTCCCGGAAAGAACGTGAAGGAAGGAAGGCTCGTCCTTCCCGTCCAAACAGACGACCGGAGGGATGCCCGCTCCTCGCCATTCGGTATCCCAAATCCGGCAATGGGCTTTTGCGTAGTCCAAGTCTACGGGGGTAGTGACGGAAGCTCCGTCGGCATTGTATACCGCATGATTACGCAGGTCGATCGAGAGGTAGGACAGGTTGTACTTCCACTCGTTGTTGACCAAGCGGTCGTAGCGTGGGTTGTAGAACCTTTGGGGGGCAGGGGAGTTCTTGTTGTCGTCGTAATCGGTGAAGACGACGTGCAGGCGTTTGCCGTCCCGGCTCGGGATTTTGACTTGGTAGGATGACCAGTCGAGGCGTCCCTTGAAATCCAAGTCGGTCACGTCGCGTTCAGGTCCGCTCCAAGTCTTGCCGTTGTCGGCGCTGATTTTGTAGGTCCAGGAACTGGTATGGCCGTCCGTCCGGTAATAAATCACTTCCTTGTCCCCGTGGATCCGGTAGACGGTCGGGTAGGAAAGCTTGGGGGCGATGAGGGGCATCTTCTTCCAGGTGATTGCGTGGGCTTGTTCCCCGACGGGCCGTTTGGAGACGAGGTAGGTTCCGGGCGTTCTGTGACAGCCATAGAGGACGTGCAGATGATCGTTCTCGTCCGCCCAGATGATGGGGCTGTAGTGGTGATCCGATTCGCTTGTTTCCGAAAGCCGGACGGGTTCGGAGAAAACCCGTTTGTCCGAGTCGTAGGAAACGAGCATCGGGTAAGCCTTGCCCTTGTCGTCCTTGGTCGTGCTGGCGTCCCCATTGTACACTACGAAAAGATTCCCCTTGATGAGAACCGACTGCGGACGCTGCCGGGCATCGTAAAGCATCTTGAACTTGCCCTTCTTTGCGAAGGGGATGATTTCGGGGGTGGAGAAAGCCTCTGTGTAAAGCAAGAACACAAGGAGAATTGAAAAGATTGCCTTCATCACGTCTGTTCAGTCAGTCAGGTTGACATCCAGGAAAGATAGACGGTCCATTTGCCGTTTTCCTTTCCCAGGGCGCATTCGACGAATCTGCCTTTGGGGAGATCCATTTTTCGGTCCACTCTTTCTTTTAATTCGTCGAGTTTCCACCAAGCTCGGTCCCTGCCTATTTGGAGGGAGCACTTTGATTTGTCACCCTTTTCAAAGATTTCGTTCTTCAGGAAATCCAGCCTTTCGTCGTCTGGAATCCAGGCCTTGAGGGCAAGAGCATCATCGATTCCGGAACTTAGGAACAAATAGCCGAGACCGATGGCTCCCTCGGGGAAAGCGATTCCCGTCCTGTGCGTAACCTCAGCCAATCCCTCGTCCGTTATCTCCTCATTAGTCAGTTCTAGGTCGTCGCCAAAATCAAGACAGGAAGTCGTTCCCAGAAGCAAAAAAAAGAAAGTAAAACGGATCATTTGAGATGAGGAAAAAAAGCGCGCAGTTGCATTAATTCTGGTTCGTAGCCGACTTTCCACCATGCTGGCGGAGGGTTTCGGCCGTCTGCTTTCGTTCGTTCGCCAAGGCTTCGTCCAACGGGGTTTGGCCTTTGTCGTTTAGTTCATTCACTTTGGCTCCATGGGTAAGGAGCAGTTCGCAAACTTCCGAGGCATGCTTTTGCGAAATACTCCGAGCCACGGCATGCAAAGCCGTTTCTCCCGCTTTGGCGCGATGGGGCTCGTTGTCTTCGATCATGCTTCCCGATTTGAGCTTCACGTTTGGGTCCGCGCCTTTGGCGATCAGGAGCCTCGTCAAGCTCAGGTAGACGTCGTAGCTCTTTGAGGCACCTTGTGCGGCATTGCGGGCCGCTGCATACAAGGGAGTCTCTCCCGTGCGCTGTGTCTTGGCATTTACGTCCGCACCTGAATCGATAAGCAAACCGGCAACGGCGGCATTACTAGCCAAGTGTAGAGGAGTATGGTTAGTGTCATCGATTGCCTCTGCATTGGCTCCTCGGTCGATCAGTAATTTGACCATCTCGAAGTTTTTCCCTTTCCAGTCGCTGTTGACGGCATGATGCAGAGGGGTCATGCCAGGTTCGTCCTGCAAGTTCACGTCTCCGCCTTGGTCTAGGAACTCTTTGACTGCGTCTACGTCTCCGCGGCTTACGTCACCGAGCAATTTCGATTCCTTTCGGCCAAGGTAAACGGAATCCGAGTGATAGTCGCAGCCAAGTAAGAGGGAGATCCCAAGAAATATTGAAAGGCTTGGTATCCGTCTTTTGTTCATGGCTTTTTACTTTCTTGTTTGAGAACGGGTATTCTTTCAATGATCCGCTTGAGGGGAACCCATGGGCCACCTCCGCCGTTAAAGCCAACTCCTACCTCTAGTTCTCCGTTCTTGCCCTCGCGAATGGGGAAGCGGTTGTCGTAAGTGGAATGGAGTAGGTCTCCTTTGAGAAAAAGGAGGTATCTTCCCTCTCTGCCGATCACCACGCGCAGGGGAGCAATCCTGTCCGTGCCGGCGTAGCCGTATCCCCTGACCAATTGGTGGGGGACGAATTTACCTTTGGCAGCCTCATGCTTGTATACGGCGTTTACCTTGATTTTGCCATGCCCCTCCTTGTTGAAGCCGAGGATGGTGGCATCGACGATCGTGGCAACGGCCGGGTTGGCGATGGCTTGCATGAGCCCCGGGGGAAGCTCGTCTCCACCTGTCTTTGCACTCGGCCCGGGAGGTCTCTCATCGGAAAACGCTTGGGGCGCAAAAGCCGTGCCAAGAATGATCCAAGGCAAGCGTCTGAAGAAGTATGTAAGCCTCATGTTGGAATGCTATGGAGGTTAACCTTTGGCGTCCATGCTATCCTGCAGGATTTTCATGGCTGCATTGTGACCGGGAATACCGCTTACCGCTCCCCCGCGCTTAGCCGACGAGCCGCATAGGAACAGGTTCGGGTATTCGGTCTCCACGCCCCACTGCCCGACTTCCTGATCGTTTTCGGCAAAAGGCCAGCTCAGGTCGCCATGAAAGATGTTTCCCCTCGGGAGGTGAATTTTCTTTTCCAGATCAAAGGCGCTCATGGCCTCGATACAGGGTTGTCCGTCCGCGTCGTCGGCCAGGCATTCCTCGATCGGTTCGTCGAGGTATTGGTTGATCCCAAAGAGGTATCTTTGCAAGGCGGTTTTACGAGTCGTTTCGTTGTCTTGCTCGAACAAGCGGTAGGGCATGTCCAAACCAAAGAGGGTGAGGGTGTGAAACCCTTTGGCCTGTAGTTCGGAGGAAAGGATGGATGGGTCGGTGAGGGTATGGCAGTAGATTTCCCCGGGAGGCTTTTCCGGCATTTCACCAGACTGGCTCGATTCGTAACTGAGCTGCATTTGGTCGTATCCCTCGTTGAGGTGAAAGGTTCCCGCAAAAGCTTGCTCGGGGGAGCATGCGCCGAACCGTAGACGGGGTAATCTTTTCAGCAGCATATTTACCTTGAAGGCCGCTCCTTCGTCAGCCGAGACAGATCTTTCCGGTTTGCCCATGATGCGATCCAGTTCTTTGCCGGATGCGTTGCAAAGAACGTAACGCGCATCCACCTTGACCTCTTCCCCTTCGGCCTCGAAAACGAGGGAAGAAAGCTTCCTGCAGGGATGCACGGAGTTTACGGTCGCCCCGGTGGCGAAAGAGACCTTGCCCGTCTTTCGAGCAACTCGGATGAGTTCGCGGACCAGCGTACCCATCCCTCCCTCGGGGACACGCCATTCGCCCGTTCCCCGGCCAATGACGTGATACAGAAAGCAGCGGTTCTGGAGAAGATCCGGGTCGTAAGGATAGGTCGATACCCCGATCTTAGCGTCGGTGAAGAGGAGCCCGCGAACCAGGTCGCTGGAAAGCTTTTCCTCGATCACTCGACCGAGCGGTTCCTCGATCAGGGCCTGCCAGGCGGACCGACCTTCCTCATCGAGCCGTTCCCTCATTTCTCTTTTTCCCACAAGAGGGCTCAGGAGGCTGGGCCAGACGACGGACGCGAGATTCCGTTGCATGGCTTGAAGCTCGAGGTACCCGTCGTAGTCGGCGCTGGAGCCCGTTAGGCTTAGAAACGCTTCCTCGTTGCCCTGCGGGAGGTCGTTGCGAAGAAGGAGCTCGCTGAATTCTCCTCGTTCTAGACTGGGCGTGTAGGAGGCCGTTTTGCGGGCCTTCAGCTGCAGGTCCAGGCCGAGCTCCTGCGTAATCTTTTTGGGGAAGAGGCTCACGAGGTAGGAGTAGACGGAGAGCCTCGCGTCGAGACCCTCGAAAGCAAGGGCGGAACGGGTGGCTCCGCCCAATTTCGCGTTCCTTTCAAGCACCAGCACGCTTAACCCCGCTTGGGCCAAGTAAGAGGCGGCTACGAGGCCATTGTGTCCTCCGCCGATAACGGCGACGTCGTACTTTGTCGAGAGGGGAGGCATATAGGGTTGGAAACCTACAATCGGGACGGGTACGCGACAAACTAATTGAACCTCATATGCACGAATAAAATTCTCTTTTTTGCGACGTGATTCATTGACCCTCCGTCATTTTTTGCAGGATAATCCGCTCGAGTGAGAAAAACAAGGAACGATCGTCCCAAGAGAGTCGCTATTTCACTGGAGATGGATTGGGGTTACAAGAGGCACCTCGAGACCTACGCCGGTTGCCAGCGGTATGCCAATGAGTTAGGATGGAACTCCGTCATTACGCCCAATTCCCCGAGGATAATGGAGGCCGAGGACGGAAGGATTCCCTTTGACGGAATCCTTGCCCGGGCCACCGAGCCGCTCGCGGAAACGGCCCTGGAAATGGGCGTGCCTCTTGTCAACGTATGGGTGAACTCCCCGGCGAAGAACGTACCCAGCGTTTTGCCCGACTTCGAGGAATCCGGCAGGATGGCCGCCGACCATTTGCTCGGGCGCGGTTTCCGCCGGTTTGCTTATCTTGGCTTCCAGCGCGAAAGGGACGCAAGCTCCCAACTGAAGGGCTTGAGGGAAGTCCTTCTTCCCAAGGGTTTCGGAATATCGACCTATCGTTTCTCGAGGACCGGGCTGGAAGGAAATGCACCCGGCTGGGAGAAGTTCGTCGCCGGGCTCGAGAAGTGGGTCGAGACTTGGGCGACGCCGATTGGAGTCTTCGTGGGCAACGATCTCTATTGCAGGTACCTGATCGAAGCCTGCCGCACCAAGGGGCTGCAGGTTCCCCAGGAAGTAGCGATCGTCGGAACATCGGACGAGTCGGCTATTTGTTCGTCCCCGTATCCGACGCTGACAAGCATAGACATGGACTTTCAGCACATTGGCTACCGGGCCGCTGAGGCCCTCGACTCCCTCATGAACGGCGAGCCTGCTCCCGGTTCTTCGGAGTATTGTTTCCCAAAGGCCTTGATCCCAAGGCAATCAACGGATTCACGCTCGGCGGACGACCCCGTGGTATCGAAGGCCCTGCGCTTCATCGGGGAGAATGGACAGCAGAGGATTCAGGTCGACGACGTGGTCTTGGCTACCGGAATCAACCGGCGTACCCTCGAGAGAAGGTTTCGGGCTTCCATGGGGAGAAGCATAGCCGAGGAGATCACCCGCCTGCGGATCGAGCGTTCCAAGAGGCTGATGATGGCAACGGACGCTTCCTTCAAAAGTTTGGCCGTGGACTTGGGCTTCCGCAATGCAGACCACTTCTGCAAGGTTTTCGGCAGGATTGAAAAAATTAGTCCTTCCCAGTACAGGAAGAGGGAAAAAAGAAAAGGCTGAATCCTTAAGCCAAATCAGGCGACGGCCAATCCAATCGGGGCGTTGATCTCGGCCAGCATGGTCCTTACTTCGGCCCGGAAGGTCCGAATCTTTGCCTTGGAAAGATCAATTTTCGCCTGGGTGGCGGTTTGGAGTTCGTTGCTCATCTCGGTGAGTCGCTCACTGATTGCCTCAAGGTTTTCGAGCATCTGTTCCCAGAGGGCTTCCCCAACATTCTCCGATTCCTGAATATGGTTTATCCTATCGGCAAGTTGTCGTCTTGTCTCGCCCATCTCGGCGAGGAGAATCCTTTCTTTGGGAACGCGCCTGAGGCCGGAGGTAAGCCCGAATTTTGAAAGGGTCCATATGGCCCACTTGGAAGGATCAAGTTGCCAAGCCTTCACGCCATTGCGGTAGTCCCACTCAAATTCATGATGATAATTATGGTAGCCCTCACCCATCGTGAAGATGGCGGCTATCCAACTGTCCCGGGCGGTGTGGCTTGTGGAGTAGGGGCGGGATCCGATCATGTGACAGAGGGAGTTGATGCAGAAAGTCGCATGCTGAACCATTACTACACGGGCTACCCCGGGAATGAGGAAACCGCCCAGTGCGCCTGCCATGGGCGTTAGGTTTCCAGTGTAAAGGGCATAGCAGTAACCGATCAGCGTGGGAATGAAGAAGCTTACGAAGAAGGAGATCGGATGCACCCACCTGTGTTGCCACATGACGAGCTTATCCTTCTTCAAATCTTGGACGTTGTCCAGAGGAGGAACAGGCTTGAGTTTGAACATGAGCCAACCAATGTGAGCCCAGAAGAAACCTTTGGTGATGTCGTATGGATCCTCGTCTGTATCGACGTGTTTATGATGCTTGCGGTGCTCGGAACTCCACCATAAGGCCGAATTTTCGAAGGCTGCGGCGCCGAAGAGCAAAACGAACAATTTTACCGGCCACTTGGCCCGATAGGCCTTGTGAGAAAAAAGCCTGTGATATCCCATGGTAATGCTGATGCCCGTGGCTGGATAGAAAAAGAGAAAAACCCCAAAGAGGAACCAGTCCCATCCGTAGTGCCAAAGGTAAGCAGGTACTGCCGTGAGCGTAAGCAAGCCAGTGAAAATAAGAAACCCACTCGTGACCCACTCCACACGATTGAAAGGTATGTTTTTGAACATGTACCTATATCTATACTGCCAAATGACTAAAGACCAACTTTTTTTACGGTACAATAGCAATCTAAAACTGGACTAGTGGCGAGGAACGGCTTTGACGTCGTGCTTTCTTTCAGCTGATCTTTATTTTCCATATTATACTATGAAATTACTATTCCTTAGCTTCGCCTTCCTTTTAGCGCCGATATTCGCCCTTCTTGGGGGACATCATCAAATTCTTGATCTTCCGGGCAAGAAAGGGCCCGGCAAAGGAAAGACAATCGTGCTGGTCTCCGGCGACGAGGAGTACCGAACTGAGGAAAGCATGCCCATGTTGGCCAAGATTCTCTCCCAGAAGCACGGGTTCAGCTGCAAGGTTCTTTTCGCCTGGGACTCTACTGGAAAGTACATCGACCCGAACAACCAGGCCGGCGTGCGTGGCTGGAAGCACCTTGACTCGGCCGACCTTATGCTTACCGGCACCCGCTTTCGTCGTCCCACGGCGGAGGATGCCAAGCACGTTACGGATTTCCTCAACGCAGGCAAGCCGGTCATCGGAATTCGCACCGCGACGCACGCTTTCACCGGTGGCGGTTCGTTCGGGGGCAAGATTTCCTACGGGGCCTTTGGCCCGCTGATCATGGGCGAGGGATGGGTCAGCCATCATGGCCGACACAAGGGCGAGGGCGCCCGGGGAGTCATTGAGGCCAAAAACGCCAAGCATCCTATTCTCAACGGAGTCAAGGACGTCTTCGGTCCATCCGACGTCTATGGGATCAAGCGGGTCACCGCGGAGAGGGATACCATACTTTTGCGCGGAGCGGTAACCGAGACGCTCGACCCCAAGTCCAAGAACGTCGAGGGCAAGAAGAATGATCCCATGCAGCCCCTCGCATGGCTCCACCCCTACGAGGCTCCCAACGGAAAGGGCGGCACTACTTTCTGCACCACCATGGGTGCTTCCGTGGACTTGGTGAGCGAAGATTTGCGCAGACTGGTGGTCAATGCTTGTTACCATTTGACTGGGCTTGAAGTTCCCAAGAAAGCGGACGTCGACTACGTCGATCCCTTCTACCCATCCTTCTACGGCTTTATCCGGGACAAAAACTTCTGGCCGGGTCAGGACATGCAGCCCGCCGACTATGGCTTGGGCAAGACCCCCCAAGCTCCCGAGCCTAAGGGATCGCCTAAATGGCCCTGGCGCGACAGTCCGAAGAAGTAAGGAAACGAAGCTATTCGGTCGGCAGCCCGGCCTTCCTCAATAGTTCCTTGGCCTGAGTGACGCTGATCCGTCCGCTGGGCAGAGGGAATCCCAAGTTGTCTCCGCTGGGGGTGAATCCGTTCCCGTCGAGATCCACGAATATCGGGTTGTTGTAGGCGCAGGGCTTGGCCATGGACTGGCCACTAGTCCCGTAGCCCGTCTTGAGGTCGAAGTTCTCGCCGTAGGCAACCACGATCAAGTGAGCGTCCGCGGTAAGGGAAACGGGGATGGACCGGTCGAATTTAACGACTCCGTCTGAAAAGAACTTGGGGTGTGACTTGCGGGTGAAGTTGAGGCCCTTCTCCTGCCTGCCGTTGACCAGCACCTGAATGCGGTCGACGTCGATCCAGGAAGCGCACTGGACGCGGATCTTCAAGCCGATGGTTCCGTTCGCCCTTGCCAACCCGCCGGCTTGAGTGCCGTCGGCCGTTTCCACCTCGAGGTAGGGCCCGCAACTAAGAATCATCTGTCCGGCCTTGGACCTGCGGCTGATCTCTTCCCAGTCGATCTTTTCCGGGTCATCGGTGGAGCAACGGACGTAGGTGCGCCAGCCCCCTACGCCGTTCCCGTGTACCGCATGGGCATCGGATACCGCGATTCCCCAAGTTTTCATCCCATGATTGAGCATTTGAAGCCAGACGAATTCGCGAACGATCGTGACCTGTTCGCGGCTCGCCCTGCGTGTAATCCTGTAGGGCGCTTGCGACAGGATCGTGGCGGGCCGGTAGTTTTCAGTCTCGATGGCATCGATTAAAGACAGGATTCCTCTGTGTCCTCCATCCGGTTTGCCGTCCTTGTTCCGGTCGATGAAGTTCTCGATCATGTCCGGGTGGTTGATGTGAACCCAGCCACTCGGATGATGCCCTGAGAAATTCCTCAAGTTAAGGGCGTTGATTCTGGGATCTTTGACCCATTGGGGAGCTCCGTTATCTTGGTGGTGGTGCTTGGGGGTTAGCGGGAAGGCGTTCAAGTGCGGGCCCGAGCCGGTCAGCTCCATCCCGGGAATGGTGGAGATTTCGCCCTGCAACCCAAGTCTCTCGATGAAGGGCGTCCAGTCCATGATCCGGTTGTGCTCGGTCGTGGGGGCGAACTCGATATGCTCGGCGGCCAGGTTGATGAGTCGGTCCGCGGTTCCGCAAACGTTGTCCCCACTGGGCGTGGAGTGGTTGTGGAAGTCCGTACTGACCCAGCCGGGGGTTTTGACGCTGCGCTTGAGGGCGGACTTGACCTCGACGTATTGGCCTTTCGGCACGGTGATCGTTTTCTCGACGTGGTCGTGCTCGATCCCGCGGGTAAGGATCAGCTTGTACTTGCCAGGGTCAAGGGCCACGAAAAACTTGCCCTTCTCCGAGTGGTACTGGTCCTTGCAGCCATGGGCTCGGTCGCCCGGGCCCAGGTTGGGGCTTGGCGTTCCCTCGACGCCGATGAACTGGACCTTGCAGGGGGTGCTTGATCCGTCCTGCTTCGTCACCGAAAAGCGGACGCCGGACTGACGGTCCATGGCAAGCTCCCTGCGGATGGATTTCCCATCCTCGACCTTAAGGGAGAGTTCGAGCCTGGCGCGTCCGTGATCCGATACCGAAACCTTCCATGAACCCGGTGGGAGTTCGAGCTCCAACTTGCCGTCTTGATCCGGGTATCCCCGCACGGTTGAATCCCCGAGCTTGAAGTCGATCGAGGCGGAACTCACCGGTTTCTCGTCCGGATCGCGCAAGGTCAGGCTCACCCCCCCGGTTTTTCCAAGCTTGCGGGCCACTACGCCAAGGGCATGGGCAGGCGAATTGCCTACCGCCAAGAAGCGCTTGATCCTCGTTTCCTGGCCGGGGGCGAAGGTGTCGTTTCTCGGTGGAACCTTCCCGTTCTCATCAGGCAACCAGGCGAAGGCATAGCCCGCCTTGTGGGAAGGGTCGACGGAGTCGGCCCATTCGATCGCCCCGAATCTGCCGGATGAGTTGAAGCGGGTCCAACGGTCGCTCGTAGGTCCGGACACGGGCTTTGATCCTTCATTGCGGAGCAAGGTCTCGATGGTCAGTCCGGCCTCGTTTTCCTCCAGTGCGTACAAGTGGCGCCTGTATATGGCTCCCGAAAGGGCGGAGGATACGACCACTTCCACCCCTTTTCCTCCCGGGGCAGGGCGGACGTAGGAAACCCTTCCCTGCTGCCGGGATGGGGAGAATATCGTCAGCTGGTCGTTGTCGCTCCCCCGCAGGCAAAGGTCGTAGAGGCATCCGGGGGTCACCCCGTCGGCGCCCCAGAATGCTCCCATGTTTGCTTTGCGGTTGTCGGCCGATCCGCCGATCACGCACTCGATCAAGTTGTTCCTGAGGACGAAGTCTCCAATGATCCCGTCGGCTTCCTTGCCACCGGGGAGAAGTTCGACGTTGTTCTTGGAGATTTCATGAACTTCCACCTTGGCCGGTGTTGATGGGGAAGCGCCCAAAAGGGCGAGAAAGGGGTAGACGAGGTTTTTCATGGCGGTCGGTTGGAAGTTGAATATCGATTAGCTTGAGGAAATGGACACCGCTATGCAACCCTCCATCCCCGTCCCCTTAATGGCCCGAGTTTTTGGGTGACCATTCCATCGGGCGACGTTAGGAAGGGAAAAATGAACGATTCAACCGAAATCATCCTTATTCGTCACGGTGAGACGGAATGGAACCTGTCCGGTCGCTGGCAGGGGCATGCGGACTCGCCCTTGAGCGCGAGGGGAATTGCCCAGGCCGAGGCCCTGGGCAAAAGAATGAATCCCAAAGACCTGGACTTTTTCTATTCCAGCGACCTGGAACGGGCCCTTCATACTTCTCGCCTGGTCGGAGGGGACTCCGGTTGGGAGGCCATTCCCGACCAAAATCTACGGGAAAGGGACTTGGGCGTCCTGGAGGCCCTTACCACAGAGGAGATGATCGATCGTGAACCCGATGCCTATCGTTCCTTCCGCAACGATGGGCCCGATTATGAGCCCCCGGGTGGCGAGAGTTTCCGGCAATTCTGCAAACGTTGCGCCGGCGCTCTGGAAAATATTGCCGGGGCTCATCAGGGGGCGAGAATAGGAATCGTTACCCATGGTGGAGTCCTCGGGGCGGTCTTCCGTTACGTACTGAATCTTTCCCTCGAGGCCGAACGCAACTTCGTGCTTCTGAACTGCTCCCTCAACCGGGTCGAGAAAAGGGGGGATTTCTGGAACCTGATCAGCTGGGGCGACGTGGCGCACCTGCAGGGCATGGACTCCCTCGACGACGCCTGATCTTGATAGGGGCCGAAGCGATGCAGGACAGGAAAGGTTGGATGCTGCCGTGCGAAAAGTGCGGCGAAATCATCAAGTACGATGGGGTCAGCCTGCCTAGTCATACCTGCCCGCACTGCGGAGCCGCAAGGCCGCATACCCTTAAGGGCAGTCCTTTGCTCCCATTCCTATTCTTTTTCGCAGGGTGGCTCGTCTTCGGCCTGCTCAACCCCTTGGAATGGTCTGAAGACAGTTTGTTATTTGCCTCCTTTGGCTCCTTTATGCTCCTTCTGTGGTTCAAGGTATTCCTGCCCATTCATCTTGAGATGCTCAAGAGCAGCCTTCCCAAGAGCAAGGAACAAACGCAGGGGAGCAGGGCTTTGGGGTGCTTGTCGGCTGGCTTCCTGTCGGGCGGAATCCTTTCTTTAATCATGTTTTTTGCTACTTATGAGTGGCCGGAGGAGGTCCATTACGATTACACCCCGACCATTGAGCTAACGGGCTACCCCATCTTCGTTGATCCCAGCGACCTATCTGGGACGTCTTCGGACGCAGGCGGAAAGATCGTTCCGACCCTGGAAGCCGGGCCTTCCACTTTTCCCGTATCGGCGGTTTATGGCGAAAAGACTAAAATCAGGTTCGTCAACCGGATGGAGTTTCCCGTTCGAGTATTTTCGGTTGATGCGAACGGTAGCTCGACTCACGCTTCCTATCTTGAGCAAGACTTTGGAAGCTCGGACATGAATTCGTACGTCGGGCAAACTTGGCTGGTGACCAATGATACCGGGAAGCCCCTCCTTTACTTCGTTGCCGAGAAGGGAGCGGAGGGGGAAATCGGCCTTGCGCCCATTCTTTCCGAAAGCCTCGGGAACTAGGCAGCCGCAAGGCGCCTATTTTTCGATTGCGTCGTAGATCAATCCCTTGATCGCCCACTCCGTGGAAAAGGAATAGGGCATGGCTTGCTCCATGGTGACCACCACCAGTTTGTCCTCGGGATGAATCCAGTA
Organism: Opitutia bacterium UBA7876; assembly: GCA_002500665.1. GTDB lineage: Bacteria > Verrucomicrobiota > Verrucomicrobiia > Opitutales > Seribacteraceae > Seribacter. The sequence goes on from DLRY01000018.1 coordinate 71,317, forward strand.
GTGGGTGCTGGCCGCTCCACCCCAGCCGAATTCACCTGCTTTACCTGCGGGGTCCCAGTTCTCGCTTGCCTTCACGCAAACCGAAAAACCGAGCCCGAAACCGACCCCGGTCCTGACGTCTCCGATCCCGATGGGCATGAGCTTGCGGGGGAGTTGGTTGGTGGTCATCAGGCGAACCGTTTTTTCGGTCAGAAAGCGCCTGCCGTGAAGTTCTCCGCCATTTGCGATCATTTGAAGAAACCTGAGATAGTCGCGGGTCGTCGAGACCAGGCCGCCTCCGCCCGATGAGAAGCCGGCCGGCTTGAGGTACTTGCTCTGTCGGGGGTCATCAAGTAACTTGAGGGTGCCGGGGGCATAGTTTGCCGTGAAGCGGTTCACCTTGTCGCCCGGGACCATAAAGGAAGTGTCCCTCATGTCGAGGGGTTTGAGAATCTTCTCCTCGAGGAAGGCCTCGAGCTTCTGCCCGGACCAGATTTCCACGAGGCGCCCGAGTACGTCCGTGGATACGCTGTAGTTCCACTTTCTCGAGGGCTCGAAGGCCAGTGGGATGGAGGCGAGCTTTTCAACCATTTTCTTCATGGATCCGTCACGGGACGTGGGCTTTAGATCCTTGTATTTTCTCGCTACGGGTCCATCGCCCACGAAGCCGTAGCTAAGGCCGGAGGTGTGGAGCATAAGGTCGCGGATGGTCATCTTTCTCCTGATCGCGACGGGTTTGCCATTCTTCATTGCCTTCAGGTCCCTGAAGGCGGGTATGAATTTCTCCACCGGGTCATCGAGCGAGTAGGCGCCCCGCTCCTCGAGCATCAGGGCGCCTGTCGTGACGATGGCCTTGGTCATGGAGTAAATCCGGAAGATGGCGTCTTCCGTCATGGGCTTTCCACGCTCCCGGTCCATCATGCCGTAGCTCTTGAAGTGAACGACCTTGCCATGCCGGGCGATGGCCACGACGGCACCGGAAAACTTCTTCTTTCCAAGTAACTCCTCCATGGCTTGGTCGACCTTGGCCAGACCGGGTGCGGACATGCCTGCCTCGGCTGGTTTGACAGTGGGGAGTTCCCGGGCGTAGGCAAGGCTTGTCAAGGCCAGAAGCCAGGCATGAACAAACGCAATTCGCAGGGTTAAGTTCATAATCGGCCTGCAGGGATTAATTCCCGGAGGTTGCCTCGCGGATCCGGCGCAGGGCGTGAGCGGCGTGGTAGAGACCACCGTCGCTGAAGACCTCAGTGGGGAATTTCTCCATGTCCGTAACGAGCCTTTCGATCGCCTTGACGACCCAATCCTGTCCCAGTTCCTCGGAGGTAAGGGCAAGGCTCATCCATTCGAGGGCATGCCCGGTCGAGCTCACGAGATGCCGGGGTGTACGGGGGCGAAGGGACCGATGGAATCCGCCCGCGGAGAAGGCTCCGTCCTCCTGCTGGTGTTTCCTGCTGATGGCCAGGTACTCATCGAGGTATTCCCTCGCCTTCCTCCAGGTTCCGGAAAGCTTTCCGCCCTGATCGAGGTAGCGGCGGAGGGCGTAGGCCACCCCATAAAGATGGTGGGGGCCGCCTTCCGTTTCCCGGCGGGGGTCGCGCTGGATGGCCAGGCGCAGAACCTCCTCGGTGTCGTATTTCTTGCCCGTGTCGGCCCGCCATTGCTCCTCGAAGGGGACGTAGTGTGCGAGGGCAACCAGGGTCCAGGCCAATTCCTGCTCCTCGCGGAAGCCTTTGCGCGCGTGCTTGAGCTTGTCTCCGACGCTAAATTTCCGGCCGGAGCGTGAGATGATCTCATGATCGAGCGACACGCCGGCGTCGGCATAGGCGAAGAGAAACTGATCGACGTGGTCCTGAACGAGGAAGGATTTGTCGCCCCGGCCCCTAGTCTTCAGGATAGGAACTCCTTCGCGGTCCTGATAAATCAATTGGCCCTCGAATTCGGCCGAGGCGGTGAGGTAGTCGATGGCATTGACTTTTTTGTTTTTATTCAAGTCGAGAACCTCGATGTCTCTCTCGAAGGCCACCACCGCATGCATGACAACCCACGGTGTGTTGGCTTCGCTGGTCAAGGCTCGCATCCTGGCTTTCTCGATGACCTTGTCCATGCGTTGGGCGAGGGGTTGCGGGATTTTTCCCAGCACCGACGAGGCCAAGCTAATGGCGAGCACTGCGGTCAGGGAAGTTTTCATAGGCAGTCCCCCTGCCGGGTCAGGCTTGCTTCCGTCCCAAGCCGAGTTCCTTGCGGCAAAAGGCCAGGCTGCGCTCGAGCTCGTCCACTTGGTAGTCCTGCTGGGCCTTCTTCCTGTCCACCCCGGGTGGAGGGGAGAAGGGCTTGAGGGCCCGTCCTTTTCTCGAGAGGGAGATGAAACGGGAGAAGTCCTTCGCTTGTATGCCGGCGTAGGGGGGCCAGAACTTGCTTTGCAGGTAGGCGAATTCCTTGGAGAAACCGGAGATGGTCTCCAGCTGGACGGGGGTGTCGGGACAGCGCTGCGCCCACTCTGTAAACAGGGTTTTCAAGTCGACGCATCCATCGCCCATCGCCGTCCACTGCACGCGAGAACCATTCTCGCTGGGCCAGACCATGGAATCGCGAATCCCGCTGGAAACCGTAAAGGGAGCCAGGTTCCGGAAGGTCTCGAGCGGATCCTCAAGGGTCCAGGTTGCATTTCCCGTGTCCAGGGTCGCACCAACGAATTCAGGGCCGGCCCGCTCGATTAATTCGACCAACTCCCTGCTGTGCAGGTCCCCGGCGTGGTTTTCCACGGCAATCCTTACTCCGGCGTCAAGGGCTTCCTTGCGGACTTTCTTGAGGGTCCTGACGGTGCTGTCGACGTGATGCTGGATGCCTTTTCCGTCCATCCGGTCCCGGCTCGAACCGAGGTAGCAACGGGCAACCTTGGAGCCGACCGCCTTGGCCACCCGGACGAGGAGACGAAGGTGTTCCACGGAGGTTCCGTGCTTTTCGTTGAATTTTGCAGCGGTGGGACATATCCCGCCCGTGCCCGCCTGCAGCAGGAGCTTTTTTCCCCTGGCTTCTTGGCCAACCTCGCGCAGGTAGGCCTCGTCGTGGGACTCGTAGACGTCGAGGTCCGAGAATAGCAGGGCATCGACCTTTTGTTCATCGGCGTACCGGATAAGTCTTTCGGCTTTCCACCCAAGGGCGCGGATGGAGAAGTTGTCGAAGCCAAGAAGCAGGGCAGGAGGGGCGGCGGACTCTTTTGAGAAAGATTCCGAAGCAGACGCCAGAGCGACGCTGGCCAGAGAGGCTTTTTTGCAAAAAAATCGCCGGGTGAGGGTTTGATGGTTCGAGCGCATACCCATGATGGGTAGGAAAGTTTTCCGAACGGGCAAGGACTAAAAGCCGGATGGGGTGCCCTTGACGGGCGGAATAAGACGGGAGAGAACCTATTCCCAGTGGTCTCGGGTGGAGGTGATGAAGGTCTTGTTGCGGTCGTCGAGAACAATGCGACCGGAGGGGGACCAAACCGGACTGGCCTCGAAGTTGACCGCTTCCTCGATGATTTGCGCGAAATAGATGGAAGCCCAGGGAATAGCCCGCTCGGAAACGGGTTCGATGGAAAGCCCGCTCTCCTCTCCAACCGCCTCACCGGAGATCGCTCCGCTTGAGGAAATCTTGCGGAAGTGAAAGGAGCGGCCAAGAAGAACGAGGCAGTGGTCGTGCCCGGAGATCACCCGCCCGATGTAGACGTGCTTGTGCTGGCCCTAAAAAAAACGGCGCATGCGAACCCGGACGTACTTCTGAGAAAAGGAATAGTTTTCCATGGGAGGTACGTGATAGTTCAGACCCCGCCCTTCTGCAACAGACTTCGTTAAAAAAGCACCTGCTGAAATTGCAAAAAAGGGGATTCGGAGCTATTGTGTAAATAGTGAAAAGTGAGAGAGAACGACCTGTTCAAGAGTATCGGTTTCATTACCACTTTGGGGACTCGGTTGGTTCATCGGACAAATACTTCATGGCTCATGATCTTAATGAAGCCAAGGAGATGTTTGATTATGCCTGTGTGAAAAGGCGCCTTCATCCTCAAGTGACAAAAGTAGAACAGTGGAACCGCTGGAAATCTAGCTGGGAATCGATCGAGCATCCGTTCGGCGACCCGAGCAGAAACTGACTGAAGTTCAGGAGTGAAGGAGGTTTGCCCGGGAGGGTTCCTCTCCATCTACTTGTGTGTAACCCCAAAGCCTTTTGTCGCAGGTGACGCACCCATCAAGGCAAGTCACGTTGCCGTTGACCTTCGGGATTTGCGGTTCGAGGCAGTAATGCCCGACGAACACCGGTTTCTCGGTAGTCGGGTAAGGCTCGACCGCGTCAATCTCATGGCCTTGAGGGAAGGCCTGAAGCGAATCTCCGTACATGGGTGGAAACAGGATTTCGGAAAAACTTTTTCCGCGGAGATCCTCCCACCACCTGAGCCTCCCTTTGGGGCGTACGATCCCAAAACGGTCCTTGGCGATTCCAGGAAGGGTAGCCTTCACTCCCTTGAGGATACGGTCGACGGCCTTGCGATGGGAGGAATCTGACCGGCAAACGGCTTGCATGAAGGATTTCTCGCATGCCCGGACCCCTGTGAGCAGGTCAATGGAGGAAAGATGCCAAGCCGCATGCACGACCCGTATCTCATCGAGATCGAGAAAAAGAGGGAGGTTCTCAATCCAAGGAAGGAAGGGCTTGTAGTCCGGAGAGGGGATGGGCTTGTTCATGAAGGCAAGCCTCAAGGTTCCGAATTCATGGTTGCCGAGGGTAACCAATGCGTTCCCCTCTTCCCAGGTCTCCTTGACCGTCTTGAGCACCGAGAGGGAGTCGGGGCCGCGGTTAATGAGGTCACCCACGAATACCAGTTTCCTATCCTCCCGGTGCTCATAGCCTCGTCTCGTTCGGGTATAGCCCAGTTTCTCGACCAGGCGCTCGAGCAAATCAAAGTGTCCGTGAACGTCCCCAATCAGGTCGTAATACATTGTGCGATTCGGGAGGCCTCTGCGTTCCTTGAAATTAGGCCCGTTTTCTTAAGGGATACTTGCATTAGGTCGGATTCTCGAGTTTACCCATCGCCGCAATTAGGATAAAGGAAAAACATGTCAACCCCAGGCAACCATTGAAAAACTTACCGGGATGAGCGCTTTCTTCGACTTTGAGGTCCGGGATGCAAACGGACCCCGGGCCGCGATCATGAACCTGCCCAATGGCGCGGTGCCGACCCCGGTTTTCATGCCGGTCGGCACCCAGGCTACGGTCAAAGGCATCTTGCCGGGAGATTTGCGCGACGTTGTGCGGGCTCCCATCATCCTGGGAAATACCTACCACCTCAACCTCCGTCCCGGAGTCGAGACGATCCGGGAAGCGGGCGGGCTGTCGAAGTTCATGAACTGGACGGGTCCGGTACTTACCGACAGCGGCGGTTTCCAGGTATTCAGCCTGGCCAAGCTGAGAAAGATTTCCGACGAAGGGGTGCTTTTCAAGTCCCACCTCGATGGGGACGAAATCTTCCTCGGACCGAGGGAAGCGGTGGGCATTCAGGATGGCCTGCTCTCCGACGTCGCAATGTGCCTCGACGTCTGCCCGTCGGCCGGCGCCTCGAGGGAAGAAATAGAATCTGCGGTTCGCCGTACCACTCTGTGGGGAAGGGAATGCATCGACTCATGGATAGAGGCGGGGGGCGAGGGCGAGGGAAGAAAGCTTTTCGCAATCGTCCAGGGTGGGAGGTTCAAGGACCTGCGTGATCTTTCCGCTCAAAATCTGGTGGGAATGGATTTTCCGGGCTATGCCGTGGGAGGTGTAAGCGTGGGGGAATCGGAAGAGGAAATGCTCGAGCAGGTCGGGTGGACGGTCGAATCCCTTCCCGAGGAAAAACCCCGCTACGTCATGGGCGTAGGTACTCCCCCGCAATTGCTCCGGATGATCGCCAAGGGGGCCGATATGTTCGACTGCGTCATGCCCAGCAGGGCGGCGCGGCATGCAACTGCCTACACTTCCCTTGGCCCCCTCAACCTGCGCAACCGCAAATTCGCAAAGGATTTTTCACCCCTGGACGAGTCGACTGATTGTCACGTCTCGCGGGATTTCTCCAAAGCCTACCTGCGTCACCTGTTCATGGCCAAGGAATCACTCGGCGGGAGCCTGTTGACTTTGCACAACCTGCGTTTTTTCGTTCAGTTGATGGAACGGGCAAGGCTGGAGATCATCGCCGGAAGTTTCCTGGATTGGGCTGAGAATTGGATCCGCCGGTACGAGAGCGCTTCCTCCGAAACCTAGAAAGGAAGGCAAAAAAAACCGGGCCACGAAGGACCCGGCTTTCAAAAAGGGTAGGGGGAGTACCTACTTCGAGGCCTTGGGGGCCTTGAGTTCGGCATCCTTGGGTCCTGCATCCTTGGGAGCAGTGCCCTTCCATTCGCAAACGTACCCCTTGACCTTTCCGGAGAAATCGGTCGTGTCGGCCCATTTCCCGTTCTTGCCGTTGAGGATTAGGAAATTGTAGCCTTGGGTAGCGGAAGGTTGCTTTGCATCCCAGTTTTTGAACTTGAAGGCCTCGCCGTTGTCCCAAGTCCATTTGCCTTCCTCGAATTCGTCCGTTCCTCCGAGCCAGATCAGGTGATCCTTGGCCAAACGGCGCACGAACTCGTTTTCCTGCTCGGTGGCGATGACCACGAGTTGGCCCCCGAGGTCGTCACAGGCGAACTTGGCTTCCCACCAAGTGCTGTTGGTGTCGAGAAAGGCCTTGTAGTGGCTTCCTCGGAAGGGAACGGCGTCCTTGGGAGGCTCAACCTTGTCGGCGAAGGCTGCGTTGACGAAGACTAGGGAAAGGAGGGAGGTCAGGATGAGATATGCGGATTTATTCATAAGATAGTAGCAAACTAATAGGAGAAACCTGTGATTTCGCAACAATTTTTCCAGAAGTTTTGAGATTTCACTGGGATAGGGAATTCATTTTTCACCGGTTGTTTCTCGTCAAACTTGAAGGGAAAGTAATTCTTGCCTCTGTGCCATTCACTCGGTCGTGCGGTCGGAGAATCCGATCCTCGTGGAATGGAACTCTCAGCCTTGAGCCTTGGTTTGCTCTGGAGGTGGCCCCGAAGATTTGCCTTCCGACAGGGTCTTGCATGAAGCAAAGGAAGGCCTTTGGGTCGATAAATTGCCATTAAAAAGAAAGAGAACCCCAAGTAGAGCGATAAAAACGACTGCAAACACAAGCATGCCCTGCTGAAAAATAACTCGCTTGTCGGGGAAGTAGGGGGAGCCCGGCAGATAAGCGATGGAACTTCTCTTCAAGGGTTCATGCATCCCGAAAGGCAGGGCTTGCTCGATGTTGACCTCGTTGAGCCTGTCGTGAATTTCCTCCGTGCTCTTTCGCACCACTGCCATTTCCCTTTCGAAATTCTTGAGCGTATCTTCAATCTCGCTCAGTTGCTCGGATTGCCTTTGAATCTTTTCCATCTCGTCGGCAAACTCCTTCTCGTGAGCTCTAAGTTGCATGTGTTTGTCCCTAAGCTCTTCAATGGCCGAGGTAACCGACTGCCTCAGGGCGTTCTTTGTCTGCATGAACCTTCTCGCGTTCAAGAGCATCTCAGGGGCATTATCCTGGAGCCCGTCCACCTCTTCGAGGTCCCTCCTTTGAATGGTCAATTCATTGAGGGTCTGCCTGAGAGCAGGAACGTTTCCAAACTGCTTGATTGCATCTATCTCGAAAAACTCCTCGATAACGGAAAAGTCGTCTTCAGGAAGCTCATTTTTGACTTCATTTACCGTTCCCGAACTGTAAGTTCCGATCCTATTCTTGATTGCCAGAATCTGGCGAAGCAGAGAATTGATTCGAATTTGCTCTATCCGGGCTTGCGTTATCTCTTTGGCGTATTGTTGCTTTTTGTCTGCCAGAACGTTTTTCTCATCTTCAGGATAAGGAATGCCGTGTATCTTCTTGTATGCAGTCATGTCCCCGACGATCCTCCTTTCCTTCATCAGGCTGCTATCGAGAAGATCCTCCAAGGTCTGCTTTACGAACTCGATTTTTTCGCTCTTGGTGGTCTCGTGGAGCTTTTCGTATTCCTTCTGGACCACATCCGCAACGTACTTGGCCCCAATGCGCTCCTCGCATCGGAGGTAATGATGAAGCGGGGCCTGCTTTTTGTGCCGCCTTGGGTAACGTGGTAACCAAATGCGGAACCTAATTCTACCTGAGTGCCTTGGTTGTCGAAAGGAGCCAGAAGAGCTTTTTTGTATTGCGGGTTGTGGTCCAGTTGGCGAGTGACGTTGATTCTCAAGCGCATGCCCTGAAGTTCATCCGCATGCTTGGCAATCAATCCCTCAAGGTGATTTTCCCTCTCTACGCTCTGCAAGTTAAGTATGGCGGGAGGAGGCGTCAGGCTAAAGGAAGACGAACTCTGGTACCTTTCCGGTTCCTGTAAGTGGTAGAAAACGTAAGCCAGGGATATTGAAACGGAAATCGTGAGGGAGCCGATTATGGTCCCAATCCACGCACAGGTTTTGATTGAAACCCCACAGGGGCTTGTCTTGCTTCTGCGCAGGGCAATCATTCCGCAGATGATGGGAGCGATGGGAATAAGGAGGGCGGCGCAGATCAAGCTGATGAATGCAAGCGCCTTCGCATTTTTACCTTTGCGGTCTTGGTTTTTCATTTCCTGGCTTTCACTCATTTCCATGCGAATTCGAAATAATTATCGGACAAGGTTTTTCAGATCATATCACGCATCTTTTCGGAATCCTTTTACAATTTGCCTAAAATTTTGGAATGCTCTGTGGTGATGGCACTTGCCGGGGGATTCGCATGATTGAAGAATAGGGATCAAATTGCGATTATATCGTCTGGAAATTTATATATTATTAGAATTGAAGAACCCCCATTTTTTGCTAAAGTCTTAGATTACTTCGCGTGCAACTCAGGGCGAAGTTGTTTGATTAGACTTTCTCAATTGGGCCACAATCCGATTGAAACCTAGGTCGGGCCGTAGCGCAGTCTGGTAGCGCACTACGCTGGGGGTGTAGGGGTCGTGGGTTCAAATCCCACCGGCCCGACCATTTTTCCTTTCTTTTGACTACTCCCTCGAAACCGCTGGCGAAAATGGAAGAAAAAGTAAACATAGGATGGCTTGGCACGGGAGTCATGGGAAGGCACATGGCTGGCCATTTGCTGGATTCGGGACATCGCTTGACAGTCTTTACTAGAACCCGGAGCAAGGCCGATGGCCTGCTTGCAAGAGGAGCCGAGTGGGGTTCTTCTCCCAGCGAAGTTGCCGCCGGGTCCGAGGTGATCTTCACCATGCTGGGGTATCCCTCCGACGTGGAGGAGGTCTACTGTGGAAAGCAAGGAATCCTTGAGGGTTGCCGTCCCGGATCGATCCTCGTCGACATGACGACCTCCAGTCCCGAGCTTGCGACCCGGATTTCCGGACAGGTTAGGGAAAGATCCTGCGAACTAATCGACGCCCCCGTAAGTGGGGGGGACGTCGGAGCGAGGAACGCCAAGCTGGCCATCATGTGCGGAGGCGACGAAAACTCCTTCGGGAGAATCCTTCCGCTCCTGCGGGATATGGGCGAGAATATCGAGCTGTTCGGCCCCTCCGGTTCCGGGCAGAGGGTCAAAATGTCCAATCAGATTCTCATTGCATCGACCATGGTCGGTACGGTGGAGGCTCTTCTCTACGCGGAGAGGGCCAAGCTCGACCTGATGCGCGTAATCGGCTTGGTGGGGCAGGGCGCGGCCGGTTGCTGGTCGATTAATCAATTGGGTCCGCGGATGGTGGATGGTGACTGGGAGCCGGGCTTTTTCGTGAAGCATTTCGTGAAGGATATCGGCATCGCCTTGGAGGATTCGGCCCGGTTGGGCCTGAAACTGCAGGGACTCGAATTGGCCCGGGAATTTTACCAACGGGTGGTGGAGGAGGGTTTTGCCGACAAGGGAACGCAGGTTCTCCTGAAGGTGCTCGGAAAGATGAACGATCGATCTTGAGCAATCCGGCAAAAGATTGTTTCAAAATATTCCAGAACTGATAGGCTTGTTCCCTTACAGCTAAATTATGGCAACTTTAATCACCGGAGGCGCGGGCTTCCTAGGCAGTCACCTTTGCGAGCGTTTACTCGAGCGCGGGCAGGAGGTCATCTGCATGGATAACTTCTTCACTGGAAGAAGGCGGAACGTCGCCCACCTGCTCGATAACCCTAACTTCGAGTTGATCAGGCACGACGTCGTGGATCCCTTCAAGGTCGAGGTGGATCGAATCTACAACTTGGCCTGCCCGGCTTCCCCGGTCCACTACCAGTATAACCCCATCAAGACGGTCAAGACTTCAGTCATGGGAGCCATCAATTGCCTTGGCCTGGCCAAGAGGGTGGGAGCCCGAATCCTGCAGGCCTCGACCTCCGAGGTATACGGCGACCCGGAAGTTCATCCCCAACCAGAAGAATACCGGGGTAACGTCAATCCCATCGGCCTGCGGGCCTGCTACGACGAGGGAAAACGATGCGCCGAAACCCTCTTTTTTGACTACCACCGGGAAAACCAAGTGGATATTCGGGTAGTCCGCATCTTCAACACCTATGGCCCGCGCATGCTCGAGAACGATGGGCGGGTGGTGTCCAACTTTATTGTACAGGCCCTCAAGGGTGAGGATATCACCATCTATGGCAATGGTTCCCAAACCCGTTCCTTTTGCTACGTCGACGACCTGCTTGATGCGATGATGGGCGTAATGGACCAAGGAGAAACCGTGGGCCCGGTAAACATAGGCAACCCAGTGGAGTTTTCCATCCGCGAACTGGCCGAAAAGGTGCTCGAGAAAACGGACTCCTCCTCCAAGCTTGTCGAGAAGCCTTTGCCGTCCGACGACCCCACCCAGCGCAAGCCCGATATTTCCTTGGCCGAAAAAGTTCTGGAATGGTCTCCCAAAGTCCAATTGGAAGAGGGTCTTGACCGGACCATTCCATACTTCCAGTCCATACTGGAAAGCTAAAGCGGAAGATGATGAATCCACTCGCCCCCGTCAAAAGCCTCCTCAACGCCCTCAAGGGCAGGAACCACAGAAAATACCTCAAGAAGTGCGAGCCCGTGGTGAAGGAGATCAATCGGCTTGAGGAGGAGTACCAGTCCCTGAGCGAAGAGCAACTTAAGGCCAAGACCCAGGAGTTCATGGAACGTAATCGCAACGGTGAGAGCCTCGATCAACTTTTGCCGGAGGCTTTCGCGGTGGTCAAGAACGCGGCTCGTCGTCTCTGTGGTCAGGAAGTCTCCGTCTGCGACCATCCCATCCTTTGGGAAATGGTTCATTACAACGTGCAATTGGTCGGGGGCATGGCCCTGCACGAGCGCCACATTGCCGAAATGGCGACCGGTGAGGGAAAGACGTTGGTCTCTACCTGCCCCCTTTATCTCAATGCCCTGTCCGGTAAGAACTGCCAACTCGTAACAGTCAACGATTACCTCGCCTTGCGGGATTCCCAATGGATGGGAGCCCTCTTTAAGTATCTCGGGCTGACCGTGGGTTGTATCCAGAACAACATGCCGTCGGCCGAGCGCAGGGAAATGTACAAGTGCAACATTACCTATGGCACGGCATCGGAATTCGGTTTTGATTATCTTCGGGACAACGGAATGGCTACCTGCATGGAAGACCAGGTACAGAAGGATTACTTCTTCTGCATCATCGATGAGGCGGACTCCATCCTGATCGACGAGGCCAGAACACCGCTTATCATATCGGGTCCCATGCGTGAGGACCACCCTCTCCCCTTCATGGATATGAAGCCCAAGGTGATGAAGCTTTTCGAGACCCAGCTCAGGCAGTGCAACAAGCTTGCGGAGGAGGCGAAAAAGTCCTTTGCCGCGGATGAGCTCTCGGATGAGCAGGCGGACGAGGCGACGGCCCGTCTCTACCAAGTGAAGCGGGGCATGCCCACCCATCGCCAGTTCATGAGGATGATGGAGGATGCCGCCATCCGCAAAAGGTTCGAGAAATTCGACCTGGAAATGAACTCGGACTACAACAAGGAGCGGGCTCACCAGCTCAAGGAGGATCTCCATTACGTCATCGACGAGAAAAACCAGCAGGCCGATCTCACGGAGAAGGGTAGGCAATTGATCAGTCCGGATGACCCGGAAGGCTTCGTGATTCCCGACTTGGCCGTGATGTACGTCGACATCGAGAGGGATTCCGAAGCCTCGGACGATGATAAGCGCAGCAGGAAGGAAGAAGCGGAGCAGGATTTTCAAGTCAGAAGCGAGCGCATCCATACCGTCTCTCAGCTCTTGCGAGCCTATGGTCTTTACGAGAAGGACAAGCATTACGTCGTGCAGGGCGGCAAGGTCATGATCGTGGATGAGAATACGGGGCGCCTGATGCCGGGCCGCAGATGGAGCAACGGGCTCCATCAGGCGGTGGAGGCCAAAGAGGGCGTTGCCATCGAGAAGGAGACCAAGACCTACGCCACCATCACGATCCAGAACTATTTCAGGATGTACGAAAAGCTGGCCGGAATGACGGGTACCGCGGAAACGGAAGCGGGTGAATTTCACGACATCTACAGGTTGGGCGTTATGGTCATTCCCACCCACAGGCCCTGCGTCCGGAAGGACTTGAACGACCTCATGTTCAAGGGGCGCAGGCAAAAGTTCAATCAAGTCCTGGAGGACCTGAGTGAGGCTCACCAACGGGGGCAACCGGTTCTTGTCGGAACCGCCTCGGTCGAATCTTCGGAGGTGTTCAGCCGGATGCTCAAGAGAGCCAATATCCGCCACACCGTACTCAACGCCAAGTTTCACGAGAGGGAGGCGGAAATCGTCGCCCAGGCGGGCCAAGCCGGTTCCGTCACCATTGCCACCAACATGGCGGGCCGCGGAACGGACATCAAGCTGGGCGAGGGAGTGAAGGAAAACGGTGGCCTGCTGGTCCTTGGTACGGAAAGGCACGAGTCGAGAAGAATCGACCGCCAGTTGCGCGGGCGCTGCGCGCGCCAGGGCGACCCAGGGGCCTCCAAGTTCTACGTTTCTCTCGAGGACGATCTGATGCGCCTTTTCGCCAACCAGGGGGCTCTTTCCAAGATGCTCGAGAAATCCTTCGGCGACGATGAGATGCTTGAGCACGGAACCTTGGACTGGTCCATCCAGAATGCCCAGAAGAAGGTCGAGCAGCAGAATTATTCAATCCGCAAGCGCCTGCTTCAATACGACGACGTTCTCAACCGCCAGAGGGAAATCGTCTACTCCATCCGTAACGACGTTCTCCTCGAGGAAGATCCCGGGAAAATCCTTCTCGAGCTGATCGAGGAAGAGGTCGAGGTTCGCCTGGGCGGTGTGCCCGAGGAGGAGTTCAAGGCCGGTAGCTCGGAGGAAATGCCCGAGCTCGAGTCCGTCCTCGCCTCCTGGGTCAACGTTACCTTTCCTCTCTCCGTGCGCCTTGAAGAATTGCAGGGCAAGCGGGAAGAAGAGGTCAAGGACGTCATCCTCGAGAAGATCGTTTCCGCCTATGAGGCCAA
>DLRY01000018.1:85168-140656 GCA_002500665.1 Opitutia bacterium UBA7876
AATGCCGTCGACCTGCACTGGCAGGATCACTTGACGGAAATGGAGGAGCTGCGCCGGAGCGTCGGGTTACGCGGTTACGGTCAGAAGGATCCTCTTAGCGAATACAAGAACGAGGCCTTCCGGGCCTTTGAGGAAATGATGGGCTCGATGCGCTCGGACGTATGTTCGGGCATGTTCCGTTCCTCCACCAACCTTGCCGTTTTCGAGAATATGCTCTCGACGCTCAACAGCGTGGCCAAGACGACCGGTCCCGAAAGTTCGGAGGGCGGAGGTTTCGATCAGTTTTCGGGCTCGGGAGGTGGCTCCCCTGCGCCTCAGCAATCCGAGGCTCCCGAGATTCCGGAGATCGCCGTTCCGGTCGTCCGGGATGCTCCCAAGGTCGGTCGCAACGACCCTTGTCCCTGCGGAAGCGGGAAGAAATACAAGAAGTGCTGCGGGGCCGCTTAGGCCTAGTCCCGCCTTTCCAGGCTCAGCCAGGCTTGAGGCTCGATTTGCTCGGGCCGGAGAGTGGGGCTAAGCCCTTCCGATTCCAGCCAAGTCAGGATTTCGTCGCATTCTTTTGCTTCCTCCCTCTTGGCTAGGGAGCCGATCTGCTTGCGTCGCCGGGTGAAGATTTTCCTGATCAGGGCACGGGTTGGATCAGCAAAGAGATAGGGGGAAGGAAGGCGGTCCATCCTGGCCAGGACCGAGTCGACCCCCGGGGCGGGGTAAAAGCATTGGCGTGAGACGAGGTGACGGGTTCCGCTTTCAAACGACGCCCGCAGAAAGATGGATAGGGCATTGTAGTTCTTGGTCTCGCAGTCCGCCCACATCCTGTCCAGGGCCTCCTTCTGGAGCATCAGGACCATCCGGAGGGGAAGGCGGCCCGTGGCGAGCAGGGATTCCAGCCAGGCGGAGGAGATTGCATAGGGCAGATTGGCTACCACGGCGTACTCGTCGATCCCTTCGGGAAGAGTACCCAGGGGGGACTTTACGGCATCTGCGCGCTGAAGAGAAAGCCGGCCTTTCCCAATCTCAGGCGAGAGGGACCGTTCGAGGTTTTCGAGGAGCCCATGGTCGATCTCGACGGCATGAACGGGGTGTCCGGCTTGAAGCAGCCTACGGGTCAAAGTTCCGAGTCCGGGCCCGATCTCAACCACCGGAAGCCCCTCCGGCAAGTCGGCCATTTCAATCGATTTCCGGACTATGTTGCCGTCGATCAGGAAATTTTGACCGAACTGCTTCTTGGGCTGGTGGCCGATGTCGCGTAGCAGATCCGTGGTTTCCTTGGGCGTAAGCGACATCGTTGCGGAAAAGAATCGTCGGCTATTCGCATTCCTTCATTTCCCGAAGTAAGGCCTCGGGGTCGTCCGCCCGCATGAGGGCTTCCCCACAGAGAACGGCGTCGGCCCCGGCTTCCCTGACTCTCCAGGCATCTTCGGGTTCTAGGATGCCGCTTTCGCTGACCTTTACGATTCCATCGGGTATGTGCGGGAAGAGCATCTCGGTGGTATCTAGGGTCGTCTCGAAACGGGCCAAGTCCCTGTTGTTCACGCCAATGATACGAGGGCTGTGCCGGAGTGCCTTTTCGAGCTCTTTTTCCTCGTGGATCTCATAGAGGCAGTCGAGTCCTGCCAGGTCGGCCGCTTCGCGCAGGCTTTTCAGGTCCTCGTCGTCCAGCGCCCGCACGATGAGAAGTATTGCCCTTGCCCCGGCCTCGACGGCTTCCAGCACCTGAATGGGATGGATCATGAAGTCCTTCCTAATGGTGGGGGTTTCCCTCTGGTGATTGCTGATGAAGTCATTGACCTCCCAGAGGTCCTCCAGCTTCCCCCCGAAGAATTCCTCGTCAGTGAGTACGGACATGGCCTCGGCCCCGGCATTGAGATAGGCTCTGGCTTGTTCTACGGCGGATATTCCTTCCGCAATGCTTCCTGCGGAAGGGGATTTTCTCTTGATCTCGGCGATCACCGAAAGTTGCCCCGGGTTGGCCAAGGCATCGTGAAAGGATAAGCCCACGCTCATCCTTTCTCCCAGGGAACTCAATTCCCTTGGGCGGACCGGTCGGGCCCGGAGAGCGACCTCCCGGCGCTTCCAGTCCATGATTTCGGTAAGTTTATCCATGATTTGAAAAGGTTTTTTCATTCCTGGGATGGAATGAATTGCCAAGAATTAACAGACATACAGAATGCGCGAGAATGAGCGAAATTCAACGACTAAGAAACATTGTCTTCAGACTACGGGCTCCGGATGGTTGCCCATGGGACCAAGAACAGACCCACCAGTCCCTTGCCCGTTGCCTGGTCGAGGAGACCTCGGAGGTGCTGGAAGCCATAGACGATGAAGATTTCGAGCTCATGGAGGAAGAGCTGGGCGACTTGCTTTTGCAGGTTGTCATGCACGCCTGCCTAGCCGAGGAAGTCGGGAGTTTTGACCTCGAGGACGTGGCCCGCGGAATCAATGAGAAACTGATCCGCAGGCATCCTCACGTCTTCGGAGAAGAATCGGAGAAGGTAGACTCCACTTCCGAGGTTCTGGACCGTTGGGAGATGATCAAGGCGGCCGAAAAGAAGGAAGCCTCCGGTGAGGACGAATCCGGTCCCCCCAAGCTTTTCAAGGATCTGCCTCCACGATTACCGGCCCTCCTCCTCGCCCATGACGTGTACAAGCGCTCCCTTAAGGCCGGACTGGATGAGGCTGGGGACTGGGATGAGGCCAAGGTGGAACTCTCCTTGGTCGGATTGAACGAGGAAGGGGCGGGAAAGCTCTTGTTCGAAATCGTGGCGGCCTGCAGGAAGGCGGATATCGACCCGGAGTCGGCTTTGAGGAAATTTGCATCCGGACAAGCACGGGCCCTCGAGGGCTTGGCTTCCCCCGACCGCTGAGGGTCCATGTCGGGGAGTGAGATGATCGAGCGGGTTACCTTGGAGAGCGGATCCTCTTCCCGCTCCATCGATTGCGTAATTCAAAAATCCTCCCGAGCAAGGAGGATGAACCTGCGGGTCGATTCCGCCACCCGGGCCACCCTGACTTTGCCCAAATGGTCTCCCTGGTCCGAGGGCTTGTCCTTCCTTGCCAGCCAAAAGTCCTGGCTTGAGCGAAAGACAAAAAAATTTCCGCGCATAACCAAGCTTTCGCGTTATTTTTCGAGCGGAGGATTGGTTTGGCTGGACGGAACCGCCCGTCGAGTTTGCTGGACGGCCTTGTCGAAGAATACTTCCTCCAAGCCCGGCTGCGAGGTGGCCGAGGATTCCATCCTGTTTTCGCTCTCCGGCCCGGACTCCCTTGAGCGCGCCCTGCTTGATGCCTGCCGTTTACTTGCCGCGGAATATCTTCCCCCAAGACTATCCGCCTTGGCCCAAAGCCACGGATTGAGCTGGAACAGATTGAGACTCGGCAACCAAAAAAGCCGCTGGGGTTCTTGCTCCGCCAAGGGAACGATTTCCCTGAACTGGAGGCTGATCCTGCTTCCCCTTGAGGTTGGAAACTACGTTCTTTGCCATGAGTTGGCTCACCTGCGTCATATGAACCATTCACCCGAATTCTGGAATTTCCTGGAAGGCATCGCTCCCGGCGCAAAGGTACTGGACCGAAGGCTTGGGGAACTGGGCCAGGGGATCATGGGCCTTGCCCGGACGCCCTGAGGACCTACTTCCCTGCGGGTTCTTCGGGCAAGTTTCCAAGCTCCCAGGCCGTCCGCCCGCCCAAGGCCCGAAGGTAGGGAAGGGCATCGCCCTCGTCTTCGGCCACGTCGGTCGGGGTGATGCCGTCGGAACCATAGCGGGGGTTGATCTCAAGTCCAAGTGAAAGGGCTTTACTTACCATGCTTTTCTTACCCGAGAAGGCGGCTCCATGCATCAGCGTGTAGCCCTCTCTCGCGTTGATCTTCGGGTCGGCTTTGCGGGAAAGAAGCAATTCCACCATCTTCTCCTGTCCGGCAACCATGGCGATCAGTAGAGGGGTTGCCCCGAAGGAGTCCCTCTCGTTGACTTCCCTGCCCTTCTTGAGCAATTCCTTTACCTTTGCAAGGTCGCCTAGACCGGCCGCGACGTGGAGGGGGTTCTTGTTCTTGACCCCGATTTTTTGAAGCAACTCGACGATGACTCGATGGCCCCCCGCCGCCGCCAAGTCGATCAAATTAGTGCCATGGTCATCCACGGCGTGAGGGTCGGCCGAAAGAGCGAAGAGAATCTCCAGAACGTCCTTCTCGCCTCTTAGGGCGGCCGTCATGCCGGGGGTCTCGCCTTCATCAGTACGGGCATCGACGTCGGCCCCTTCCTCCAGCAAGACCTCAAGGGCCTGCAGGTTTCTGCCCCATGCGGCGCTGTGGAGGGGTGTGGACTCGTGCCTGCCGCGAGCGTTGGGGTCTCCACCGTTGCGGAGTAGAAACTGAAGGATGCGGGCGTTGCCCCTGAAGGCGGTAAAGTGTAGCGGGGTATGGCCGAACCTGTCGTTGGCATTGATCATGGCTCCCTTGCGCACTTCCTGTACGATGGCGTTGAAATCATCCCGAATAATGGCTTGATAAAGGCTCCGGTTGGTAGAGTCTATGGTTTCCTGCCCGAGGTGTTTGGCCACCACTTCCCAACCTTGCCTTTCCTTGTCGGTGAGCTTGACGGTTGCGGTCAGGTTGCCCTTTTCTTCGGAGAGAACGGTCAGCCTGGAGAAGTCGCCCAGCCAGTGCAGGGTCTTGAATTGCTCGTAGGTAAGGTTTTTGAGCTCGCGAAGAGAGCGATTGGCCTTCAGCAGGTTCAAATCGAGGGCAAAGGCATGCTGGTTGAGCAGGTTGGCCCGATACTTGGAGAGGGGAGCGATGGGCTTGTCCGCCCTTATTTCCCGGAGGTAGTCGAAAGTGGAAAGCCAAGCGGCGTCTTTTTTAGAGCTGAGGTGAAGATCGCCGGCATAGAGGAGGGTATCGAGCGACTTCGCCATGTTGAGCCCGGCGAGAAATTGGCTGAAGAGATGGGGCTTGGACAAACCGAAGCCAAGGACGAAGGATGGCTTGAGCTCCGTTGTCGGGATGGAGTCCTCGTTGGGGACGATCAAGGCCTTAAAGGTCCCTCCGGCAAGGACGAAATCTCCGCTGGGAGAGTCGAGCAACTCGGTTGCGGATGCATCGAAGCCCGGCAAGACCGAGTCTTTGTTCAGTTTTCCGGCGCTCATGAATTTGAGCAAGTGGCCCATGGCTTCGGACGCGCCGGCGCGCAGGGAGTCTTCAGGCAAGGACCAGCGGGCAACGAGGGGAGCATCTCCCGGAAGTCGTCCGGTCATGGCAAGGGGAGATGCCGCCCGGGGTGTTTGACGCCCTGGGGGCGTAAACTCCGATGCGGTTACCTTAATGGCTCCTCTTGAGGATTGAAGATTGAGCCCGATCTGCCGGTTGAAGAGAGGGTCCAGCGCGGGCAGAAGATTCTTCCACTGGTCGTCGGGCCAGAAGTCTTCTACCAATTCGGACAAACCCGTTCCGTCAAGATAAAGAGCCAAGTCCGAAGTTCGGCTGAGATGAGCCTTGAGAGACGAAGGGAATTTTGCGACGTCCTTTTCGTTGGAATGGAAAACACGAGTTAATTCGTCCAGCCTTTCATCGATCGAAGGCGCTTTCTCGCCCTCCTCGGCTTTCACGGTGGGGGTAACGCCAAGCAGGTAACAGATCCTGCCCTTGCGCCCGATTCCTAGCGGAGAGCCCTCTTTGCGATACTCATTCCCTTTGCCTTTCTTACGGCTCAATCCCAAGGTTTTGGCGATCATGGCTAGGGTTTGGTCCGCTTTTGCGGGATCCTGGGCGACGGCGATAATCCCTAAGGATGGGGAAGGGGAGTCGCCCCCACCCATGCGGGCAAAAAACTGGAGGGGAGCCTGGAATTTGAGGCCACTCGAATTTCTATCCAGCAGAACTTCATGGATATCCGGATGGGTTCGGGAGAACCTTGCGAGAATCGGAGTCCAGGCTTCGCTTTCGAGAATGCCCGATTTTTGGAGGATGGACTCACCCTTCAGGGAGAGGACGATAAAGGAATCGGCGGGGATGGAGGATGCCCCAGGCGCGACTGCCGACGCATCAGGGCGCGTGAAGAGAAGGAGGAGACATAAGAATATCGTACGGGTCTTGAAAATCGAAATTGTCATGGACATATAAGAAAGGTACGCTTTGAGGCCAATGGGTCAAATTATCTTTAAATCAATCCACTCCTTTGTTTGTTTGGCTCTCTTTAAGAATGTTTGCCGGTATTGTTGAGAACGTAGGGAAGGTCTTGTCCCTAGAGGAAGCCTCCGAGGCTTGGGAACTTAGGGTCGCACTTCCTTTTGTGGATGGAGACGGACTCGATCAAGGAGCAAGCTTGGCCGTCAACGGATGCTGCCTCACTCTCATTGCCGAGAGCAAGGGCAAGGAGGCTACCTTCGACCTGCTTGAGGAAACCCTCGAACGCACCAACCTGAGCGACTTGAAAAAAGGGAGCCCGGTCAACCTTGAAAGATCCTTGCCTGCGGACGGAAGGGTAGGGGGGCATTTCGTGACGGGGCACGTCGATGCCCTGGGCACAGTGGAGATTTTCGAGGAAAGGGGAAAAAACCTATACCTTCAGGTCCAGGTGCCGCCGGGCTACGAGCGTTACCTGGTGGACAAAGGCTGCATAGCTCTCGACGGCTGTTCCCTTACCGTGTGCGACGTCGAGGATCGTTCCTTCGCCATCTGGCTAATCCCTCATACTCTATCCAAGACCAACTTGCCCGGTCGCAAGCCGGGCGATTCCGTGAACTTGGAATTCGACCTCCTCGCCAAGTACGTCGAGAAGTTGGCCATGCCGGCCCTCGAGGAGCCGGGCAAATGAACCAAGCCGAAGCCGCTCATTCCCTTGTTCTCGAGCTGAAGCGCCTGCGCAGCGAGGGGGTTCGGGATCTTTACGTGGAGGAGGAATCCCTGGCGGCCTTGGAGGACTCCCTGCGGAGAAATTTTGGCGATCCTTCCTCTTCAAGTTCCACTCCCGGCCCAACCGCGCCCGTTTCCACCGCGGTTTCCGGAAACGATCGTCCGAAGCCCAAGCCTTCGCAGGTTCAGTCTCCCCTCGAGGATCCATCCATCCATATTCCGGATCCGACGCCCTTTTCCATTCCCGAAGGTTCTAAGAAGGAGAGACTTGACTGGCTCCGGGAAAAGATAGTGGGTTGTCCCACTTGCAACTCTGAGCTTAATCCCGGCGGCCATGTGGTTTTCGGAACCGGTAACCCGGAAGCGGACCTTTTTCTTTGCGGGGAGGCGCCTGGCGCCGAGGAAGAGCAACAGGGCGTCCCCTTCGTCGGACCAGCAGGGGAACTCCTGAATCGAATCCTTGATGCCATGAACCTCCCGCGCGACGAGGTCTATATCGGCAACATCATGAACTGGAGGCCCCGGCACGACCAATCCTTCGGGAATCGTCCTCCCACTCCCAGGGAAATGAACTTTTGCATGCCCTATCTGAAGGCCCAGCTTGAGGTCGTTTCCCCCAAGGTCGTGGTGGCTCTCGGGAAGACTGCAACCGATGGCTTGCTGGGTCCTGACCCGACCCGCCGCCTGGGGGACGTTCGTGGAAAATGGCATGAATTCCAGGACATACCCATGATGGTTACCTATCATCCTTCCTATCTCCTGCATAACCCCAGCAAGGCAAGCAAGCGCAAGGTCTGGGAAGATATGCTTCTGGTCATGAAAAGACTGGAACTTCCAATTAGCGATAAGCAGATGGGTTTTTTCCGATAACTCAAAGAACTTGCTGATGAAGGGGGAGAACGCCTTACTGGTTCTGGGGGGGAGTCCCCCGTCCGAGGAGTTGCTTTCCTGGCGGCACGAGGAGGCAGATCTTTCGGTTGCGGTGGATGCCGGCTTTCTTGCATTCAGGAATGCGGGAATCTGTCCGGATCTTCTCATCGGCGACATGGACTCTTCGGGATTCGGGGAAGAGCGCGCAAGCGAATACCCTGGTCTTCGGGTTATCCGGTTGCCCGATCAGGACAGCACTGATTTCGAAAAGGCCCTTGGCTGGCTTAATCGGGAAACCGTGACAAGGGACTTGATTATCCTTGGAGGTCTGGGAGGAAGATCCGATCATTTTTTATCTAACCTCATGGCCTCCAGCCAAGTCGATCCGGCGGTCAAGCTAACCTTTGACGGGAACGAGGAATGGATAGGCCGGGTGACCCCGGAGTGCCCCCTTCAGCTCGCTGGCCGGGCCGGCTCAACCCTCAGTCTTCTTGCTTTGCTTCCCTGTGAAGGAGTAGCCACCAGCGGTCTGCGATGGGAACTGAATGGCTCGATTCTGAGCCCAGAGGGAAAACTGAGTCAAAGCAATGAGGCCGTCTCGAATCAAGTGAAGGTTTCCTGCGAGTCCGGAAACCTTTTCGTGATCCTGCAGAAATAAGCCGAGACCAAGGCAAAGAAAAAGGCTCCGGAAACCCGGAGCCTTTTCAAAAAGTCGGTGAAGCCTATTTCTAGAGCTTGGGAAGGTGTCCCCGCTTGGCGGCCTCGGCATAGTACTTGTCCGGGTCGCGCTTCCATCTGCGGATGGCGCTTGAGGACCAGAAGTAGACCTTCTTGCCCTTGTAGGTCTCAAATTTGGAATTGGGGTTGACTACGCGCTCGGGATAAATGGGGCAATAGCGCTGGTCGAGCAACTTTACCTTGTCTACGCCAAGCTTCTTCTTCTCGGCATCGGTGAACTTCTTGGCAAGGGCGGGAAGAGCCTTAATGTAGTAGGCGGTGTTGGCGTCGAAAGCCTTCACGCATGAACCACAGCAGAAATAGATCTTTTTGCCACCGACCTCTGAAAATTCCTCTGGGTCGTTTGCTTCACCTACCATGATGGCACATGTCTCGTCTTCGGCGACGAGGGAAAATTGAAAGAGAAAAAAGCCGAATATAAGCGCTAGGAATGTTTTCATAAATAAACATTGCCTGTAAAAATGAATTTTTTCAAGAATTTCCCACCCAAGGAGAAAAAAAATCCCGGAGGGGCAGGCATGATCGCGGTTGACCCTTTACCCCATCCTGCAATGATTTTTATCAGTGCATACCACCAGTGGAAAAAGAGAAAATTGATCAGTTCAGGCTTCAGCTCGAGGAATTGGCCCTCGAGATCGAAGATTACCTGTGCAAAAGCGAAGCCTCGGCGGAAGCCGTAGTGCCGGACAAGGGGCTGGGGCGCTTATCCAGAATGGAAGCCATGCAGGACCAGCAGATGGTTCTGGAGCTGCGCAGGAGGAAGAGGAGGCAGAGGCTCGAGGTCTCCGATGCATTGGACCGAATCGCGGATGGAACTTTCGGCGCCTGTGTGTTTTGCGGCAATGAAATATCCCTCGACCGCCTCGAGGCATTTCCCGAAACGCAGGTCTGCGTGACTTGCGCCTAAGCCGTGGTTCTGCTACCTTTCAACCCATACAACGATTATGGAGCTCAAGAATGTACTTAACTCTGCCTGCGCCTTGCTTGCGCTTTTCTCGCCTTTGGTCTCCGGCAAGGAGGCCCCCGTCCTGCCAGAGGGGTATAAGCTGGTTTACCGGCAGGATTTTAAAAACGACCAGTCCATGGGCGATTTCATTGCGACCGACAAGCGGGTCTGGAAATGGGGAACCGAGAAAGGAATCGGGTTCATCGAGCACTTTGCCAAGAGCAAGTACAAGTACGAGGTCCGTTCTCCCTACAACATCGCCCTGCTTGGAGGAATCGAGTTAAAGGATTTCATTCTCGAGGCCAAACTGCGTCAGACCGGCAAGGAATACGGTCACCGGGATATGTGCGTCTTCTACGGTTTTCGGGACCGTTCCCATTTCTACTATACCCACATTGCCAGCGTGACGGACAACCACGCCCACAACTGTTTCATAGTGAACGGCCGGCCGCGTACGAAGATTTCCCACGAGACGACCAAGGGCCACAAGTGGAGTAGCAGGGAGTGGCATGATTTCCGCTTGGTGAGGGAATTTGGTACGGGCAAAATCGAGGTCTACCTTAACGACCTTGAAAACCCCATTATGAAGGCCAAGGACAAGACTTTCGAGTGGGGCCGGATAGGCTTCGGCAGTTTCGACGACACCGGGCGGATCGCGGAGGTCCGTCTCTATGCGCCCGACTCCCGCAAATCGGAGGGCAAGGATCCCTTCGCCAAAGGGAGGCAATAGTGGCCTTGCTCCGGCTTCCCGTCGGGCCGGGCTAGTCCAGGCTGCTCATATCGATCACGAAGCGGTATTTGACCTGACTGCCGGCCAAGCGATCGAAAGCCTCGTTGATCTGGTCCATGCGGATCAGTTCGATCTCGGAAACGATGTTCTTCTCGGCGCAGAAATCGAGCATCCGCTGGGTTTCTTTGATGCCTCCGATGATCGATCCCGCCATTCTTCTTCTTCCGAAAAGCAATTGAGCCGCATTGACCTGGTCGAGAGGTTCGATGGCCCCGACCACGCACATCGTTCCGTCCAGTTTGAGCAACTCCAGGTAGGGGTCGACCCTATGGTTGACCGGTATGGTGTTTAGGATGAAGTCGAACTCGCCCGCTTCCTTTGCCATGGCGTCCTCGTCGGTCGACAGAAGGACATCGTCGGCCCCCAGTTTTCTGGCGTCCTCCGCCTTGCTCTCCGAGGTGGTGATCATCACGGTATGGGCTCCCATGGCATGGGCGAACTTAACCCCCATGTGCCCGAGTCCTCCGAGTCCTGCGATTCCAACCTTCATCCCTTCGGAGACCTCCCAGTGGCGGAGAGGGGAATATGTAGTGATCCCGGCGCACAGCAGAGGGGCGGTGGCGCTGGTCTCGAGAGTCTCGGGCACCCTGAGGACGAAGGGTTCGCCGGTTACGATGGACTTGGAATATCCTCCATAGGTAAAGCCTCCCGGGTCATCGGTCGGGCTGTTGTAGGTGGCGGTGAATCCTTGCTTGCAATATTGTTGCAGGTCGTTTCGGCAGTGGGCGCATTCACCGCATGAGTCAACCATGACCCCCACGGCGGCGAGATCGCCGACCTTGAATTTTTCCACCTCCTCACCAGTCTCGGTTACTCGTCCTACGATCTCGTGGCCGGGGACGACCGGGTATTCCGTCATCCCCCAGTCGTTGTTCACGAAGTGGAGATCGGTATGGCAAACCCCGCAGTATTCGACGTCGATTCGGACGTCCGTTTTGCCCACGGCCCGTCTTTCGATGGGGAAGGGTTGCATGCGGTCCTTGATCTTTTGTGCGGCGTAGGCGGAAATCTGAGTCATGTCGGAGTGTCGGTTTTCTCATTACGGATCCGAGAACATCCGGGTCCATACATATGATGATTATTCCTAGGATGTTGCGTGTCCGCGGGTGGGCAAGAGCGTTTTCCGAAACTTGACCTTATTCGTATCAACCTTTCTACTATGTGGCATGAAACGTCTAATCTTGGCCTCGGCTTTGCTCAGTCTCCTTTCTGGCTGCGGGGACGAGGAGGAAGCCTTTCCGGAAATCATCAATCCGCTCGATTCTCCCGAGGCTAGGCAAGAAGCCCTCGCCAAGGCGCTTTTGCCCGACGCCCTCTCGAATCTCCCCGGAGACGTCGAGCTCGATGAACCCCTTTCTTTTCAGGAAGATGCGCCCAAGAACTATTTCGGCCCCGATGGAGCGCCTTACTCGGGTTGGGTCAAGAAGCTCTACCCCTCCGGAAAGGTGGCCTCTCTGTTCGAATGCAGGGAGGGCAAGCAGGATGGGTTGCATACCGCTTGGTACGATGGCGGTGGCAAGATGATCGAGCGGACTTGGGTGGCGGGAGTAAGGGAAGGTCCCTTCATTGCCTGGAGTCCGAGTGGCGAAGTCGACTATCGAGGCTATAACAAGGCCAACCTCAGGGATGGCAAGTTCGAGGATTTTTACCCCGGCGGGAGGAAGAAGACCGTCCTTCACTACCAAGCCGGAAAGGTCATGGAAGCCCAGCGCTGGAAGCCCGATGGCGCTCCCTGTACCCTTACCAGCCTCAGCAATGGCTCTGGAATGATCGTCCATTACCACGACGATGAGAACGTCACCATCGACTTCAACGAGACCTTCGTCGACGGGGAAATCGACTACGGGCCTCAACCCGAGCCTCTTCTTCCCGAACCGGTCCCGGTCGTGGTTGATCCCAGTGAAGGGAACGCATCCCCGGCAGGGGCGGGAAATGAGCTCAACTCGTCGGCGCCCTGATTCTTCCTCGTTCATTCTTTTGAAGTAAAATGGATAAAAAGCGAATCTTGAAGGATCCCGAGACGGGGGAAATCGTCGGGGCGACCCGCACGCCCTTCTCTCGGGCGGCGAAGGAGCACAACAAAAAGGTCTTTGCCGAAAAATTCGAGAAAAGCAGGATTGCCAAGGAGGATCTCCCTGAGGAATCCCCATCGTCCGGGAAGTATCTTTTCTTCGTCGTGCTGGCCATCCTGCTGGGCTTGGGACTCTGGCTCTGGAGAAGCTCGGGCTAGGGCCCGTCGAGTGGCTTTCCCTCAGGTTCTCTTTGCGATCCTTGGGCTTTAGGGTTGCATCCTTGCCCCATCCTGCTTCATAGGCATGACTGATACCATCCAATGAGCAGCGTCGACCAATTCGAGAGCGTATTCAAGGCCGCGGCCAAGACAATCTACGTGTACGACAAGCCTTCCATAGGCCGTGTCCTGCTTGCCACCGACCTTGGGGAAGCCGAGGCCGCCCTCTACCAGCAAAAGGTAAGGGACTATCTCGGTCAGGTTCTTCCCGAGACGGAAACCGAATGGAGCCTCGTGGGCAAGGACGACTTCGAAAGCGTCAAGGACCTGCTCGACCGGGTTGAGGAGAACCGCCCCGACCTCGTGGTGACCTACCGGAACCTGCATAGCGAGGCCTGGCGCTGGCCCTACAGCCTGGGCGAATACCTCGAGGTCCTGACTCAGGTTACCACTACGCCGGTACTCGTTCTTCCACACCCCGAGCGCGAGGATGCGGCCTCCTTGGTCTCCGACCCGCCGCAGACCGTCATGGCGGTTTCCGGACATCTCTGTGGGGAAGGTTCCCTCATCGGGTATTCCTCAGCCTTTACCCCCAAGGGGGGCAAGTTGATGCTCAGTCACGTGGAGGACGACGTCACCCTAGACCGCTACCTCGATGCCATCGACAAAATCCCCGAGATCGATTCGGAGGTGGCCCGCGAGAGCATTCTCTCCCGCCTTCTCAAGGATGCCAAGGACTTCTCCGTTTCGGCCAGGGACGCCCTCGGGGAAGCCGGTCTCGGCATCGAGGTCGAGTGTCTGGCCAAAGTCGGTCATCGCCTTGAGGACTACCGAAAGCTGATCGAGGAGGGGCAGGTCGACCTGCTCGTCATGCACGCCAAGGAGGAGGACCAGCTTGCCATGCACGGCATGGCCCATCCCCTTGCCGTCGAGTTGCGCTCCACACCTCTGCTCCTCCTGTGAATTCCCCTTTCCAACTCTTGGCCGCCGCTTCCGCGCATGCGGTGCCCGCGAGCGTGACCTATCTATTCCTGGGCTTGCTCGCCTGCATGATCCTATGCCTCGCCATGGAGGAAAAGATTCATGCCAAGAAGTCGGTCATCGTGGGGGTCTTCGCAATCCTCGCCCTATTCCTCGGGACTTGGTTTGGCCTGCTTCCCTTCGACGACGTCGGAGCCCTCGTGATAGGGGGACACGCGATTTCCCTGCCAGTGTACGTGCCGGGGGTGGACTGGGAGGTCATTGCCATCATCCTCGGGTCCTCGCTGTTCGTGGACGTAACGAGCAAGTCCGGCCTCTTTACTTGGGTTGCGGTCAAGCTGACCAAGCTTTCGCGGGGCGATCCCCTTAGACTGCTGATTCTCTACGGGGTCATGACGGTGGTTTTCTCCGCCGTGCTCAACAACGTCACCGCCATGATCATCGTGGGTTCCCTTACGGGGGTTTCCCTCAAGAAGCTGGACCGATCCGAGAAGTTGCTCGGTTTTCTTCTGGTGGAAGGACTCCTTACCAATATCGGCGGTTTGCTCACGCTCATCTCCTCCGTGCCCAACATCATCGTGGGCAAGACCGCGGGGATCGAGTTCATCGATTTCTTCATCAAGGCCTCTCCCTACGTCGTCATCGCCACGGTGGTCACCATCTGGATGGGGGCCAAGCTGTTCAAGATCAGTTCCCTCAAGAGCGACGAGGAGCGGGCCTCGGCCAAGGCCCTAGTGGCCGGCTTCGATGAGAACGAGGGGATCGAGTCGCCCGGATTCTTCCGCTTTGGAGCCATCATGACCTTCGTCTTCATCGCCACGGTGGCCATGACTTCCCAGTTGCCCGTGGTCAGCGACTTGGGCCTCGGTTTCGTGGCCCTGGCCTTCGCGGGCATCATGCTGGTTCGCTACAAGGCGGTGGCCGACCGCTTCTACAAGGCCATCGATTGGGACCTGCTTTTCTTCTTCGTCTGCCTGTTCGCGGTTATCAACGTCATGGAGCATGCCCAGGTGCTGGCTCTCATCGGCGAGTGGATCATGCCCATTCTCGGTCTCGGCGACTCCGCGGGTCCCGCCTCCATGATGGTGGCTTCCGCCGTGGCCAGTTCGGTCACCGACAACATCCCTCTCGCCGCCATGCTTGCGAAGATCCTGGGAGGGATCCCGGACGTCGCGAACAACCCCGACAGTCCCTACTGGTGGGCCGTCATCTTCGGGGCCAACTTAGGAGGGAACATCACCCCGATCGGATCCGCCTCGACCCTCGTTTCGGTCACAATCATCCACAAGTACGGGCTTAAGCTTTCCTTCGCCGGCTTCGTGAAGGTAGCGATGCCCTACGCCCTCATCCAGTTGGCCCTCGGGGTAGGGTATCTCCTGCTTGTTTCCTAGTCGCTTCGATTCCCGTCCGGGGAATCCGGGTAGGGCTTGAAATCGAGCCGCTTGCCCAGTTCTTCCACCTTCTTCTCGAGCGACTCGTTGGCCTTCTTGAGATCGCTCAACTCCAGGCGGAGGTTCTTGAAGTCGTCCACCGGTTTGCGGCCTGCCCGCAGTTTCTCGACGGCCTGCTCCGCCCTTTGTCTTTCGGGGGAGCCTTCACGACCCGAAGCGATCTTCTCAAGAGAGGCGATGACCATGGGGTCGCCCAGTTGTCCGAGGGCCTCGATGGCGGCCAGTTTGATCCGTGGGTTGGGGGCGTCCAGGCTTTCGAGCAGGAAGCGACGGATCTTGGACTTGTCCTTCTCGTTTCTGGCCAGGTAGGCCAAAGCCTTAAGGCCCGAGCCGTATCCGCGTGAGGTGAACTTGGCCGAATCCTTGCGGAGGATCCCGAGCAGGTAGCCGATCTCGGCCGGGTCATCCTGGCTGCGGAGGGCCGAAACGGCGGCATCGGCCAGCTGGTGGCGGTAGGAATCGGTAATCAGAGCCTTCCGGATGAGACCTGCGGCCCCGGAATCCCCAAACCCGGCCAGGGCCCGGATGGCGGACCCGCGCACGGCGGGGTTCTTCTCGCCCTGGAGCGATTTCTTGAGGGCCGTGAGGGCGGTGGGGCGGTAGAAGCCTCCCAGGTCAGTCACCACCTGTCTGCGTACCCGGGCATCGGGTTGCCTGGGGGAGGAGACGATCGCCTCGAAGGCTTGGTCGGTATCCATCCCGCGCAGGGCTCTGGAGGCGGCCAGCCTGACCCCGTAAAACGGATCCTGGTATAGGGCGTCCCTTATTTTCTCGACCGAGGTCTTGTCCTTGCGCTTGCCCAGGGCTTCGACTGCGAGGAGGCGTCCGATGACGTCCTTGGGATCGGCCAACTGCTTGTGCAGCATGGTCACGGACGGGGAAAAGGTTATCTTGGCCAGCAGCGTAAGGTTCGGGTCGACCCGTACGGTGTCGGGGGAAGCGGGCAGAGCGAAGTAAAAGTCCTCCGCGACCTTGCTCACCGCGACGTCGTGGTCGATGATGCGCCCGCCCACCCGGAAGCGTACCGGCAGCTTCACCTCGAAGAGCATGACGTTTTCGTCTACCTTCTGTTCCTGCCTTACGCTCAGCTTGGCCAACTTCCGCTTCTGGTCCCAGGAATAATCGATCTTCAGCTCGGGATGATGAGCATGGTAGACGAACTGGTCGAAGAAGCGGTCGAAGTTCCTGCCCGAGGCCTCCTCGAGGGCGGCTCGCAGGTTTTCCGTAACCACGTTGCCGTGGCGGTGCCTGAGCAGGTAGGCCTTGACCGCCCTGCGGAAAATCTCGGGTCCCACCTCGGATCGGATCATGTGGAGCACCCAGCTTCCCTTCGTGTAGGACATGAATCCGTATTTGCGGAACATGTCGGAGGGCCGGTCGTACTTCCGGTTGACCATCGCCACGACGTCCCCGGAGCGCCCCGTGATTCGCTTCTTGTCGCGGTAGAGCCCGTAGAGCATGTGGTCCCTGCCGTCCTTGTGCCCGGCGAAGAGATGAGTGTAGTAGGTGGCGAAGCCCTCGTTGAGCCAGATATGGCTCCAGTCCTTGCAGGTCACGAGATCCCCGAACCACTGATGGGCCAGTTCGTGCGCCACCAGGCCCTGGCTGCTGCGTATGTTTTCCGTTTCCAGGCTGAAGAGGGTGGAGGCGTTCAGGGTGCTCAGGCTGGTGTTTTCCATCCCCCCCCAGTTGAAGTCCTGGACGCATACCTGGTCGTACTTGGCCCAAGGGTAGGGAACCCCGATCTCCTTCTCGAGGTATTCCATGCACTGCTTGGTCTCGCGGAAGGAATTGGCCGCCTCGGCGAACTCGGAGGGAGGCGTCCAGAACGACATGGAAAGGTCCCCATGCTTCTCGGTGATTTTCCTGAAGTGGCCCGCGACTAGGGAGATGAGGTAGGTTACGTGAGGCTTCTCCTGAATCCATGTGACGGCCTTCAGCCCGGTCTGGGGGTCGATCGCCTCGCCTGCCCGCCGGCCGTTGGAAAGAACCGTCATGTCCTTGGGAACCCGGCAGGTAATGGAGGAGGTGAGGAACTCGTTGGGGGCGTCGAAGCAGGGAAACCAGTGCCTGGCTTCGATCGTTTCCCCTTGGGTCCAGATATGCATGTCGGACTCCCGGTAGCCCAGTTCGGGGGTCCTGAAGTAGAGTCCCTTGACCGGTTCCGCCTCGTAGGTAACCGTGACCTTGGCCTTGCGGAGGGGAGGAATGGGCTTTTCGAAGGTGATGAGCAGGGCCCGGTCGGTGTTTTCCCAGAAGGCGATCTTGGGCCCGCCCGTGACCTTGCTTATCTCTAGGTCGAAGGCGTCCAGGCGCAACTGATCGACGGGCTTTTGCATGGTCTGGAAGCTTATGGTTGCAGTACCCGCCACCCTGCGGTTGCGGAAGTCGGGGGTCACGTCGAGGGAGAGGTCGAGCACGTCGACCTGCCGTTCGGGACCATAGCGCTGGGTAGTGGTGTCTAGGGGCCAGGCGAACTGGCTCCAGTGCCGGCACTGCAGGGTGTGGCGGTGCTCGGCGCCCAGGTGCGCGGCAAGGACCAAGGTGAGGGTCAGGAAGACGGAAGGCTTGTTCATGAAGGGGTATCGTTTTGTCTCTGGTTGAAGGCTAAGGGATCGGCCGTCCCGGGCAAATCAAAAGCGCCTCCTCCGTCCTCGGTAATCTGTGTTGACCACCCCGTCCACCCACTTAGCGTAGTCTACCAAATGAAAAAGCCCTGCATCCTGTTTTCCCTTCTTCTTTCGGGCCTTTGCGCCTTCGCCAAGCCCAACTTCGTAGTCGTTCTGGTCGACGACCATGCGTTCGAGGCCATCTCCGCCTACGGGACCTATCTCAAGGACTTCGCCAAGACGCCCGCCATCGACCGCCTGAGGGAGGAGGGCATGCGCTTCGACGAGTTTACCTGCGCCAATTCCATCTGCTCGCCCAGCCGGGCATCGATCCTCACCGGTCAGTACAGCCACAAGAACGGCGTCACCGGCCTAAACGGCAAGATCAACGAGGATTCCCCGCAATACCCGGTCGAGCTCCTGAAGGCCGGCTACCAGACCTGGCTGGTGGGCAAGTGGCACCTCAACAGCGTGCCCAAGGGGTACGCCAGGCACATGGTGGTGAAGGGGCAGGGCAAGTATTTCAACCCTACCTTCAACGGGTCCGAGGGCACCTGGAAGCGTGAAGGCTATTCCACCGACGTCTACACCGACGTTGCGATGGACTGGCTCAAGAAGCGGGATCCCGACAAGCCCTTCCTCCTTTGCCTCCAGTTCAAGGCCCCCCACCACGACTACGGCCACGCCGCCCGCTACGACGAACTTCTGGCCGACGTCACCGCCCCCGAGCCCCCCTCCCTCTACGAGGATCTGCGGGCCGGCAATTCGAACCTCAAGAAGGAGTTTCTTCGTCGCACCAAGTTCCATATGCTCCATTCCGGAGGCAACCCCAACCAGCAATCCGAGGGCGACGCCTACTACTTTCGCCACCTCAAGGACGGGCCCCCCAACCAAATGCGGAAGCATGACCCCAAGAGCGACAAGGACAGGATCCGGGTCGCCTACCAGCACATGATCCACAAGTACGTCCGTTGCGTGAAGGGCAACGACGACAACCTCAAGAGAGTCCTCGATTACCTGGACCGGGAAAAGCTGACCCGGGACACCGTCGTGATCTATACCTCCGATCAAGGCTACTGGCTCGGTCAGCACGGCTTCTACGACAAGCGCCTCATCCTCGAGACCTCGATCCGCATGCCTTTCCTCATCCGCTACCCCCGCCTGATCAAACCCGGTTCGGTCAACTCCGATTTATGCATCAACGTCGACTTGGCTCCCACCCTGCTCGAACTTGCCGGGGTCAAGGCTCCTGCCGCCATGCAGGGGCGCAGCCTTCTTCCCCTCCTCAAGGGCAAGACGCCCGCCGACTGGCGAAAGTCCCAGTTCTATTCCTACTGGGGCGCCCCCAACCACTACGGTATCCGCACCGAACGCTATACCTATCTCAAGCTTGCGGGCCACCCTCCCGAGCTCTTCGACCGTCAACTTGACCCGACCCAATCCCTCAACGTTGCCGGTGAGGCCGATAACAAGCCCATTCTCGAGCGTCTCGAGAAGGAACTGACTAGGCAGATACGCGAAGTGGATATCAGCGACTCCGAATTACCCGCCAGCACCCGGGACGAGAAAAAGAGACGTAAGCCCAAGCGAAAGGAGTGAGGGGATTATGGTTGCTCCCACTTGACTGCTGAGTTCCGAGACGTTTAAAGACGGTGATGAAGATTTTTCCGCTCGCTTTGTTTTCACTCTTCCTTCTTGCAGGGTGTTCCAGCGAGGAAGATACCCCCGGAGGTGGGAGCCAAGCCCTCGTCATGAAATACCCGGAACCTTTGGCCGGAATCATCGCTCAGGCCGTTGATGCGGACGAGCTGGACGATACCCAGCCCAAGGACGACTACGTTTTCCGAACCCAGTACATGCCTAACGAGCGCACCCCGAAATCGGGATGGATCAAGAGAATCTTCGAGGGGAAGGTCACGCTCTTGGCGGAAGTCAAGGACGGCGCCCTCAATGGGCGGTCCATCGTTTTCGAGCAAGGGGGCGCCAAGTGGAAGGAATTCACCCTCAAGAACGGGAACTACGAAGGCACCTACACCGAGTTCCAGGCGGATGGCTCGAAGAAGTTCGAGTGCTCTTACGTCGATGGCAAGGAGAACGGTTCCTGGAAGCACTGGCACAACAACAGCCTTCTGGCCGAGGAGAGAGTTTACCAGGACGGCCAAGCCTCCGGACCTTTTGCCCTCTACCACACCAATGGCAACAAGGCCATGGAAGGCGCCTACCAGGCGGGGGAGCGCCACGGGCCCTTCACCAAGTGGCATTCCAACAAGATCAAGGAGGCTGAAGGAACCTACAAGGAAGGCAAGCTGGACGGACCCTTCCGCGAATGGTGGGACAACGGCAGGCAAAGAAAGGAAGCGAACTACAAGGAAGGCAAGCTGGACGGTCCCTACGTGGGTTGGTTTAACATCAAGCAGAAGATGCAGGAAGGCGTCTATGAAGATGGGATCAAGGTCGGGGAGTGGGTCAGTTACTGGAAAAAAGGACGCGGGGCCGTCAAGGACCGCAAGACCTACCGGAACGGTGAGGTCGTGAATATCGTCGTCCCCGACCAAGATTCCTCCCCGACACCCGGGGACAAGAGCCCCTGAGCGTTACCTTTCGCTAGCGAGGCTGACGCTTACCCTTCGCCGGGGCGTATTCGCATAGGGAGAGTGTTTTTGGGTGGTGGCGAGACCCGGAATCGAACCGGGGACACAAGGATTTTCAGTCCTCTGCTCTACCAACTGAGCTATCTCGCCGAACCCAAAGGGGATAAAAATGCAAATCTTCGCCCGAGGGTCAATCGGAAAGCCCTAAGCTAGGATGTCCTTGAGGACGCGGGCTTCATCGTCCACGCCGGTGAGCCTGAAGTCGAGGCCCTGGTACTTGTGGGTGAAAAGCTGGGATTGAATCCCGAGCTGGTGGAGCATAGTGGCGTGAAAATCGCGCACGTGAACGACGTTCTCCTCGGCGTTGTAGCCGAGCTCGTCGGTGTTGCCGTAGGAGATTCCTCCCTTGATGCCCCCACCCGCCATCCAGATGGAAAAGCCCTTGATGTGGTGGTCGCGCCCGTTGCCCTGGGCCATGGGGGTACGCCCGAATTCCCCGCCCCAGATCACGAGGGTGTCCTCGAGCATGCCTCGCTGCTTGAGGTCCTGAACGAGGGCGGCGGAGCCCTGGTCGACGCGCTTGGCCACGCCCGAGATGGCGTTCTTGACCCCGCCGTGGTGATCCCACCCGCGGTGGTAGAGGTGAATGAATCGTACCCCGCGCTCGGCGAGGCGCCTGGCGAGCAGGCAGTTGCTGGCGAATGAACCGTCCCCGGGCTTGGCCCCGTAGAGGTCGAGCACATGCTTGGGCTCGTTTGAGACGTCCATCAGTTCGGGCACGCTGGTCTGCATGCGGAAGGCCATCTCGTACTGGCTGACCTTGGTGGAGATCTCGGGGTCGCGCAGGGACTCGTTGCGCATGAGGTTGAGCTTGTTGACTGAGTCGATGAGGGAACGCTGGTCCTTGGCCGTGACGCCCTTGGGGTTGCTCAGGTAGAGGACGGGGTCGCCCTTGCTGTGAAAGTGCACGCCCTGGTACTTGCTGGGCAGGAAGCCGCTGTGCCATTGGCGGGAGGCGATGGGCTGGTTCTGTCCGCCCCCGACGGAGGTCAGGACCACGAAACCGGGCAGGTTCTCGGTGGGGGCCCCGAGACCGTAGAGGATCCAGGAGCCCATGCTGGGGCGCCCGGAAATCTGGGTGCCCGTGTTCATGTAGGTATGGGCGGGGTCGTGGTTGATCTGCTCGGTGTGCATGGAGCGGATGATGCAGATGTCGTCCGCGATCGACCCGATCTTGGGGAATTGGTTGGAGATGAACTGGCCGGACTTGCCGTACCTCTGGAAATCGTGCTGGGGGCCGAGGCACTTGAGCGAGTTCTTCTTGCCCATGAGCTGGGCGATGGGCTGGCCCTCGGTGATGGACTTGGGCATGGGCTTGCCGTCCATTTCCCTTAGCTTGGGCTTGAAGTCGTAGGTCTCCAAGTGGGAAGGTCCGCCCGCCATGCAGAGGAAGATCACCCGCTTGGCTTTGGGCAGCCCGGGAAGAGCGGCCCGATCGGGGAGGTTGGCGGGCCAGGCCTTGGGGTTGGAGAGGGCGTTGGCCGAGAGCATGCCGGCGAGGGCGGTCGAGCCGATCCCCACGGTTGCCTGGTTGAGGAAGCTGCGGCGGTTGATGAAAGTGGTCGGGTCCATGGCTGCTGTGGTTTTCTAGAATCGGGCGGTGGTCTCGTAGAGGTTGAGCATGGCTCGGGATACGCTGGTCCAGGCGGCCAGCTCGCTTGGCTTGATCGAGCCGTCCACGGGCTTGACCCCGGTGGAGAGAAGATCGAGGGCGGCTTTCTCGTCCGCCTCGTAGCGCTTGCGTTGCTCGGCGAGGTGCTCGAGAAGGACAGCTTCCTCCTGCTTGGTGGGCTTGCGGGTAAGGGCGAGGGAAAAGATGGCGGAAAGCCTTTCGGTGTCGGTTGCCTCGCCTTTTTGGAGGAGGCGCTCGGCGAGGGCCTTGGCGGCTTCCACGAAGACTGGATCGTTGAGGAGCACCAGGGCCTGCTGGGGGATGTTCGAGCGGGGCCTTTCGGCGGCGCATTCCTCCCGGCTGGGTGCATCGAATGCGACCATGGCAGGGTGGGGGAAGCTGCGACATACGAAGGTGTAGAGGCTGCGTCGGTAGAGCTCGTCACCCTTCCCGGCCTGCCATTTGCGGGCGGGGAAGTTGAGGTGCTGCCAGTAGCCGGCGGGCTGGTAGGGCTTGACGCTCTTGCCCCCGAGCTTCTGGACGAGCAGGCCGCTGATCGACAGGGCGCTGTCGCGCACGAACTCGGCGTCCACCCGGAAGCGGGTCTGGCGGGCATAGAGGCGGTTGTCGGGGTCGTCCTTGGCGAGGGACCCGCGGGGAAGGGAGCTCTGGCGATAGGCCTTCGAGGTGACCAGATTCCGCACGAGGGCCTTGACGTCCCATCCGTCCGCCCGGAAGCCGGATGCGAGGTGGTCGAGGAGTTTGGGGTGGGTCGGTGGTTCGCCCTGTCCGCCGAGGTCGTCGAGGCGGCGGGAGAGTCCGTATCCGAAGAAGAGCTTCCATGCGCGGTTGACGAAGGCCCGGGCGGTAAGGGGGTTGTCCTTGGCCACGACCCATTTGGCGAGGTCCATGCGGGTTGCCCGCTTCTCGGCCGTTTCCAGCTTGCCGAGGAATTCCGGAATGGCGGGCCGGACTTCCTCCCCGCTCTTGTCGAGCCAGTTGCCCCGGGGCAGGATCTTGACCATGCGGGGAGCCCCGGCCTGGGCGACGAGCATGGTGCGGAATCCCTTCTTGGCATTGGCTACGGCCTCGCGGGCCTTCTTGATGGCTTGCTCGTTCCCGGCGCCTTCCTGCTCGAGCTTTTTCGATTCCGCCCGGAACTTCTTGATTTCATCAGGCGCCTTGGGGAAGACGTAGGCGAGGAAATGCCTGCGGAGAGCTTGGGCTTCCTCTTTCGATCGGTCCTTGGGGGCCTTCTTGGCGGCCTTCACGACGTCTGCGGGGAGGTTCTTGGCCGATTTGGCGGAGTCAGTCCATTTCGCTAGGGAAAGGGTGGGGTCGGAGCGCGGGTCGCGGGTCGATTTTACCCCGACCTTGTCCCAAAAAATCTTCCCATCGAACTGGGTGAAAGCGATCCCGTTGACCTTGGCCTTCGGCTTGAGCCCGACTTTCTTGGCGTTGACGGCGAGGCGTATCCATTCTCCGGTCTTGGGCAGTTCTCCCATCTTGACCTTTCCCACGGTGTTTTCCTTGCCGTATGGAATGAGTGATTTTCCCCAGTATGCGCGGTGTTCCCAAGTGCCGTCATTGAACTGGAGCATGACCTGTTTGGGTGGATCGATCGGATCGAGAAAGACGTAGGCGAAGAATTCGTCCCCGTCGGTCGCGATTTCGTAGGGAGACTTGGACTGCCAGAAGAAATGCTGGTTGTTGCCGGTTCCCTCGCGGACGATTGATTTTTTGCCCGAGTAGACCGGGTCGGGGGCCTGGGCAATTTTCCATTCGCCATTGAGGGTGGCGTCGCCGGGCGGGGAGTCCTCCACGAAAATCCGTTCCGAATCGGCGGAAGCGTCGGCTTTGGGTTCGCCGTATTCCATTGCGTCGACCAAGCCGTGGAGCTTGGACAGGAGGGCGGCCTTGCGCTCGTGAATGCCTGCCTTGTCCTTTTTCGCCTTGGCCTCCAGTTCGGACAGGCTGCTCTCAAGCTCCTCGAGCTTCAGGGCTTGTTCCTCGGTGGGCAGGGTGAGGTTGGGGGCTCTCTTGCCGACGGCTTTTTCCTTGATGTCCGCGAAGAAGGCGGCGAGGGAGTAGAAGTCCTTGATCGTGAAGGGATCGTACTTGTGGTCGTGGCACTGGGCGCAGCCAGTGGTGGCGGCCAGCCAGACGTTGCCGAAATTGCGCACCCGGTCGGCCTGGTAGATGGTGACGTACTCGTCGGGCTGGGCACCCCCTTCCTGAGTGGTCTGGAGTAAGCGGTTGTAGCCGGAGGCGACCTTCTGGCGGTCACTCGCCTCGGGGATTAGGTCGCCCGCGATGTTCTCGATCACGAAACGGTCGTAGGGAAGGTTCTCGTTGAAGGCGTCGATGACGTATTCTCGATAGGCGGAGACTTCCATAAAGTTGTCGCTGTGGTAGCCGATGGTGTCGGCGAAGCGGACGAGGTCGAGCCAGTGGACGGCCATCCGCTCACCGAAGCGCTCGTCCTCGAGCAGGCGGTCGACGAGACGCTCGTAGGCCTTGGGCGACGAGTCGTCGAGAAAGAGCTTGGCCTCTTCCGGGTTGGGGGACATCCCGACTAGGTCGAAGAACAGCCTGCGCAAAAGGGTAATCTTGTCCGCCTCGGGGGAAAGAGAGAGCTTTTCGCGGGTAAGGGAATCCTCGAGGAATCGGTCGACGGTATGAGCGGAGGACCGCTTGGCGGGCAAGTCGGGCCGGGCAATGGGGCGGAAGGACCAGTGTTCCTGGTATTCGCCTCCCTGGGCAATCCAGGCCTCGATGATCTTCCTTTGTTCGGGACTGAGAACCTTGCCCGTCCTAGGCGGGGGCATGATTTCCTCGTTGTCGGAGCTGTTGATGCGCAGGACCAGCTCGCTTTCAGCGGGCTTGCCGGCCACGAGGGCGGCGTAGCCCCCGAGATCCCGGTGGGCCCCTTCCTCGGTATCAAGCCGGAGCTTGGCCTCACGGGTGCTCTTGTCGGGGCCGTGGCAATGAAAGCAGTACTCGGAAAGGAGGGGCCGGACGTCGCGGGTGAAGTCCACGGTGGGTTTGGCCAAAAGGGCGGAGAGAGGCAACAGGAAGACCCCGGCGTGAAGAAAAAAGGATTGGCTCATAGCTGATTCGTATCGGGATGCTAGGAAGACCTTTGGGATTTTTCAAGCGCTAGAGTCAACCCGGACTCTTTTTGCGGGCAAGGGTCTCTCAAGAGAAGTCCTTGAGGTGGTCCTTCAGGGGGGTAAGCGGCCGGGGGGGGATCTCCGCGTCGGAATAACCGTAAAAGATCAGGGCCACCACTTCCTCGGTCCCGGGAGAAGCGATCTCGACGGTGCGGGCGAATTCGGGGTGTTTCCAGACGGGCCCCGTGCTCCACTTGCTCGAGATTCCCTTGCTTTCCATCAGCAGGAGGAGGTTTTGGCAGATGCAGGAGCAGGTGGCGTAGTCCTCCCTGGCCAAGTCGGTGTAGCGGCGGGCCAGGTCGGAATCTTGGTCGGTATGGCAGGTTACGACCAGCAGACCGGGACAGGAGCTCCACTCCTGCTCCTTGCGCTTTCCTTTTTCCACGAGGGAAGGGTCGGAACCGTCCCCCGCCGCGACTGCGCCGAAGAGTTTGCCGACCTGCCCGATTTTCTCACGGCCGAGCAAGTAGAAGCGGGCGGGTTCGGTCTTGTGGTGGTTGGGGGCGTATCGGGCGATTTCGATCAGTTCCCGGACAAGACCGGGGTCCGGGACCTCTCCCGAAAAGGTAACGGGCTTGGAGGTCCGGCGCCTGCGAATGATTTTCTGAAGCTCGTCCACGATTCGGGAATGACCGTCTATCCGATTTGCTCGAAGATGACGCTGACGTTGGCCCCGCCGAATCCGCTGCTGTTGCTGAGGATGCGGGCGGCTTGGGTTTGCTCGCTTTTGCGGAGCAGGCGAAGGTGCTCGATTTCGGGGTCAGGCTCGGATACGTGGGCGGACCCGGGCAGAAAGCCATCCTTCAGGGCGAGGCAGCAAAATGAGGCTTCCATGATGCTGGAAAGGGAAAGCCCATGGCCGGTCAAGGCCTTGGTGCTCGATATCTTGAGTGCCTGGGGCGGGGGGAAGAGGCTCTTTATGGCCTTGAGCTCGGAAGCGTCTCCAATGGAGGTGGAGGGTGCATGGGCGTTCAGGTAATCGATGTCGGAAGGGGACAAACCGGTATCCGCCAAGGCCTGTGTCATGGCTCTTTTCAGGCCTCGGCCCTCGGGGTGTGAAATAGCGACGTTGTGGCCGTCCGATCCCTGCCCCCAACCGATGAACTTGGCGTAGGGTTCGGCTCCGCGTCTTTGGGCCTCGGATTTGGTCTCTAGCACCAGAGAGACCGCGCCCCCGGTGCCTACGAAACCGTTCCTGGTCTTGTCGAAAGGGCGGGAAGCGCGGTCGGGATCGGAATCCAGGGAAAGGGCCCGCATGCCGCAGAAGGGGACGATGCTCTCGAAGTTGCAGTCCTCAGCCCCGACCACGAGCATCCTCTTCTGACGACCGAGACGGATCTCGTCGAGGGCCATTCCGAGGGCATGGCCGGAGGAGGCACATGCGGAAACCAAACCGGTGGAGGACCCGCGGATGCCAAGGGCAGCCACAAGGTTGAAGGTGAGGGTGCCGGCGATGGAAGCGACGATGGCGAGAGGGTTGCATGCCATCACGCCTCGCTGGTCCATTTTCTCGAAGTGCTTGTGAATGGAACGCATCGATCCTCCGGATGAGGTGTAGAGGCCTGCATCGGGGTCGTGGAGGTCCTCTTCGGAGAGGGAGGCGTCCTCGATGGCTTGGTTGAGGGAACACCAGGCGTAGAGGACGTGAGGGGAGAAACTGCGCAGGACGGCCCGAGGAACACGGTACTTTTCCGGGTATTCCCAGTCCTCGGGATCGGGGGATGAAACCTCGAATTCCTTAACCGTACCGGCGATCTTAACGGGAGAATCCTCCCCTTGCAGTTCGGGGTGTCTCTCGATCCCGTGCCTGAGTTCGAGAAGGTTGCGGGTAACTGTGCCTCGGTCGTTGCCGATGCTGGTGACCAAGCCCATCCCGGTAATCCAAACTTCTTCCATTTTTATACTTCGTTAGTACCGGGATGATTTTCGGCAAGGTTAAAGAGAGGACTTTTTAGTTTTGCGGAAGTTCGTCGTTCGGGTCGGTCGACTGGTCCAGTTCCTCAATCAATTCCCCTTCTGGGCTCCAGGTTTTCCAGGTTCCGGTGGGCCGACCGACACTGTGCCATTGCTCCCTCCACTTCGTTCCATCCTCGTACCACATGGTGGAAAGTCCGTCCTTCTTTCCGTTTTGGTAGGTCCCTTTCATCTTCACCTCTCCTCCCGGGTACCACATGGTGAAGGGACCGTGGTTGAGCCCGTCCTTTTTCACGCCCTGCCAACGCTTCTTTCCATCGGGGAAGAAGGTCGTCCAGCTTCCCTCGGGTTTTCCGTTCTTCATCTCCCCCTTGTAGGAGACAGCTCCGTCCTTGGTTAAGCCGATCGATTCCTGATTGTCCGTTCCCTTTTCGGACTTGGTGAACTGGAGGCCATCCCGGGAGCGGGTCACACCCGAAGCATTCAAGCCATCCGAGGGCAATCCGGAAGCATTCTCCTCAAGCATTTCCCTCGCCTCATCCTCAAGCGTTTTTTCAGAACAGGACGCTGCTAGGAAAACGGCGGCGAAAAGAGAGACCCATCGTTTACCCTTGGTTTTTATTTGCATGAAGGGGGAAGGGATGGTGGAGCCGATCGGGATCGAACCGACGACCTCCACAATGCCATTGTGGCGCTCTTCCAACTGAGCTACGGCCCCAAAGTGTATTTTTTCTAGAGGATATCGCGAATCGAGTCCAGTTCAAACGGCACGACCCGTGTCGACCTCAGGCGGGTGGTGGTTCGCTTCCAGGCTGAGGCGGACGGGTGATTTTAAGGCCCTTGGTCTTGGACTTTCCCTTCTTGAGGGACAGAGTCGGTTTGCCTGGTTTTCCACCAGGCTTGAGGGTCGGCTTGCCCGAAAGACCTGGCGGGCGGGTAAGGCCGGCGGCTTTTCCTTCCGAGGGAGGACCGGGAGGCGGTGGCGCGACCGGAGCGTCCGTTTGGCCCGAATCATCATTGTCCGTGGAGGCGGGCGGTGAGGGCAAGTCGGGTACGGGGGGAGGCGCGGGTGGTTCGTCCCCTCCTATGGAAGGGGGTGAAGGAAGGTCGGGAGCAGGTGGAGGCGCGGGTGGTTCTTCGCTGAAGGAGGGAGGGGATGGAAGATCCGGTGCCGGAGGGGGTGCGTCGTCACCGGCGTCGTCGCCAAAGGATGGGGGCGAAGGCAGGTCGGGCGCGGGGGGAGGAGCGGGTGGCTCGTTCTGGGCTTCCTCCTCTTCTTGCTCATCGTCGCCGAAGGAGGGAGGGGAAGGCAGATCCGAGGACGGAGGGGGATCGTCGTCACCGGCATCGTCGCCGAAGGATGGGGGTGAAGGAAGGTCGGGGGCCGGAGGAACGTCCTGAGTCTCCTTCTCTTCTTGATCATCGTCGCCAAAGGATGGAGGGGAAGGCAGATCGGGGGACGGAGGGGGAGCGTCTTCACCGGCATCGTCGCCGAAGGATGGGGGTGAAGGAAGGTCGGGGGCCGGAGGCTCGGCCTTAGTCTCCTTCTCTTCTTGATCATCGTCGCCAAAGGATGGAGGGGAAGGCAGATCGGGGGCCGGAGGGGAAGCGGGAGCTTCTTCGCCAGCATCGTCCCCGTCGTCACTATCGTCACCGAAGGAAGGAGGGGAGGGAAGATCAGGAGCGGGCGCATCGTCGGCAGCCTCATCCTCGAAGGAAGGAGGAGAGGCGGGTTCGGGGGTTGGTTCCTCGGACGAATCTTCCTCGGCTTCGGATGAACCGCCGAATTTTTCGTCGTAGCCTCCGGAGGCTACCTTACGCACTTGAACCACGCTGACGCCCGTATCTCGCGAAATGGCGGCCTTGTTGGGGTTAGGCTTGGAAAGCAATTCCTTGATCTGCTGGTAGGTTTCCCGGTCCATGGTCACGGTCTTGCGCCGACCGGTTGGGGAAGTGGCGATAAGCTTGTCCTTGAGAGCCGGGGAAGCAAAGGCAGTGAGGGCCCGGATAAGGTCGCTTGCGCTCTTGTATTCGGTATTGATCTCCTCGTTTACCTTTTCGTGAAGGGTGGAGAGATAGGCGGAAGTCTTCTCCTTGCTTTCCCGTTTTTCTACTTCGGCTTTCGCTCTTTCCTGGATGTCCTTGAGGATCTTCTCGGGATCTTCGTTGAAATCTACGTCAAAAGATATTTTTGTCATGGCTACGCAAACATTTAGGGTAAGGGGTAATTAATGTGGAAGAAGACTCAAAAGTTCTCCAAACCTCTTTGCAAGTACTATTTGCAAAGACCGTATTTCGGGAAGGTCTCCAAACCAGATGATTCCGGGTCAACCGGCTTGACCAGACGAGCAAAGGTTTTGCAGCGAAACCGTGCCCTCATAGAGGGCTTTCCCAATGATCACGCCCTCGAGATTGGAATACTTGACTGCCAATTCCCTCAGTGAGTCGACGTCGGATTCACGGGTTACTCCGCCCGAGGCTATGACCAGGCAACCGGGTACGGCCTCGGCCATTCTTCTCTGGGCATCCAGGTTGGGACCCTTCATGGCGCCATCCGTAGCGACGTCGGTATGGATGATCCAGCGAAGCCCCATTGACTCCAGTCGCCCTGCCAGGTCGATCGCATCGGTCGCGGTCGTCTCGACCCAGCCCTTGGTGGCGACCATTCCGTCTTTGGCGTCTATGCCCACGACTATCCTCTCGGGTCCGAACTTATCGATCAGAGAACCGATCCACTTAGGTTCTTCGCAGGCCCGTGTTCCGATGATTACACGGTGCAGCCCAAGATCGAGTGCTTTGCCGATCGCATCCTCATCCCTCATCCCGCCTCCAAGCTGAACCTTGAGGCCCTCCACCTCAAGGATGCCCTTGACGGCTTCGAGGTTTGAGGAGGCTCCCGCAAAGGCCCCGTCAAGGTCGACTACATGGAGGTGGGTCGACCCGGCATCCCGCCACTTGCGGGCAGGTTCTTCGGGTCTGTCGAAATAAACGGTCTCCTGGTCGGCTTTGCCTTGAAAAAGCCGCACGCAACGGCCGTTGCGCAGATCGATGGCGGGATATATAGT
Organism: Opitutia bacterium UBA7876; assembly: GCA_002500665.1. GTDB lineage: Bacteria > Verrucomicrobiota > Verrucomicrobiia > Opitutales > Seribacteraceae > Seribacter. The sequence goes on from DLRY01000018.1 coordinate 115,046, forward strand.
CATGGTAAGGTTTCCATAAGGCATTTCCGGGGGATCGCGATGCAAAAAATTTCATTTAGGCTCGTCCTTGGATCTTTTTTGATTCAACTATCCTTTTCACTCTCAATAACCATGGCAAAGAAAACCAAATCTTCCACACCACCTCGCAACCCCGCCGTTCCGGCTTTTCTGAAGGAACTGTTGCAGGCCCGTTCCCCATCGGGCTATGAAGACGAAGCCCGAGATGTAGTGAGGAAGCGGATGCAGCGTGTGGCGGATTCCTTTGAGGTGGATGCCCTAGGCAGTTGTCACGCAACCCTGGGCCAGAGAGGTTCTCCAACCCTCATGCTGGCCGGTCACATTGACGAACTGGGACTCATCATCAAGCATGTTAGCGAGAAGGGTTACCTCTATTTCGATGCGATCGGAGGGCATGACCTATCCATGATTTCAGGAAGGCGGGTCGATATCCTGACCCGCAAGGGAGTCATCCGCGGAGTCACCGGCAAGCGGGCCATTCACCTGATGACCCCCGAGGAACGCAGGAAAGTTCCCCAGATGCACCAGATGTGGATCGATATCGGGGCCAAGAACAAGAAAGAGGCTTTAGCCAGGGTGACCATTGGCGATGCCGCAGTATACGACCATGGCTTTGAGAAACTGAATGGGCCTTTGGTCGTCTCACGGGCTTTCGACGACAAGAGCGGCGCCTACACCGTGAACGAGGCCCTTCTCCGCTTGGCCAAGGGAGGGAAGCCCAGTTGCAAGGTGGTGGCGGTTTCCACTTCCCAAGAGGAAATCGGGACCCGGGGGGCCATCACATCCGCTCATCTCGCTAACCCGGACGTCGCCCTCGCGGTGGACGTCAGTCACGCCACCGATCATCCGGATGCGGATCACCGCAAATACGGGGCGTTTACGCTGGGCGGCGGACCGATCCTTACCCGCGGCCCCAATATTCACCCTGCCGTTTTCGACCGCCTGATGGATTGCGCCAAGAAGGAGGGCATACCCGTGCAGATTGAGGCGGACCCGCGCCCGACCGGCACCGACGCCCGCTCCATCCAGATTTCCAGGGACGGCGTACCTACCGGTCTGCTTGGGATACCTCTGCGCTACATGCACACCCCCAGCGAGGTGATTGACCTCAATGACTTGGAAGCGGTGGTCCAGTTGATGGTGGCTTTCGCCCGCTCCCTGCGCAAGGGTGAGAGTTTCGTCTGAAAGTGACCACGGTCCCGGCGTTGGTCATGCTCATCGACCTTGCTTTCAAGGGATGGAGGTGACCTTGCCTTCCGCCTTAGCTTGAAATTCTACCGAGCTTTTGCTAGTTTGGGATTACAGATTGGAATAAATTAATTAACTCACATTTAACAACATCACAATGAAAGAAGAATACTACGCATCCCCTACCGCCGCCCAGAGCTCGCCTGCCGAGCGTGCCGGTTTCATCCGCAAGACCTACGGACACCTCGCCATAGCCCTGCTTGCCTTCACGGGTATCGAATACTACCTGGTCAACGCTCCATTCGCTCAGAAATTGGCCGTCAGCATGACGCAGGGCATGAGCTGGCTTGTTGTAATGGGTCTTTTCGTGGGAGTTAGCTACTTGACCGACAAGCTGGCCCGCTCCAATAATTCCGAGCAGACCCAGTACCTCGGCTTGGGCCTATTCGTGGTGGCTGAGGCCATCGTCTTTCTTCCTCTGCTTTATGTTGCAAACTCTTACGGAGGAGAAGGGGTAATCCAGACCGCGGGGATCATGACCCTGCTTCTGGTCGGTGGATTGACCTACACCGCTTTTGCCACCAAGAAGGACTTTTCCTTTCTCGGCGGGATCCTTTCCATTGGGGGATTCGTGGCCATAGGCTTCATCGTATGCAGCTTGATTTTCGGCTTCTCGCTCGGGCTGATCTTTTCTTCCGTGATGGTTCTCTTCGCGGGGTGCGCGGTGCTCTTCACCACGTCCAACATCATTCATCACTACAACCCCAACCAGCACGTGGCCGCTTCCCTCTCCTTGTTTGCGTCCGTCGCCCTTCTCTTTTTCTACATTCTGAGCATCCTGCTGAGGCTCGGCGGGGACGACTGATTCCTCAAGTCCAGTCGCTTCGATTCCCGAGGGGGTCCCCGACGAACCTTTTCTGGAGTCCGCCTAGTGCGGACTTCAGTGTTTGTGGACCCCATTGAGGGTGACTAAGGTCGGGGTTCAGTTCCATGAGGGGGAGGAGCACGAAGTCCCTCATTAAAATTCCGGGATGGGGAAGAACGAGTTCGTCCGATTGGATGCTGAGGTCTCCATAAAGAAGCAGGTCGAGATCGATAACGCGCGGGCCGTTCTCCCGAATCACCTTTTTGCCCAGATCCTTCTCGACGGTCTGGAGCTCCTTCAATAGGGCGGGCGGAGAGAGGCCGGTCGAGATTTTGGCGGCCGCATTGGTGAAAGGGGGTTGGTCGGCGAAGCCAAAGGGTTCCGAGCGGTAGAGGCTCGAAGCGCCGAGGATTTTCGCGAAACCGGAGATACGTTGAAGGGCGGACTTGAAGGTCTGGGCGGGTTGCCCCAAGTTGGCTCCAAGACCAAGGTATGCTTCAGCGTTCAACCTCGACCCTGATTTCGCGCAGGCCCAGTTTCTTGGTGTAGCGGGGCTTGTCCACCGAGAGGCGGATCTTGTCGACGGCAAAGTTATCCTTGAGCTCGGTAGCCAGAACGTGAGCAAAACGCTCGAGGGTCTTTCCATCGTAGCTGGAGGAGAAATTACGGACGAACGAAATGAGGTCCCGATAGTCGATCCCCTCGGCGACCTCGTCGCTCTTACGGACCTCGTCGAAGTTGAATTCGAGCTCAATGGAAACATAGAGATCCTGGGGGGCGAACTGTTCCTCCTCAAGCAGGCCGATGCGGGCCATTACCTCGATTCCTTCCAGTTGAATCTTACCCATATACTCAGATAATGGAGGTTTTGTCGCAAAGGGCGAGTTTCTTCGCGACTTTGAGAGCCTGGACAGTTTCACGGACGTCGTGGGCCCGGATGATTTCAACCCCGTGGGAAAGAGCGCAGACCGCGGAGGCGATCGATCCCCCCATTCGGTCTCGGGGGTCGGGAGCGTCGCATAGCCCGTCTATCCAGGATTTACGGGAGGAACCGAGAAGAGTTCCCCAGGCTTCGTCACGGAGAGCGGATAAGTTGCCCATGAGCTCGAGGTTGTGCTCCAGGGTCTTGCCGAAGCCTATGCCCGGGTCTATCCAGACCCGGGGCAGGGCAAGGTTCGCCAAGCCCTCCTTTTTTTGGTCGAAGAAGGCCCGGACCTCGCCCAGGGCGTCGTCGTAGGCGGGGTCGTCCTGCATGTCCTCTGGGGAGCCCTGGGCATGCATGAGCACAAAACCGGCTCCGTAGCGCTTGGCAAGCTCAAGGAGCTCGTGGTTTCCGCCGGAGACGTCGTTAATCATATGGGCTCCCGCCTGCAGGGCGGCCCGGGCGACCGCTGGTTTGGTGGTATCGATGGAAATCATGAAACCTCCCCTCGGTAGTTTTTCAAGAACGGGGAGGACGCGGGACAATTCGTCCTGTTCGGAAACGCCTTTGCTGCCCGGGCGGGTGCTCTCGCCTCCCACGTCGATGACCTGGGCGCCTTCCTCGACCATGGCGAGGACCCGCTCAATGGCGACGGAAGGTTCGAGGAATGCCCCTCCGTCGCTGAAGGAGTCAGGTGTAAGGTTGAGGATTCCCATGACCGCGGGGAAGTGCAGTCGGCATTCCTGCCGGTTGAAAAGGTATTCAGGCATTCTCGGCTGTGATCAAGTCTTCATAGATGGAGCGTATGAGCTGGAAAGTCGAGCATGAGGTTGATTTCCATCCGAGCTCGGGGATGGAGCGGAGGGGCGAGACTCCACGACCCGTCCCACAGAGAAGGATTTCCTCGTAGTCGGTTACCTCCTGCTCGGCGGGACGGGAGCGGATGATGGAAAAGTGCTCTTCCAAGCGCGGAAGGAGCTGATTGAGGACAATTCCCCGAAGAACTCCCGATTCCGGGATGGTGAGGGTTTCACCCTTTGCGAAAACCAGGTTGCAGGTTGCGCTCTCCCGCAGATCCCGAACCTCGGGGTCGATGATGATCCAGTCCTCATTGACCCGATCCAGTTCCGAAAGCCGGGCGTAGAGATCCTTATCAAGTGTCGACTTGGCCCTTGGTTCGGGTCGCCTGTGAACAAGCAGACGTCCCTTGACCGGTTCGCTCGACGGAGGGGATGCCCGGTGGGAAAAGCCTAGGCAGTCCTCAAAGAGGCAGATGCGGAGAAGACCCTCGAAACGCGAAGGGAGCGAAGGAAGAAAATCCGCCAACAGTTCTTCGAGCAAGCTCATGGGGGGAATCCACCTAAGACCGAGGATTTTGGCTGATTCCAGAAGTCGCTCCAGGTAGTCCCTGCGGAAGGGCAGAAGGGGACCAGGAAAGACCCGTAGGGTACTGAAGGAGCCGTTTCGTCCCCAAGGCTCGGGGTGGTCGACGGATTGTCCTTGCTTATTCCAGGCAGGCATGACGGACGTTCTCGATGAGGGACCGGCCCTCAGGGGTTAGGAAGGACTCCGGGTGGTACTGCAGGCCAAAGACGAGGCGATCGAGGTCCTCAAAGGAGAGGGGAGCCTTGCGGAGCGGGTCCTCTCCAGTGAAGACGAGGGAATTGGGGAGGCCGGCAAGGCTGGTCGGGTCGACCTGCAGTGAATGGTAGCGACCCACGCGCAGCGGGTTGGGCAGGTCCCGGTAGGTCATGGAATCGGGTCGGATGCTAATATCGGTCTCTACCCCGTGCAGGACCTGACCCTGCCTGACGATCCGAGCGCCCTCGCACTCAAGGATGAGCTGAAAGCCTAGGCAAATTCCGAGAAGGGGCTTGCGCCCAACCCACTCGCCATAAAGGGATGCGGTCTCGGGATAGTGCGAAGGGTTTCCAGGGCCGGGCGAGAAGACGATCATTTCTGCCCTCTCGCAATCCTCATGCTCGACCACTCTGCGGTCAAGAACCGCAACCTCGTCGAAACCCGCTAGCAGGTGCTCGAGGTTGCGGGTGAAGGAGTCCTCGTGATCAACGAGCAGGATCATGCCAGAAGGTCAAGCAAGGCCTGGGCCTTGATCTTGTTTTCGTTATACTCATAGCCGGGTGTGGAGTCCACCACGATGCCGCCACCCGCTTGGGCATAGCATCTCCCGCCCGTCACTAGCATGGAGCGGATGATGAGGTTTAGCCTGAGGTCGCCATCGTCGGAAATGATCCCGAAGCTGCCCGTATAGGGACCGCGGAAACAGGGTTCCAGCCTGTCGATCCATTCCATGGTCCGGATTTTCGGGCAGCCGGTAATGCTCCCGCCGGGCAACATGGCCTGCAGCAGGGAGGGGAGATCGGTTCCCTCCCGCAGCGTTCCCCGGATCGTGGAGACGAGGTGGTGAAGGTGGGCATAACTCTCGACTTCCCTAAAGCGGTCGATAGTGACGGAGCCGGGAATGCAGACCGTGGAAAGGTCGTTTCTTTCCAGGTCCACAAGCATGTTGTGCTCGGCTATTTCCTTGGGATCCCTCAGAAAGCGCTCGATAGCTGACTCATCGGACAGGAGTTTGTCCCGCTCGTAGGTTCCGCCGATTGGGCGGGTTACGATTTCGTTCCCCTTGCGGTCGATCACCACCTCGGGAGAACAACTGATGATGGAGAACTCTTCCGTGTGCAGCAGAAAGGCCTCGGGGGCCGGGTTGGCCGTGCAGAGCCGATCGAAGGAAAGCAGGGGATCGATTCCGTTGCTCGACTCGAAACGCTGCGAAATCTTGATTTGGTAGGTCTCGCCATCGAGAATGGCCTCTCTCGCCCGAGAGAAAATCCCTTCGTATTGTTCGAAGCTCAGGTTGCAAGTGATGATTTTATCTCCGGTTTCGCGGTTTGCCTCTCGCTGGGCGGTGAAGTATGCAAGCGAAGATGCTAGATCCTTTGCCCTGTCTGGCACAGTGGACTCGATAAGGGTTTTGTCGGCATGCAGGTGGATGATCGTTTGGGGTCGGGCGAACCATCCCGGGGGCACGTCTACGTCACGAGAGGCCCGTAGATTCAGGCCCAAATGGGTGGCGAGGAACTCGTAGCCGAAGAAGCCGATCCACCCAGAGAAGGAAAATGATTCATCCATTGCCCGAGGCGAGAGCCTTCGAAAGGTTTTACCTGGAGTCGCAAGCGATGGCTCGAAGACCTCAGAGAAGTCGAGGTAGGCCAGAAATCCTCCAGCCGGGTCGGCCCGAATAACAAGGGGTGTGGCCTGCAGAGCCGCGAGGGCAGGTAGCGGGATGGGGTCGATCCGGTTCATCTGGGCAGAATCTCGAGAAGTTCCTTGAAGCTCGTGATCTGGTCTTGCTCGATGACTGGTCGCCCGAAAAGAAGGGCTGACCATCCGGCCTTTTTAGCCCCCAGAAAGTCCCTGGAGTGACTGTCACCGAGATGGAGGAAGTGCGAGGGGTTCTTGTTGAACCGTCTTTCCACTTTTCGGAATATTTCCAGGTCGGGCTTTTCAACCCCGAGCTCGGAAGAGATGAAGATTTCATCGAAGATACGGTCGATCTCGAGGTCCGCCAAAACGGAGCGCAGACGCGAATCGTTGTTGGAAAGCACGGCCAGGCGATAGCCCCTGCTATTTAGTTCGGCGAGGGTTTCGCTTGCCCCTTCCGCTAGGCGCCAGTGATCTCCGCGGGCAAAGAGTTCCCACAATTCCTCAAAGAGCGGGTCCAGCTCCCGTCCATCGGAAAAGGCCTGAAAGACCTCCAGTACGACCTTTCTCCAGAAATCCTTCTCTTCACCCATAGTTGCCTTTTGGTCCTTCTGGATTTTTCCGAAAATTTCGTAGAACCTGGCGTCGACCTCCTCGTCTTGCACGGAAATCCCGAAAGCGCGGGCCGTTTTTCCATAGACGGCTCCGACCGAGGGCCAGGGCCTGATAAGGGTCCCAGCTGCATCTACGGTGAGGACGTGAGGAGGGTTTTGCATGGACTTGGAGTTTTTTCTCTTTAGCAGTTGGAGAAAGTGAAAAAATGCGCAACAGGCAACGTCATAAAAATGAGAGACGGAAAAGCATGCTAGTTTTACCTCGCGGCTTGGGCTTTCCGCTTTCCTTGCTCGTGGTTTGCGGACTTGCTTGGGCGTCGCCCTCTCTGGGCATGAGGGAGGGCCCCTTTTTGCCCGAAATCACTAGCCTGATCGCGGTATTCGTCATTTTTCTGGTCCAAGGCTGGAATCTCGATCTGAGACGCCTCAGGGCGGCCTATTCGAGAAAGAGTGTGGCGCTTTCCCTTCATCCGTTCATTTTTCTGGTCCCTGCCATGCTCGTTCTGCTTGCCTATGCCCTGGATTTGGCTCCGGCAGGGTGGAGCCAGGCAATCCTTTTCCTCGCCATTCTACCCACCACGATATCCAGCTGTGTAGTCTTTACCCGGTTGGCGGGAGGAGACGCCGACGAGGCCCTGGGCCATGCGACCTTTTCGAATTTGCTGGCCGTAGTATGGGTTCCGGTGGCATGGGGGGCTTTTCTTTCGTCGGACGGGGAGTCCGTTGGGGTCACTCAATCGATGGGTCTTTTCCTCGGCGACTTGCTCGTGCTTATGATTCTTCCTTGTCTTGTGGGTTGGTGGTCTAGGAAAAAAATGGAGGATCGCTTGGGGGCTCTCCAGGGGAAGTGGATGCAACTGGTTCCCTTCGGCTGTATCCTGGTCCTTGCTTATTTTTCATTTTGTCCCCTATTCGGCGATCGCTTCATTGAGGACTTGCGGTCCGAGGCGGTCGGTTTGGCTGCTTTTATCTGCGGGTTTCTCGTCCTGGTCACCTTGCTGGCCTGGTTTGCCGGGAGAGCGGTCTCCAGCAGGCCCGAGACGAGGCTGGCCTTTTTCTTTTGCGCCGGTCAGAAATCACTTGCGGTGGGACTTCCCATGGCCCATCTCCTCGTTGGCCCCGATCACTCTGCCGTCGGCGAGCTGGTCTTTCCCCTGGTTCTCTTTCATTTCGGCCAGCTGCTTCTAGGTTCGCTTTTGCTCGGCATCTTGGGCGGGGGGCGTTCCACACGTTAACAAGATTCTTTCTTTTTGATTGAAGGCGAAGTCCATACGTAGGAAGAACGGTTCGTGATCTGCAAGAGTTTCAAAGATAAGGAAAAGATGAGGCGGGCGGGGCGTTCGGCGGCGACCGTCTTGGATCGTCTTTGCAAGATGGTGAAGCCCGGCATGAGCACCTTGGAACTCGATGAGGCGGGGGGGGCGCTGATGGATGAGCTCGGGGTGAAGAGCGCCTGCAAGGGTTATCGTTCCGGGCACCGGGTCTTCCCCTCCTACACCTGCCTTTCGGTCAACGAGGAGGTGGTGCATGGGATCGGCGTGAAGGACAGGGTTCTCAAGGAGGGGGACGTCATTTCGGTCGACGTCTGCATACGCGAAGACGGCATGATCGGCGACAATTGCAGGACCGTGCCAGTCGGCCCGGTCAGGCCCGAGGTCTCTCGTTTGCTCAAGGTTACCGAGGAGTCCCTTTACCTGGGGATGAGCGAGGCGATCCACAAGAACCGCGTCGGAGACGTGTCGGAGGCCGTCCAGTCCCATGTCGAGAAGGCCGGTTTTGCGGTCATTACGAATTTCGTAGGCCATGGGGTGGGGCGCTCCTTGCACGAGGATCCGCAGATTCCAAATTTCGGAAAAGCCGGAACGGGGTCGAAATTCAAGAAGGGCATGGCTATCTGCATCGAGCCGATGGTCAACATGAAGAGCGCCCAGATCCGCATGGCCAAGGACGGATGGACTGCCTTGGCGGTGGACGGCCTTCCATCCGCGCACTTCGAGCACACTCTCCTGGTGGACGATGGAAAGCCCGAGATTCTTACCATTCCTGAGGGGTATGAGGGAGCGGAGGATTTTTTCTCGGCTAAATTGGCCGAGGTGGCCTGATTCCCTACTGGTATGCTAAAGCTACTTGCAGATACCGTCTTTTCCTTCGACGTGGAATGGATTCCCGATCCCAGGGCTGCGGAGATTCTTCATGAAACTCCCTCCGCGGATGGACCGGGAGAAGAGGCTCGGGCATCGTTCGAGGCCCTCTGGTCGGGGTATCGCAAGGATAGCGACCCGGATGATTTCCAACCCTACTTGAAGACCATCCTTTGCCGGATAATTTCATTGGCGGGTATCCTGCGCGAGAAGTCTCCGGGCGGCGTTCCAAGCTTGAAGCTCGTCTCTCTCCCGGTCGATCCCGGTGACCCTGCCAAGTGTGAGGAGAAGGTTCTGCTTTCCAATTTCCTCAAGTCGGTCGGCAGGCGCAAGCCCCAGTTGGTCGGCTACAACTCGGCTCAGGCCGACTTGCCGATCATCGTTCAGCGCTCCATCGTCAACGGTTTGCCTGGTTTCGGCTTTTCAGACCGGCCCGACAAGCCCTGGCTCGGGGTCGACTACTTCGATTCCCGTAATTCAGAATACAGCGTCGACTTGGTTGATGCGATGGGACAATACCGAGACCGGCCTTCTCTTCATCAGGCCGCGACCTTGAGCGGGATACCAGGAAAAATCGATGTGAGTGGGGGGTCCGTTGCCGAGATGTGGCTACAGGGTAAATTGGCTGAGATCGTCGCATATAATGAATTCGACGCCTTCACTACCCACTTGTTGTGGGCGAGACTGGCTCATTTTTCAGGTCTCCTCGACTCGGGCGAATATCGGGCCGAGCAGGATGCGGTGAGGGATTTGCTGGAGTCCGAAATCTCCGAGGGCAAGGCCCACTTGGAAAAGTTCGTCACGGAATGGGATCGTCTTCTGGCCCTTACGGGACAGAATTGATGAGAGATGGATTTTTATTTTTTATTTGTCGGTTTTGTTTAATTCTGGCGCAAGAGAGGATTGTCCTTTTTTCTAGAACCCAACCTAAAACCATTTTATGAGCAAATCGGAACAAGCCGAAGACGCCCTCTCGCGTCTAAACGAAACACGCGACCGCCTGCTGGTTGAAATCCGGAAGGGCATCATCGGCCAGGACGAGGTTATCGAGCAGTTGCTGGTCACCCTGTTGGCCCGTGGTCACTGTCTGCTGACGGGGATTCCCGGCTTGGGCAAGACGCTTCTCGTCAAGACCCTGAGCAAATGCCTCAGCCTGAGCTTCAAGCGAATCCAGTTCACGCCCGACCTAATGCCCGCCGACGTGGTCGGTTCCGAAGTGGTGGACGAGGATCCCAAGACGGGTAAGCGGAGCTTTCGCTTTTCAGCGGGACCGATCTTCTCCAACGTTGTCCTGGCCGACGAGATCAACCGTACTCCCCCGAAAACCCAAGCCGCGCTGCTGGAAGCCATGGAGGAGAGGCAGGTTACCGTCTCGGGCGAGACCCGTCCGCTTGATGCGCCCTTCCTAGTCCTCGCGACCCAGAACCCTATCGAGCTCGAGGGCACCTATCCCTTGCCCGAAGCGCAGCTGGACCGCTTCCTCCTTAATCCGGTGATCCAATATCTTCCGGTGGAAGATGAGATCAAGATGGTAAGCGAGACGACTGGGCTTGATCGCGAGGAACCGGAGGCCGTCCTTGAGGCCGAGGATATCCTTACCCTGCAATCCCTGGTGCGCCAAGTGCCGGCTCCCGAGAATGTGGTGGCCTATGCCGTTGGCCTGGCAACTGGTTCTCGTCCCCAAGCCGAGAGCTGCGATGAGTGGACTAGCAAGAGAGTCAAGTGGGGAGCCGGATCACGCGGAGCCCAAGCCCTTATTCTCGCCTCCAAGGCCAGAGCCCTGCTTGCGGGTCGAGCGAATGCGTCTTGCGAGGATGTGGCTGCGATGGCCAAGTCAGCCCTTCGCCACCGGGTGCTACCGAGTTTCTTCGCCGAGTCGGAAGGCTTGGGGTCGGACGAGATCATCGATCACCTGCTCGAAACGATCTCGGCCTGAGTTTCCCCCCTTCCCGCTGAATGGTGGTCAGTCCCGTGGATAATTCGCTTCTCGATCCCGCTTACCTCAAGGGCATAGAGGACTATTCTCTGCTTGCCCGTGTGGTCGTAGATGGGGCTATGCCGGGTATTCATCGCAGCCTTCGGCAGGGGCGCGGAAACGAGTTCTTCCAGTACAGGCCCTACGAGAATGGGGAAGACCTCAAGGTGGTAGACTGGAGGGTTTTTGCCAAGCGGGACGAACTGGTGGCCAAGACCTTCCAGGAGGATACGAATTTTACTCTTTATCTCGTCATGGATGCAAGCGACTCCATGGGGTATCAGGGCAAGCGAGCCTCCTGCACCAAGCTACGCTATGCCAGTATGCTCGCCGCCTGCTTTGCGTATCTTGCCCACAGGCAGGGAGACCGTTTCGGTCTATTTGCTTATTCCGACGAGATTCGGCACTGGATCCGCCCGAAATCGGGAAGCGGTCACCTCAACAGGCTCCTGACCGCAATAGGTTCCCTCGAGCCGGCCGGCCGGAATGATCACGAGCGTTTATGGGACAGGTTGGCGGCCGGCTTGCCCGGGCGGACCATGGTGGTTTTCCTGTCGGACTTCCTCGAGGCGGAGGATACCTTGAGCGAACGCTTGCGTTTTTCCCTTTCCTCTCGCTACGAGTGCCTGTGCCTGCAGGTGCTTGACCCGGACGAGGAGGATCTTCCCCAGGCCGAGGCAGTGCGCTTTGCGGAAATGGAGGGTGAGCGCGAAATTTCAAGCTCCCCACCGGCAATTCTTGATAAATACCAGGAGGACATGTCTCAATTCGTCGAAAACCTGAGGGGTAAACTGGCTTCCGTCTCGGCGGAGTTCGAGAGCCTGCGCACGGATCGCGACCTGGGCCATGCCCTCAGGCGCTTCCTCGGCGCAAGGAACAGAAAGACATGACGCTCGTCCTAGAGGGATGATTGAGTTTGCCCAACCAGCTGCCCTCTGGACCGCCTTGGCGGTGGGCTTGCCCATACTTGCACATATGGCTTACCGGCAGATAACCCAAAAGCACCCCTTTCCCTCGCTCCGCTTCATCAGGCCTTCGAGAATCCCGCGCACTGGCCGGAAAAAGCCAACGGATTTCTTTCTTCTTCTCCTCCGCATCCTGCTTTTCCTAATTCTTTCGGCCTTGTTGGCCGATCCCTACTGGAAGAAAGAGGCCAAGCCCGCGGCGGCCGGCGAGGGACGGGAAACCCTGCTTGCCATCGACCTAAGTCCGAGCATGGCGGGATGGAAGGGCCTTGAGGAAGCGAAGGCTCTGGCGAAGAGGTTGATCGAGGAGGAAGAGGGTAAGGTCGGTCTCGTTGCCTTTGGGCATGCCATTCTTGGGGAGTGGAAGGTGGGGGCCGATCCGGCAACCCTTGAAAAGGCGATCGATGAAATGGCCCACGACTGGAGAAAGGGAAACGCCCAAGCCTTGCTTGATCGGGCGTCCTCGCTGTTTACCGCCTCCTCGACCGAGAAGAAACTTGTGGTCATCAGTGATTTTCAGCAGTCCGATTGGCAAAGCGCCTTCCGGGACCTTCGTTCACTGGAGATCGACGTGGAATTGCGCGGTGTGGGGGTGGAAAGTGAAGAGTCGTCCAGACGGAAAGGGAACCTTTCCTTGGTGGAAGCCCGGGCCGTTCCCGCCGGGCCTGGAAAAGTGAGGGTTTGGTCGGTGGCGAGAAACTGGGATGACGAACCCAGGCAGGCCTCTCTAGCCTTGACTGCTGGCGGCGAGGTTCGCAAAAGGCAGGAAATCACTATTCCGCCTTTTGGCTCGGCTCAGGCCCAGTTCATTCTTCCCGCCGATGATTTTTCAGAAGCCTTGGTCGAGCTCGAGACGGAAGATGCGCTTTCCCTCGACAACAAGCGGAGCCTGTGGCTGAAGGCGCCACCGGCCCGGGGATTCGGGTTCTGGGCTCCGGATGCGGAGGATGCCGAGACTTCCCAGGAAAGATCTTTCCTCAAGACTGCCGTTTCCAGCGCCGGGGATTCCGGTTGGAATCGCTGGGAATCCTATCAGGACCAGGCAGATGCTCTTCGTCTGGGAGACGAGCAGTCCGGGATCGAGTTGCTCATGATACTTGGTCTCGGGGGCTGGTTCGAGGAGCAGGAACTCGGTCCGATCCTGCAGGCATACCTGGATCGTGGTGGAGTTGCGCTCGTTACCCCCGGGCAACCCTTCGTCAAGACGATCTCAGCGATCAGGGGAAATGATCTTCTTGAATTCAAGTTTTTGCGAGTGGCAGGAGGCGCCGTTCGCCTAGGCAATCCTTTTAGGATCAAGGCTCTTGAGGAGGATTCCTTCCTGAACTCGGTTTTTGCGGGCAAGGCGGCCCGGGATCTCTACTTGTCGGCCATTCACAGATTCGGGATTCTTCAGCAGGTAGGCGAAGGCATAGAGGTTCCAATCCGTGACCGGGAGGAGCGTCCCCTGGCACTGGTCCGAACCTTTCAGAGCGGAGGGAGGTTGGTTTTTCTTCCCTTTCGCATGAATACGACTTGGACCGATCTTCCGCTCAGGAACTCCTTTCTTCCCCTCGTCATGGAACTTTCCTTCGGGGGATTGAAAACACCTTCTTCGCGGGCTTGGCCCGTGCTGGAACCCGGAGAAACCTGGGGCGATGGCGAGGAGGTTTTCTCAGCCGTTGAGCCGGGAGCCTTCCGTTTTGGCGAGCAATGGATCGAAGTCGTTCCTTCACAGGCCGAATCTATGCCCGAAGTCCTCTCCTCCGTTGACTTGATGCAGGGGTTGGGAGGTCGATCAACGGCCCCGTCAACCGACATCGCAAGGGTGGACCCATCCGGTGAAGAAAGAGAGCCCTTGTGGTTGTGGTTTGCAATCTTGGCAGGAAGCCTCTTGATTATAGAGATGATTTGGTCACGTCCCAATCAAGGCTATGTTTCAACCAACGACTCGGCCCATGCCTAATTTCCTAAAATACCTGCGCCGGGAGTCCCGCTTCCAACTCTTTGCCGGAACCCTGCTTGCCGTCGTGGTAGGTTTGGTGACGTGGCCTATTTTTCTCCATCTGCTGGACCTATATGACTCCGTGGTCCCCATCCGCGAACGTGATGCCTTGGGGTGGGTTCTGGGAGTGGGCATCTTGTCGGTTTTTGTGTTTTTGCTCCTTTTTTTGCGTTCCTGCCTCAAGAAACCTTCCTCTACCGAGGTAGCCAGGCAGGTCGAGGCGGCCAACCCGGACTTGCGGGATATGCTCAACTGCGCCGTTGAACTGCATGGGAAATCGGGACGGCGCGAACTTACCTTCATGGAGGGTCGCGTGGTTCGGCTTGCCGAGGAGAAAGCGGGAGAAATCGTTTGGGGAGAAGGGACCCGTCCACAGCCTCGTTTCTGGGCTTCCCTGCTTGCGGGTTTGGCTCTGGGAGGAGTTCTGTCGGTATCCAGCATGGATAGCAGTCCCCTCAAGAAGACCTTTGATTCCCTATCCGATGAACCCGGGTTGACCTTGTTTACGACCAAGACGGCTTCCCTTGGAGAGACCCAATACCCGGCCAGTCACGAGTTTACCCGAGGGACGGAGGTCTCCGTCTTTTCAGACGTGACGCGTGGGCATCGTGGGCTCAAGTCGGCCAGGATCGAGTACGAGACGGATGGAGGAATGGAGAGCATGGACATGATCTCCACCCCGACTTTAGGGAGGTTCGAGACAGTGGTTCCCCCTTTGTTGGATTCCTTCAGATACAGGGTCGTTACCCCAACCCTTGAGAGCGATTGGGAAGTTCTGGAGCCTTACGATCCGCCTTCCTTGGTTCATGCCAAGTGGGTAGCCGAGCCACCTGCCTATCTCAAGATGGATACCATCAGGCACGAGGGTTTCGGATATCTCAGAGTCCCGCAGGGGAGCCTTTTGTCCCTAGAGTTGCATGTTGGGGAAAGCCCCGAGAGGGTAGGCGCCTTCATCTTGGGTGACGACGCCAACCTAACCATAGAGAGCAACGCCCCCCGGTTCTTTCAGCATGGATTGGTCCTCGAGGATGAGTGGAAGGGGGCCGTGAGACTGACCGATCTGGATGCCCCGGAGCGCGAACCCGTTGATTTCGATGAGTTCGTAATCGCTCCAATTCCGGATGAGCCTCCCTTGGTCGAGATCACCGAGCCCGCAAAGGATCTTCAGTTGCCCGCCGATGCCCGCTTGCTGATCGAGGTCTTTGCTTCCGACGACCATGGCGTGGCGGACGCAAGGATCAACGTTTCCCATGCAGGGGAAAAAGAGGAAGAGTCCCTCTTCGTGGAACCCGTAGAGAAGGAAAAGAGCCTCAGCTACATCCTCGACCTGAACGAAATGCCCTTGGCCGTGGGCGACGTGATAACCTACATGGCCCTCGCAATGGATAACAAGGAACCGGAAGGGCAGTTGGCCCGCTCGGAAATCTATTTTATTGAGATTCTTCCACCCGAGGGGAACACGACGGATGGGGATGGGGGAGAAATGGAGGGGGAACAGAAGGAAATCCCGGTCCGTGATTTTATCAACAAGACCAAGAAGATCATCCGCATGACCTACGATGCCCTTCTAGAGAACGACCATGAGAAGGAAAAGATGGCCCTCGCCATAGGTTCCGATGCCCTGAGCCTCAAGCACGAGATGACCAGGGTCTACGACGAGAACGAAGGCCAGTTCCCCGTCGTCGACGGCATTGACCTTGGTGAATTGCTCAACGAGGCGGCCTATCATATCGAGCAGACCGAAATTTTTGCCGGGGATCAGATGATCGACGAGTCCCTCGAGCCTTCCGAGACCACTCTGCGCAAGCTGGTTCAGCTATACGCCTTGATGCAGAAGATGCAGAAACAGAAGGCCAAAGGCAAGGGCAAGCCCGAGAAGAGCGAGGAGACTGCCGGAAAGCCTCCCGAGGAAGATGAGGAGTCCGAAGACCCTGCCGAGGAACTGCGCAGGCTGGGTAAGGATCTGGAGAAACTGGAGGAATTCGAGGAAAGGCAGAAGGAATTGAACTCCGAGATCGGGCGTGCCGCAGCCGCGGGCGAGGAAGGCGAACCCAATCAGGAAATTGCCCGCGACCAGGAGGAGCTTAGGCGTGAACTGGAGTCCCTGAGGGACGAGTGGTACGAAAGGTCCGGTAGCCTCGGAGAGGTCGAGTCTATCGACGTGGCCGGAGGGGAAATGAAGGATGCCGCGGGGGAGTTGCGACGCGACGAACCCCGGGACGCCCGTCCCCATGGAGAACTAGCCGCCGAGGCCCTTGGCAATGCCATCAGTGAGGTCGAGGGCAAGATGGCCGGTCTTGCGGCCGGCATTGTGGATCAGTTGAGCGAGCAGGCGGGAGAGCTTGCCGGACGTCAGCGCGGCCTTTCGGAGGAAACCGGAAAGGCTCAGCCAGGAGAAGGCGAGGAGCTCAAGGGGGAGCAGGATCAGCTTAATGAGGAGGCCAAGGAATTGCTTGATAAGATAGACCAGTCCGCCCGAGCCCTGGGAGACTTTAACGAGAATGCGACTGAGGATCTCCTCAAGGGGTCGAGAGATTCCCGTGAGGATGGCCTTGAAAGATCGGGTAAGCGGGCTTCCAATTCCCTTCTTTACGAGGCCTTCCCACAAGCCCAGCGCGAGGAGGAAAAGGTTGCGGAAAATCTGGAGGATCTCGAGAAGGATTTGCAGGGTGTGGCCGACAAGCTACGAAACTTGGGGAACCAGGCTTTGCGGGAACTGGTCGATAAATTACAGCAGACCAAAGATGAACTTCCGGGCATGGGCGAGGAGGAAATTAAGGAGACCGCGGAGGAACTCGCCCAAGCCATTGGCGGACTGCCCAAAGCCGAGAACGACGAGAGGCTTCGTAACCTGACACGCTTTCTCGAACAGGTACCCATTACGGAGGATCCCTCACAGGCCAAGTCGATGGCCTCGGCCGCCGTGAACGAGGCTATCGAGTTGGTCGAGCAGTTCTTCTGGCAGGAAGCCGTGCGCAACAAGCTTCGAAGGAATCAGGACACCACCGCCGCTCCGGGTCGATACAAGCGTCAAGTCGAAGAGTATTTTCGGCGTATTGCGGAGGAAGAATAGGTATGGGCTTCGACTGGCCCTTTTCGCCTCTGTGGTTGGGCTTGGGCGCCGCTCTTTTCGTGGTTGCCCTGGTCTATCACGGCCGTTCTCTCTTTGAGGCAACCGTTTCCTCGCTGGCTTGGAAACTCATATTGCTTCGGGGACTGGCGGGACTTGTCTTCATTCTCCTCATTCTTCGTCCCTATTTGGAGACGGACGAACCCGACAGGAGTGAGTTCCGGCTTATGGCCCTGGCCGACTTGTCCGGAAGCATGGAGGTCAGAGACGATCGTGGAGGACCCAAGCGGATCGAGCGGATCCGCCCCCATCTCGACTGGTCGGCATCGGACTCGTGGTTGAACCGGCAAAGGGAAAAATACGGCAAAGTTGAAAATCTTGGCTTTTCCCAAGGCACGACCCGCTTTGGTCCCCAGTCTTGGTCCAAGCCAGAGAATGGCGAGAAGACCGCCCTCGGCGATGCCCTTGACGCCACTTTGAAGGACTCCGATCCTCAATCTCCTCTCGGATCGGTGGTTGTGTTTACTGATGGCAGGAACAACGAAGGTAGGCCCGTCATGGAGGTAGCTCGGGAATTCAGGTCTCGTGGGGTTCCTGTCAACGTCGTGGGAGTTGGCGAGATAAAGGCGATGGGTGACTTGGCGGTGCGCTTCATCGACCGCAAGCCGAAAGCGGTTGCCAAGGAAGAACTCCTGCTGATCGGGGAAGTGGAAAACCTTTTCTCCCAGCCCATCCAAAGTTCGGTGAAGTTGTCTATCGGCGACAGGTTGCTGGAGGAAATTCCGCTTAGCCTGAAGCCTGGGGAAAGACGCCGGATTTCCTTCTCCCCCCTCAAGCCCAAGGTGGCCGGTCCGCAACGTTACCGAGTCGAGGTCACCCCTCCGTCGGGGGATGCCGACCCTTCCAATGACTTGGACTCGCTTCTCGTCCTGGTCAAACCGCCTGACCAGTTCCTCACCCTCTACCTTTCCAGTCGAGTTCGTCCCATCTATCCTTTCGTGAAGCGCGTATTGGCGGATGAGGAGCGTTTCGAATTCAGGTCCTTGGTCCGCTTGAGCGAAAAAGTTTTTCACGCCTTCGGAGAAGAGATCAAGCCGTCCTATCCTCAGGAACCAGCTTTCTGGATGGACTATGACACCATCCTCTTCGATATGGAAACCCTTTCCGACCTTAATGCAACGATGGTCGATTCGCTCAAGGATTTCGTCCGCAAGAAGGGTGGGGGATTGTTGCTTTTCGGTCCGGTGGAAAAGGGCAGGGAATTCCTCGGGGGACTGGTACCTGCCAAGAAGGTTGAAAGAGTGGTTTCAAAGCAGGACCTTTCCCTTAGGACCTTGGAGGAACCTCTCTTCCGTCCGGAGGACGAGGTGGAAGAGATGAAACCTTTCTTGCCGGGCCGTCTTCCGGGTTTCTTCGTCACGGCCCAGAATCCTGCCTCCCGTGGGGTCGTGATTTCTAGGGCCAACGGGCGTTCCGTTCTCAGTGTTCAGGCCTATGGAGCGGGCAAAGTCGCCTACTGGGGAGTGCCTCACGACTGGAGAAGGGCGATGACCGATGAGGACGGAGCCAAGGAGTTCCGCAAATTTTGGCAGGCCTTGGTCCAGTGGTTGGGAACTGGTGGAGAGGATCGTCTTAAGATCGAGGAAACGGAGAAAGCCTTTCTGCGAGGAGCCGATGCCGGCTTGCAGGTGGAAGCCCTTGGCTCCGACTTCGAGCCTTCCATGGATGCCATGGTAAAGGCGAATATCTCGGGGCCCGATGGATACGAGCGAACCATCCAGCTCTATCCCGAGGGATCCGTTGCGGGACGATACGCCGGTTCATTCAAGCCGAATGCTCCCGGTGCCTACGAAGTGAGTTACGAGCTGGAGTTTCCCGATGGAGAAACCCTTTCCCGCGAGAGCTACCTGAGGGTGTCGGAATCCGGTGAGGAGGCGGTCGACGTTTCCTATGCGGAGAGGGACCTCAAGATGCTGGCCAACCTTACTGGAGGACAGTTCCTCCCAGTCTCCGAAATGGGCCCGGACTGGGAGCCCACCTTTGCCCAGGCCCTTCCCACACTCAGGCAACGCCATAGCCTGGCCGACGCCTGGTTTTTCTTTCTTGTTCTGTTTCTTGTCACGGGCATAGAGTGGATCATGCGCAGACAAGCCGGCTTGCGATGAAGGAGGCACTTTATTTCCACCTATCTCTTTGGGGTGTTCTCTCCCTTCCCTCCTTAGGGCAGGAATCGCCCCCCATTCCTTCTATTTCACCCCTTGGTCAGGAGGAGGTCTCTCCCGATTCCAACGTCTCTGCGGCGATCCGCTCGACCGAGGTCCAGACCATCGAGAGAGCGGGCAAGGACCTGCAGAATCCGGAGGTCGGCACGAGGGTAGGGGCGGCCAAGCTTCTGGGGAAATATTCGGGAACCCAACCCATGATCCTTCTCGTCGGCGCCTTGGACGACTCCAGTCCTCTCGTCCGCAGGTCCGCCATGGTTTCGCTTTCCGAACATTTTGCGCCCCGTTTCCCTTATTCACCCTCGCAATTACCCCGTTCCATCATGGAGAAGATTTTTTCCAAACTGGGTGATGCCGACGTCGAGGTCAGGCGTGAAGTATCGACGCTTATTCCCTATCTGGTCAGACGAGGTCTGATGGGAGGAGGCATGCAGATCGTCGAGATTAACGGCCAGAGGGTCGTTCGCTCCGTGCGTACGGGGTTGCGGGACGACCTTTCCGACCTTACCCAGAAGGCGTTTCTCGACCCCGATGCGATCGTGCGCCAGAACGTTCTCAAGAATCATCTCTACCTCGGAGTCTCCCTTCCCGTGGGAACCCTTGAGAAGTTACTCGAGGATTCCGACCTTGGTGTCCTGCTTACTGCTTTGGAGAGGATTTACTCCAATGCCGGGAGAGTATCCGTCGTGGACAGGATCGAGGAGCTCTCCCAGCACGACGACCGAGGGATTCGCCTCAAGGTCGTGGCGGTCGCGAGGGACGCCAACCGCTATCATCCCAAGTACCGCGCAATTCTCCGCGGAATGACTCAGGACAAGGATCCGGAAGTCGTCTCAATGGCCGCCGTCGAGTTGGCCCGCTTTGGGGAAAAAATCCCATCCGCGGTGGTCGACCGGATCAAGGAATTTCTCCTAGGCGTACAGGGCATGTCCTCAAGGGTAACTACTATCCTCTACTCCATATCCGCCATGGGGGAAGATTCGATTAGGGTATACGAGGCCCTCACCGAGCACAGTAGTTCGCAGATGCGAAAGGTTGCCTGGCAACGCTACGTCAGCTTGTCTGCAGCCTGGAACAAGCCCGAGATCTGGATGCGGGCCATGGAGGACAGGGACAAGACCGTCCGCGAAGCCGTTTTGATCAGTTTGCGTGGTCGTTCCACCAATTTGACCGCCGAGAATATGCAGGCCCTCGTCGGCAGCAAGTATGCGGACGTAAGGATTTTCGCCGGGCAATCACTTCTTACGGCGAATCCGGAGCTTATCGAGGAGTTCGGGTTCGATCTCTTGATCGATGAGGATACCATCGTCCGCTCGACGACAATCCGGGCGATGGCCAGCCGCAGGACTCCGGGGTGGCTCAAGGTGATGTCCAGATCCCTGCTCGACGAGGATTTCGTCATCCAGAGAGCGGCCATGGATGGCTTGCTGGCGGGAGGCCCGGAGGGAGTGAGGGCCCTGCGGGAATTTGTTTCCAAGAATCCCCGCAACCGTATTAGCTCGCTTGCTTCATCGGAATTGAGAATAAGGGGGTTGCAACCATGAAGAAGCTCATTTCGACATTCGTTTTCCTTGTTTGCTCGACTAGTTTGCTTTGGCCTGAGGAGAGATTGGAGGTCAAGGAATCCGGTATCCGAATCATGCAGTTGATGCGGACGCAAAACGGCATCAGACGCTATCCCGATGCCCTGCCCAGTTTGCTCAAAATGATGAACGAGCAGACTTTCGCCCGTTTCGATACCGACCCGCTTTACGTTTCCACGCTCACTGACGAGCGGTTGCTGGAGAACCCGATCCTCTACGTCAATTGCGACGACCAGCCAAACCTGGAGTTCCCGCAAGAAGAACGAGATGCACTCAGGCGCTACATGGAACAGGGGGGCTTCGTCTACCTCGATGCGGGCATCAAGGCTTCTTTTCTGGGTTCCGACCTTGGTCACAGTTACGCAGCCTGGGAGGAGAGACCGGAGGTCAAGGAATGGTTCGCTCAGGTATTTCCCGAGAAGACATTCATCCCCCTGCCACGTAATCATGATCTTTTCCGCACCTTCTTCAAGGGGCTCCCCAAGAACGACTACCTCAAGATCGAGCAAAACCAGAAGCGCTTGCCCGATACCGTGCTGAAGTTCGTTGAACAGGAGAAATGGCCTCAAGGGACCTATTCCTTCGTGGGCATGAAAGTGAAGGGCAGGTTGGCATGCGTCGCCTCGCCCATCTGTGCCATGGGTTGGGGGAAGGACGAGTTCGGGGCTTGGATTCCGCCCATTTCATTCCGCATCAGAGAGTCGGCCGAGAACTTCGATCAGAACCTTAAGCTGGCATCCTTTTCCGGTGGAACCTTCGAGGTTACCCGTGAGGACGGACTCAAGGACGTGATATACTCGGAGCCCGGTCAGCGCCCGCTTTGGGTCCAGGAGCCAACCGGCCGTTGGCGGATCTTCAAGTATTACTCCGGGGAGGAAATCAGTAATTACGCCCATGCCTTTTATTCCAGGCTAGGCATGAACGTTTTCCTCTACGCCCTGCTCAACTAGTCGCCGGCCTTTCATTTTTCATCCGATGACAGAAAATCCCTTTCCCGATCCGCCAGAGGGAGGTAACCTCCTCATGAAGAGAAGAATCTCTCCTCTTGTCTGGTGGATCGCTTCCTTCGTCATGGTGGGCCTTGCCATTATCTGGTTACCCGGGCAATGCGTCCCGAGCAGTTTGGATTCAGCTTCCAGGCCGGGTGATGATCCCGAGGAGGGATTGGTCGAAGTCGACCAAGACAAGGAACTGGAGTTCCGCGAAGACGGCATGTGGTATGTGGTCGGTTCGCAAACACCCTTCGAAGGGATGGCCGTATCCTTCCATGAAGATGGAACGACCAAGAAGACTCGAACGAGGATCAAGGAGGGAAAGGCATTTGGGCTGATTGAGGAATGGGATGCCAATGGTTCGGTCGTGGGGGCCCGCTTCAAGGGGGAGTTCGCAAAGTGAGGACGGGAACGGGGAAGCTGTTTCGCCTGCTCTTGGGCATCACGGCATTGAACCCTTTGAGCCACGGCAAAGGACCGGTGCCGAAGGAGATAATCGATGCCATTCAAGCCCGTTATTCGGCCCAGGAAAAAGCTGCGTCAAGCCGGTTGGCCGAAAACCCCAAGGACGTTTCGGCCTATTCCGCACGCGGGGATGCGAGGCTTTTTCTAGGGGATTTCGCCGGTTCCCGTTCCGATTATGAGAAAATGATCGAATTCAACCCCAAGCTCGAGATTTCGCACTGGAGGCTTGGGATTGCCTACTTTTACTTGAAAGAGTACCCAAAAGCGGCCCGGCAATTCGAGATTTATCACGGCTATGACCAGGTAGACAGAGAGAATGGAATCTGGCGTTTCATGTCCCAGTACAAGGCAAGCGGTCCCAAGGTGGCGGCCAAGGGCTTGCTGAAGTACGAAAAGGACGATCGGCCACCCTATCCCTGGCTCTACGAAATGTATGCGGGCAGGCTCGAACCGGGAAGGGTGTTCAAGACGATAGACGAGCAGGGTTTTCCCGAACGCTACAAAATCCGGGTTCTTTTCCATGCCAACTTGTACGTGGGCATCTACCTCGAGTTGACGGGAGCCGATCCCGGGAAAGCTCTTCCTTTCCTCCGCAAGGCCGTTTCCAACGAGTACGGCAGGTCGACGGGAACCTATATGTGGCAGGTTGCGAGGATCCACCACGAGCTCTTGCTCAAGTCGGTTGAATCAGGAAAGCGGGCTGACCCTAAGCGGTAGATTTTTTTGCCTGGGCACCGTTTCGATGGTGGGTGATGGCGGAGCAAAGGAGAATGGGGGCGAGGAGGTTGGCAACGGGAATCAACCATATGAGTTCGGCTAAAATGCCGAAGCGGGTATAGGATTGCTTTCCCTCGTTCTTTTCCCGGGGAAGACGCTGGTTGATCAGGTATCCATATTCCTTGCCCAGCAGAATGCCGTTGATCCATACCTGTAGGATCAGACCAAGGGGAGGGAAAAACCAGCCCAGCAGGTAAAGGGGGGAGGCTATCAAGTTGATGGACAGGCTCAAGAGGACGAAGCGAGTGGAGGACTTGATCGAATGGGCCGCATCCATCCGCGGGTTGAGTACGGCGGAGGGATAGTGGCGGTCGCAAACGGCTTCAACGATGTCGTCGAGAAAGAGGCCGAGGTAGGCGGCGTGCAGGGTGCCGAAAAAGAAATAGGCGATGGCAAGAAGGAACAGGAAGGCAAAAAACTGGGTGGCCATTTTGAGCCAAGAGCCCCATTCTCCCAAAGAGTTCAAGGTTTCCTCGGGAAGCAGACCGAAGAGCCAGTCCACGGAGACAGTTCCGAAAAAGAGGAAGAGGATGAGGGAAAGACCGGTGAGGGCGGATGACCAAAGTAACGGCTTGAGGAAGCGTCGGTCTCCCATTTGTCCCCAAGATAGGAGGTATGAGTTTAACATGGTTGCTCGAGCTGAAAAACTTCGGATTGCGACGATGATTGCAAGTTTTTTCCAAGGCTAGGCGTTTTTCCTGTCGACAAACGGGCCTTAGTTTCTCATAAAAATTGGCGTGGAATGGATTTTGAGGGAATAAATGGCGAAACATAATTACACCGCAGAAAGCGTAAAGTCGCTGGACTGGAAGGAGCACATTCGCCTGCGTCCCGGCATGTATATCGGAAAGCTTGGCGATGGGTCTTCCGAAGATGATGGCATCTACGTCCTGCTCAAGGAAGTTCTCGATAACTGCATTGACGAATTCGTCATGGGCTTCGGCAAGCAGATCGAGGTCGAGTCGGACGGCTACAAGGTGGAGGTGCGCGACCACGGCAGAGGAATCCCCCTTGAGAAATTGCTCGACTGCTCGTCCAAGATTAACACTGGGGCGAAGTACGATTCGGAGGCCTTCAAGAAGTCCGTCGGATTGAATGGGGTGGGAATCAAGGCCGTTAACGCTCTTTCGAATCAGTTCGACATCCAGTCCTTCCGGGAAGGCGAGACGCGCCGGATAGAGTTTGCCTGCGGCGAACCTCAATCCCTTGACAAGAAGAACAAGTCGACCAAGGAGGAGAACGGAACCCTCATCACCTTTGTTCCCGACTCCACGATGTTCAAGAAATACCGCTTTCGCAATGAATATGTGGAGCGCATGCTGCGCTATTACACTTTCCTCAACAGAGGACTCACCATCGTATACAACGGAAAGCGTTTTCGATCCAAGGACGGGCTCAAGGACTTGCTCCGGGAAAACCTTTCCGAGGATCCCCTTTATCCCCTTATCCACATCGAGGGCAAGGATATCGAGGTGGCCTTTACCCACCTTGAACAATACGGCGAGGACTACTTTTCCTTTGTCAATGGTCAGCATACGACTCAGGGAGGCACGCACCAAGCCGCCTTTCGCGAGTCTCTGGTCAAGACTATCAGGGAATTTACGAAGAAGAACTTTGATCCCCCCGATATCAGAGGTGGTTTGGTGGCTGCCATCAGCATCAAGGTGCAGGAGCCCGTATTCGAGTCCCAGACCAAGACTAAACTGGGTTCTCTCGCAGTTGCCCCGGAGGGTGAATCGATCCGTCTGTTCGTGGGTAATTTTCTCAAGGAGAAGCTGGACAACTACCTACACAAGAACCCTCAGGTTGCGGAGGCTCTGCTGGATAAGATTCAACGCAGCGAGAGAGAGCGCAAGGAGCTTAAGGGCATCCAGAAGATTGCCCGCGAACGCGCAAAGAAGAGCAAGGTTCATAACAAGAAGCTCCGTGACTGCCGCGTTCACCTCAACAGTAAGGACAAGAACCGCTTCAAGAGTACGCTTTTCATCACGGAGGGTGATTCGGCCAGTGGATCCATTACCAAGGCTCGCGACGTCCAGTCGCAGGGTGTCTTCAGCCTCAAGGGCAAGCCCTTGAACTCGTTCGCCCTAACTAGGAAGGTGGTCTATGAGAATGAGGAATTCAACTTAATCCAAGCGGCCTTGGGGATTGAGGAAGATCTTGAGGACCTACGTTACAACAAAGTGGTCATTGCCACGGATGCGGACGTAGACGGGATGCACATCCGCTTGTTGCTAATTACCTTCTTCCTCCAGTTCTTCCCCGAATTGATCAGGCAGGGACATTTGTTCGTGCTCCAGACCCCGCTTTTTCGGGTCCGCAACAAGAAGAGCACCCTCTACTGCTACGATGAAACGGAGCGTGATGCCGCCATCAAAACTTTGGGGCGAAACCCGGAAATTACCCGATTCAAGGGGCTCGGAGAGATTTCGCCCGACGAGTTCAAGCATTTCATCGGGGAGGATATTCGTCTTGATCCAGTGAAGATCGACGCTCACGAGTCCGTTAGGGAAATGCTGAAGTTCTTCATGGGGAAGAATACGCCGGAAAGACAAGCGTATATCATTCGAAACCTTAGGTCCGAGCTGGATATTGTGGAAGAGGATGA
>DLRY01000018.1:140981-144612 GCA_002500665.1 Opitutia bacterium UBA7876
GAGGATGACGCGACGGCCCCTGATGATGAATCTTCATCCGCTTCGGTGGACAAGAGCGAGGCGGCCTGAACGATTCCTTTCGGAGATGAGCGAAGAGGAAAAAAAGCCTGAAGAGGAAGAAAATCCTCCCGAAGAGGAAGAAATTCAGGAGCCGCACAAGCGCCGTTTTGACCCCGAGAAGTTAGGTTCTCTTCCCGATGAAGACCGGGAGGATGATGCCATTTACGTAGACGATATGTACGGGGACTGGTTTCTCGACTATGCATCCTACGTCATCCTCGAAAGAGCGGTTCCGCATGCCGACGACGGCTTGAAGCCCGTGCAACGGCGAATCCTTCACTCCATGAGGGAGCTGGAGGACGGTCGCTACAACAAAGTGGCGAACGTGATCGGTAACACCATGAAGTATCACCCTCACGGGGATGCTTCCATTGGAGACGCCATTACGCAACTGGGACAGAAGAATCTGCTTATTGATACCCAAGGCAACTGGGGCAACGTCCTCACGGGTGATTCCGCAGCCGCGCCCCGTTATATTGAGGCCCGCCTTACACCTTTCGCGATGGAAGTGATTTTTAGCCCTAAAGTGACGGTATGGGCTTCCTCCTACGATGGCCGAAACAAGGAGCCAGTTACTTTTCCAGTCAAGTTTCCCTTGCTCCTCGCTCAAGGCGCAGAGGGGATTGCCGTTGGGCTATCGACCAAGATTCTGCCCCATAATTTCCACGAGATTCTCGATGCGATGATCGATGCCCTGCGCAAGAATCCCATCACTCTTTTGCCTGATTTCATTCAAGGAGGAATAGCCGAC
This sequence comes from Opitutia bacterium UBA7876, assembly GCA_002500665.1. Classification (GTDB taxonomy): domain Bacteria; phylum Verrucomicrobiota; class Verrucomicrobiia; order Opitutales; family Seribacteraceae; genus Seribacter. The sequence continues at coordinate 141,793 of DLRY01000018.1, forward strand.
TGCACGGACTACAACGGCGGGGCTCGCGGAGGAAGGGTCCGAGTTCGCGCGAGGATTGAGAAGGTTAAGAAACAGCTCCTGAAGATAACGGAGATTCCCTATGGGACCACGACCACCAGCCTTATCAATTCCATCCTCTCCGCCAACGACAGTGGAAAGATCAAGATTTCCAAGATCGAGGACAACACGGCAGAGTTCGTCGAAATTCTCGTTCATCTTCCTTCCACTACCTCGGCGGAGGACTCTCTGCCCGGGCTTTATGCCTTCACCGACTGCGAGGTGAGCCTGGCTCCCAACGCCTGCGTAATCCAGAATAACCATCCTCAGTTCCTTTCCGTCAACGACTTGGTCAAATCAGCGGCCGAGCTTACCCGTGAGTTGCTGAAAAAGGAACTGGAAATCAAGCTGGCGGAATTGCAGGAAAAATGGCACTTCGCTTCCCTTGAGAAAATTTTCATTGAAAAGAGAATCTATCGGGATATCGAGAAGGAGGAGACTTGGGAAGGTGTGATCGCCGCCGTGGACAAGGGCTTGAAGCCTTATGTTAAAAGCCTCCGCCGCAAGGTAACCGAGGACGACATTGTTCGCCTTCTTGAAATTAAGATCAAGCGGATCTCCAAGTACGATTCTTTCCGAGCCGATGAACAGATCAAGGGGTTTGAGGAGGAAATCAAGGAAGTGGAGGGTTACTTGGCTCAATTGACCCGATACGCTATTAGGTATTTCAAGGAACTGAAGAAGAAGCACGGCAAGGGCAGGGAGAGAAAGACCGAGATATGCGTTGATGCAGATGGAGAACTAACACCCTTTGACCGGATCGTGGCATCAAAGGTCGTGGTCGCCAACGAGACGCTTTACTTGAACCGCAAGGACGGATTTGCCGGTTACGGTCTCAAGAAGGATGAGGCAGTTGAGAAATGTTCCAACCTGGACGACGTCATCGTAATCGGCAAAGACGGGGTAATGAAGGTCATGAAGATTGCCGACAAAATGTTCGTCGGCAAGGCCCCGCTGAGAGTCGCTGTTTTTCGGAGGGACGACCAAAAGGTGTACAATATGGTCTACAGGGATGGAAAGACCGGTCGCCTATATGCCAAGAAGTTCAAGGTGGGGGGCGTTACGCGGGACAAGGAGTACCCACTTTTCAAGACCCACTCCCGATCGAGGATCTTCTTCTTCTCGGTGCATGACTCAGAAAAAAAGAACAGCCGGGTACTCGTGCATTTGGATCCTGAGCTCAAGCGAATCAAGCAGATGATAATCGAGTTCGATTTTTCCTGGCTGGAACTTCAGGGACGTGCGGTAAAGGGAAGCCCCCTTACTCCCCACAAGGTAGACCGAGTGGTCAATGCTCCGAAGGCAAGCGAAGGGGATGATGCAAAAAAACCGACTCCCGCCAAGGCGAAATCAGCTCCCGCCAAGCCCAAGAAGAAGGCCGAGTCCACGAAGGGCAAAGCTTCTGGAAAGCCACAGGGAAAAGATCAGGCGACTTTTGATTTCAAGGAGAAGTAAGAAGGGGTTTGCGGAACTCTCGGACTGGGCTTGAGCCGTTTCTTTGATCTCATATGAGTACTGGCCTCACGAAGGAAGAAGTTAACCGTAAGCTTCTGCATCTTATTGCGGTAATCTTGCCGGCAGGCATTTTTTACGGTCCCGAGCTATTGGGGCTGGAGCGCATATGGATCTGCTCAATCATCTTCGGAATGCTTCTGACCTCTCTTTCCATTGAGTTCGCAAGGTTTCGAAACGAGGATTTCGGTCTTTTTTTCGGACGTTGCTTTGGTTCTATGATGCGACCGGAGGAGGGTCGCCAGCTGACCGGCGCTACCTACGTCTTGGCTGGTTCCGCAACTTGTAGCCTACTTTCCCTCTATGGCGAATTAGCCGCCGCCTGTGCCTTTCTTGCCTTAACCTTGTTTATCTTGGGCGATGCCGCGGCCGCCCTGGTTGGAAAGGGGATAGGAAGGATCAGGATTGGGGGCAAGACCTTGGAGGGAGCCATGGGTTGCTTACTTGTGTGCATTGCCTTGGCTGCCTTTGTCTTCCCGGAAATTCAAGGCTTCTTGGAAAATTGGAGGGGCGAATACGGATGGATTCAAATACTCGTGGTCTCTTCGACCGTTACAATCCTGGAGCTTTTTCCGATCAAACTGGGTAGGATGGCCTTGAACGACAACCTCTACGTACCTGCTGTTGCAAGTGTTTCCGTTTGGCTGGTCAGTTGAAGATTTCTTCGTGCCCGGTCCGTCAGGTTCTCAAGCGTTCCTTCCATGATCCCAAGTCCTGCGCTTTCCCGCTTGAGCATTCGATGACTTGAAGGTTTTCCCGTTCGACCCAGTAAATCGCGTTTTGGTTGAACCCCATGCCTATGCAAAGAGCTTCCTGAAGAGTGCAGGATATACCGAATCCGGCTTCCTGATGCCTTCCGTCGGGAGACGACCCAGTTACGGGAAAGAAGCTTTTATCCGAGTCGAGAAGACTCTCCTTTAGTTTTTCAAGGAGCCGTCTGTTTTCATTTTCTTCAAGAAGATGGTCCTTGGGGTTGTGTGCGGTTATAACGGCGAATCGGTCTGGTGGATCGGAGAAGGCCGGATCAACTAGAAAGACGGTGTCGAAGTAGGCTGGGTTCATGAACTTGAGGTCTTGAAAACAATGCATCGTCGCAAAAAGAAAAAAGCCCCCCGCCGGGTAGGCGAGGGGCTTAAAGTCAAAGCTTTGCTAAAAGCTTACGGCTGACCAGGGATGCCGGGAGCCGGAAGCTGGGGCTGGCCCTGAGGAGCCGGAGGAACGGGTCCGGGCTGAGGAAATGCACCGGGCTGA
>DLRY01000031.1:0-10946 GCA_002500665.1 Opitutia bacterium UBA7876
TTCAAATGATGATTTCCCGATGGGTACCTGATTTGTGCATTTGAAGACGGCCGTCCCTTCATCCATTTCGTCAAACATTGCAACATATGCAGAGGTACTTCCAGCAATGCTTGTAGCCTGAAATTGCTTGCTGAAAAACTTTCCTCGTTGTCTTGGAATGGAAGCACTTTTTGCACTCTTCATGTTTTTCCAACTGAATCCGGGAAACAGTACGGGCATATAATGGATCTTTCGCATATTGCACCATTTACGATCGGCAAATTGTCGCGAAACAATTTCGGCATAGTCATCCATCAATCCAGCATAACGACCGACAGACCAAGGACTGATCACATCAGCCATGGAAATAATCCGATGAAGTTTGGGATCGGCTACTGCATCGCGGTCCATGTCTCTCCAGTAATAAGGAACGCCCAAGAGGATGCTCATGCCACCCCAGTCCGGGTTGTCCTTAAGCAGACGGATAAACCATTCTGTTTTCTCTAGCCCGTACTCCCTCCCGTCTTTAAAACCGACCCCCCAGATCCCAACCAACGGCTTTCCATTCAACTGCAGGTAACCTGAGTCTTTGGGATCCGTTCCAAGTTGCATGCGTTTTCTTAAGTTCTTCCAGTCCTCAGCCAAACGTTCGAAATCTTGGTTTTTGATTCCAGACAAATCGTACATCAATGCCCAATGACGATCGTTTCTGTTGGCCGCGTTTCGGCAAAGTATTAGTTTTTGGTTCTCATACTTGAGTCGCCGATGATTCTTTTGCTCCTTTGAGCCATGTATGGCAAACCGTTGAACGAAGGCTCCATCAATTTGGTATTCCTTCATCCACTGGAAGTGCCGATTGACAGTAAGTGGATGGAGCGAACTAAAGACATGGGCCGTACTGCCATCAGCATGTCGGAATGGCGTTGCGAATTTTTCTTCCGGCGTAAAATCCCGGATGTCTGGCCATAGATCGATGGAGCATGAACCAGGCTCGAATTTCCCATTTTTCTCATAATGACTAAAGCCAAGGCCTGAGCCATCCCCGGGTGCACGAAACCAACCCTGATATCCAGTAAAAATTTTCCCTTCCAGCCCGCTTGTTTTTTTGTTCTTAGATAAATTATCTTCAATTGCGGGTGTCAGTACGGAGTATGCCTCAACTCGAGAAACCAATGAATTTTCTGCCAAAAGGACAGTTGAAAAAAAACAAAGGGAAGTCAAAACGAGGCTGTACACTGATGAAAGTCTTGAAGCAGATAATCCTTCAAAAGCAAATAAATAAACAATTACTTTTTTAAGCATTTCACGCCTAGAATGAAGTTTTCATTATTTGATAGTAAATGTTCTTCTTTTATTTGGTTCCTTGGACAAGGGGGTTGGGATTCATGGGCTCGGCCTGAACCTCTTTCTTCCAGGCATTGAGAAGGGATCGATTCCCGCCATCTCCACCAAAGTTTCAGAGTCGTCAGATTGCGAAAATTCCAGTCTGGGAGAGGCATTCAGAGCGGTTTTGGCCGCTTTTTCAAGTGGCTCTATTTCGTCAACCCGCGACCCGTTTCGTCACATTTTTCCGATAATCTCAGTCAATACCTCGATCAAATTTTCCTCGTCGGGCAAATTGCGAACCACCTCCCCCAAAGGGAGCAAATTCGAGTCCGTGTAAATTTTGTCGGTCAGCTTTTGATCGGAGTGTCGCATCAGTTCCCTGGCGACTCGCGAATTGACCCCGTTTCGTTGCAAATAAGTACCCCAAGTGTATCGTAGGCTATGGAAGTCAGCATATCGTCCCATTTCGTCTTTGTAGGGTCCTTTCTTTCCTAGGTCCAACCTGAAGGTTCTCTACCTGCTCGGTTCCACAAACGGACGACCAGTCTTCTACGAGTGGAGAGGGGCTTCCGTCCCAGCGCGCAAGCCCTGAAGCTTGCGGTATTGCTCGATCCAAGCGCCTATCCGTTCCCGTCGATCTACCTCATGCACTTATCTTGCTTGTGCGGCAATCGGGAGTAATCCGTGTATGGTTTGCAACCCAGCAGTTCTCAGGCTTTTCATAATGGCCTGCATGCCCAAGTCCTTTGCCATGCCAGGGGAGAGGTGCATGCTTGAGAAAAAGAACCTCGCTTCATAAGCTTGGCCCGCCAAAGTGCAGTCCCCAAGCCTAACTTCTGGTATGGGTTTGTGGAGGATTTTTTCACCGTCCGCGACTTTTCGCATAGCGTCTAGCAATACCTCCGAAACTTCATGGTGAGGAAGGAGTGGATCGAATACGAGCAAGATATCCGCTCGACAAGTAGGATCTTCCGCTCGAAAGTTAGTTATAGTGGCGTCGCACAATTTACGGTTAGGGACAACGACTATGTTTTTACTGGTGGTCTTGAACCTAGTGGTTCGCCAGTTGATTTGGGTTACACACGCCACGACATGGTTTTCCGGCCGGTTACCTTGGATTTCGATCCAATCTCCTATGGCGAAAGGTTTCTCCATTTGCAGGGCAACCCCGCATGCAACGTCTAGTATCATGTCCTTGAGGGCAAAGCCCGCTACTAGACCGAAGATGCCCGAAGTGGCCCACAACCCCGTGATGGAACGGTCTAGGACTGTTGCTACAATTCCCGAAATGGCGACGGCGTATACAAGCAGAGTCACAATGTCCTTGAAGATCCTTGGTGGTTCCTTAGCCAGCAGGCGCTTCGAGATTCGATCCCACAACACGACCTCGATCAAGCGGGTCACAACATGTGCTCCGGAAAGCCAGATCGCGGCTTGCAGCCCGTAGCGGAGATAGATCTTAGCGACCGTCTCCAAGTTTTCGCTGAATTGGGCAGCTATACCCTCGCTAAAAAGCAATAAGCCAACCAATGTCGCTAAAGTCAAAACTGGAAAAAGAAGCCTCTTCATTGGAAGGTATTAGTATAATAGTTCTAGAAACCTGATGACTCTAGAAACCTGATTTACCACTGTACCCCTCAGCATCGCAAAGAGAGCTCATCATTGGGTGGCAGTTTGGTAAATTAGTCATCAAACCCATACTACGAAAAACTAGATGCAAAACAAACGAAGCAGGTCGCTGATCATGCATACAACCAGCATGCTACTCTTTAGTGATAATAGTTTTTAATTACCCATCCACCACCACCCTCAAAACCGCCTTCTCCAACTCGTTGCTGAGACTCTCCGATCTTTTGACAATTCTAGTTAATATCAGACGATCAGATTCAGGAAGCTTGATCAATACCTTGGTCAAGTTTTCAACTTAAGGTAAATTACGAATCATTTCCCTACATTTGACCGAGGAGAGGATCCCCTTGAGGGACCAGTTTGAATCTATTTTGAGTAAAATTTTGCTTGAAGAAGCGTTGAATCATACGATTGTGTTATCCAACCAGAAACCTAATAACCATTTAACTGATAGGATAACATCATGAAAAAAATCGTCTCGATATTTATTGCTGCCATTCTTGGCTTCGGCGCCTATGCTTTCGCCGCGAAGAAAGCTGTTCCCGTCAACGAAAAATGTCCCGTCAGTGGTAAGGCAATTAACACTGATCAAACTATTGGAATTGGCGTTTGTTGCGCTAATTGCGCAAAGAAGGTTTCCAAGAACGTAAAGGGTACCCTTGGCAAGTTGACCTCCGACAACAAAGGCGGCGGTGACTCCGAGCCAGTAAACACGAAATGCCCGATCAGCGGCAAAGGCAGCAAGAAGGCTGTTACCGTTGCTTTTTGCTGCTCCAAGTGCAAAAGCAAGTACACAGCCAAGTAATCCATTGGAGTTAAGGCAAACTTGATTGATTTTAACGAAGGTGGCTTACCGTCGAGGTCAGCCACTTCTCCATGTCGGTTGGACTCATACCTAAGCGGACAGACCTGCAAGTGATCTAGAAGGGTCCGGAGCCAATGTGCAGACACTCGCTCGTTTGTTGAAGTTCCAGCACCTATGCGTTCGATTTCAGCCCATCGTATTAAAACCCCATTCGAGCAAATCCTTCAGTACTTCCGGGAGCCACTTTTGCATGCTGTTAGCAAATTTACTGTCCCATATACCCTCCGAATCAGGATATTGAAGTTCGGCAGGATCAACGTAATTTACGCCAATCAACCAGAATAATTCGCTCTGTGGGTCTACCAACCACCATCTGCCTTCATTCTTTTTGACACTGAAAATGATTCAGATGATTTTGCACATCCGATAAAAGGAATCACTGAAAGGGCCGAAACGGATAGCGCGTCCTCTTTAGCTTCTCTTCGGTTAATGGGTCCTGTGATGCCTCCCAACTGTATTTAATTTATGCGGTACTTGAGAAGGAGTTCGCGGGGGATGTGGCACTTGTCGTCGGGATGGAGGGTTAGCCGGTCCTGGTGCTCCTCGTCGCTTTTGACGTAGTTGGTCAGGGGCAACACCTCCAGGGCGATCCTATGGGCGTCTTCCCTGGCCTCTATGTGCTTGCGGGCCGCTTCGAGGTGAACCGCATCCCTGCTGTACAAGCCCGTGCGGTATTTTTCCCCTTCGTCCGGGCCCTGCTTGTTCAAGCTGTAGGGATCGATGATCTCGAACAAGTGGTCCATCAATCGTCCGACTGACGTTTGCCTTGGGTCGAAGGCGGTGCGCACGCACTCGGCATAGCCGTCGTAGTCACCGGACGTATCCTTGCTGGAGCCGTTGGCCCGTCCCGCCTCCGTTGAAACCACGCCCGGCAGGTGGCGGACGAACTCCTGGACGCCCCAGAGGCAACCGCCCGCAAGAAAGAGCTCTTCGGTTTTGCCGGTCATTTGCGGGTAATGGCGGACATGCTGGGAATTTTTACGGTCCGACGATGGCTTCTCAAGCCTTATATGTACGTCGTGTCAGAAGTAAGAATTGTTAATTTTTATGGTTGTTGTAATTAACGATTGAAAGAGTTTGCCGGGCGTGTTTTATGTCATCGGATGACCGCAAGAACATCCTCCTGCATCGCCTTTCTCACCCTCACGATACCCGGCCTGGGCTTCGGCCAGGCTGAGACCGCAAAGGCGGTGAATCCTTCCGTTGATGCTCTGCCCGTAATGACGGTAAAGGACCGCAAGACCGCAAACGCACGCCCCGTTTCGACCTACGAGTCGCCCATCTCCAACCTGGACTTCGATCCCCGTGTCGACATGCAGTCACGCAACATGGCGGAAGCCCAGGGAGACCTAAGCATCCGTGGGGGAATTTTCGAGAATACGGGAATCCAGGTGGGAGCCGCTACCCTGCTCGACCCACAGACGGGCCACTATTCCACGGAACTTCCCATTGCTCCGGAGATGCTGGGCGAGCCCGGGGTATTTACGGGAACGGATAATGCCTTGCGTGGGTTCAATAGCAGCGTGGCAACGGTTGGTTACAGTTGGAGCCGGATGACGCAAGGGGGCAGCGCGACCTTTGGCGCAGGGGATCACGACCTCAATTTTCAGCGCTTGCACCAAGCATGGACCGGACCCTATGGGGCCTCCGAAGGCTGGACCTGGGGTAGTGAGATCGAGACTTCCCGTTCCGAGGGCGAAGGCGCAGTTCCCTACGGCGACCACGACTTCTCGCGCCTTACGGGCCGGTTCCAGCTCGTCGGGCCGGATTCGCAAACCGATTTCTTCGCCGGCTACCAGTCAAAGTTCTTCGGTCTCTACGGCATGTACACGGGCGACCTCTATACCGCCTTCAACCCGTATGAGACGGAGAACGTAAGAACCCGCCTCTTGCTGGTCAATCATCGGCAGTCCTATGGAGAAGGCAGCACCTGGGAGGCGACCGCCTACTACCGCAGGAACAACGACCACTATCAGTTCAACCGTTTCTCCCCCAACAACAGCTTCGTCCATGAAACGGACGTTGCCGCCTTCGCCCTGTCCGGTCGCCATGATGTCGAGGATGGTTTTGCCGTTCATTTCGGGTTTCAGGCTACGGGCGACGAAATCGAGTCCAGTGCCCTCGATCAAGGCAAGTTTACCAGCCGCACCTACTACAAGCTTAGCATCCTTCCCGAGTTTCGCCGCGAACTGGATGAGGGCAGAACCATGTTCTTGCGGGCCGGAGCCTCCTTTAACGACACAAACAGAAACGACTCGAGGTTTTCTCCCCTTGCCGACGTCACTTGGCTGACCGATGATGGAGAGGGTAACTCCGAGCGCACCTATCTCTCCTTTGCCGAGACCACCCAGGCGGTCGGCTACGGAGCCATCGGAGGAAGCGAGACGAGTGGCCTTTTCCGCAGCAACCACGACCTCCTGCGCGAAAAAACGCGTAGCCTTGAGCTGGGCCACGCCCTCGAGCGCCCCCTGTGGAGCTTGGCCGGAGCGGTCTTTCACCGGCGGGACGACGACCTGGTCGACTGGACCTATAGCGGAGCCGGGGCCCGTTCCGCCCAGAACGTAGACGTTGAAACCTATGGGCTTGAAGTCATCGCTACCCGTCAATGGGCGAACTTCGAAGCCATAGCGAGCTACTCGTACCTGCATAAGGACGAGGACTACGACAATGCCGCGGTCGACGGCAGTTTCTATGCCCTCAATTTTCCCAAGCACCGGGTCACGCTTGGCTTCGTCTTTGAGCCGAGCGAGCTTTTCCAGCTCCGGGTCGATAACGAATGGAGAGAGCAGCGGGCCAGCTCCCTGCGCAAAGGCCCCGACCGGTCCGCCTACAGCCACTTGGCCGCCAGTTACTACCCTGTCAAAATGGACGACCTGGAGCTCTTCGTCGCCTACGACAAGCCATGGGACGAAGACTTCCAGGACGTCCCGGGCACGCCGGGCCGGGGGGATCAATTCTCTCTGGGGGCGACCTACCGCTGGTAAGGCCCCCCTCCGTAGCTCGGGAGCATGGTCTACCTCGCCGTCGTCTCCGTGTTGTGGGCTTTTTCCTTCGGCTTGATCGGCAGCGCCTTGGCGGATGTGGATTCCTTCTTCGTAGCGACTCTGCGTCTCCTTTGCGCCACCCTTCTCTTTCTTCCCTATCTGCGCTCGAGGAAAATCCGCAGGAAGGACTGCGGGAAGCTCATGACCTACGGGGCCATCCAGTTTGGGCTCATGTATTCCTGCTACATGCATGCCTTTCAGTACCTCCCCTCCCACCTTGTCGCCCTCTTCTCCATCCTCACGCCTTTGTACGTCGTCCTCATTCACGACCTGCGCCGGCGTCAATTCACCCCCCGTTGGCTTTTGACGGCCTGCCTGTCCGTGGCGGGCGCGGTGGCCATCAAGGCAAAGGAAGTTCCTGCCGGCGATTTCTGGATCGGGTTTGGCCTCATGCAGGTGGCCGGGCTGTCCTTCGCCTATGGTCAGGTGGCTTATCGTGACTGGAAACGGAAAAACCCGGGCGTAGCGGACCAGGAGGTTTTCTCCCTGCTTGCCGCTGGAGGCGCCCTGACTGCCCTCCAGTTCAGCCTATACTTCACCGAATGGGGCGAGCTCCCGGCAAATGAAGTGCAATGGGGAGCCATCCTCTACTTGGGGGTAGTCGCCTCCGGTTTTGGTTTCTTTTTGTGGAACAAGGGGGCCGCAAGGACCAGTCCTGGAACTCTGGCCGCCTTCAACAACGCGGCGGTTCCCCTTGCCATGGCCTTCTCCCTCTTCGTATTCGGCGAAATCGACGATATCTCCAAGGAAAGTCTCGTAAGACTGGGTGTAGGCTCGAGCCTGATACTCATGGCCCTTATCCTAAGCATGAAGAAATCTTCATCCGCTTCCGTCACAAGAGGAGATCACTGAAAGGATCGGATTTGCATTTTTTTGAAATTTGTAATTGCAATGACCCGAATATGCAATTATGGGTATGTTTTTTGTCAATCAATAGCTAAAAACATGGACGAAATTGAAAACAGGCTCATTACCTTTACCCAGGCGGCTTATATTCTTGGCTATAAGAACTACCGTTCGGTTCTCAGGTTGATCAAGGAAGGTCATTTGAGGGAATACGTAATCCCCAACACGAAAAGAAGAAGACTCTACCTGCATGAAGTCATGAAGGTTGCCGTACCGGAGTCATCCACTCAGTCCTAAGCCAAGGAATTGGAACACAGGGCTAAACGAATTTCAAAGAGGGCAATGAGCTACAGGATGGGGTTGATGGACGATTACCGCAGCGAGCGTTTCATTACCTTTAGTGAGGCTTCCGAAATACTCGGCATCAGGAGCTACTCGAGGGTAAGCAAAATGGTTAAGGCGGGAACGCTCGCGGCCTTCGAGTTGCCGGATACCGATCGCCTGAGGGTGCGAAAGAGCGACGTCATGGCGCTGATCCACAAAAGCTCCGCAAGCCAAAACGGATAAAATAACTATGGAAGAACAAAACTTGGATAGATTCATCAAGATCACCGAGGCGGCCGAGATTCTGGGTTTTGCCCATTACCGGTCGGTAAACCAGATGATCGAGCGCGGAGCCCTAACTGGCTACCGGTTGCCTCACGTGATCCGGCGCAGGGTCTTGTTGAGCGAAGTTTTCGCCCTTAAGGAGAAGGCGGAAAACATGAGGCTGTGCGGAACCGTTGTGAGTCGGGGCCGTGGAAGACCGCGCAAGTACGAGTAACCCTCTTTACGCGACATCACCATGAATACGGATATTCCTCATGGAAGGCTTGTTTCCGTCTCGGAGGCGGCCCGCTTTCTCGGGTACAAGACGAACCGTCCCGTTGCAAAGATGATTCACTCGAAAATTCTGCCCACCTACACTTTGCCAGACAGCAAGCGCAGGCGGATTAGAATTTCGGATCTGATGGAGCTGGTCAAGGTGGCTCCACCCGCCTGAGTTTTCTTGGGGCTGGAGTGGATGAGCTTGGCATCCGAACCAACGGCGCATCCTTGGTCGTTCTCTGGTTTTAAGCCCATCTGCAATCAGGATTATAGTAGTTGACGGATTCTTGGTTTTAAGGATTAAATCATCCAGCCCTCTCTCCCAAAATCCCCCTACCCGCATAACCATGAGCTTTTCCAAGAAGATACTCTTCGTTGACGATGAAGACACTATCTTGAGCGGTTTTGAGCTTACCTTGGGACGGAGTTTCGAAGTTACCGTATCCGCTTCCGTAACCGAGGCCCTCGATATATTCAAGGACCAAGGACCCTTTGCAGTGGTTGTTTCCGACTTTCAGATGCCCGTCATGACGGGGGCGGAATTTCTGCAAAAAATCCGTGAGCAGGACAAGGAAGTGGTCACCATGCTGCTGACGGGCGCGGCGAACTTCGAGAACGTATCCGAGACCGTCCACCATGGTCAAATATTCCGTTTGCTGGGCAAGCCTTGTCAGCCGGACAGTATGAAGGAGCACATCAATGCGGCTCTTCGTCAATACGAGTTGATCCGGGCCGAAAAGGATATGCTTGAGCAAACCCTCAACGGGGCCGTCCGGGCTATGACCTCGATCCTGGCAGCGTCGAAGCCGCTTTTCTTCGGCCGAGCTCAGAGGGTCAAGGAGGTTGCCTTCAATTTGGCCGAATTGCTCGACGTGGACGATCCCTGGAGGCTCGAGTTGGCCGCTACTTTCTCATACCTCGGTCACGTCGGGTTGCCCGACAATATCCAGGAGGACGTCTACAAGCAAAATGCCCTTCCCGGCGAGGTAAGGGAAATCATGGATGGCTTCCCGTCCTTCATCAGTGGAATCCTGGGCGGAATCCCACGGTTGGCCGACATCCCGGAGATCATAAAATCGATCGACTCTGACTACAACCCGCTCGTCATCGACAAGACGGGCATTCGCAAACTGGCCTCAATCCTCAGATTTGCCAGGGATTACGACCATTATGCATCCGAAGGAAGGTCCAATGCGAAGATCCGGGAGCTTCTGGCCTCTGAGGAGGAAAAGTATCTGCCCGGAATCATTTCCGCCTTCACTAAGTCCTACAACATCTCGGTCGAAGACGATTTCATCGACATGGTAGACCCGAAGCAGTTAACCAAAGGTATGGAGATCAACCAGGACCTGCGCTTGCCAGACGAGACCTTGATCGCCCCCAAGGGCACCATAGTGGAGGAGCATTTTCTTCGCATTCTTCACAATTATTATGCGACCTACGAGGACAATCCTTTCCCGCAAGCCGTTCAAGTCCTGGTCAGGAAGAAGAAAAAATAGCCGATCGCAGCCATGTTCATTCGCGGATAGACCGCCCTAAGCCTCGGTCGCGATGAAGATCAAGCATTACCTGCTTTTCATGACGCTGGTGTCGTTGCTTGGTGCATTTGCGTTGCTGTACGTTTCCTGGAGGCAAATGAGAAAGGCAAGTCTCGCGGACGAAGACTTCAGCGTCCTGGTCGAGTCGAGCGGCAAGGCGTCCCCCCTATGGAGGCAGGCTATGAAGGTATCCCGGGAAAGCAGGGACGTCGTCATGGCCATGGATTTCTTTGCCGACGAGCAGTCCGTCCTCTTTCAATTCGTCGAAAATATGCTGCAGGAGCTCGGCAACAGCATCAAGCTCCTCCGTAAAACCGAGAGTGCACCCGATGAGATCGTCCGTGAGGTTGAGAAGGCCTTCGAGGATTTCAATCGGACCTCGGTCAAATTGGGCTCCCTTGCGGTTGCCGAGAACAGCGAACTGTTCCCCCAGCCCGATATCGGTCGTTCCTCGGCCAGTTTCGTCCAGGCAGTGGAAAAACTCGATAGTTGGGTCGAGCAATTCATTATTGAGGAAAAGGAAAAGATGGAGGCGGCGAAGGCACGAATCGTCGAAACCCGCAAGGACTCCTTTTCCCTCATCGGGATTGCCTCCGTCGCGTATTTGCTGGTCATGCTTGCCCTTGGCTACCTCATTCACAAGAGCTTTCTCATCCCCGTGAGCAGGATGGCCAAGGCGGCGGATGAGGCATTGAGTGAAAGGAAATCCTTCACCGAAAGCTCCTTCAAGGAGGTGCCTGCGGGCTCTTCGCGACGTTCCCGGGTGAAGAGCCTTTTCCGAAAGGAGACCGGTCCCAAGGAAATCGAGACCTTGTCCTCGAGGCTTTGGCAACTCGTGCACAAGCTGGAGGA
>DLRY01000031.1:11347-12181 GCA_002500665.1 Opitutia bacterium UBA7876
AGAAAACTGGAAGCCGACCTGCAGCATGCCCAAAAAATGGAAGCGGTGGGCCAGATGGCATCCGGCATTGCACACGAAATCCGCACCCCGGCCCAGTTTGCGGGCGATCACCTGAGTTTCCTAAAGAGCTTCGTCGAGGAATCTTTTGAGAAAGAGGTTTTTTCCAAGATCGAGTTCCAGGATGCTTCCTTCATGGAAAAGAACGTTCCCACAGCCTTAAACAGCATCCAGAAGGGACTCGATCAGATTACGGAGATCATTTCCGCAATGAAGCGCTTCTCCTACAAGGACATGCGGTCCTCGCTCACGCCAACGGAGCTTAACTTGATCATTAAGGACTGCATTTCCATCAGCCGAAACGAGTGGAAGAAGTCTGCCGCCATGGAAACTGAACTGGACGATGGCTTGCCTCTCGTTCCCTGCCGCGTGAGCGAAATAAGTCAGGTCGTCCTCAATTTGATCTTGAATGCATCCCATGCCATTTCCGGTTTCAAGAAGAACGAGATCGGGAAAATCAGGGTGAGCACCACGATGGAAGATGAAGAGCAGGTAAGGGTTTCGGTGGCCGACGATGGCGGAGGCATTCCCGAAGATGCAGCCGAGAGGGTATTCGAGCCCTTTTTCACGACCAAGGAAATGGGCGTGGGAACCGGACAGGGCTTGGCCATTTCCTATAACCTCGTAGTCGAGCGGCACCGGGGAAAAATCTTCTTCGACACGGTCGAGGGAGAGGGTACGACCTTTCACGTCCTTCTCCCGGTTTCCAATCCGGCGACGGCGGAGGAAGATCCGGAGGACTTCTCCATTTAGAACTCGGATTATTGACAAAACAGG
>DLRY01000059.1 GCA_002500665.1 Opitutia bacterium UBA7876
TTCCAGAATCCGTGAAGCTGGCCCAACCCTTGGTTGAAGAAAGCTTGGCACTTGGGCTTCTTGGTGGTCACGGGAAAGTTCACCTTGGGCATGCCTTTCATGAGGTAGGCCCTTTGGCGCGGTCCCTCGTCGAAAGCTTCCCCGTGAGCGGAATGCCCGGCGGGCACGGTTGCGTTGTCATCCTGCTGCTCGGCGAAAAGCGCCGGGGCGAGCAGAGCGACGAGGACGGCAACCGACCTGATCAGGTTTCTCTTCATCCTCCGATCCAAGCACCTCCTTGCCCAAGGGTCAAGGGTGAGGGGGGGTACGGGTGTGGTTCCTCCTCGGACTTCAGGCTTATTTGCTCTCGGAAGTATTGTTGGAAGACCCGAGCGAGAAGACGGCCAAAACGGGATAATGATCCGAAAGATAGGAGGTGTCACCGTTCACCAGGCAGACGGCCGACTTGCAGGAGGAAGCCAGGGACCGGTTGGCGTAGAAATAATCGAGCCTGCGGGAAGGTCCGTTATCCTCACCCGGGCGGTTCTTGGTGGGGAAAGTTCCCAAGAACCGGCTTCTCTTGACTGCGACCAAATCAATGAATCCGGCCTTTTCGATTTTCTCGAGGTGGGTGTAGTCCAATTTGTCTTCCCGCAGGTTACGGTTGCTCTTCCAGCGCTGGTCGAGCCGACGGAAAAAGGGAACTATGTCCGGGGTCTTTTCGTATTGCTCACGGTCCCTCGGGGAAAAGGTGTTGAAGTCGCCGGCCAGGAGGATTTTCTCGGCAGGGTTTCTCTTGGCCAATTCGCGAGTAAGCAAATCCACTTCCCTGTGCCTGATTTGCCAATGCCCGGGATGGAGGTGGACGGCGTATACCCGAAGCCCCCCCGTTTTGCATGAAAGCAGGCCATGATGATAGCCCTCGAGCGTGCGGGAAACCTCCTCGATGGGGAACCGGGAGGTGATACCCGTCGGGAAGCCTCCGGTCTTGAGCAAGGCGCTGTGGGGATGCCCCCAGGCCCGGGCATCTTGGGCAAGTTTCTCTTCCGTGTAGGAATTGAGCTCCTGAAGGGAAACGACGTCGGGCTTGAGTGACCTTACGTATTCGAGCAATTTCTTTTTGCGCTCCGGCTGTTTGGTGAATCCATACCAGACGTTGTAGCTCAGGACCCGGAGCTCGGAACTCTTTGCATCCGATTCCGCAAAGAGTTGAACGGGGAGCAGGCAAAGCAGAAAAAGCAGGAGTGACTTCATGCCCCACCAAACCAACCACACAGGTATTAGTCAAGGATTGGGGCTTGTCGGAACCTTACTCGTAGACACGTTCGCCATCCTTGTAGGTAGAGCGAATTACTTCCTTTCCGTCCTCGTAGTAATCATCAACCTTGACCCCGCTACCGTTTTCCAGATTGGTCACCGGACACTTCTCGCCATTTGGTTTCCAAACAACCGCCGATCTGAGCTTGCCTTTCCTGAAGTTCTCTTCCGACCTCTTGCGTCCGTTCTCGTACCAGTCAGTCGAAAGCCCGTCCTTCTTACCAGCCCGGTAATTCGTTTGTGATCTTATCCGGCCAGTTTCGTACCAGGTCAGGTGAAGCCCATGCTTCCTGCCAGCCAACATATGGCCTTCTTCCTCCTTCCTTCCGTTGTAGCGCCACTCCGCGAAAAGCCCGTTTGCCTTGCCATCGATAAATTGCTCCAAACGGCTTACCTTGCCATTGTGGAATAATTCCTTGGCCCATCCCGTGTAGAGCATTCCCGTGGTGGGTTTTTTCTCGTTGGGCAAATAATAGGAGTACCCTCCCTCTAGGGAAAATCTCCTAAGATCATCGAGTTCGACCGAATCAGCAAGAATCCCCCTCAAGGTTTCATTATCGTCCAAGTCGATTCCTCGTGGAGATTCAACGGGCTCGGAAGTGGGTGGAGGTTCCGCGCATCCAGCCATGAAAACAGTAGTCAAAAGTGCCGAAAGAATAGCTTTCATTAACCCGATCCAAGCGAATCGGGCAGTGACGGTCAAGGGCTCGAACGTCCTCATTCATCGGACAAGCGGATCTTCATGAAGTCTTCGAATCGGAGGATTTCCGCAATCCATTGCGATATGATCCTGGTGGTCGCCTCGTGGGTCGCATTATCATCCCCATTCTCCTCCCACTCGATGGCCGCGGAAGCCTCGGGCACGAAGAACATCCGAAACCCGTGATGGATCATCGGGATCATGCCCGTCCGGCGCCCGATCACGCACATGTTCGAGGCAAACCCGGTGTAGATCAAGGTGTCGATACGCTCTCCCCGCAGAAGAACGGCAAAGGCATCGTCGTCGAAGTCATCGTGGTAAAGGATGCGCAGGGCTCCCTCCTCGGCCAGTTCCGCAAGCCCGGGGTGCACGCTGGGGTGGCTTTTGTCGGGTGAGGGACGGTTCGTCAACACGAGGACGGGATGTTCCAGCGAAAGAGCCTGCCGAACGAGGGGCAAAAGCCGGTGATCCGCGATTCTCCCGTGCTCGGCATTCAACTCTCCGGAAGGCGTATCGACCCAAGGATCCATGACGATCACCGCGGTGCGCCGTGGAACGATCGCTCTCTCCAAGTCATACAGACCTTCGCCACGAAACGGCAACCCGTCGCGCAACTCAAGGGAACCGTTGCTCTCGAGCTTGAAATAGGAACGGCGCTGGGAAGGGATCGCGTAGGAGGGATCCTTCTCGACGACAACGGGCCGCTTGGTTTTTCCGGCCTTCTTCTCGCGGGGCAGGAAGGCAAGGGCGGCTAGGAGCAGGAGGGCGGCGCCCACGACCAGCCATGCCTTGCCCGGCCTGCCGGGTCGGCCCGGCTCCTTTCCGGCATGCGATTCGTTCATGGGCTTATTCTAAAGGGTCGATCCGAGGCCCACCAAGCAGAAACGATTTTCGGCCCCGAGCCTTTCTCGAGGGATGCGTCAAAGGCTTCGGGTCCGAGGGCCTTCAGTCGAAGACTTCGACGCCATCCTTGAAGGAGCGTCGTTCCCTTTCCGTTCCTTCCTTTGCGTAAACGACCACAATCCCATTCCCCTCTTCCACTTTCGTGACGGGGCACTTCACTCCGTCCGGTTTCCAGGACAAGGCGGAAATGAGCTTGCCGTTCTTGAACCTCTTGACGGATTCCCTCTGCCCGTTTGCATAGTAGGTTACCTCAAGGGTCTTGGTCGTCTTGGTCCATCCCCGGGACATGAGGAAGGACTCGATGGCGCCGGTTCTACGGTCTTCAACTGCCTGTCTGGCGAGGGCTACCTGCCTGTTGTAGTCCTCCGCCAGTTGATCCCGTTCCCTGCTTATCCTCGATCTCTCGAAAAGTTCGCGGGATTCCCGTTCCTTCTCGGCCTCACTCTTCTCCCCGCTCTTACCGGAAGGGTTGTTGTTGATGACTATCGTTGGGGCTACGTATTCCGGGAGTATGGGACGGGGCGGATAGACCAGTTCGCCCGCAACCTCGGCCCCGTGTTTTTCTGCCTCGAGTAAATCGTTGTAGTAATCCTGCTGGCTGAACCCCTCCTTGCTCCAGGTGATTTCAGTCTCCACTCGGGGCGGGTATTTCACTACGCATCCGGCCAACGAAAAGACGGCTAATGAAAGGAGGATTGTCTTCATTTCCCTACCCAAACGTCGAGACTGGGATTCGTCAATGATCCGCGGACCCGAATGCTTCCCCTTGACTGAGCGAGTCTGGAACTGATTGAGTCGTCAAATCGACAATCCATTCGAACCAATCCTCTCCCCAAACGCCTCAATAATCATTAACTCCGAACAGGATACTTCAATATGATCTCCAAAACAAAATACTTCTCCATCAATCCCGATGACATCGCAGCCAACTACAAGGGTTTAATACGCATCGTTCATATGCTTCTGCTCATAGTAGGAACCTTTCTTCCCGTCTTGGGAATGTTGGCCACTAGAGGTGGAGGTGGCGTACAAGGCCTCCTGATTTTCGTATTTTTGGCTGCCGTGCCTATTTCCTACCTGATCTGTAAGCTTGTACTGAACTTCTTTTTCGGGTTCATCTACGTCGTTCTAAACATTGGGGACAACTCGAGGATCAGCGCCAAGGAGCTGCAATTCATCCGAAGCAAACGATTCCCATCGGAGTGATTCAGGTCTTGAGGAGGTCCGACGGAGAGCTTGCGGTCTCGTTCCACTCCCGCCCATACCAAGCGGACCTCAATTAATCATTGACGATCTCGCCATCCCGGTAGCTCTCCCGGTGGCGCTCGGAACCGTCCGGGTTGAAATAGATCCAGGTCCCGTCGGGCTTGCCGTCCAGGTAGTTCAATTTCTCCTCCATGCTTCCGTTGGGGTACCATTCGACTGATGCTCCATGAAGTTTTCCCGCTCGGTAGTTGTCCTCCGATTGCTTGCGTCCATCCTCATACCAGGTGAGGCGCGGTCCATCCCTCTTGCCGTTCTCGTAGTTTTCCCGGGACTCCCTGTTTCCACTTGGATACCAGTCCTCGTATATTCCGTGCAGGACTCCTTCCCGGTAAGTCTCAAGCGATTCCATGCGCCCGTTCTCCCGCCACATCGTAAATGGTCCGTCAAGCGCGCCGTTGCGGTATTGGTTGAGAAACTCGACCTGCCCGTTTTCGTAGACAACCTTGGCCCAACCCGTGTAGGGAGCGTCATGATCGGGGGCATAGTACAGCTCCTCCCCCTTCTTGCCACGCTTCTGAAGCTTTCCCTCCTCAATCGCGACGGAGATGATTTCGTCTCGGGCTTTCGGATCGTGCAGGTCGACTTGACCGAGTTTGACGACCTGGCAACCCACCGAAAGCAGGGTCAGCAAAGCAAGGAGCATCTGGGGTTTCATCCGACCGATCCAAGCGACGAATTCCAAATAGGTCAATAATTTGGAGTACAAGCTCTTGGCGGAGGCAGAGTTGATCCGTTAAAAAAAAGGGCACCGCTTTCGCGGTGCCCTAACCCTTGTACTTCAATACGCCTAACAAAGCCTTAACGAGCGAAATCATATCTTGGATCACTTATGGGTTCATATGATTACCGACCGTTTAATAAGGCTAATTCCAAATTTTTTGATCCGAGAAATGATGCCGCCCGTTAAATGAGTATGAAAAATTATAGTTCAGACACATACCAAATCAAACCAGTATCCAAAACGGCATTTGACGAGCGGATCGCACACAAGTTGTTCCAATTCGTTTCTTTTCTAACAAGCAAACAGCAGTCTTGACAATTCACCCAGATTTGCTGGTCTAATGCGACCGAAGCGGAACCTTGCACTTGCTTTACCAGCAGTATCTTCTGCAGGGTCCTACTTTATCTCCATGTGGGTTTTGAGTGATGATCGTTTCGTACCCCTAGTCTTTGCATTTGCAACATTCGCACTCGTGTATCTGCTGATCAAGCTCATTCCCTTCGTTGCATCATTCAGA
>DLRY01000068.1 GCA_002500665.1 Opitutia bacterium UBA7876
TGAGTCATCGGTCAGGCTTCCGCCCAGACTGAAGAGGTTCATTGGGAGCAAACCGTTCACGTCCGAGCCAAGTACCTTGTTGTACCAACCGGTCTCGACCTTGTCCCCAAGGCAAAGCCAGAGGCCTCCCCCGTTTCGAACGAAGGCCGACACGGCCTCTACCTGCTCCACGCTGAGGCTGGGGACGTTGGCAAGAACGATTACGCTCATGTTGCCGTCCCTCACGCTGGAGGGCTTGAAGGCCTCCAAGGGGACTACGGTTGCCTCCATAAGGTCCTTGGCCTCCACCGTTTTCTTGGCTTGGGCTTCCTCGAAGGGCGTGAGGGCTATCTTCAGGAAATCCGTCTCTCCCTTGAGCCAGTCGTCCGAGGGGGACCCGTCCACCAGGAGGATGCCAATTCGGTCCAGCACCGAAACGGATGCCGAGCGCCGGTTGTCGGAGTCCAAGGCATCGCGGGCCCCGATCTCGATGGTTACGGTTGCCGATCCGGGTTCGGAAAATTGATGGGGAAAAAGCACCTGTCCGGTTTCGCCGGGTTTCAGGGAGACCACCGTCTCGTCTGCGGGCTCGACTTCATCGTTGACCAGGAGGCGCACTTGAAGGTCTCCCTCATAGTTGGAAGCGCTTCCGTGGTTGCGAAGTTCGGCCCTGATCAGCACTTTCTGGCCGACCCCCACGGACGAAGCGGAAAGCTCGATGCTTTCGACGGAAACGTTTTCCAGGGAACTGCCTCCTACGTCGATGAAGGTTAGGCTTGGTCGGAGGGTTTCGTTTTCCAGTCGTTTCCTTAAGCCGGAGAGAGTGCCGCCAACGTTGTTCCAGTCTGATTTGCGGAAATCGGAGATGAGGATGATCTCGCGTTTCGCATTGCGGCCCTCATGGGCGGCCTTGATGCCGGCGTCAAGGGATCCGGGAAGATCCACCCTGTCCGAAGCGGCCCGGAGTTCACCCGACCTCTGTCCGAGCACTTCGGTCTCGGAAGTCGGTTTCTCGAAGATGGGGGAGGCGACGCCACCCATTCGAACGACGGTGGCCTCGGATCCCTTTTTGAGTTCCTTGAGAAACCCCTCGGCGAAGTTCCCGGCGGTTTCAAAGCCGGCATCCGCATTCATGGAAAAGCTGTCGTCCATGAGAATAACGGTAGAACTGGGAATATCCATGGACTTGGAGGTAACCTGCTTGTCGGCGTAACCCGATGGAATGATGCCGGTTTCCGCCGCCAGAAGGTAGAGCAGGCAGAGGGTGCCAATCAGGCCGAACAACCCCTTTAGCCTAGGTATGAGCGCGAAAAGGATGAGGCAGGCGAGGGCGGTTAGGGGTAGGACGATGCGGTGCAGGAAGGGCCCCCAATCCGTCACCACCATGCGGGCGAGGCAAAGAGCCAGGAGAATCGGAATGGCGCAACGAATGATCAGGAGAATCAGTTGCTCGAGCTGGACCTGCTTGCGGTTGACGCGGATGACCGACTCGAGCAGGTGCATGGCCCCCCAGTTGACGATCTTGAACCGGCTGCGGTTGAAGATGTGAATGATCAGCGGAACGGCCAGAGCCGCCACCCCTAGGGCCAGGCTGACGTTGAGAAAGGTCATTTGATTGCAGCTCCTTTTCCTCTTTTACGCAAGGCCAGGTAGTAGGAGAGGGCGTCCGCGTAGGGCTGATCCGTTCTCATGGGCACCAGGTCGATGCGATTGCGGTGGCAGCCCTTGGTGAAGCCTTCCCGGTATTCCCTCAGGTTTTCCAGATAGGCCTGCCTGAGGTGGGTGGGGTCGACGGTGTGTTTTTTGTCGGCAACCTCAAGGCAGTCAAAGCGCGTCCACTGCTTGAAGGGAAAGTCGAGTTCGTCGGGGTCCCAGATCTGGAAGATCAGAACGTCGTGCTTGGCGTGACGGAAATGGGCGAGTCCGTTCATCACGGAGTTCAGGTCGCCGAAGCAGTCTGAAATGAGGATAACCAGCCCTCGTCTCTTGAGCTTGGGAACCAGTTCGTGAAACACGGCGCCGAGATCGGTTTCGCCTCCGGGGCCGGTTTCCTCGAGCACGTCTATGATGTTTCTGACGTGCGCCGCCTGACCGCGAGGGGGAAGAACCTTTCGGGCCTTCGTGTCGAAGGTGATGAGACCGACGCTGTCGGTTTGCTTGAGCATCATGTAGGAAATGCAAGCGGCCAGGCGCGAGGCATAATGGAGCTTGGACCGACCCTCGGTACGGGTGCCCTCGTACGCCATAGAACCGCTGGCATCCAGAAGCACGTTGCACCTGAGGTTGGTTTCCTCCTCGTATTCGCGGATGTAGAAACGGTCGCTCTTGCCGTATACCTTCCAGTCCAAGTGCCGGATCTCGTCACCGGGGACGTACTGGCGGTGCTGTTTGAACTCGACGCTGAAACCCTTGTGCGGAGACCTGTGCAGGCCCGTGCAAAAGCCTTCCACCACCCTTTTGGCCAATACCTGATGGTTGGCTAGGCGGGAAAGATCCTTCGGGTCTAGGAAATCGGTTACGGTGGCCACTGGGCTCCTGTTTTAATGAGGGGGTGGGCCGAAAGACCCTTACATGACGCTCTCTTCCTTTTTGGGAGCCTCCTTAAGCAGGCGGTCGATCAAGTGCTCGACCGAAATGCCCTCCGCCTCCGCGTTGAAGGTGGGGACCAAGCGGTGTCGAAGGACCGGATGAGCGAGTGCCTCTACGTCGTCCACGGTCACGTGGTAGCGTCCCCGTAGCAACGCCCTGACCTTGGAGCCAAGGACGAGCTGCTGGCAGGCTCTTGGTCCGGGTCCCCAGTCGATAAGATCCTTAACCCACTTGGGGGATGATTCCTCTTTTGGCCGGGCCATCCTGACCAGATCGAGAATAAAGTCGTAGACGTGTTCCGGGACCGGGACCCGCCTGACGGTTTCCTGGCACTGAATGATGGTCTTGCCGTCGATGACGGGCTCGAGCTTGGATTCGAAGGTGGAAGTGGTTCTCTCGATGATCTGCCTTTCCTCGTCCC
>DLRY01000035.1 GCA_002500665.1 Opitutia bacterium UBA7876
CTAACCAGCTGAGCTACCCTGGCGTGTGGGAAAAGAAGAGCCTACTGCGCGGAAATCGATTGGTCAATGATAAGCATTCCTAACGAAGGGATCCGGCAAGGCTTGATTTCTTCGTCGATTCGGGGTTTCTTTTCTTGCCCTGCATTCGGAGATCGGGAGAGAATCATAAAATGAAATTCACTTACTCAAGAAGATTCTTTGCCAAACAAGTCGCCGGCGGCCTGGCCTTCCCCTTCGTAGCCCGCACCTCTTGGGCTGAATCCTCCCCCAACGAGACCCTCATGCATGCCAGTTTCGGAGGCGGTGGCATGGCTGGAGCCGACCTAGGTAACATCAGTTCGCATAAAAACGTCCGGGTTGCGGCCGTCGTCGAGATCGACCCCAACCGTCGAAGGCAGGCCCAACAGCGCTTTCGGGACGCCAATGTGTACGCAGACTGGCGAGAAATGCTTGAGAAAGAAGGAGAGTCTCTTGACTGCGTAAACGTATCCACGCCCGACCACATGCATGCATGCATGGGAATGTCCGCCATGCAGATGGGCCTCCACGTCTATGGCCAGAAACCCTTGACGCACGACGTCGCGGAGTCCCGGGCCTTGAATGAATTCGCCAAGAAAAACAAGCTTGTGACCCAGATGGGAATCCAGATCCATTCCTCCACTCAATACCGTACCGCGGTCAAGCTCGTGCATGACGGTGTCATCGGCAAGGTGAAGGAAGCCCACTCCTTCAGTAATAAACGCTGGGGCGACTCCAAGCCCAAGCCCGACAGGAAGGACCCCGTCCCAGAAGGCCTTGATTGGGACGGATGGATCGGTCCGGCTCCTTTTACCGATTATATCAAGGGCTACTACCATCCCGGGCAATGGCGCAAGCGACTGGACTTCGGAACCGGAACTTTCGGGGACATGGGTTGTCACATTTACGACCCCGCCTTCAAGGCCCTCGGTCTCACCTACCCCGTCTCTCTACTTTCGGAAGGCCCGGCTCCCAACAAGGACAACTGGGGTTTCGACGCCAGAATCCACTACCTTTTCCCGAAGACCAAGTACTCGGCGGGGAAAAACCTCCCCGTCACGTGGTATGACGGGGGGCAACGCCCTCCACCCGAAGTAACTGCCCTGTTGGAAGGCAAAAAGCTCCCAGGCCAGGGATCTGTTATCATTGGAACGAAGGGAGTCTTGCTCATTCCTCACGTCGGGATGCCCGAACTTTTCCCCAAGAAAAGCTTCGCGGACTTCGTGATCGAAAAAGTCGAAGGCACCAACCACTGGCATGACTTTATTGATGCCATTAAGGGAACTCAACCGATTCCTTCGGCCAATTTTTCCTACTCAGGCCCGCTTTCCGAGACCGTCTTGTTGGGCGGAATAGCTACCCGTTTCCCCAATGAAGCCCTGAAATGGAACGCAGAAAAGCTCTCTTTCGAGGGCAACGAGGAGGCAACGGCACTGATCAAGCGCAAGTACAGAAAAGGCTGGGAAATCGAGGGTCTCTCATGATCGCCCCGGCCCTCGAGCCGGCTTTTAATTACCCGAGGAAGAAATCCCATCCCAACCACCTTCGCGGGTGGGCGGCTGGAACTTAATTTCATAGGGCTTGCCGGAGGAAAGAACGTTTTCTTCGATGGCTCGCCACTTCTTCTGGTTTTCCTCGAAGTTATTCAAGAGATAGCTCCCTGCGGTGGGGGAAATTTGCTTCAATAGCTCATAAAGGTCCCTGATGACGAACTTCCCGAACCCAATTTGGGCAAATGGAACCTTTACTTTGTCTCGGTCGCAAAGCATGGAAACGGGAAGCTTCAGTTTCTTCTCCAAGTCGCCTTGGGAAAAGAACTCGTTCATAACCAATCCTGCCCATCTTTCGCAGGTTGCCCAATCCCGACCCGGGTTGTTGATGTCCGCGACGTGCAGGAAGAAGGCTCCAAGCAAAACGCGAGTGTCGTCGGCCAAGGCAGACGACACCTTTTCCCGAAGGCTCAAGTCTCCTTCCGCCGCCCCTATGGTCTTTTCCTTGCCACCGTGACCTCTCGCGCTTGAGAGAGCACCAAGAGCCTCGGGTACCGCGGGGGCCATTTTAACCAATTGATCCTTGTGCCGAGTAATATCGGTCCAGAGGATCGACTGCTCAATAAGATTCCGGGCCCCTATTATCTCCGCTTGTAGTTCCTGGGTCATATCCTCGCGGACTACGAGGATTTCGTGCTTGTCCATAAGGTTTAGGATATGCTTGACCGACCTCTTCTCCTGCAGGCTGTCGGGCCCCGTTTCCCCCAGAAAAGGATGCTTCGAATTGATGAGAAAGGTATTGGTCACACCGGTGTGCATGGCATCGTGGCAAAGTCCGGCTAAGACGAGTGAAGCCGCCTCACCATCCGAAAAATAGACTCCGCCCCCGGATCTCAGCAAAGCATGGGTAACAATCATGACGTCCATGGCATGGGTAAAGGTATGGTACTGTTTCCCAATTATGGCATAATCGATCCCCTCCGCTTTGCGGTAGTAGCTTTCCCTGATCTCCTCGAAAAAGGACCTCAATCTGGCAGGAACGGGATCCCCGGGTATTCGGTAGCTCCCTTCATCGATGAACAAAGCCTCGAAAACGGCCATCTGGCTCTCGTGAGTGGAGGAGAGCTCGAAGCTGTCGCTTTCCAAAGTCAGCGAATCGATCATTGGGGAAACTTGGGGCGATTCGCCGCAACCGGATAGGAAATTCGACAGGAATGCAAAAGCCAACCCGCTTCGGGCAAGCAAAGTCTTGAGAGGTTCTTTCATCGGTTGGGGATCGGGCTGTTCTGATGGGCAAGGGAAGGAAAAGAACGCAAGCTACCTCTGCTGAAGACCCCGGATCTGGTAGAGAATCGAGGCGGAGTCACGGTTGAAGGCGGTTTCAAACTCAGGGTAGTAATTGATTACCTCATAAAAGAACTTGGCGACGTCGTAATCGATCACATGGTACTTATCCCTGAGTTCCTGTTCGGTAGGAAAAATGATTTGCCGCCCAACCCTGAATTCCTGAATCGTGACGGGCATGGAACTGTTGAGGGACAAGATTCTCTTCAGAACCAAGACTCCCTTGAGAACCTCCATGGCCGTCGCTCCCCTTACCCCGGGAGGTGAAACTGCAGGCGAGAGAAGGATCCTGTTGCGATTTGGGTCATTTGCGTTGAGCAGGCTCATCTGCTCGACGTAGTTGGATGCACTGGTAACGTTGACTTTTGAAATCCGGGCTCTGGGATGCTCGAAGGGACCAGCCGAATTAGCCTTGTGCTGAGCGAAATCGAAAACGAAGGAATTCTCCCGCTTGGGGTCCTTGAGTTGATCCAAAAGAATACTCAGGAGATGGGTCTTGAACTTGTTGCCGTACTGGGCCGCTTCATTGGACTCGAAAAGCAGGATGTGATCATCGGCGATATACTGATGAAACTTCGACTTGTGAACGATTTCCCAGATCATTCTCCTCACGATTACCTCTTCTCCGGGAACCCTTTTGTTGAGGTATTGAAAGACCGGGGCATCCTGGGCCAGCTCAGGATGAGCTCGCTTGTAGGCCGCAAGCTGTGCGAGAATATTACGGTAGAACTCGCTTTTGGTCGCGAAAGAGAGGTCGAACAGGTCATCGTCCCGAATACGATAGGCATTACGGAACAGCAAGTTGTCGAACGAGTCAAAGGACTGGGAGTCCTTGGGGATGACGTAGCTGAAGGATTTCTGGTTCGTGTCGATGACGTGGGGAGTCAGCACGATAATGACTTCTCGGTCCGCGTTGCTTTCCAGCCTCTTCTTGAAAAGATTACCCAGAAGTGGAATCTCGGAAAGGACGGGGACACCGGAAGAGCCCTTGTCCTTGTTTTTGCTGATTAATCCACCCACGATGAATGGGGTATTGTCGGCAACACGGACGAAGGTCTGAACCTGCTTGTTCTCAATTTGGGGAGGAGCGCTTGGATCCGTGGTCGAGAAAACCGCATTACTGACTATGGTCTCGATCTGCATGGTAACCTCCGATCCATCTTCGGTGATCCTGGGCCTTATATTTAGTACGATCCCGGTTGGGATATAGTTAATGCTGGCAAAACTCTGCGTACCTTGTACAAGCGTGCTCTGGTTGGGAACCTGTCGCCCCACTTGGATTCTAGCTTGGCGTCCGTCCAATACCAGGATGGACGGGTTCGACAAGACCTCCGCGTGGCCGTCCTTTACGTAGGCGGAGATGGTCGCGGAAAGACCTAGCGGAGCCGTTCGAACCATTCCGGGATAGGTATACTGGGTCGTACCGGTGTAATCCAGATAGGATCCTGTCACGGTGCTACCATTCCATTGAAACAACGAATCCTCGTTCGAAAGGAAGGTACTGCCTAGCGTTCCGGTCGAATTCAAGGTGGTTGTAGTCTTCTTGTCGACCTGTGTAAACTGAACCCCAAGCTCCTTCGCCTTGTCCGTGTTTATCTCGACCACCAGGGCTTCAATTACGATCTGACTTGCCGGTACGTCGATTTCGTTGCGGAGTAGCTCGACGAGGGAATGCAGTTGGTCGGGGTACGCTCTTTGATAAACAAGTAACAGTCTTTGTTCGGGAGCCCCCGTGGTCTGCTGGTGAAGATAGGTTCCACCAAGAGAGTTGGTTCCCGTGGCGCTCCGGCCTCCATCCATGGCAGGCTGCATCAGACTGGTTTTTGCGGCATCGATGATCTTTACCACGAGAGGATACTTATCCACCTGCTTTATCACTGTGAATATGCTCTCATTAACGGATTCTCCACGTATTGCGGAGAACTCGACCGTCGCATAACCTAGGGATTTCAGAAGGGCAATGACTCGATCGCTCTGCATGTAGCCCAAGCGATAACTCTTGAAGGCATAGGGGCTAAGGGGGGATCCGATGGCTGGCGGAGGTCGATTGGGATCCACAGGCTGAGTCACCGGAGCAACGGGGCGGGGAGCCACCGGTATGGGCTGGGGCACGACGGGGACGGGCTGCGGAGCCACGGGAACGGGCTGGGGCACGACCGGAACT
>DLRY01000102.1:0-22314 GCA_002500665.1 Opitutia bacterium UBA7876
AGGGTGCCCGACCAATTGGCTTGGACCCCGCAAACGAAGAAATAGGGGGACAGGCGCAAGCGACCCGACATCTCCTCAATCTCCCCGTGATCGGAATAGACGGGGTGCTCGAGACGGGCGGGCTTGCGGAATTCCTGAACAATGGAAATCGGTTGAGGAAAAGAGCCAAGGGCCCGGATCAGGGATTCCTTCCACTCCTCGGCAGAGACGTCGTCCCCAACCACCACGCTCCTTGCCCCCCAAGCCGTCTCGTGAAACCCGCTTGCCTTGATTACGAGAGCCCGTTCCTTCCTGGATGCTTTGCACAACTCGACCCATTCACCCAGCGGCTTATCTTGCACGGAGGGTCCGTCCACAGTTGAGCCAGGAGGAACGGGAGCAGGATCAAGAATCCAGGTTTTCGGAATTACGCTTCGTAGCAATTTAAGTTCGTCCCGGTTGAGATTTTCCTCCCAGAAGGCCTGAAGGCGGTGGTGCCAAAAGAGGGCGAGGGAAAGCTTCTCTTCCTGGAAGTGCTTCATGGGTGGGGTGACCACCAGTTTCTCCTCATCCACAAGACGGGCCAAGTCCTTCATGACGGGAACGTTTTCCCAATCGAACAATTCCCAGAAGCGGTAGACCAAACTGACCTTGAGGCCTTCCCTGTAAACGCCATCCTCCCGAACCTCAAGCTCCCCGGGCTCAGCCACCCCGATGGAGAAACCACGCTTGCCCAGTTCGGAGGCGAGCCATTCCATCTCGGGACGGTAAGTCCCGGACTCCTCGCTCACGGCGATGACCATGTTGGCCTCTTTGCCCCCAAGGGGTTCGGCGGCGCAAGTCAGGGCTTCCCCGAAGGATTCAACCATGGCGGGAGATTCTTCCCCCAGGTAGGCCGAGCCGAGCTGGGCGGTAAGGCCGATCCCACCGGGGACGGCATCCCACTCGGTAAGGGCCATGCCGGTGGTCCCGGGCAGAAGATCGGGCCGCAAAACGGAAGGCAGGAGATCACGGACGGCCATACCGTTCGCATGCTCGACCAGCCAGTCCGGCTTGCCCGCATCGTAGTAGTGGCAGACCCAGGGAACGAGGAGCTCCTCGTTGCGGAGAATCCTCTGGTTGGCCTTGGACTTGAGGTAGAGGCGTTCGATTGCCCGGTAGAAGGATACGGCGGCCGTACCGAGGGATTCGATCAGCTGGCCATTTTCGCCGAGAAGCGACCAAGCCTCGGGCGACCATCTCCAGGTCTTTCCTGCAAAGAGCGGATTATCCCGCAAACCGGTCCATTCTTGCGCGGAGAGGCTCACCACCTCAGTCGTCGTCTACCTGAATGTCCTTGTTGCGCTGTCTGGGACAGCCGGCCCGCAGCCAGCCGTTGACGAAGGAATCCAGTTCGCCATCCATCACGGCCTGAACCGCCGAGGTCTCCACCCCCGTGCGCAGGTCCTTCACCATCTGGTAGGGCTGAAAGACGTAGCTGCGGATCTGGTTGCCCCACCCCATTTCACCTTTTTCGCCGTAGAACTTCTCCATCTCGGCCCGCTTCTCGTCCTGCTGCTTTTCGTAAAGCCGGGACTTGAGGACCCGCATGGCGGTCTGCTTGTTCTTGAGCTGGGATCGCTCGTTCTGGCATTGCACCACGATGTTGGTAGGCAGGTGGGTAAGGCGGACGGCGGAGTCGGTTTTGTTGACGTGCTGCCCACCCTTTCCGCTCGAGCGGTAGGTATCGATGCGCAGGTCGTCGTCGGGGATCTCCATATCGACGTCGTCATCCTCCATCTCGGCGATCACGTCGACAGAGCAAAAGGAGGTGTGGCGGCGCTTGTTCGAATCGAAAGGGCTGATGCGCACCAGGCGGTGAACCCCGCGCTCAGCCTTGGCATAGCCGTAGGCGTTGAGGCCCTCGATGCGGATCGAGCAGCGACTGATGCCCGCCTCTTCTCCCGGCTGAACGTCCTGCACCTCGACCTCAAACCCTCGCCTTTCCGCCCAACGGACGTACATGCGCATGAGCATATCAGCCCAGTCACAGGACTCGGTGCCACCGGCCCCCGCGTGGATGCTGAGCAGGGCGGGCCTGGCATCGAAGGGTTCGCTTAGGAAGCTGGCCACCTCAAGATCGTCGACCTTGGCCAAGAGCGACTCGAGGGTCGTAGTGAATTCTTTTGCCATTTCCTCGTCCTCCTGGTCCTCCTCGCAAAGTTCGCAGAGGGCTTCGAGGTCACCCACCTCAGTCCGGAAATCCTCCACCTTGGAGACCGTCTGCTTGAGGCGGTTGTTCTCGGATCCTACTTTTCTGGCCTTATCCTGGTCGTCCCAGAATGAAGGCGCGGACATTTCCTCTTCAAGTTCGGCGATCTTCTTTTTCTTATCGTCGCACTCGAGAAACTTCCACAAGTGCGAGGTCCTTTTGATCAAGGCCTGGAGCCTCGCCTTGTCCTCGGGCAGAATCATGCGGGCGAAAAATCAGACTGTGAAGTAATAGCCTTCCGGCAACTCCACATGCAAACCGCATTCGCGGCCATGCCCCCCGTGCCTGGAATCCTCCTTGGAACCGGAATCAGAAACCTTCTCAGTACTGTGGTGATCGCCCAGCGAATCATAGCCCATGCCCTCGAGGGGATGGTAGGGCAAATCAGATTGGGAATATACTGGTAGGTCTTGCGGTCGTCCCAGTCGAGGATTGGATAAACCTTGAGGATCTCACCCTGCCACTCGGCGAAGGAGCGATCCTGCCTATCCTCGGACTGGGACCGGCGCAACCCGGCCAGCCAGGCCGTGGCTTTTAGTTCGCTCAGGGCGCGCTCCATGGGTTCCTTCTTGTTGATGAAATTGTACTTTAGCATGCCCTCTTTGCCCTTCTCCCAAAGCTTTCCGTACAAGGCTTCCTGGTAGGCGGGCGACATGGAAGCGGAATAGGTTTTCTCCGAAAAACCGATTTTTTCACTCAGGGTCTTGGCGTACTCGTAGGTTTCCGTGAAAAGATAGCCCGTGTCCACGAAAACAACGGGTATCCGGTCACTGACTTGTCGAACGAGGTGAAGTATCACTGCGCTCTGCAGGCCGAAGCTGGTCGAGACGATCAACCCTTCCCCAAAACGATCCCAAGCCCACGCAATCCTTTCCAATGCCGAAAGCTTTTCCAGTTCGGCATTCTCAACGGTCAAATCTTCGTTGTTGGCTTTCACTTTTGTGGGAGGGTAAGGAGTAACCATCGCAGATATGGGACGATTAGTAAAGATCATGCTCACTTTCAATGCGATGAGCGAAAATTATTGGAACTTTTTCGAGACGCTCCTATTAATTGACTTGTGGAAGATCTCGAAAACTTGATTTCAAGAAGACCCGAACTTGCATCCTGCAAGGAGGATATCGCCCGGGCCTGTGATGCTTTTCTCTCGTGCTATCGAGCGGGCAACCAAGTCCTGCTCTGTGGAAACGGCGGGAGCGCCGCCGACTGCGAGCACATCGCCGGCGAACTGGTCAAGAGGTTTTCCCGTCCGCGTCCACTTCCCGCGGATCTCGCCGAGAAACTGGGACCGGAACTAACATCTCAGCTTCACGGCGCTCTGCCCGCCCTCTCCCTGCCCTCCATGGTGGGCTTCACCACCGCCTTCGTAAACGACGAACAGCCTGAATTCGCCTTTGCCCAGCAAGTCGTTGCCTTCGGAAAACCCGGAGACGTCCTGCTTGCCATCAGCACATCTGGAAACTCCGCCAACGTAGTCCATGCCGCCAAGGCAGCCAAGGCCCTTGGACTTACCGCCATTGGCCTGACCGGTGAGAGCGGGGGTGAACTGGGTTCCCTATGCGACCTGACCATCCGGGTTCCGGCCACCGAGGTCCCGCGCATCCAGGAGCTTCATCTCCCGGTCTACCATACGCTTTGCCAAGTCGTGGAAGACACCCTCTTCCCCTGATCATGACTCATCCGGGAGCCCTGCTCCAGAAACTGCCCGACAAGCTCGCTCCCCACGCTTACGAGCTGGCTTCCATCTTTTCCTCAAACGGCGGAAGGCTTCTTCTGGTCGGCGGCACGGTGAGGGACCTTATTCTCGGGAGGCCCCCTGCGGAACTGGACGCCGAGGTGAGCGGACTGGAGCTCAATGTAGTGGCCGACCTGCTGGCTCCCGCATTCCGGGCGGAGCAAGTCGGCAAGTCCTTCGGCGTGCTGAAGGTGAAGGGCAAACCGATTGAAATATCCCTTCCCCGCACGGAAACCAAATCAGGAAAGGGACACAAGGGCTTCAGCGTGGAGATCGACCCCCACCTGCCCTTCGAGGAAGCCTCCGGGCGAAGGGACTTCACCGTCAACGCCATAGGACTCGATCCGATGAACGGTGAACTGATCGACCCTCACGGAGGACGGAAGGATCTTGAGAACGGGATTCTCCGGCATGTTGGACCCGCCTTTGCGGAGGATCCACTCCGGGTCATGCGGGGCATGCAGTTCGTGGCCCGTTTCGAGCTCGCGCCCACGACCGAAACGATTGAACTGTGCCGTTCCATTTCCATCGAGGGATTGCCTCCCGAGCGTCTCTTCGGGGAATGGAAAAAGCTGATCCTCAAGGGCAGAAAACCTTCCGCTGGGCTGAACTTCCTCAAGGACGTGGAGTGGCTGGAATATTTCCCCGAACTCGAGGCCCTCGTGGGCTGCGAACAAGACCCGGAATGGCACCCTGAAGGAGACGTCTGGGTCCATACGCTTCACTGCATGGATGCCTTTGCAAAAAAGAGAACGGGCGATGAATGGGAGGATCTAGTGGTGGGCTTGGCGGTTCTTTGTCACGATCTCGGCAAGCCCTCGACCACCCACCGAGCCGAGGACGGGCGACTGCGCTCCCCCAAGCACGAACCGGAGGGGGAAGAACCCACCCGGGCCTTCCTCGCCCGCCTGACAAATCAGACGGACTTGATTGAGCAAGTAGTCCCCCTCGTACGTCGGCACCTCGCGCCCCGGGTTTTCCATAAAGACAAGGCGGGTGATGGAGCCATCCGGCGTTTGGCCAGGCAAGTAAAACGGATCGACAGACTGGTTCGGGTTGCCGAGGCCGATCTTGCGGGGCGCCCCCCGCGCAAGGACGAGTTCCCCGAGGGACCCTGGCTTTTGGAGAAGGCAGAGGAACTAAAGGTAAGGGATTCCGAACCGAAGCCCATCGTGCTGGGCCGACACCTCGTGGAACGGGGAATGGAACCTGGTCCAAGCTTCGGCCCCTTGCTCGAGGAATGCTTCGAGGCCCAACTGGACGGAGCTTTTGCCGACGAAAACGGCGGACTTTCCTACCTCGACGAAATTCTCAAGGGCTCAAGCCCCAATTAGTACTTGGCTTTCCCCTCGTCGGTCAGTTGGATGAAGAGATGGAGCAAATAGTGATCAAGTTCAGAAGCGACGGCATTCACGAGCACACCACCGAAAACAAGATCAACGAAAAGATCGCCGAAGGGTGGCAAGTGAAGTTGATCACACCCTATAAAGGCGTCCTCTGGGTTCTCTTCGAGCGGGAGAAGCAGGGGAAAGGTTGAAGCGCGCTACTACTGGTTGCGCATGATTCGCTGCTGCGAAGGAAGGCTTAGCCCGCTCTGAGGGAGCCACTCGCGTATCCTTTGCGGTTCCCTCTTGTAAAGTTTCTTGGCGATGTGAACGGTGATTTTCTCTCGGCCCAGGGCATCCTTCATCAGTAGAGCCTGTTCGATTGCGGAATAAGGGTCCTCGTCCGCCATCCTCATTGCGTAGGCTGCGCGAACCCCATCATGCCTCCCATCCGTAGAGCTTTCCTTGATCCATTGAGCATTTCGAGCAAGCTCTTCTCTGGATAAGTTTCCAACAATACTCGCTGAAGTGGGGTTCCACAACTTAGGGTCAAGTGTTTGGGCCCACTCCAGTGCGGCCGCCGGATCCTTCCTGGCCCAGGTTCCGCCAAGTTTCTTGGTCAGCTCCTTGTCGTAGACCTTGGTTCCCTTCAGGCTGGTTACCCAGTTTGCGGCGGCGGCAGGATCGCTCTCGACCCAGCTCGAAGCCACTTGTCCCACCACATCCCCGTTGACGCTCTTGTTTCCAAGATGGGATTCCAGCCAGCTAGCCGCCAACCCGGGATCCCGACTGGCGATCTTTCTCGCAGTCTCCTTGAACATCCAAGGCTGAATGTGCTTGTCGTTCGGGTTGCGGCTGATCCACTCGGCAAGGGAGTTAGAACTCCGCGGAACCGCCCGCCTTACTACCGAATTATAGGCGGCTTGGGTAAAGCCGTCCTTCCTATCAAGCTGGCCGAGCCACTCCAAGGCACCCTGGACCCCCCGCTTCTCCACCACGGACTCGCCGATCACGTCGGTCATGCGGCCTCGTAAGTTCTTGTCCTTGATGGTGGCGACGAACTCATGGGCTCCATCAAGATCGATCCGGCCCCACCCTCGGACTAAGCCATGATAAAGCCCATGATCAATTTTCTCCCGAGAAGTCACGAATTCATAAGCA
The DNA here is from genome assembly GCA_002500665.1 of Opitutia bacterium UBA7876. Taxonomy (GTDB): domain Bacteria; phylum Verrucomicrobiota; class Verrucomicrobiia; order Opitutales; family Seribacteraceae; genus Seribacter. The sequence goes on from DLRY01000102.1 coordinate 6,452, forward strand.
GCTTGAGGATCGGACGCAGTCCAGCCCGACATGGCCCAGACGTGACCACCCTCCACGCGGTGGGCATCGGGGTTATCCATGATGTAGGCAAGGGCCGAGGCACCGTCCACCTTGGCCCACGCATGAAGAAACAGGCGAAAATTGTTGTCGGTATGGTAGGAGGAAGGGGTATTCTCGAAGACGTTGAGGGCATGCAGCGCATTCTCAGGGGTGAGGCGGGAAAGCATGTCGGCGATGACCGCGTTCCTCCCGACAAGGTCGCTGCTTACCAAGGCCGGGCCGAGAATCTCCCGAATCCGATCTCCCGTGAGCGGTTCTTTGTTCTGGTTCTCCAGTTCGATATTCTGGAAATCCAGCTGGATCGCTCCGGAATGCCCGTAACCGGCGGAATCGGGAATGCTCATTCCGTGGATAGCCGCAACTTCCTCCTCTTCCATCCTTTCCTTCTTGAGCCTCTCTCTATCCTCCGCTTCCTCCATAAGTTGCTCGTAAAGCATCTCTTGGTACTCGGGGGCAATCGGGTCGCGCGAAAGGAAACCGAAATAGAAGGCGACACCCAAGGTAGCGACCCAGAAAGTTCCCAATAAAACGGCCTTATTCACGGTGGAACAACATAAGGCTTATGCGCTTTCGGAACAAGAGGATAAAGCCCTTTAATCTATTATGAAAAACTAGCCCCGGGCTTTTCCGTCAGGCTCATGAGACCGGCTCCGCGACCATGGCCCACTTCTTGAGCGTTCTTTGGTCCACTCCCAACCTGCGGGCGGCCGCCCGGTAGCTTCCCTCGTTCAGGAAGGCCTTGCGGGCATACATTCGGTTCCATTCCTCCAAACTAACGGATGACTCCTCATAGACACGGTCGATCGAGACCACGGAACCTTGCCTTGAAACGGGTCGGTACTCGTTCCTCACCACGACGTTGCGGACCGCCTGTTCCAGTTCGCGGAAATTACCGGGCCACTCATACCCTGCCGGAACCTGACTGCAAAGAGTATCCACGATTCTGGAGCTCAATTGCCCAGCTCCTTCATCCCCAAAGAGCTTCCGACAGATATAATGAACGGAGCCCTCCATTTCCCCGGAGTTCGAGGCAAGTATGTCCCGCAGGGCCACCGTCGTCACCTGATCCCCGCATAGGCGGTAGAAGAAATCCTCTCGAATTCTGCCCGCTCTCATCTCCGCTCCCAGGTCACGATGGGTGGCGGCGATGATCTTTCCCTCGTAGCAGGAGGGCCGGTCCCCGCCTATGGCCTGAAATTCCCCCGACTGCAAGAGACGCAGAAGCTTGACTTGGATCGATTCGGGCACTTCCCCAATCTCATCGAGGAAGACGGTACCATGAGAACCGGCAGTCTCGAAAATCCCCGCATGGTCGCGGATTGCCCCGGTAAAGGAACCCTTCCGATGACCGAAAAGCTCCGACTCGATCAGGGTCTCGGACAAGGCCGACAGGTTGACGGGCCGAAAGCTGTCCTTCGGACGGGAGGCGAAGGTACCCGCCACGGAATCATAAGGGATGAAGCGGGAAAGGCCGATGGCCCGAGCCACGATCTCCTTGCCCGAACCGGATGGCCCAAGAACAAGCGTGGGAAATCGGCCCACGGATTCATGCATCCACTGCTGATAGCTGAGCATATCCTGGGTAAATACGCTCTCCCACACCCTCATGCGAAGGTTCCGGATCGGCTCGCTCTCTCCAACGATATCATTGAAAAGGCACAAAAAGGCCCTCCTCAATTGATAAAAACAGGAAAACAGGTGGCTCGGATTTCGCCACAAGGGACTCCTGCCTCCTCCCACGATCCGTTCCCTCCGATGAATCCCCTCTTCGATCCGTCCGAGCAGCCGAGGCGCCGAACTCGATGCGCCATCCTCCGCGATCATATGGTCCAGGTCGTCGATCAGTTCATGAAAAAGGGAGAAGTATGCCAAGGAATTCATCCGCTCCCTTGCAAGCGGGGTGCCGAACCCTTCGGCAGATCCATCAAGCAGGCTCTTTTCAGCAACCCCTACCCAATTAAGAACCTGGTTGAAGGAATCGGTGAAGATTGGGTTGCTCCGTCGGCTGGAATCACTCCACCCCAAGAGTGAAAGAATTCTCTGTTCGCACAAGTCGCGCTCCCTGCCAAAGGGATTGAGAAAAGCCAATTGATGAATCTCATCCAGTAAAAACTCCAAATCACCCTTCTTCATGTTACATATTTTGTAATATTATTGTACGTATATTGACATTACTCAAGCCAAAAAAGCCGCAAGCAAACAACCAAAATAACCACATGCGCCTGCAGGCAAGCACCTTACGAGATGCTCCAAAAAGGTGGCATGAGAAATGATAAAAGATTAGGCGCAACGCTTACGGAACCTTCAAACCAAAACAAAAATGAACAAAAGCAAAATCCGCCTGTTTTTCATCTCCATACTGGCCATCGCGACCATCGGATGCAATTCCCATACCGTCCAGACGACCTCCGGTTCGGACTACCTCTCCGGGTACGCCGACCGGGGTCTCCCGGAAGCCGGCAAAGCTCAAGCGGGCAGCATAGACGAGGAGGTAAGGGCCCTTGCAAACATCGAACCCTCCCTCCGTTTTCCCGCCCGCATCGGCTTGGCCAAGTTGTATAACGGCAGGATCACCAACCTGACCGCCGAGGAAGTCGAGGGATGGAATGAGGCCAAGGAGGAGCTGGGGACGGAATTCGGTGAGTTCGTCCCCGTCAGCTCGATGATTGCGGAACTGGCGTACAAGGCTCCGCCCCGCCAAAAAGGCGAACGTCACTTCAGCGCCCCTACCGAAATCTTCCGGAAAGTCCGGCTGGGAGCCGCCCGTCAGCACCTGGACTACGTCCTGGTTTACGAGGTGTTCTCCAAGACCAAAAGCACCAAGCTCGCCAGTTCCGTTGCAAACTGGACCATCATAGGAGGCTACTTCATCCCCTCCCGCAAGATCGAGACCACGGGCCATGCGAATGCCCTTCTTCTCGACGTCCGCAGCGGATATCCCTACGGAACGGCCTCCTCGTCCCTCACGGTGGATCAATTCTCCGCATGGCTGCTGGACGAAGACAAGGAGAGAAACCTCGAGGAGAAAAACCAGATCGCAACTGCCCTCAAGCTTATCCCTGAGGCCAAAAAAATGATGGAAAAACTGATGAAGAATTTGAATCAGACCTGACCCGGATCATTCCATTCGAAACCCAAGCGAAACAAATTGAACTCGACCCGGGATGAAGGCCCTCGCACAATCGAGTAAACCCCGTCCCACCAACCAAAACTTTTCCTTCCATGATACGTCTAGCCGTTTTCCCGCTCCTCTTGCTCCCTCTATTTGCTCAAGCCGAAACATTCCTCTCTCTCCAGGTGGAGGATCTGACTTTCGAAAAGGGAAAGGGAGTCCCCGATAGTTTCGATGCCAGTCGCTACTACTCAAGCTCATTGCGCAAGTGGGTCAGCCCGACCGCCCCTTACCTCCGAATACCTGATGCCGAGGATGCCTTTCTTCACGTCGCCCGGGAACGGAACACCCCGAATCGTCTGCCAACAAGCGCCCTTCGCATCTGTCTGCGCAACCCCAAGGCCGCAGTAAAAGGTTCGATCTTCATCAAGGACGCAGACAAGGGCGTCCAGGAATACCCCTTTACCCTTAATGCGAAGAAGACCAAGAAAATGGCCGCTGACAAAAAAAGCGAAATCACCTATCAGGAGAATAGGCTGAAGCATTACCAAAGGCTTCAAAACCTTGAGGTTCCTGGAACCGCATGGTTTCGACATCAGGCCAACCAGGCGTCCGAGAGACTTAAAGCTCTTCAACCCGCCGAAAAGCATCAGCACGGAAACAACCGGCCAAACCGCTTCAACCGCCCAACCCGCAAAGTCGGGCTGGAAAGAACCATCGATCTTTTTTCAGGCGGAAGGGCAATCAGTGAGAACCTTCAGCTCGACCGCGAATTGCGACTCTCCGCAGACGAGCAAAACCGGACCATTGCCCTTTCCGACGTCAAAGGAATCACCATCGAAGAAATGCCCTGGAAGGAACTGATTGGAGACGCCAAACCCGAGCTCGACCCTCTCGCCAAAGCCATCCCTCACGACCAGCACGCCCTGTTTTTCCCAAGCTTCCAAGCCATGACAGAGGTCATGGACGAAGCCACGGCCCAAGGCACTCCTCTTCTCCGCCTCGGTGAAGGCCGGGCCGAGAGCGCCCGTTCGCGAGAGAAATACCGCGAACAGCTCTGCTTGCCCGACACCGAACTGAGCCGCATCCTCGGACCCAAGCTCATCGCCTCCGTGGCGATGACGGGAAGTGATCCCTTCCTGCGCACCGGAACCTCGCTGACCGTGCTCTTCGAGGCCAAGCAAACCGAGGGACTGGTTGCCGCCCTCGCCCTACGCCGGCTCGAATCCTCCCAAAAGAACAAGGACGCCAAAACCGTATCGGGGACCATCGACGGAATCAAGTACCTCGGCCTCGTCGCCCCGGCAGACGCCGTCAAGAGCTATTCCGCTACCCTGAGCAAGAACGTGGTCGTGGTCACCAACTCACTGAAGCAATTGCGCCGCATAATCGAGGTCTCCTCCGGCAAAGGAACCAGCCTGTCCTCTCTCGAGGAATACCATTATTTCCGCCAGCGCTACCTGCGCCCACCCGCCCAGCACGAACATGTCTTCGCCCTCATCTCGGACGCAACCATTCGTCGCTGGTGCGGGCCCGAGTGGCGGATCGGGGCGTCCCGCCGAACCCGGGCGGCGTCCGCCCTCGCCGAGTTGCAAGCCCGCAACGAGTCAGGGGCCCCACTCAATTCCAAGGAATTTCCCGAGCTTGGAAAAGTGCAACTCATCAATGGTCGGGTCCACAGCCCGCGCTTCGGCAACTTGGCCTTTCTGCGTTCGGTCGAGGAACTCGGGATCAAGAAGATCACCCCCGAGGAGAAGCGGGCCTACGTCTTCTTCCGCGACCGCTACCAGAGCCATTGGTCCCAATACTTTGACCCCATCGCCGCCCGCCTGTCCATGAAGGACGGTAAGATTTCGGGCGACCTCACCATCCTTCCCCTCATCGGGGGATCGGACTACCGCCGGATGATCAGCACCGTGGGTGAGGTCAAGCTGAAGAAATCCTCGGGTGACCCGCACCCAGAGGCTCTCCTCCACTGGGTAACCGCCTTGGACATGGACTCGCCCGAATTGAAACAGGCAAGCAACTTCGCCGCCCTCATGGCTCCCTCGCTCGGCACCGGAGCTTTTAGCTGGATCGGCGAATCCTATTCCATCTATCTCGACCGCTCGCCCTTTTTCAACGAATTGGGAAAAGCCTTCGCCGAGGGAGGCGAGGATCAGGCCGAGGAATTCATGGAGAAAAACTGGGGGCGCATTCCCGTAGCCCTCAACGTCGAGGTGCGCAACCCCTTCAAACTGACCGCCTTTCTCGCTGGTTTCCGTGCTTGGCTCGAGCAGACGGCTCCCGGCATGACCGTCTGGTCGAACCATTCATACAAGAAGCAGGGTTACGTCAAGATCGCCCCCGGCAAGCAACTGGAAGACGATCTCGTCGAGGACGGAGCCGCCCCCATCGCCCTCTACTACGTTCCGTCCTCCAAGTTGCTTACCGTCAGTTTGAGCGAGGACGCGATCAAGCGGGCCATCGACCGAAACCTGCTCCGCCGGGCGGACGAGCCCGCCCTGCCCGTGGCCCATTGGTCGGGCAAAAGCTCAGCCTTTCTCGCCAAGAACCCGCTCATTGATCTCGCTGACGGAATTCTTCAAAGGGAAAGCCTAAGCCGCTTCCAGGAACAGTCATGGAGCAACCTCCATGCCCTCAACGAATGGCGCGTGCAGTTGGGCAAGAAGGATGCCCTCGCCTACCATCTTGAGGTTTGGCAAACCGAACTGCAGTGCCCGGGGGGCGGGAAGTATTCCTGGAACGAAAAGTTTCAAACTTACGAGTCCAGCGTCTTCGGACACCCGGGCAAGCCAAGCATGCCAAAGAAAGGGATCGGTCTGCTCGGGCCCTTCGGGGCGGTTGATTTCGGCATCACATTCGAAAACGACGGCCTGCGAGTCCAAGCCTCCGTCTCCAGCAAGCCCACTGCAGCCAAAGCTCCCGATAAGGACTGAACCACTGGCATCACTCAATATGAGCCGCCTTAAGCTTTCTTTTGCTTACCTTGGAGCAATCCTCGTTTGGCCTGTGCAGGCATACTGGTTGAGTCATACCTGGATAGACCAACCTGACGAATCGATCTTCCTCTTCGCCGCCTTACCCTCCCTCATTCTCGTCCCCCTTTCCCTGATTGAATTCGTTAGCGAAAACTTTGTCTTTCTTTCCTCCGCCCTAGCCATAGCCGGATGGGTCCTTCCCTTGACCCTATTCCTCAGTAGGCGCAGAGAACGCTCCGCTCAATTTCTATTCCTGGCAATTACTTCAGGCGTTTCGCTTGGTCAATCCTTACTCGGAATGGCAATCATCGCAGGCAAGAACGTCTAGCAACCAAAGGACCAATCGAAGAAGCAAATGCCTCTACCTATGGAAAAATATCTGACCATAGCCAAAGAACTGAGCATACATGGCTTGCGAGGTGGTTCAACGATTCGACCGCAATGGACTACCAAGCCCTCCTGAGGGAAGAATTGGATCGGTTGTCAGGCAATGCCAAGATCGGTCAACCAAGAGCCCAGCAATTCGAGGGGCAAACCGATGACGTTGGAATGCGAACCCTCGAACCTCTCGATGATTAGGTCGGGACGCGTCTGGATGGCGTATCCACCCGCTTTGTCGAGGGGATCGACCTCCTCGAAATAAGCCTCGATCACCGAATCGTCGAACGCCTTGAAGGTCACCTCGCTCGTTTCCACCCTCGTTTCCTCATACGATTGCGAAAGACAAAACAGGCAAAGGCCAGTACTTACTGAATGCGTCCGGCCCGACAACCCGCGGAGCATGCCCCGCGCTTCCTCCAAATCCCTCGGCTTACCCAAGATCCGGTCGTCGAGCCAGACCAGCGTATCGGCCCCCAGAACCCAGCGGTCGGGATATTTCCGGGCGACCGCCGATCCCTTGATCCGGGCATTTTCCATCACCAGTGCAAGCGGTCCGGCCGGATGTGAGGCGATTTCCTCGGCATCGGAAGGAAGGACGGCAAAGTCCTGAAGCAGATCGCTCAGCAATTCCTTCCGGCGGGGAGAACCCGAACCAAGAATGAATCCAGCTACCTCCTTCGGGTTCGCCTTTTTCTCAAAACCTTGCATGATAAGATCCTCCTTATGACGACTTTTTCCACAATGGCAACGAGATGAGGATTGGGATCGCTCAGCTGAACCCGACGGTTGGCGACCTGACGGGCAATCTCGCCCTCGCTCTTGACGCCTACGAGCAACTCGTCGGACAGGGCGTGGACCTGATCGTCTATCCCGAGCTCATGCTCTGCGGGTATCCCCCTAGAGACCTGCTCCTGAAGGAAAACTTTGGCAAGGATTGTCGGAATGCGCTCGAAGAGTTTGCCCGCACAACGGGGCCGACCCCAGCGCTGATCGGTTTCCCCGAACAAAAGGACGGCCCAAGCGGCGAACCGTTCTTCAACGCCGCCGCATGGTGCATTGAGGGTTCTGTCGGGCAAACCTTCCGCAAGCGCTTGCTTCCTACCTACGACGTATTCGACGAGGACCGGTACTTTTCCTCGGGTGATGCATCACCCTTGATCGAGTTGAAGGGAAAACGCATAGCGGTAACCATATGCGAGGACGTCTGGAATAGCGGGGGGGACCTTTATTCATCCGATCCCCTCGACGCAATCGCGTCGGAAAAACCCGACTTGCTAGTCAATCTCTCTGCCAGCCCTTGGCACTCGGGCAAGGAATCCAAACGCATCGACTTGCTCGGGGAGGTTGCCCGCAAGGCCGGGTGCCCGGTCGCCTACGTCAATGCGGTGGGCGGAAACGACGAGCTTATCTTCGACGGTTTCTCCCTCACGCTGGATGCCGGGGGCAGCGTCCTGGCGCAATCCCCATCCTTCCGGGAGGCCATTGAGGTCCATGATCTGGCGGAGGAATCGGCTTGGGATACAGGATCCGTCTCAGCGGAGGAAAACCTGCGTCAAGCCCTTGTCCTGGGTTTGCGAGACTACGCCCACAAAAGTGATTTCAAAAAGGGTTTGATCGGCCTCAGCGGAGGCATCGACTCCGCCGTCACGGCAGCCTTGGCAGCGGAAGCCCTCGGCCCCCAAAACGTAATTGGCATAAGCCTTCCGTCCTACATTTCAAGCGACCACAGCAAGGACGATGCCCGAGAATTGGCCCAAAACTTGGGAATCCGGTTTGAAACCCTTTCCATCCAGAAGATTGTGGATGCGGCCACCAATGAACTTCAACCGCTTTTTGAAGACCGACCTGCCGACGTGACCGAGGAAAACCTCCAGGCCCGAGCTAGAGCCCTACTCCTGATGGCGGTTTCCAACAAGCTTGGGGCCCTCCTCTTGACCACGGGCAACAAGAGCGAGCTGGCGGTCGGCTACTGTACGTTGTATGGCGACATGTGCGGCGGCTTGGCGGTAATCTCAGACGTCCCAAAAACCCAGGTTTTCGCCCTCGCCCGTCACCTTAACAAGGACGGAGTCTTGATCCCGGAAAACACAATTGAGAAGCCGCCTTCGGCCGAACTCAGACCAGACCAGAAAGACAGCGACTCCTTGCCTGAATACGACCTGCTGGATGCTATTCTTCATGGCTATGTGGAGGAAGGACAATCCATCTCTACTCTCATCGCCTCCGGGTTCGACGAGGAAACCGTCCGCCGGATCGTCCGTTTGGTCGACCTTAACGAATACAAACGCAAGCAGGCCGCTCCCGGTCTCAAGACCACCTCTCTCGCATTTGGGGTCGGAAGGCGCATGCCCATCGTTCAAAAATACCCCAACTGAATCCTTTCCAGACATGAATGAATCAGAGGAATTATTCGACCGAGCCAAGAAACTGATCCCTGGTGGGGTCAATTCTCCGGTTCGGGCCTTCCGGTCGGTCGGAGGCTCGCCTTTCTTCACGGCCAAGGCCAGTGGTTGCCGCCTCACAACGGTGGACGACACTGAGCTGATCGACTACGTTTGCACCTGGGGCCCGGCCATTCACGGACACGACCACCCGATAATCCGTGGAGCCGTCTCGGATGCCCTCGCCCGGGGAACCAGTTTCGGGACGTCCGGACCCGCCGAGGTCGAGATGGCTGAAATCATCACTGAGCTCGTGCCCTCGGTCGAGAAGGTTCGAATGTGCAACAGCGGAACGGAGGCTACTATGTCCAGCATACGTTTGGCCCGTGGGTTTACGGGGAGATCGAAGATCATCAAATTCTCGGGTTGCTATCACGGTCACGTCGACAGCTTGCTTGTCAAAGCCGGCTCCGGAGCGCTCACCCTCGGCAACCCCGACAGCGCCGGAATCCCCGAGAGCTTCGCCAAGGAAACCATAGTTCTGCCCTATAACGACCTGCAGGCGGTGGAGAATGCCTTTGCCCAATCGGCAAACGAGGTGGCCGCCGTAATCGTAGAGCCCTACCCCGCCAACTGCGGATTAATCCTGCCCCGAGAGGGATACCTGGAAGGCCTCCGCAAAGCCTGCTCTGACAACGGGGCGGTACTTATCTTCGACGAGGTGATGACCGGGTTCCGCCTCGGCCTCGGGGGCGTACAGGAAAGAACGGGCGTCATGCCCGACCTAACCGCCCTGGGAAAAATCATCGGAGGCGGACTGCCGGTCGGAGCCTTCGGCGGAAGGAGCGAGATCATGGAATGCCTGGCCCCGCTCGGGCCGGTCTACCAAGCCGGAACCCTAAGCGGCAATCCTCTCGCCATGGCGGCCGGCATAGCATCCCTCAGGATGCTTAGGGAAAAGCCTCCCTACGAACGCCTCGAGGAAATAGGGAATAAGCTGGCCTCGGGAATCCGGGAGATAGCGGTGGAGAAAGGCATTCCCTTGCAGGTTCCGCAAGTAGGATCGATGTTCTGTCTTTTCTTTTCCGACCAACCCGTGGAAAACTTCGAGCAAGCCGTGTCCTCCGATGTCGATGCCTTCAAGCCCGTCTTCCGAGACTGCCTGGCCAACGGCATATACCTGCCTCCCTCGGCCTACGAGACCTGCTTCATTAGTTCGGCCCATGGAGATGGAGAGATATCCCGAACCCTTGAACAGATCCGCAAAGCACTTCCCTGAACCGCCCCTCTTACCGTTGACAGGAGCCAAACCAAAGCAAAGATACAAACATGATTTTCCGCCTGCTTTCCGTGCCTTTCGCCTTTCTCTGCTTCGTACCTTCCCAGTCCGCCTTCGCCCAGGACCGAATCCCCTTTTACGAGGATTACTTCCGTAAGTCCGACCTCAACGGTTTTCTTCGCCAAGCGAGGGCTTTCCTTGTGGAAAAGAGCGAAGCCCCGGAAGCTCCCAGGGTCGCCATGGACTACTTGATGGCAGGAAAGGCCGCCCGCAACATAGAGGCCGTCAACCGGGCCACCGGATACCTTCTCTTCAAGTATCAGAACAGCCTCCCCACGCTCCATCTGCTCAGCTCCTTCGAAAAGGGCTCGGACAAGCTCAAGACGATCCTCAAGACGCAGGCCGAGCTGGCGGACTTGTCCGACAAGCAATTCGCCGCCGCCTACTGCCGAACCCTCATCCTCATCGCCAGAGCGCAGGATCCCGAACTCTTCAAGGACTCCGGAATCCGGCTAAGGGCCTACCTGCTCGCCACCACCGCCGGGGTCGAGGAAATCCAGAAAATTGCGTCCCAAACCCTTTCCAAGGAAGCCGACAAGGGCAATGCGATGAGCAAGGTCGTCAAGGTGGTCTTCTCCGAAGACGGTCTGATAAAGAAAATCGAGTCGCTTGATAAAATCCAAGGTGATGACGCCAGGTTCTGCATAAAATACTACATGAGCCAACTGACGGAAAGCCAACTGAAGTCCCCCGAGATTCTAACTCTTCAGATCAAACAGGGCCTTTTCGAGAAGGCCGGCGACATGGAAAAGGTCTTCCAAGCCTTCGATTCGCTTCCCTCCGGCACCGTCAAGCTAGCCAAATACCAAGCCTTTCTGGGCCTTGCCCTGCACCTTGATGAGAAAGACGAGGACGCAATCAAGACCTTGAGGAACATTTCCACCGCTTCCTCCGACAAGACCGCAGCCTTGTGGGGCAAGACTGCCCGGGCCTACGCCGATGCCCTTCAGTCCTCGGAAAACCGCAAGAAGCTTCTTCTGGGAGCGCTGGGCAAGGCAATCGACCGTCTCGGTCAGGAAAGCGACGCCTGGCTTGTAGAGGCGAAGTGGCAAACGGAGGGCGGAGAAGGCAAGAATGCCCATTATCATGCCCACCTCGCCATCTCCAAATCAGCCGAGTCCTTCGAGATTCAAGTGCGCAAGGACAAAGAGATGGTTTTTGCCTTCCGTACGGATCCCAATAAAGCTTCGGTCATCCCTCCAATGGGAGACGTCGTCATTTCCTTTGCCAGTCCCGGCGCCTTGCCGGTTCCCCAGGCATCCATCGTCCGTAACGTGAGCGACGGAAGTTTCAACTACAACTTCAACCTAGGCTTTGCCAGCACCTTCGCAAGGCTTGAGGATATGGGATCCGGCATCCTCAAAAACCCCTATGTCGGCACGAGCAAGGGCCGGGAAGTCCTCGTCAGCTACCTGCTGGGCAGCAAACCGATCTGGCTGGGACGCGCAAAATCGATCCGGGGAGGAACTTCCTACCCCGTCTACAGCTTGAACCCGGATGAACCGGCTCCCACCTACGCAGAGTTGGCCTTCGACGTGTCGGGCGAGCTCACTTCCTGCTCCTTCGGGGACTTTTCCCTTCCCACCATCCTAAGGGGTGATGCCGGTATTCTGGAAAAAATGCCCAAGTGGCCGGACTTGGCGAAGAAGGAGGAAGCGAAATTTGATTTTGCTCTCTTCATGCAGATGATCACCCAGTTATCGAAGACGACCGCTCCCTAAAATAGAGCCTCGAGGCTTAATGCGGACAAGGATCAGCTGATTGAATCAATCACTTTCATTTCTTCTCTGCCTCCTTCTCCCTTGGGGCGGACGGGTTTGGGCCGATGACTTCAAGACCGTCCGAGAAATAGCTTATGCCGGCACGAAAAACCCGAGGCAGACGCTTGACCTGCTTTTGCCGGTAAAGCCTGCCGGCAAAGCCCTGCCCGTCGTCGTCTGGATCCACGGAGGCGCGTGGAGGGCCGGTAACAAGGGAAACGGACACCGTCCCGCCAGGCTTCCCGCCTTGATCCGAACCGGCAGGTTCGTTGGAGCCACCATTGGCTATCGCTTGAGTGGGGAGGCCAGGTGGCCGGCCCAGATTCATGATTGCAAGGCGGCCATTCGCTGGCTCAGGGGAAACTGCGGGAAATACGGTATCGATCCGGCCAGGATAGCCGTCTGGGGATCTTCCGCTGGCGGACATCTCGTATCCATGCTGGGGTCATCTGGTGAGGTCAAAGCCCTGGAGGGAAGCTTGGGAAAACACCTCAAGGAATCGAGCCGCGTTTCAGCCGTGGTTAATTATTTCGGACCGAGCGCCCTTTTGCAGATGGATGACCACCCGAGCAAGATCACCCACAACGCACCCGACTCACCGGAAAGCCAGTTGATTGGGGCTCCCATCCAACAGGCGAAGAAAAAATCAAGGCAAGCGTCCCCGCTTCATCACGTATCACCCGACGATGCCCCGCACCTGCACTTTCACGGCACTAGTGACCCGTTGGTACCCTTTCATCAATCTCAAGCGTACCACCAAGCCCTCCGGAAATCGGGTGTCCAAAGCAACCTTATTACCCTCGAGGAAGGTGGTCACAACATGCCCCCTGCCTTCACCCAGCGTTTCGTTCTTCCCTTCCTGGACCATATCCTTCATGGCAAAGGCAAGCCCATCGCGGACCAAATCGTCCCAACGAATTAGAACAGGTATCCGAAGGCGGCCTCGAGCATATGGAGCGATCGGGCGGAAAACTTCTCCATTCGCTCAAGCCTGAGCCATCTATACTTGAGCGAAAAAAGGAGGTGGTCCGCGGGATGAAAGTCGACCCCCGTAAAGATTTGGTAGGCAAAAACAACGTCCTCCTCCTCCTCTGCAACTCCGGATAGCTTGAACTCGATCTCCTGGCTATGTGGACCAACGCCAACTCCCAAAAGAAAGGAAGCCGAGGGACCAATATCGAAGTGACCACCTGCATTGACCATCATGCCAAATCCCTCCGCCTCCCCCGAGAAAGTCAAGGGGACCCCGACGAGGGCCTTCAATTCGTTCCTATGGTAGGAAAAATCGGCATCGAGAAAGAATCGTTTCCATTTTTTCCCCACCCGCCATCCCGATGCAAATCCGAGTTCCTGCTCCACCGGAAAACTTCCGAGTTGCGAATGCCATTTGCAATCAGCCGGTCGATGCAGGGCCAGAAAGGGAAGAAGGTAAAAACCCATTTTGTTTGCACTCGAACCCCCGTCACGATCATTAGACGATCCAACGGGATGCAGAGGATTCGCCGATACGGTCTTTTGTTTTCGAGGGAGCGACGAAGAGGGCTTTTGCTTGGAGATCAAAGGCTCCGAAGAACCCCGATCCGAGCGGCCCATCACCTCCTCCTTTCCCGGCCCGAGCAAAGGAAGTTTTCTCTGGCGAATGGACTCGTCGAATGGGAAAGCTCCCTTCGGGGCAAGCGCATCAAGCTTGCGCCGAAAAGCCTTTATTCTTCCGGAAAGGCTCTCGATGTCCATTTTCGTTAATTCCAATTCCCTTGAAAAGTCAGAAGCCTGATCATTGGCCACGGGCAAGGGAACGGGCACGACTTCACCCTGTGGGTAGAGGAGTAAAAAAGGGGAGAAGAGAGAAAGGAGAAAAAAGAATCTCATAGGTGCTTTCTATTGGTCGCCTTCTTTCAATTCAATGCCCGCTTGAGAAGATTTTCCACTGATGAGAATTTCCGCCATGGAATTTTGTTTCTCGGAAGGAGATAGATTCTGAAGCGCGTCCAGAACCTGACCGAGTGAACCAATCGCCTGATCGGGCGGCAGGCTTGGTGAAAGGACGGGAAGGAAACTAGCCTTTACAGCGACGTTCGAGACGGCCTCGAATTCGAGAACGGATTCTTGACCGGACAAGTCTCCGCTCCATCCATTGAACGAGTAGCCATTCAAGGCCGAAGCCTCCAATCGGACGGTCTGCCACCTGAAGTACTCACCCGCCCCCGAGACCGTTCCTCCAACTCCGGGCTGGTTGGATATGGAGACTTGGTATCTCGCATTGAGTTCAAACCATTCCATGTGAGAATAATCGAAAAGCATGGCAGGCAATCTTCCTCGGTCGAGGTAGGTCCATTGATTCCTCTCGAACATATACATATGGGGGAAGACGTGCCTGCTCGTCCAAACCCAGCCCAATCTCTCGTGGTAAAACCAAGTATCCTCTCCTGATTTCTGGAAGACGTAGAGCCATCCCAAGTTTTCATGAAAGACCCATGGATAGAAGGCTCCGAAGTAATACCCAAACCAGCCAGCCCTCTTCCATCCCCGCCCCAAGTCCGCCCCTGCGGAAATGATCGTTACGCTTTCACCCGGCTCGGAAACCGCTTCGAAATGAATGGTAAATGCTTCCTCGTAGGCGTTCCCGGATGAATCGGTGACCCTTAGCCGGATACCTAGGGTTTTATTTTGGTCGAAATTCAGGATGGAAGCGTTGCGCAAGGTCCCGTTTGCATCCATTGAGAAAAGGGCATTGTCCGTCCCGCCTTGACCTTGAACCAATTCGAACGAATGGGAATCGGCGGAGTCCCGATCGGCGGCATAGAAAAAGCCCACCGCCGTGCCCACGGGATCATTCCCCACCGTCTTAAGGTAATGATCAGTCCTTACGTCGGTTGGGGGGCTGTTGACGACGGGTTCGTACAAGTCGCGGACGTCGACGTCGAATGAACGGGTCAAGGATTGGTTGAGATCATTCACAGCAGTTACGCTGATCTCGAAGGATGGAGTCTGTTCGTAATCGAGAACGAACATAGTACGCAGTGAACCATCCGTATCTACCCGCAAAAAGGTGTGTCCGCCGGTAGCATCCCGATTTAGGAAAAAGCTAACCCCGAAACCAGGCATTCCGCTGGAGGGAATGAATTGGCCCACAAAGGATCCCGCGGGCTGGTTTTCAGCGATTTCCAAGGTGGTGGCATTGAAATCGAAGGAAGGGGATGCGCTTTCGTTTACGTCCAGTACCGTAACCGTGAAATAACCTTCCGCAAACGCCTGCCCGTCGTCATAGACCCGTACCCGGATCAGGTGACTGGCGTTCGACTCGTAATCGAGCATTACGGAGGTTTTAAGAGTACCGTTCAGATCCATGGCAAAGTACTGGTTGCCGGACGTACCATTCCCATCAAGCAAATAGTAATGCAAAGCGCCACTCCCATTCGGGTCGACCGCCGAGAAGACACCCACCGTCGAGCCAATGGGCTCGTTCTCCCGCATAGACAATACTCCGACCGGAGAAAGACCGCTCGGCGGACTGTTCGGGACGCTCTCGTTAACGTCTAGTACCGTCACCGCGAAGATGCCCTCGACGAAAGCCTGCTGGTCGTCGTAGGCACGCAAGCGAATCAGATGGCTTGAAGCGAATTCATAGTCCAGTGCCGAAGCCGTACGCAACGTGCCGTTGACATCCATCGTGAAGTAGGCGTTACCAGGGGTACTATTGCCATCAAACAGGGAGTAGCTCAGGCTTCCGTTCCCGTCCGGGTCGTTCGCAAGGAACCTTCCAACGACCGTTCCGACCGGCTCGTTCTCAAGTATTGCAAGTTGATCCAAAGCCACTAGGTAAGACGGAGGACTGTTCGGAACACTCTC
>DLRY01000102.1:22716-22845 GCA_002500665.1 Opitutia bacterium UBA7876
TGACTGGCGTTCGATTCGTAGTCCAGGACCTGGGATGTCCGAAGCGTTCCGTTGAGGTCCATCGTGAAGTACGCATGACCTCCGTGCAGGTAGTAGCTAAGGCTTCCGTTACCGTCGGGGTCGGTCGCA
>DLRY01000102.1:23240-46245 GCA_002500665.1 Opitutia bacterium UBA7876
CCCCACCGGAGGACTGTTCGGAACGCCCTCGTTAACGTCAAGCACAGTGACCGTTATATTTTGAGGAACCTGAGTGCTCCCATCGGAGACCCGAACGATTAACTCGTAGACGTTGTCGGTATTCTGGTCGGTGGGACTCTCAAAATCCGGGGATGAGTTGAAGCTCAAGGCGCCTGTGTTCGAATCCAGAGAAAACAAAGCTTGATCGGACCCACCTGCGATGGAGTAGATCAGCGAGTCCCCATTCGGGTCTACGGCCGACAGAATGGCAGCCTGGGTTTGATTTTCCTGAGCCGAAAAAGATGCAGAAGAAGTAAAGGAAGGGGGGGAAGCGGAGATGAATTCATAGGCTCCCATGTCGGGATTCCCCGAACGACCGCGTCCAAGGGCATCGGTAGCCGAATAATTGGCTACGGACGGGGAAGCCTGATCGATGACCGGACTGGAAGACTGCAGGCTTAGGTCGTCATCCTCGGTCCCGAAGAGGTTGTCCGGCCCGTTGGCATCCACGAACAACGGATCGGAATTCAGGTTGTTCGAACCGGTTATGCTTCCAAGGGATTGAGAAGGATCATACAGGCTGCTGTTCGCCGATGCGCTTCCTGCGTTTACATATACGTCGTTTCCAGTGCCGGCCGAGTTGCCCCAGATAATACAGTTGTCCAGGGCGATGGAGTCACCCGAAAACAGAATGGCGATTCCTCCCAAGGTGGATGCCTCGTTGCCGGCGAAGGAGCAATTGACGAAGCGGGTCAGCCCCTTGGGGCGATAGACGCCATTCCGGTCGGAAGACTTGTTGCCGGAAAGGGAGCAGTTGACGAAGGTGGAGCTAATGAGTCCCGTATTGAAGTAAGCGAAGCCACCGCTCGGGGAACCGCTCGCGTTAGCCTCATTGCCGATTATTCTAAGGTTAGAAAAGGACACCGCAACGGACCCGTTGGTAGAGACTCCCCCCCCATAGAGTGCATGATTACCAAGAAAAAGGCCGCCGTCGAGGTTCAGCGTCTGACCTTCGGTAAAAATCGCCCCACCAAACTGGACCGAAGAATTGTAACGGAATTCATTGCCCGAAAAAGTCGGGTTGGAAGAGGAATCGACGTAAATGGCGCCACCTGAATTACCGGCATTGAAATTTCGTGTGAAGATGCAGTTTGTAAAGGAGGGAGAGGAAGCGGATAGCTTGATTGCGCCACCATAACTGTTGGCCGAGGTTGAGTTCTGCGTAAAGATGGAACGGGTGACGGTCAGAGGGGTATTCTGAAGATAGAGAGCTCCGGCTCCGTTTGCGGAGGTATTCTGGTTGAGGGTAAGGTTACAATCCAGGAGCGATCCGACGGAATCGCTCCACCTCATGGCTCCACCGGCGAAACCGGAAGAGTTCGAGGTAAAGGAACTGAACTGAAAGGAAACATTGGAATCTTCAACCAATACGCCCCCCCCCGTACCGGTTGAATCAGCTGCATTGGAGGAGAAAACACAGGAAATAAAGGTTGCATTGGCTTCCTTTAGGTAGGCGCCGGAACCACCTTGACGGGAACGGTTGTTGCTGAAGGTACAATTGCGTACCGTAAAGGTGGAGGAATCTGCCCAAAGCCCCGCGCCTTTACCGCGGTCATCCGAGAAGTTCTTGCTGGCGTGACCATCCTTTATGACGAATCCGTCCAGTACGGAACCCGATGAAGGGATGACGACGTGGAAGGCATTGTCCGAATCCACGCCCTGGACACCTAGATCACCGGAAAGAATCGTATGATTGGAAGATGGATTTCTTTGATCCCGGAGGGTTTCGGTGCCGCCGAACCCTCCATAAACCTGGATGTCGGGAGGTAAATTGAAGGCGGATGGGCGTATGGAGCCTGGGAAATAGGTTCCCTCCGCAACCCATACCTCGTTGAAAGAGGCTTGGGAAACCAAGGCCTGGGCAAGATCGGTAGCGGCATTGGTCCAACTGGTACCATCTCCCGAGCCAACGGCATCCTTGTCGACGTAGAGTATGCTGGAACGGGTTGCGGAAAACTCGTGACCAACGGAATTGGCGAGGATAGAGCCAAGGCTAAGGGATGAGGGTGCGAACACGTAGCCCGCCCTGCTCGGGGTGATGGCACCGCTCCAACCGGCTGCAAGAAGCGAGCGGAAGGAACCGTTTGCGTCGGTCTGGACGGCCGTGCTCCCCTGAGCGTCCGTAAGGGTGAGCGTTACGCCGCTAAGCCCCATCCCCAATTCATTTGAAACAACCCCTGCGAACAGAAAACTGGATTCCAAGGTAGTGCCGGATTCTATCTCGCTGAGTTGGATGCTCGTGGAGGGAATTCCGTTCGCCGAAAGCGTCAGGGTGGCCGAACCATTGGCCGAGTCCGCATCGGACTGAGCGAAAACGTGGATGGTCCGACCGATATTCCAGTTGCCGGAATCAAAGGTCAGGTCTGTTGGCCCGGCAAGAGAAAGATCGCCATCACCGCTGATGGAAACGCTTACCTGAACTGGTACGGTTGGCTGAACCGCCAGCCTGAACTTAAGGGAAGCCGAACCGCCCTCTACTACCTGCAGATCAAACCGGGTGGGCAGAAGGGCCTGCACCACTGACTTCCTGAAATTCGAAACATAGGGAGCCGAAAGGGAAAGCACTTGGGCGTTATCCTCCGTCCCTGCATTCCCAACGGAAGTACCCAAGTAAGTGACGTCGGGGCTGGAGAAATAAGGGATGCGATTACTGAAGACAGACGGATTGGAATCATAGGACATGATGCTGCGGTATCCCTGTCCTCCCTGCTGCCAACGCTTGCCAAAACTGAAGGCAGAAAATTCGAAGTCGCTATCCCAAGTGGCATCCTCCCGGTTGTGAAGACATCCCATATTATGGCCGATCTCGTGAGCCAAGGTATAGGAGGGCGACCCAATTTGGTCCCAGATATTCACGCTAAAACCCGAAGATTCAAAGCCAAGGCTCGGATGAGTCATGGTGCTCGCCAATCCTCCACTGTCACTGTCGGGCGTGAGCAAAGTTACCAGATCGGCGCCATACTGATCCCTCAAGGTATGGACGTCGTCCATAAAGCCGTCTCCTTTCGTCCTCAGACGACTGAGATCAATGGACATTTGCCCGGTCGGCGTATAGACGACCTCGGCGACATGGACCACGCGCAGTTGAATCGGAACCAAGCTGTTTCGATAGCAAAGATTGGCATCCTCAACGGCGCTGGCGATGGTCGCGGCAACGGCATTGGCATCACCTGCCTCTGAACGGACTGCGGAAGGATAAACCACCAACAAGTCGACGAGGTTGGCATCGCCGTTGCGCCAACTCTTTACGGGCTGATCCGCTTTGCGCGGATCGGGAGGAAGCCCTTTTTCATGGATACAACCTCCACAGCTTTTGGCCGGCGAGAACGCCTCCATGGCAAGACCGTTGGAATCCCCTTTGAAACAATAGCCGAGACCAGCGGTAAGGGTAACGGAACCGTTGTAAACCCGACCTACCTTTGCGAAGGAAAGGAACCCTTTCTCGGTCAAGAGACTTCCCGACCAGGAAAAGGATCCTTCGCCTAGGTCGCTGGATCGAATCTTACGGGCCACGGTGGCAGCGCCCCCTGGAACCTGCAGCTCAATAAGTTCGGTCTCGAGAGAGCTCTCCAGCAGTCTGCGGGCCTCACTCGCTTTGCAAGGACCAGCCGACAGGAAGGCCAGAAGCAGTAAATGAGGAAATTTGGCGAATAAGTTCAAGGTTGCAGGGATTATTGCTACCCTAGCGCCCAAGAAACAAGGTTACGAATCAAAGGTCAAGAATTCGCAAGGGCAACAAGTTACGGAAGCGAAGGCGTTTAATCATCGTTTTCATACTAATAAAACCTCACTTCAAGCAAATTCTTGATCCTTGAAAAGAATATGGAAAAGGTATGGTATCCACTCACCCAAGAAGCCATGAAAGCAGAAGATATCCTTGATCCGGTTGAAATCAGAAACGAGCTTGAGACAGGCATCGGTTTCCGGCGCATCGATGGGGTTTCCGAAAAAACCCTCGACGATAAGCCCAGAGAGTGGTTTCTCTCGCTGGCCAATAGGATCGGGACGACCGTATCCCAAAGCGCAGACGGGGAAATGGTCCTGAGCATTAGAAACGAAGCCTACGGCAAGAAGGACGACAGGACTCGTGGTCCCAACACCAACCGCAAGCTGGGGTTTCATACCGACCGCTGCGACGTCATTGGCTTCCTTTGCCTGCAGCCTGCCCGAACGGGTGGAGAAAACCACATCGTGAGCAGTATTCAAGTCGAGGAAATCATTCGCTCGGAAAAGCCTGAGTTACATAAAGCTCTGTGCCGACCCTTCCCGTACAAGCGACATGTGGTCGACAAGGCAAATGACCTTCCCTATTGCGAGCAACCCATCTTTTCCTGGAAAGACGGACAATTTGCATGTTCCTACCTCCGGGTCCTAATCGATCGGGCGGACCTGGCCGATGACTGCCCCAACCTATCCACCACCCAAAGGGCGGCGATTGACTTTCTCGACGAGGTCTGCGAACGGGAATCCATGCAGTTCCGTTTTACCCTCAAAAGGGGTGAGATCGTGTTTCTCAACAATTGGACCACCCTGCATAGAAGAACTGCCTTTGAGGATTTCGAGGAAAAGGAGAAGCGCAGACATCTTCTCAGGGTCTGGCTCGCAGTTCCCAACAGCAGGCCTCTGGATGAGTCCTTTCGAGCCAATTTCGGGGCTACCGAGGGAGGAGCCATTCGGGGAGGCATGAAGCCTCTCTGATCCTTCTCCCGCAAGCTTCCACGCGATTCAGTGGGCATATTGCTTGCCTAGTCTGAGAAATGCCTTTGGACTCTGGACATGAAAACCATTACCCTCGGACTTTTTCTTTTGTTTACCCTGTTTGCCCGGGCATGGGGATGCCCTCCGACCAAGGTTCCCGAAGCTGCCCCAGAGGCTCAGGCCAAGGAAGATGCAAACAAGGAAATCACCCATTCCGCACCTTCGCCCATTGAGAAGAAGCATCCCTTCAGCCTGCTTGTTTTCGGCGGCGGATACTCCCCTTCCGGCAATCAAGTCTCACTCGAGAGCAACGTCAAGTACCTCAGGAGAATCCGTTCGGCAATGGGCTTGGGTGAAGCCGAAATGAAGACGTTTTTCGCCGATGGGATGGACAAAGGAAGAGACCTTCAGTTCTTCGACCCCTCCTTCCGCATCCCAGAGGTTAACCAGATCATGGCCGAACTTCTCGGCTCAACCCGGGGCATTGCCAACCAGTACAGAACCAACAAGCTTGCACCGGACGACAAATCTTCGATCGCGGCCATCGACAAATGGATAGCCTCCCGGAAACGGATCGGCGGAGACCAGACCAACCTCGTCTACTTCACTGGCCACGGAGGGAAAGGGGACAAGAAAACACCCCAGAACACTTCGGCTTACCTTTGGGACAACGCCCGCTTGAAGGTATCGGACTTCGTGAAGAAAATCGATCAACTACCAAAGGAGCAAGCCTGTGTCTTCGTTATGGTCCAGTGCTACAGTGGGGGCTTTGCCAACGTTATCTTCAAGGAAGGCGACCCCAAGAAGGGCTTGTCCGACCATCCGAGGGCCGGCTTTTTCGCCACCGTACATGACAGGGTCGCGGCTGGTTGCACGCCCGATATCAGGGAAAAGAACTACAAGGAATACAGCACTCGTTTCTGGGAAGGCCTCTGTGGCGAAAGCAGAATCGGAAAGAAGGTCAAGAAACCGGACTTCGACAAGGATGGAAAGACTTCGCTTGCCGAAGCCCACGCCTACGTTGTTCTGCGTTCCGACACGATCGACATTCCCATCAAGACCTCGGACGTATTCCTGCGCAAGTTTTCTTCACTTACTCCGCCCAGGGATGCCAAGGAAAAGACCGAACCCGAGTCCTTCTGCTTGGTAGGTGAGGAACTGAAGGAACTGGTCAAGGGAGCAAGCAGGGAATCCAAGGCGGTCGCCAATGGCCTCTCCAGAAAACTCTCACTGAATCAGCCCAAGAGACACGAGGAAGCCAAAAAGCTTTTGGAGACCCTGAAAAAAAAGCGTGCATCCATTGTGGCGGAGAAAAAAAAGCATGACGAGGAGCGGGGAAAGCTCAAGCGATCCCTTGCGGCGAGACTTCGAAAGAAATGGCCCGAACTGAAAAACTTCCACCATCCCACTGTTATTTCGCTGTATCGGAAAGCCAATGCTGACGAAGTGAAGCAAACCGTCGACGGGGACGGTTCTTGGAAGCGCTACCAAGAACTGACTAAGAAAAGCAGGGAGAAGGAAAAGGAACGGTTTGCAATCGAGAAAAAAGAAGTCCTTGTCATGCGACTGATGCGTGAACTGGAAACCATCGTGCTGGAGAAGAACCTACCGTTAATCGCCGATCAGGAAACAGTGAAACGGTTTGAAACGCTAACCAAACTGGAACAATTGATCCTTCCGGATTAACTCAACACGGAGCGAGCGTTGGTCTAAAATCCCTTGCCGCGAAGAGCTGTATCCAATTCCTTCTGGAATTCCACCACATCCTCCTCGGAGGGTTTGTAGCCTTCACTCCCCCCATTAAGGGCAAGCCTACCAAACTGATCGAGCGTCCATTTCTTTGTTTCTCCGTCGGAAAAGACCACCGTACCGCTCGCCATTGCTCCGGGAGGAGTTACTGTATCGAGTTCAACTTGAACGGAAGATTCTCCTCCAACCGGGTCCTCGGGAACCGGTTCGCCCAAATTCTCCGCCTGAGAATCATCCGCTTGAACTTCCTCCTCTACATCCACCAGCGTCAGGTCTAGGTCATCGACCAGAAAACGGACGTCCATGTAGGTCATGACCAAGCCAAAGTCCTCATTAATCTTTTTCTGGATCTCGGAAAGGCCCATCCCGTCCGCAACCCAACGGGAAATTTCGCGCTTTTGCTCGGTGCTCGGAGCGGAGGCAGGACTTGCATCGGCCCCTCTCGGCAAAGGGTTGTCATCGGGTGACTGAGTGTCTTCGGAAATCATGGCTATTACAATAAAAACTAAGAAATTTCGGAAGAAAGACAAGAAGGGAAAGGCTTAACGCCCCGCCCTTCTATTCCATGGCTTGGGAAAGCTGCTCGTTCAAGAACTCCACTGAGTGCTTGATCGAGGTATCCTGATCCATCATATTTTCGACCGTCTTGCAGGCATGAATAACGGTGCCATGGTCGCGACCACCAAATGCATTGCCGATTTCCTGCAAAGAGTGCTCCGTAAGAATCCTGGAAAGATACATCGCCACTTGCCGTGGAAAGGCTATGTTGGCCGGGCGACGTCTGGAAAGCATATCGGCCATCCTCAAGTGGTAATAGTCCACCACCTTCTTCTGGATGGTCTCGATGGTAATCCGGCTCAGATTCTCCTCCCTCAAGATGTCCCTCAGGAGCCTTTGCACGGTGTCGAGATCGGCTTTCTTCCGGGTGAGGCCGACATAGCCCGCTACACGGGTTAGAGCCCCTTCCATACGACGAACGTTTCTCGAGATGTTCTTGGCGAGGAATTCGATGATTTCCGGTTCCACGGCAATTCCCATAGCTTCGGCCTTTCTGCTAAGGATTGCCACTCTAGTCTCCAGATCCGGAGCCTGGATATCGGTTACCAAGCCCCATTGGAAGCGGGAAAGAAGTCTGCTTTCGATCTTGTCGATTTCACCGGCGGGTCTATCGCTGGTAAGGAAAATTTGCCTCTGCGAATCGTATATGTCGTTGAAGGTATGAAAAAATTCTTCCTGGATGCGCTCCTTCCCAGCTAAGAACTGGATGTCGTCTATCAAGAGATAATCCACGCTGCGATATCTTGAGCGGAACTTGGTAAGGGTATTTTCCTGAATGGCCCGGATAAACTCGTTGGTAAATTTCTCGCAGGAGACGTAGGTAATCCTGCAGGAGGGGTTTCGGTTCAGCGCCTGATGGGCCACGGCATGCATCAAGTGAGTCTTGCCAAGCCCTGTGTCCCCATAGAGGAAAAGAGGGTTGTAGGCATGGGCAGGGGCATTTGCGACCGCAATACATGCGGCATGAGCAAGCTCACTGCCTCCACCCACTATGAAATTGGTAAAGGTATTTTTGGGGTTGATGCCCAAAGATCTTCCCTGGAGGGCAGGCCCGCTTAGCCTTGAAGATCTCTTGCCGGAGGGCTTAGCGGAAGACTTCATGCGATCGTTCCCATCAACAGGCTGCTCGCTTAATTCACCAAGCAACTCAATGGTAAAGGGATGTCCCACGAGACGGTCTGCCTCGCGGCGGATGATATCGAGGTAATTATCCCGAATCCAGATGGCTGAGAACTCGTTGGGAGCAATCAACTCGCAACCATCCTCATCGAGGCGACCCACTCTCATGTTATCAAACCAGACCCGAAAAGTGTCGGGTGGAATGACGTCCAGAAGCTGCTCGCGAAGAGAGCTCCAAAAGGTGTTGGGAGTGGAAGTGGCTTGTGACATCGATCTTTGGAAAACTGGGTTTTATTCACACCTCTCCGGGGTCCCTTGAAAAGTTGTAAAATACCAGTAAGTCAATGGCTTAGGCAAAAGAATCAACGCAGTTGCGCGCCGATTGAGAGGTAAAACGCTTATATATTTCAAAGCGTTGAATACCAATGCCTTATATTCTTTCACGAGGGGGATGAGGAGAGGATTTACGTTTAGTTTGTTACGTTAGGGTGAATAATGTTTTGAAGAATAATTCGAACTTAACCAAGAAAAAAAATAAAAGAATTAAGGAAACTTTCTCACAAGTTATTAACACGACTCGGTAAGTAAGTTTTTGTGCATTTTAGGGTTGCCAAAAAGTTGATTTCTCCGACAAGCGCAGGCTATTGATAATTCGTTGTTTATAGAAAATGGGGTTTAAGGGAAGCCTCGCGTTTTCTCTCAACCATTCATTTTTTTCAAAAGTTTTTCATTAAAGTCGCTAGCAGAATCATGGCCTAGTTGACGGGCTGACTGGACCATCGCCGCAACCTCAACGAGGCGAGCCATATCTCGGCCCGGACGAAGAGGGATTTCCATGTGCGGGACATCGACCCCCAGCAAATCGAAGGTTTTTCTGTCCAAGCCCGTACGGTCAGGCTCGGACTGTGAGGAATCCTCAAGAAAAGTCACCACGAGGTCTATTCTCTTCTCCAGACGGACGAAACGAATACCAAAAAGCTCCTCGATATTGATGATTCCGATTCCCCGACACTCCATGAAGCCCCGGCTAATTTCATCGCAAAAGCCCACCGGCGTATGATCACTAAGTAACTTGACCCGTACCATGTCGTCGGCCACCAGGCTGTGTCCTCGCTCAATAAGGGCAAGAGCGGCCTCGCTTTTACCCGACCCGCTATCTCCCCTGATAAGAGTGCCGATACCCCTCACGTCAAGGAGCGTTCCGTGATAAGTGGACTTGGGGGCAAAGCGCTCCTCGAGCATAACGGTAACTTCCGTGGTAAAGGCCTTGGAGGTAAGGGAAGTCCGAAAAAGAGGAATGCCTTTTTTCTCAAGTATTTCCACCATCTCGGGAGTAGGCGCCAAGTTACGGGACACAACCACGCAAGGAATCCTCTTCGAAGCCATTGTTTCCATTACCTTAGCCCGCTTGGAAGAGGTTTGCTCCCGAAAGAAACCCATCTCTCCGGCCCCGAAAAGTTGGATTCTCTTATGGGCGAAATATTTGAAATATCCAGTCACGGCGAGAGCGGGCCGGTTAACGCTCCTCTCCCTTATAGTGCTGCGGGAAAGGGTTTTCTTGGTGGTGACCAGACGCAGAAGCAACTTTTCGCCATAATCTTCGAAAAATGCCTTTACGCCAATGCTTTCGATGGGGGGAGGAAAGGAGGTATTGCTCATATATAGGGGTCAAACGTTGTTATTCCTGGAAATCATGGCCCAGGTACTTTTCTCGAGTTTCTGGATCGGACAACAAAAAGGAAGAATCTCCATGGGCAAGAACCCGTCCATCATGCAGCAAGTAAGCACGGTCCACGGCTCTCAGGGTCTCGCGCACGTTGTGGTCGGTTAGAAATATCCCGATCCCTCTGGATTTGAGAGACAAAATAATCTTCGTCACTTCGCTCACACTGATCGGATCGACTCCGCTGAAAGGCTCGTCCAAAAGTAGAAATTTCGGTGAAAGAACGAGAGCACGCGTAATCTCCAACCTGCGTCGCTCGCCTCCGCTTAGGGTGGAAGCCTTCTGTGCGGCCAGCTCGGAAAGGTTCAGTTCCTCCAACCTAGTTTGGACAAGCTCGTCGAGCTCTTGGGTTGAAATTGGGAGGGTCTCGGCGATTGCCCGTATATTTTCCTCTACCGTAAGCTTGCGGAAGACCGAGGGTTCCTGGGGAAGATAGACGAGCCCCCTGCGAGCGCGCTTGTAAGCCGGAAAGCTCGTCAAATCAATGCCGTTGAGAAGCAATCGACCAGCTGAGGGAGTCACGAAACCGGCTATCATCGAAAAAGTGGTGGTCTTGCCCGCTCCATTCGGGCCGAGAAGACCGACTACTTCCCCCCCGCTTGCATTCATATCCACTCCGCGAACGACTTCTCTTTTTCCGTATTTTTTACGGAAAGCGGAAATCTCCAGACGATGATCCTCGGCGCTCAAGGTTTTTCCTTCCTGTCGCCAAAATCAAAGCTTGGTATGGGAGGAAGCTCCAGCTTGACCCTCCCTCCCTTGCCGGTTCCTATTACTCGAGCTCTCTGTTTGCCTTTCTCAAGCAGAATCCTCTGCCCTGAGGCAGTGCCCCATTCCTCGTCTACGACGCGTGCCGGTCTCCCTTCGGTTCCGTCTAGGAGAACCTCGCCTTTCAAGACGTCCATTTCAAGAGCGTCGCAATAGGATACCCGAGACTGCTGTATGAATTCAACGGCGCCATAGGCCTTGATGATTGAAATTTTTCCAAAACCATCCGGGGAAGAGTTGGAATCCCGCACAAACCTCACCTCCATCCTAGAACAAATCAGGCTCAAGTCCCTTCCCCTAATCGATACGTTTCCATCCAGAATGAAGCGATGCGTGTCCTCGTCCACGGCTAATAATTCGAGAAAGTTAGCCCGAGCCACGGTTTGCTCCAGCGCTTCCCTCGTTTCGGCTTCTTCCGGACAGCCTCCGCCTTCGCTTCGATCATCCTCTTCCGAAACGAAATACTTACCCCATCGCATATCGAAGGAAACCTCTCCCCTATCCTTGAATACCATTCTGTGAATGCCTTTCTCACTCCTTTGCCACCAATTCCAGGCCTTCCCCTTGGCTGCGAATCCCCTGCCCTCCAAGGAAAGGAGGTCATTCCCCCAGGCAGTCCCCTTCTTCAAGTCGAAAAAACCAGAAGTAGTCTTTGCATATAAATGGCTGTTCCCTTTGCCCATTGTCTTGAGGAGAGGATTGGCAACTTCGTAAAGATCACCTTTTGAGGGACGCACCATCTTGGCCCGCAGCTCCCATGACAAATACCCTTCCTCATCGTATCCCGGTACCAGAACGTTCATCACGTCCGGAATCCGAGGAGAAGTTTCCGAAGCCTTTTCCCTGCCAGCCCACAGAACAATGGAGAAAGAGGCGAGCAAGGGGAAAATAAGGTCTGAAGGTAAGCGCATGCCGGATATCTTGCCAATACATGGCAAATCGAAGGCTCGGAAGCAAGAATAAGGAAGTTCTTACCTATTCCTGCCGGTCGGTGGGCAAGGAATCCATCGGATTAGGCGACTTCTTGGCAGGAACGAACTTTAGAACAGTGCCGTTGATGCAATATCTCTTATCCGTTGGCGTATCGAAACCTTCTCCCTTGAAGACATGGCCCAAGTGGCCGTCACAAACCGCGCACTTCACCTCGACTCTTGGATAACCAAGGAGATAGTCGACGGAAGTCTTTACGTTCTTCGCCTTGGAGGGGTCATAGAAGGAGGGCCATCCGCATCTCGAATCGAATTTTTCCTTGGAAGAGAAAAGCTCGGTATCACAACCCGCGCAGAGGTAGGTCCCGGCTCCTTGCTTTTTAAATTCCCTGTAGACTTCGCCGTTGGGGCGTTCCGTTCCCGCTTGCCTGAGAATCCTGTATTGCTCTGGCGTAAGCTGCTTCCTCCACTCTTCGGAGGATTTGGTTATCTTCTTCGGAGTCTGCTGCACTGGTTGTTTATGTGGTTTTGAATTTTTCGGTTGATTGGCCTGCAGGCTGTTCAAGCTTTTAAAATAGACGAACAAAGACATCGCAACCAACGCGAAAAAAGACAAGGTGGTAAGCACGTTGCGCCTGTTCATTATGATTGAATATAAAGGGTTTTGCCCGACCAGTCAACGCACTCCTTGCCGTCAACTGTCAAAACACCTGTTAAATCCGTTCACTGAAGCCTCTCGATAAGGCTGGCCTCGTTGGTGTAGGTAATGGCCGATTCCTTGGTAATCACGCCGTGTTGGTAAAGATGAAGCAAATGTTGCTCCATGGTCATCATGCCTTCCTTGGATTGGGTTTCCATGGTAGAATAGACCTGCTGCCAGTTGCCAGTCCGGATCAAATTGCCCAGAGCAGGAACGTTTTTCAAGACCTCCATGGCCAGAATCCTGCCGTTGCCATCCGCACGGGGAACCAGCTTCTGGCTCAGCACGAAGGAAAGGCTGAAGGAAAGCTGAAGGCAAAGGCTCTTGGTTTGCTCGGCGGGAAACATATCGACGATCCGGCTAAGAGCTCCCTTTGCATCGCGGGTGTGTAAGGTCGAGAATACCAAGTGCCCCGTCTCTGCGGCGCTCAAGGCAAGTGAAGCGGTTTCGGTATCTCTGATCTCCCCTACGAAAATCACGTCCGGGTTCTCGCGCAGGGCGCTCCGCAGTCCTCCGGAGAAACTGCTCACATCCTGCCCCACTTGACGCTGTGAGACCATCGAGGTTTCGCTTTTGAAAAGAAATTCCACGGGATCCTCCAGCGTGATGATCCTCGTTTTGCGGTAGAGGTTGATGTGGTTGACCAAGGCGGAGATAGTCGTGGACTTACCGCTTCCCGTTACCCCAGTCACCAGCACCAAACCGCGCTTGAGGGCAGTGATATCCTGCCAAATCTTGTCGGAAGGAAGGCCCACCTCCTGGATGGTCGGTATATTCGAGGCCAAAACCCGCATAACGAAAGCCAGTCCGTCGCGGTCACGAAAGACGTTGAGCCTGAAGTTGACCTGGTGTTCCTTCCACTCAAAAGCGGTATCGACGTCCTGCGGGTCGTCTTCGTCCGTGACTATCCTGAGGTGCTTTTCATTCAGCAGAATGCCGAGCATATAGCGGAGTACCTCGTCGGTTACGCCGATACCCCCGGGGATTGGTGTAAGATCGTCATCTATTCGGAAACTGACCGGACGCCCTGTCTTCACGTGCATGTCCGAAATTCTGGACAAGTTTCCCCGCTTGTACTCGGGGTTGATGAAGTACCCCAGCATATCCGAAAAACTCAAGGTGGACTCCCCGACCTGATAGATCGGCTGGTTAAGGTCGTATTGATCAGCCATTCGATCAGAATGATCGTGAAAAAGAGAATCTTCAAGCTTAGATGCAAGGAAACGGGATTCGTCCGAAAATTGAATTGCAAAAAAGGAGCAGAGAAGAAGAATGTACCCCTTGAAAACAACGCATGAAGGTACACTTCAAAGGCACTAGAGGTTCTCTTCCCACCGCCCCGACGGCAAGTGAAACCAGGGAGAAAGTTGTGTCCGCCCTAATGGCCGCCCGAGGCAAGAACCTCCGATCCGAAAGCCAGATTCGCGAGTTCGTGGAAAAGCAGCTGCCTTTCAAGCATGGAGCCTCCTACGGAGGTAACACACCCTGCGTACATATTGAAACCGGCTCGGAGGAATTCCTCATCCTTGACGGAGGATCGGGGATTCGCCTGCTCGGACAGGAAATCAAGGAACAAGGATTGATAAACCGGACCTTCCACCTTTTCCTTTCCCACCTTCACTACGATCACATCCAGGGCATCCCATTCTTTGCCCCTGCCTATTTGCCGGGAAACAAGATCGTAATCCACGGGGTTCACAAGGACATCGAGAAGGCCCTTCGCGAACAAATGAAAACGCCCTTTTTCCCCGTAGACTATGATATGTTCGGGGCCGAATTTACCTTCGAAAAACACAGCCCTGGGGATCTCGTGGAGGTTTGTGGAAGCCGGATTACTATTTTTGAGCAGGATCATCCGGGCAAATCTTACGGCTACCGAGTTGAAGCGGATGAAAAAAGCATCGTGTATTCGACCGATGCCGAGCATCGCAACGTCGCCCACGGCAAGGAATATCCATTCGTGGACTTCATCAAAGGGGCGGATCTCCTCATCTTCGATGCCCCCTACACGCATTCACAATCCATTGGTAATCGCGAAAACTGGGGTCATTCGAGCAACGTCATGGGCGTTGAGCTGGCCGCGAAGGGAAAAGTCGGCATCCTGGCACTCTTTCATCATGACCCCGGCGCTTCCGACGAAGACATGGAGAAATTCCTCGCCCACACGAAAAAATTCCTCGCCCAGTCAAGAATTGCCTTGAAGGAAACTAGGATCGGGATCCCGGGAGCGCCTTCACCAAGGACTCATCCATCCGATGTGATTCTCGCATACGACGGCCTTACCATAGAGCTTTAGCGAATGGTTACACCCCCCGCCAACGAGGAAGAAATACCCAAGAGGCTGGACAAGGAAACGATTAACCAGTTTCCACTCATCCGCTTTCAAGGGTCCATTAAGGTTGCCGAGAACTCAAAAGCCTTCCATCGCTACGCAGCCAAGCTTAGGAAACAACGCGTCCTCGGATTCGACATCGAATGTAAGCCAAACTTCAGGCGCGGACCCAACAATCCGCCTGCCCTGCTTCAGCTCGCGACCTCCGACCAAGCCTTTCTCTTCAGGCTTTATCCCGTCATGAAGCTCGGTCCCTTGGCAGAAATCCTTGAAAACCCAGACATCATAAAGACTGGAGTGGCCGTCAAGGACGACCTCCAGAACCTCAACAAGATCGAGGAAGTCAAACCCGCCGGATTCGAAGACCTCGCCCAATTAGCCCAGTCCCTCAAAATCGAACAGACTGGACTTCGCAACCTGACTGCAATCTTCTTCAGGCACCGCCTTTCCAAATCCGCCCAGTTGTCGAACTGGCAAAAGCGCCCCCTGACTTCCTCCCAGATCAATTACGCCGCCACCGATGCCTGGATCAGCCGTGAGCTTTATCTTATCATGAAGGCTCGGCTCAAGCGCTTGGCCTAGACAGGGAACCCCTTGGGCAATTGCGCCAAGGGGTTATTTGAACCTTCCCTTGAGTTGGTCTACCATTACCGCAATGAGAATGACGACTCCATAGACAACGCTTTGCATGTGGGCTTCGACGCCCGTGAGGTTCATGCCGTTGCGAATCACCCCAATAATGAGAGCACCTATCAAGGTACCGAAAATCTTGCCCTGACCACCCGCCAGGCTAGTCCCCCCGACGACCACTGCGGCTATTACCTGCAACTCGACCAAAGTCCCGGCCTTAGGGTCGCCCGTAACATGAAGGGAAGCCTCCATAACGCCCCCCAGACCGGCCAGCAAACCGCAGAGCAAATAAACGAAAACCAGCACCATCTTGACGGGAACACCCGACAGACGAGCCGCTTCCGAATTCCCGCCTACAGCATAGACGTAGCGTCCGATCGAAGTGCGACTCATCAGAACGTGCGAGGCCACGAAGAGAATGATCATCAAGGTGACCGAATTGGGAAGACCAAAAAAATCGGAGCCTCTACCCAGCCAGGCAAACCCATCATTTTCAACGGTAATGGGTTCGGAGTCCGAAAGAATGAAAGCCAAGCCCTTGGCGATGAACATAACCCCCAAGGTTACGATAAAGGGAGGAATCCTGAAAGCCGTCACTAATCCACCTGTGGTCATTCCAATCCCCGCACAAAGGAGGATGGCGGCAAGGCTTCCAATCCACAAATGCGAAGTGCTCGGGGCAGTCCCTCCCAAAGCCTGTATGGTCAAGGCCGCAATAACGCCACTAAAGGCAATGAGACTTCCCACGGAAAGGTCTATTCCTGCTGTGATGATGACGAGTGTCATGCCGATGGCGATGATCGCCACCACCGAGACCTGTTTGAGAACGTTGAGCAAGTTATCCTTCTTCAGAAAATTGGGCCAGAGGTGGGTTTCCGTCCGGTAGGTCTTGGTCCCAGCCAAGGCTTGGTTCGAGGATGCAAGCTTAGGTAATTGTCCGGACGTGAATACGGCCATATGCTCGCCGGTGACGATGGCCGCCAGCTCCTCCTCTTGAGAAACCAGGGCTCGTCGGGCGTCAACGGGAGTTCCAACAATAGCTCCAACCACCTGCAATCCCTCCTTGGACAGTTCCTCCTCCATAACCTTGGCAAAACGGGCGGAGCCTTCCCCGGATCGAACCATTACCATTACGCGGGCTCCTTCAGGGTTACCCGAAGCGACCTCCACGGCAAGTTTCCTTGCCGCGGAAGAACTGGTTGAGGATTGTTCCTCGATGGTCACAAGGCTGACACCCAAGCAGAGCAAGAGGAGAACCAGGAGGTTGCCATAATCGGAAAGGAACCTTTTCATTAGGCTGCAACCTCCTCCCTATGGGTAGCCAATTTCATCACTGACTCCTGGGTCGCCGCGGAACAGTCCTCGATCTCACCCGTAACCCTTCCCTCGTTCATGACGATGATCCGGTCACTCATGCCTAGAATTTCAGGAAGCTCCGAACTGATCATGAGAATGGCCTTACCTTGCTCGGCCAAGCCATGAATGAGCTGATAAATCTCAAATTTGGCTCCTACGTCGATTCCCCGAGTCGGTTCGTCGAAGATGATCACGTCCGCATTCCTCTGGAGCCATTTGGCCAATACGACCTTTTGCTGGTTGCCTCCGGACAAGGTTCCCGCAGGTTGAGCGTGGCCCGATATCTTTATCCGCATCCTCTCGACGTACCCCTCGAAGGCATCACTTTCACGGGAGGAACTGATGAGAAAACCGGATGAAAAGGCACCCAGGTTGGGAAGACCAAAGTTTTCCTGAACGGTCTGGCCGAGGACAAGGCCCTGCCCCTTGCGATCCTCCGTCAGAAGGCAAATCCCACTACGGATGGCGTCCCGGGGACTTCGAACGGACACACTTTCTCCATCAAGGACAATCTCACCCGAATCCAGACGGTCCGCACCGAATATCAGCCGAGCTATTTCGGTCCTGCCGGCGCCGACCAAGCCGGTAAGCCCGACGATTTCCCCGGCCCGCAGATCGAAGGAAACGTCCCGAACCCAGGAACCTCGATTCAGGTTGCGAACCGATAGCCTCACTTTTCCCGCGCTGCATTCACGGATGGGGAACTCCTTGTGCAGGCTACGACCGACCATCAAGGCAATCATCTGATCACGATCCAGTTCGGACTTGGAGCGGGTAGCGACGTGAGCTCCATCGCGGAGAATCGTCACACGGTCCGCGATGGCATCGATTTCATCCAGTCGATGACTGATGTAGATGATTCCGATTCCCTGGGTCTTCAATTCCCCAACCACCTTGAGCAAACCATCTACCTCCCGGGGGGTGAGGGCTGCGGTGGGCTCGTCCATCACAAGGATGCGGGCATCCTGGGAAAGAGCTTTGGCAATTTCCACGACCTGCTGTTCGGCTACGGACAGATCACGGCATAACTTGTCCGGATCGATCGCAACGCCAATGCGCTCGAATAGCTTCAACGCCTTTGCCTTCTCCTCGGAACGCGGAATAAAACTCAACCGGGAGGGTTCCTGTCCCAGAAAAATATTCTCTCGGGCCGTCAGACCTGGAACCAAATTGAATTCCTGGTAGATGATGCCTATTCCAGCGCGAAGCGAGTCCTGAGGAGTCCCGATCCGAGCAGACCGGCCCTCGATATCCATCGAGCCTTCATCAGGAAGGTGGGCCCCTCCGATCACCTTGATAAGCGTGCTCTTACCCGCCCCATTCTCCCCGAGGAGAGCCAGCACTTCGCCCGCATGGAGATCGAGATCAACGCCATCCAGGGCCTGAACCCCGGGAAAACCCTTGCGTATGCCCCGCATGCGCAGAAGGGGCGGTTTTTCGATCTCGGCAGTCAAATCTATTTCAGGTCCGGATCCTGATCCGCCTCGACCTTGGTGTAGAGCGTGGCTGGAAGGAGCGTTTCCTGAGGAAATTCCTCGCCCGCCTGGTACTTGACTATAAGGTCGACGATCTGGATGCCCATCTTGTCGGGGTGCTGGATCGGATCGGCGAAGATTTGGCCTTTCTTGATGGCCTTCTTGCCATCCGGCATCCCATCGAAACCGATGATCTTGATCCGGTCCTGGCGCTTGGCCTCCTCCACGGCAGTATAAGCTCCCAATGCGGAAGGATCGTTAATGGCAAAGATGGCCGCCAAGTCCTCGTGGGCCTGCAGAGCAGCGGATGCCGACTCATAGCCCTTGGTTCGATCTCCGTTTCCATCTAATTCCGCAACAATTTCAATCTTCCCGGAAGTCCTGCCTTCATTGTGGGCATTGATGACCTTCTTGAAGCCGTCCACACGGAGGACGCAGGAGTTGGCCTTCTTAAGATCGAGAACGAGGACCTCCCCGCCCTCCTCGCCTAGGGCTTGGATCATGGCCTGCCCGGCAAGTTCACCCCCTTGGAAATTATCCGTTCCGACGTGTCCCTCTATCCTGGCTCCTTCCGCGGCGCATTTTGCATCCACGGTAAAAACGGGGATTCCCGCCGCATTGGCGGCCTTCACGGAGGGCCCGATCGAGAAACGGTCCACCGGGACCAGAACGATGGCGGTAACGTTCTTGGCAATAAAATCCTCGATCTGGTTTGATTGTTTCGTGACGTCCATGTCGGGGTCGACCACCAGGACCTCATAACCGTTCTTCTCGGCTTCTTCCCTGATATTATCGGCGATGACGCTGAAAAACGGGTTGGAGAGCGTCTGCGGGGTGTAGGCGATGATGCCTTTGCTGGCGCTTTCTTCATTCCCGCACCCGCAAAGGAAGATGGCGGAAACTGTGGCGAGAACGGCTAAGATCTTGGTTTTCTTGCTCATTGGTTTTTCGAATAGGGTTAAGGAAGCTAATTAAGTAGTTTCGACCGAATGATCGAAGCGGCTTCAATACAAGCCTGTCCGATATCCTCGAAACGGTCCGATTGCAAGCGAAAGGCGGGAGCGATGGTAGTAATCGACGCAATCGGATAATGATAATCGTCAAGGATCACCGCGGCCACACAATGGATCCCGTCCAGACCTTCGGCTTGGTCTATGCCGTAACCCGCGGAACGGATCTCTTCAAGGTCTTCAAGAAGAAGTTCCCGAGTGGCCAAAGTCCTAGGGGTGAAGCGCTTAAGGCTGACTTCCCTTAAGTATTGTTCCAGTTCCTGCACGGGTAGGTTGGCTAGGATCGACTTGCCGGGCGCACAGGAGTAACAGGGCACTCTCATTCCTATCCGACCCGAAACCTTAATCGCCTGATCGGATACGCATTGCTCGAGAATCAAAGCCTTCCCTTCCGACATCGCAATCAACTGGGTGGTCTCTCCCGTCCTGTCGCGCAAGTCCTTGAGGCAGTCCCAAGCGGAAACGACAAGGCTTTTGTCGTTCACCTGCGGCCGAGTTAGGTCCGCCACACGGTTGGTCAGGACGTAACGACGATCATCTTCCCTCCGGTAAAGCCATCCGCGTTTAGTCATGGTCTCGGTTATGCGCCCGACCGTGTTTACCGGCAGACCAAGGGAACGAGCAATCTCACTGGAGGACTGTCCCTTTCTGAACCTTCCCAAAAGCTCAAGAATCGCCAACGTTCTATCCGTACCCTTTGCAGAAGCCTCCTCGCTAATCACTATGCTTTCAGTCATAATTTCCTTATATGGAAGCTTTTCCTAATGTGGAAAAAACAAACCTTCAACGATTTTCTGGGAATATTATTGAAAAGTTTATGGCGACGAGAAAAACAAGGCGGAATTAAACTTAGCCTAGAAAAGTGTTGCGGAAGCGGACATATTTCTAAATTTGGAAATATAACCATACTTGGAAAATGAGCAAAGAGCTAAACTTCAAACAGGAACTTACGGCTGCCTTCGGGCAGCCAATATCCGAGAACCCCACTCAGGTCATGGTGGAGGCAGCCTACAGGCATCACGGACTGGACTGGCGCTACCTCACCATTGAGGTCGGACCGGACGACCTCGAGACCGCCGTCAGCGGGGCCAAGGCAATGGGTTTCCAAGGTTTCAATTGCACCATCCCCCACAAAGTGAAGGTCATCGAGTACCTCGACGGTCTCGGTGAATCGGCATCCCTTATGGGAGCCGTGAACTGCGTCGTGCGCAAGGATGGAAAATGGATAGGGGAAAACACCGATGGCAAGGGATTCCTTGCATCGCTTAGGGAACTCACCGATCCGCAAGGCAAGAAAGTAGTTATTTTCGGAGCCGGTGGAGCCGCCAGAGCCATTGGCGTTGAGGTGGCCCTGGCAGGAGCAACGGAGATTATGATAGTGAACCGCTCTGCCGGGCGCGGTGAAGAGCTGACCACTCTCCTCGATGACAAGTTGCCCGTCTCGGCAAGTTTCATCCCCTGGGAAAAAACCTTCACCATCCCCTCCGGCACCGACGTCCTCATCAACGCCACTTCCATAGGACTTTTTCCCGACCTTGAAGCCCGGCTCGACCTCGATCTGGATAGCCTCTCACCTGATACCGTGGTTGCCGACGTCATCCCCAACCCCCCCGACACCAACCTTGTCCGGGATGCGCGGGCCAAGGGGTGCCAAGTTATCGATGGCCTGGGAATGCTTGTTAACCAAGGAGTTATAGGAATCAAGCATTGGACCGGAGTCGACCCTGACCCCAAGGTGATGCGAGCCGCCTTGGAAGAAGTTTTCGGTTAACGTCATTCCCCCACCAACCTCATGAAAAAAACTCTTTTACCTTTTCTATACTGCCTGCTTGCTCTCGGATCATGCTCCGAGCAATCTTCCGTGACAATGGAATCCGCAACTGAAAACACTCCCTCCCGACAAGACCTGGTCGAAACCATCGAGAGTTCGACGGGGCACAAGGACAAAACCTTCGCCTCTCCATGGTCGGTCACAAAAACCGTCCTCAAGGGTGGCAAGCAGGAAGGCGTCGAACTCATCACTCTGGACAACGGAAAACTCAGGATTGCCGTCATTCCGGCCCGAGGCATGGGTATCCTCGACGTCCGGATGGGGGACATTCGCCTTGGATGGGATTCCCCCGTCAAGGAGGTCGTCCACCCTTCCTTCGTAGACCTGGAAAGCCGTGGCGGCTTGGGATGGCTGGAAGGCTTTAATGAATGGATGGTCCGTTGCGGGCTCGAATTCGCCGGTCACCCTGGTATGGACGAGTTCATCAACAACACAGGCGACACCGCCACCCTCAACCTTTCCCTGCACGGCAAGATCCAGAACATCCCTGCATCGGACTACGAGGTGGTGGTGGACGAAGAGCCTCCGCACC
Organism: Opitutia bacterium UBA7876; assembly: GCA_002500665.1. Lineage (GTDB taxonomy): Bacteria > Verrucomicrobiota > Verrucomicrobiia > Opitutales > Seribacteraceae > Seribacter. Next base: position 44,711 of record DLRY01000102.1, read on the forward strand.
GCATTCGCATCCGTGGAAAGGTCTACGAAAAGTTCTTCTATGGGCCTAAATTCAAGCTAGTTACGGAAATATCAACCACGCCAGGATCGAACACTTTCCAGATTTCCGACAGGCTGACGAACGAGGGCTCATTCCCTCAAGAATTTCAACTGATTTACCATGGAAACTACGGGTCATCGATTCTCGAGGAAGGAGCCATGGTGTACGCACCCGCTAAAAGCGTTACCCCCATGAATGAGCATGCTGCCAAAGGCATAGCCAAATGGCGGGAATATGCCGGTCCTACGCCTGGCTTCACTGAAGAAGTCTATCTGCTGGAACCTCTTTCCGATGCCAACTCCAGGGCCCTCGCGTTCCTCGCTAATGCCTCCGGCGACCAGGCTACCTCGGTCCGCTGGAACGTAACCGAGCTTCCCTACCTTACGATCTGGAAGAATACGGCATCGGAGGAGGACGGTTACGTTACGGGAATCGAGCCGGCGACGAGCTATCCCTTCAACCGCAAAGTCGAACGCAAATACGGCCGTGTTCCCCGACTTGCTCCGGGAGACATCAGGTCCTTCACCCTGGACTTCGGCATCCATCTGGGAAAGGAATCGGTCGACGGACTGATCGCCGAAGCCACCCAATCTCAAATTTCAGCCAAAATTGTAATAAATTCGGAACCGCCAGCCACGGAGTAAACGCTGAACTCAATTGCTGAATCATCGCAAGCTACTGTATTTCAGAATCTTGCTTAAAATAAATGAACTCAACTAGTCCCTTTATTTATTACTTAAATTAAGGGTTTAATCCTTGATCAGCCTCAAATATTCTATAAAAAGTTGATTATGAGAGGTATGAGTTCAGGCGCAGTTCGCGTGGATTCGCCCTGCCTTCGTTTTGTCGGCAGAAATTCTCTTGCGCGCGTGTGTAACATTCTTTTCGGGTTGCTCTGCACCGTCCTTTCGGTTTCGGCCAACGCAAACTTCAACTTCACTAATGCCGGAGCTATCGGCAGACAGGGACCGACCCAGTCGCAAGTCAACTCGGCATATGCCGGGTCCAGCTTGGAAAACTCAGTCACCATTACTTCGCAGGGCATCCAGGAATGGACGGTTCCCGCTTCCGGTCTTTACAGGATTGAGGCCAGAGGAGCTATGGGAGGCGGAACCAACGGAGGCAAAGGAGCCGTTATGGCGGGCGACTTCATCCTCAATGGCAACGAAGTGATCAAGGTAATCGTCGGACAAATGGGCACGGTCACCAATCAGGGTACCTCATTCGGAGCAGGAGGAGGCGGTGGCTCCTACGTCTACCGTACTGCCCAAAGCGCTCTGATCATAGCCGCTGGTGGCGGTGGACAGGCTCAAAACTCAACCGGTGGAGTCGGTTCAGCCACTCAGACCACTACCAATTCCACCGGCACCCAAGGCAATGGGATCGGAGGAACCGGGGGCAATGGCGGTGGCGGGGGAGTCGACGTGGGAGACTATTCTACTGGTGGCGGTGGAGGAGGTTGGTTGAGTAATGGTTCCAACGGCCTTGAAATCCGC
>DLRY01000102.1:46579-51375 GCA_002500665.1 Opitutia bacterium UBA7876
ATCCGCAAGGCTCCGGGAATGGGGGGCTTGTCCCCTGCCAACGGCTCGATCGGCGGAGAGTTTACTCATACTACTTCTTCCTACCACAGCGGGCACGGCGGAGATGGCGGTTTCGGCGGCGGGGGCGGAATGTCGGACAACAGTGGAGCCGGTGGCGGAGGAGGAGGCTACAACGGAGGTGGCGGCGGAAACAACTACGTATCCAGCAAGTGGGGAGGCGGAGGCGGTGGAGGCTCCTTCAACTCCGGGGCAAACCAGCTCAACCAGACGGGCATCAACCAAGCGCACGGCAAAGTCACCATTACCTTCCTTTCGGGATCGGCGGGGACCGTACCCGTAACTCCCCCTGCCGGATCGGCACTTAGGCTCTGGCTCGACGCAAATCACTCCTCAGCAGACACCGCAACATGGAGCGACCGTTCAAGCGCCGGCAACCATGCCACCAGACACGGCTCTCCTTCCGTCGTTCCCAATGCACAGAACGGGCTGCCCGTCATGCGATACGGCGGGACCAACGGTCAATATCACAGCTTTAACGACATCAATGACATCCGTACCGTATTTTGGGTCGTCAAATATACCAGCGGGTACTGGTCCCTCCTTGGGAAGAACAACGGCTTCCATTTCCACGGCAGTGGTGCGGACTACCTTTTTAACAGCGCTCATGCCCATAGCTCCGTCAAGGCCGGAGCTCTTTGGAAGAATGGTTCGACTTACGGGGTTTATGATTCATGGCCGACCAACCTGTCCATTTTGGCCCTCCGGACAACGGGTAACACACAGGCCAACAATTTCTCGAACGACCGTAACATAGGTGGTCGCTGCGCAAACGGAGACCTGGCCGAACTACTTATCTACAACACCGCGCTCTCTGACAGCATGATCCGGAGGGTCGAGGGTTACTTGGCCCACAAGTGGGGCTTGGTCGGCAGCCTCCCTTCCGACCATCCCTTCAAGGGAGGGACCACTACCCAAACATCTCCGCCCGTAGAAGTCACTTACAACTTCTACAACGCCGGAGCCACCGGAAAGCTTGGCCCGACCCAAACCCAAGTGGACGCAAACTATTCCGGCACGAATCTCGCGGGATCCGTTACGATCAATACCCAAGGCATTCAGGAATGGCTGGTTCCCGCTGATGGGGACTATTTCATCGAGACCCGGGGCGCAGCCGGAGGGGACGGCGGACATGGAAGCGGAGGGAAGGGAGCCGTCATGCAGGGAAAATTCAACCTCAGTGCCGGCACCAAGCTTTTTCTGCTCGTCGGACAGATGGGAACCTCATCGGGGAATTACAACGGGGGCGGTGGAGGCGGAAGTTTCGTAGCCCATGGCGCCCAACTCGGTTCCTCCCAGCCCTTGATCGTCGCAGGCGGTGGTGGTGGTGGTGGTACGCCCTATAACCAGCATGGACAGATAACCGAATCCGGGATGAGTGCGAAAACCAACCACAGCCCCCAATACTCAACCGGCGGAACAAACGGGTCCGGCGGACAGGGAGGGACTAGTCAGGGATCGGGTGGCGGAGGAGGCTTTTTATCCAATGGTCACGGAAGCGTATACAACAACTCTTATCACGGAATCGGCTTTAGAAATGGTGGAACCGGAGGATCGGGGAATAGCTCGACCGCAACCGGTGGCTTCGGCGGAGGGGGCGGATATCACCTCAACCATACCGGCGGAGGTGGGGGCGGCGGATACTCGGGCGGAGGGGGGGGCGGAAACTACCACACGCCCACCTACACCGGAGGCGGCGGGGGTTCCTTCAATTCCGGGACCGACCAGAACAACACCGCAGGCGCCAACGCCGGCCACGGTCGCGTGGTCATCAAGCATCTTGTCTCTTCGGGCTCGCCACTCGATATCGGACTGGTTGCGTGGTATCCACTCGATGGGAACGGAGCGGATCAATCCTCAACTGCAAATCACGCAACGGTCAACGGGACGACTCCGACCGCCGACCGACACGGTGTAGCGGGGAAAGCCCTTCTTTTCAACGGTTCAGGTTCAAACGATTACCTGGAAGCAGCCTTCAACCAAGCCCTCTCTTCATCCGCGATCAGCTATTCGGTCTGGGCCAAGCCTACCGCAACCACCAACAACTACGGCAGCCCGATCACCTTCAGAGCCGACGGAAGGGGATTCAACCTCTACAAAATGCCTAACAACTCCTGGTCATACTGGACCGGAAACGGTGGTTGGCAAAAGTTTCATTCCCAGTCTATTAGCTTGGATTGGACGGCTCTTGCCTTTACCCACGATGGAACCACCGGAAAAGGGTACCAGAACGGAGTTTTGGCAGTCTCCTCCAACAAGCCCTATCTTTCCGCCCTGTCCGGACAATTAAGAATAGGAACAGGCAGCGGAACGAACGGTCCGACTTATTTTTTCAAGGGAGCAATTGACGAGGTACGCATTTGGAACCGCGTCCTTTCCGCTGCAGAAATCTCCATTCTCTACACGATGGAAAAACCCTTCAATTCGGCTCCGACCGACCTAAACTCGACAGCCGCCCTCGCCTTTTCCGAGAACCAGCCCGCCGGCACCGTAGTGGGGGCGTTCAATGCCACCGATACGGATGCCAACTCCACCCTCACTTACTTCCTCGTCACCGGCAACGGCGACGACAACAATTCTCTCTTCACTCTCGATACCAATGGAACACTCAAGACTGCTGCCTCCTTCGACTACGAAACCCACGATCACAACTTTTCCATCCGAGTAAAGGTCAAGGACGAGCACAACGCCTCCGCCGAAGCGGTCTTCTCCATCGTCCTGGGCAACGACCCCTGGGATGACTTCCATCTCTTGCCCGGCGAAACCTTCGTCTTCACGAGCGCCGGGGCGAGCGGGAGAGAAGGACCAACCCAAATCCAGGTTGATGCGAACTACTCGGGTACGAACCTGAAAGACGACGTAACGATCAATACGCGGGGCATCCAGGAATGGACGGTTCCCGTGAGTGGCGACTACGTCATCGAGACATGGGGAGCTCAAGGCGGGAGAAACGGCGGACTGGGAGCCAGGATGAAGGGCACATTTACCCTTGCTGCCGGGACGGTCCTAAAGATCGCCGTCGGCCAGGCCGGTGATACCAACAACTACTCCAGCAGCGGCGGCGGTGGAGGCGGAGGTGGAGGGACCTTCGTCGTATCCGGAAATACCCCTCTTATCGTAAGTGGTGGCGGAGGCGGCGACCATTACTACCACGATACCGAGCCCAAGGACGCGCCTATCGGAACCAGCGGATTATCCAACCCAAGTACTCAGACTAATGGATCCTATCGCGCAGGTGGCGGCGGTGGCTGGTTGGCCGATGGTGCAGGCGGCACCCACGGCGCAGGCGGAGGGAAGGGATGGGCAAATGGCCTCACGGGTGGAGTCAAGACTACAGGGAGCAACCATTGGTCCAAAGCCGACGGCGGATTTGGTGGAGGTGCTGGGGGCAGTTGGCCTCCAGGTGCGGGAGGTGGCTACGTTGGCGGGATCAGCCCCCAGTCCGGAGGAAGTAAAACTCCCGGCGGAAGCAGTGGCGGTTCCTACAATTCGGGAAGCGAGCAGAACAACACGGCCGGCGTCAGTTCCGGTCATGGAAGAGTCGAGATCACATCCCTCTCCGGATCGCTCATCACCATCCCTCTTGGCACTACCTTCCATTTTTCCCGAGCAGGAGCTATCGGACGCCAGGGACCGACCCAGTCCCAAGTCGACACAGCCTATTCAAACACCCCACTCGAGGACGGAGTTACGGTCAACGTCCAAGGCATCCAAGAATGGAGGGCTCCCGCTTCAGGTCTTTACAGGATCGAGGCTAAGGGAGCCATGGGAGGAGGAACCAACGGAGGCAAAGGGGCCGTTTTGGCAGGCGACTTCATTCTCAATGGCAACGAAGTAATCAAGGTAATCGTCGGACAAACGGGCACGGTCACTAATCAGGGGACCTCCTTCGGAGCAGGAGGAGGCGGTGGCTCCTACGTCTACCGTAATGCCCAGAGCGCACTTATCATAGCTGGTGGCGGCGGCGGACAGGCCCAAAACTCAACCGGCGGAGCTGGTTCCGCCTCTCAGTCCACTACCAATTCCACCGGGACCCAAGGGAATGGGGTCGGAGGAACCGGGGGCAATGGAGGCGGTGGTGGAGTCGACGTGGGCAACTATTCTACTGGTGGCGGAGGAGGAGGCTGGCTGAGCAACGGCTCCAACGGCCTTGAAATCCGCAAGGCTCCGGGAATGGGGGGCTTGTCCCCTGCCAACGGGTCGATCGGCGGGGAGTTTACCCATACTACTTCTTCCTACCACAGCGGGCACAGCGGAGATGGCGGTTTCGGAGGTGGAGGCGGCATGTCGGACAACACTGGAGCCGGTGGCGGAGGAGGTGGCTACAACGGAGGTGGCGGAGGAAACAATTATGTATCCAGCAAGTGGGGGGGCGGAGGTGGCGGGGGCTCCTTCAACTCCGGGGCAAACCAGGTCAACCAGACGGGCATCAACAATGCGCACGGTGAAGTAATCATTACCTTCTTACTCCCCCTTCTAGGAAACGATCCGGCCGTCATATCGGGCGACCTCAACGCCACCATCAACGAGGACGGCGTGGCGAGCGGAGACCTCAACGCATCCGACAACCAAGGTTTGACTGATGGAACCTACTACACCGTTTCCAGTCCACCTGCTCACGGTAGCGCATCCATTAATCCACAGTCCGGGAATTGGACCTACACCCCCAGCGCCAACTACTTCGGACCGGACGTCTTCAAGGTAAAGGTAACTGATGATCAAAACGGGACCAGCACCGC
>DLRY01000084.1 GCA_002500665.1 Opitutia bacterium UBA7876
GAATATGACGTCTGTGTATACGGCGGTACGCCGGGCGGAATCACAGCCGCAATCTCCGCGGCCCGGGAAGGAGCTTCGGTCGTGCTCCTTGAGCAGACCCGACACGTGGGCGGGTTGACCACAAGCGGCTTGAACCGTGATGAGTGCAACCACTTGGATCGCCCGACATTGGGAGGCCTTTGTGAGCAGTTTATTGAAGAGGCCGTCAAACGAAGTAAGGGCAGGTGGACGGAGGGCAATAGCCGCACTTGGCAGTCCGGAATCGCCGAGCGTGTTTTCCTCGAAATGCTGAAGAAAGCCGCTGTGGAGGTGCGATACGAGCAGTTGCTGGATCAGGTAGGGAAAGACGGTGCCCGAATCACTGAGCTTCGCGTTCATGGCGGTAAGATCTACCGGGCGAAGGTCTTCGTCGACGCCACATATGAAGGCGACTTGATGGCGAAAGCCGGAGTGTCCTACTCCGTCGGGCGTGAGTCTGCAGAGCAATATGGCGAATCGATTGCCGGCGTTCGCTACCTCGACGACAAGGTCGCCATCTCGCCTTTCGATGATGAGGGCAATCTGCTTTTTGGCGTGATGCCAGGCAAGCCGCCTGTAGCCGGTTCTGCGAGCAAGGTGCCGATATGCTACAACGTCCGCCTCAATATTACCACAGATGAGACCAATAGGGTCCCGATCGACAAACCGAGCAACTACGACCCGATGCAGCACGAATTGCTGGCACGCGCTCTCGAGGCGGGCCTGCTCAAAGATCTCAAGTCCATTATCGGTCTTTACCCAATGGGCGAAAGCAGTAAGCGGGAGCTGAACAATCGCCAGTTTTCAATCGTGTCCATGAGCATCCCGGGCGCGCAAACCTCATGGGCCGAGGCCAGTTTCAAAGAGCGGGAAGCGATTCACCAAAAATACCGGGACTACACACACGGCATGCTCTGGTTCTTGAAAACGAATCCCCGGGTGCCCGAGCCCATTCGCGACGAGATGGCGCCCTACGGGTTTTGCAAAGACGAGTGGGCCGACAATGACCATTGGCCCCACTATCTCTATGTCCGTGCAGCCCGTCGCATGCAGGGAGAGATTATACTCACCCAAGCGGACGTCATCAAAGAGGTGGACAAAGAAGACGTGATCCACGTCGGCTCGCACTTCATCGATTGCCACCACGCTGCACGCTACGTTTCTGACTCGGGCCACATCATCAACGAGGGAAGGATCTGGAAAGTGGGGACGCGGTTCGACATTCCCTATCGCGCCATTACACCCAAGGCTGGCGAGTGTTCCAATTTGTTAGTGCCGGTGTGTGCCTCTGCCAGTCACGTCGCCTTCTGCACCATACGCCTCGAACCCACTTGGATGCACCTGGGCGAGGCGGCTGGGATCGCTGCGGTCATGGCAGGCAAATCAGAGAAATCGGTGCAGGCGGTTGACGTCAAATCACTACAGGCTCGCTTGCTGGAGCTCGGCATTCCACTTGAGCATCCCATAGGGTCGATGGCCTATGAAAAGAAGCGCGGCAAACCCAAAACGTTCTCGCCTGACGACGTGGTGAAGGAATTCTTCGCCAGTGCCGATAAGAATGGGGATGGAATGGCATCCCAGTCCGAATGGAATGCGGCGAGACCGACATGGAAATGGCTCTTTGACTACATGGACAAAGACAAGAACGGACAACTCGCCCGGGCCGAGTACAAGGCCTGGCAAACCTACAAGAAGGAACATCCGGACTGGCACAAGTCTCTCCGGGATAGTCTCAACCGAGGCAGTGTGAAGCAGCCCAACTGACGCTGCTTAGTTGTCCATGAAGAGACTGATGAAACTCACTATGCACAACGCAAAATCAATCTATACCGAAGCTAATGTCATGAACACCCTGAAACCAAACGTGGCGGTCTTGTCGTCGCTTCTCTTTCTTCTCTTTGCAGACGTCGATACGGTTGTTGCGGCGGAGTACGTCGATGGAAAACTAGGCAAGGCGTTGATCCTCGACGGTAGTTCGCACACCGTCAAAATCCCCCACTACGCCGGACTCAAGCCGGACAAGGCGATCACGATCTCCGCGTGGATCAAACCGGAAAGAGTCGGCAAAGGCGGTTGGGCGTGGCAGCAGATTTACAGGAAAGAGGATGGGAACGCCCGAGCCCTCATGGCGATTGGCGAGTACGAGAAGAAGCACAGTCTCTGCTTCGGCTTGGGGATCGGCGGGAAGTACGTCGAACATGGCGTTCCGCTTGAGCCGGCCAAGTTGCTCGACGGGAAATGGCACTTGGTCGTCGTGACGTTTGACGGCAAGACGATAAAATTCTACGCAGACGGTTGGGGAATCGGCGCCAGCGCCAAGGCCACCGGATCAATTGACACACAGGGTGAAGCACCCGCGTATATCGGATCGGATAAAGGGACCCGCGAATTTTTTAAGGGCGCCATCGACGATGTTCGGATCTACAACCGCACTGTTTCCTCTGGCGAAATCAAGACGATGGCCCGGGGTGATGGAAAGGGCCCCTTAGACGGCATCGTCGGTTGGTGGAAACTTGACGGAGACCTGAAAAACAGCGCCGACAATACGGCCACCGGATCGATGGCGCAGTTTCGTGGTGTCGACAGGAAGTGGAAGGTGACGCCCTTCAGTCTTGCCGGGGCCCGGCTGGATATCCGCGCCGCTGGTGAAGCGGCGGTTCGCGTCACGATCCGGCCGATCGATTCGAAACAGGAGTTTCCTTACACGCCTGCATTGATTAAGCGGGAATATCCCGAACCGGTCATCACTCTACGGAAACTCGATTCAAACTTTAAGCCACGCAAAGAAAAGGTGGGTCATCTAACCGTCGAGGTGACGGCCAAACCACTCACCGTGTTAGTCACAACGTCGGACAACAAGCCCGTGCAGAAGATCGCCTTTGCAGCCGAAGGGAAAATGTCCTTCGTTCTGGATGACCATCCGGTTCTGGGTCTCGGTGCAGGTGGACCGAAGCAGAGTGGCAAGTGGCAGGACGACAAAGTTGAGTTCGATCGACGCGGTCGGGCTCACGTTCTGCAACCTCGCTATGACACCATGGCCTATGGCTCAAGAAATCCTGTGGCGCTCCTGGCCGGGACGGGCGGCTGGGGATTATTTGTTGCGGCGCCCTGGGGCGACATTGATCTGACGTCCCAAAAAACCGGAACCTTTACACCTGCAATCCCCATTGAACCGGGCACCGTGGTTTCCCGCAGGCAGCAGCGGCAGGGTCGCATCGGATTGCCCCCACCAGCTTGGGAAACGGACGTCTACGACGTGTTTGTCTTCGATGCGCACGAGCCGACCAAGTTCATGAAAGACGTTTCGACGATCTCTGGACCGGCCGTACTGCCTCCGCGTTGGGCGATGGGTTACATGCAATCGCACCGGACCTTGGAAGATGACGCGCAGATGGTTGGCATCCTCGACACCTTTCGTGAAAAACAAATCCCAGTCGACGCCGTCATCTACCTCGGCACCGGCTTCACGCCAAGCGGTTGGAATACGAATCAGCCATCCTTCGAATTCAATCGCGGTGTGTTCAAGCGCGAACCCAAGGACGTGCTCTCCGACCTGCACGCGCTCCATGCCAAAGTCGTCGTCCACATGATCCCATGGGATCGGGACCGTCTGGAAACACTGCACGGATCCATTCCGCCCAAGTCCGGCGAGCCCGTGGACAAGCACCACATCGATTCTTATTGGAAAGAGCACAATGCGCTGGTCGATACCGGCGTCGATGCGTGGTGGCCTGACGAGGGCGACTGGTTTAGCTTCCACGAGCGCATGAAGCGCCATCAACTCTATTACGAAGGGCCCCTCTCCAAAACACCGAACGTCCGACCCTGGTCTTTGCATCGCAACGGCCATTTGGGCGTGGCGCGCTACGGCGGCTGGATCTGGTCGGGCGATACGCACGCTTCGTTCAAAACCCTCGAAGCGCAAATTGCCGTGGGCATCAACCACTCGCTGAGCCTTTCACCCTTCTGGGGTTCGGACATCGGCGGCTTCTATCCCACGCAGGATCTGACGGGTGAGCTCTACGCTCGGTGGTTTCAGTTCGCCGCCTTTACATCCTCGTTCCGCGGGCACGGGCGAACCTGGCAGATGCGACTGCCTTGGGGATGGGGTCTGAACAAAATGGGGCCGAAAGAAAGCAACACACCACCCTTGGAATCGGAGCTTAACAACCCCAAGATCGAACCGATCGCCAAAAAATACGCCGAACTGCGTTACCAACTACTGAGTTACAACTACACGTTGGCATGGGAAGCCCGGACGATGGGCATGCCCATGATGCGGTCGCTGTGGCTGCACTACCCGAAGGACAAGCATGCTCGGGGCATCGGTAATGAGTATCTCTGGGGCCGCGACATGCTGATTGCCCCGGTGTATGAAAAGGGCGCGACGACCCGGGACGTCTATCTTCCCTCAGGTAAATGGTATGACTGGTGGACCGGCAATCTCGAGACCGGCGGTCGCACCGTGCACCGCTCCGTGGATCTGGCCACGATGCCGATCTACGTTCGCGCCGGCGCGATCCTCCCGGTCGACCCCATCCGCCAATACACCGGACAAAAGGTCGACGAGCTCATGACACTCAAGATCTACCGAGGCGCCAACGGCAACTACACGCTGTACGACGACGACGGCACCAGCCTTGAGTACCTCCAAGGCGATTCAGTCCAGACACGGATCAAGTGGGACGACGCAGCCAAAACGCTGGGCATCGAGCCGGCGTCAAAGCAGACGGCCGCACGCACGTTCCAGGTTGAACTTATTCCTAATGGCGGAACCAAGAAGATTCAATACGCCGGTCAACGGTTAGAGCTGAAATTCTAATAAGATGAGAAACCAGACTTAGGGAAAAAATGATTATGAAATTATCCTTAAAATATATTTTAACACCCTGTTTGTTCGTATTTACTTTTATTACTTCATCAGGGTATGGCAAAGGGAAGCAAGACGATGCGTGGGGGCCCGTGGTTAATAACGCCTGGGGAAACCTCTATAAATTTCATCAGTCAAGGGCTCACTATCGCGGTGGAAAAACTTATCTGGCCTGGGTGGGTCCCGATAACCACCCTTACGTTTCCGTTTATAGTCATAAAAAGAATGAATGGTCGTCTCATGAGCGGGTAGGGACGAACCTGATTTCACCGAAGGACTACCACGGCAATCCCTCCATACTGATTGATCGAGAAGGTTTTCTGCATGTGTTTTACGGGGGGCATAATAAAAAGATGCGCTACAGCAGATCTTCAAAACCGTTGAGTAATGATGATTGGCAGGACTATACGTCCCGCCTTCCTTATACCGAGAGTACCTATCCTCAGCTTTTCCTGATGTCCGACGGCACGATTTACAGTTTTTACCGCAGAAAAACTCATAGAGGAAACTGGTCCTACGTAACCAGTAAGGACAATGGCAGTACCTGGTCCAGGGAAGTGCATGTGCTCGATGGACGCTCTCCTCCGGGAAATGGATGGTACGCAGCATTCACTAAGGACCCAAATCGTGACCATATCCATCTTATGTTCCTTTGGCACGCATCAAAGGACAACCTGCCCCATAGTCGACGAAATCTATATTACGTGAAAATGGATCACACTACGGGAAAATGGACGAGCATGAAGAATGAAAAACTCAACACTCCTGTATCCTTTGAAGAGGCAAACGGAAAAGCGATGATCTTTGACTCAAAAAACAAATACAGCTCCATACCGCAGCATTGGGTCACCGTTGATGGGCGTCCTGTAGGACTCAATCGAATCAGCGAGGACGACGGCGCAGCAATCCGCCACCTGCACGTATGGACGGGTGAGTCCTGGCGCACGCAAAAGGTGCCCATCGACGTTATATTGAAGCCGACAAAAAAAGAATGGGTAGGTTTTCGCTCCAGGGAAGGAACGGTTCAGAGATTCACCAGTAAGGATGAAGGCGCCCATTGGACCCCTCGTGAAGTTATTTTAAAGACCGATGGCGAACAAAATTTAAATGCCCTGTTTGCTGAAGCTCATCCCGATGCGGTTTTGGTAATCGTTGACAAAGTGGACGAGCAACGGGTTCCGGGCAAACAACGACTTTGGGTTTGGGGTGCCGCCGGATTTCTGGATTAAAAAGGGAAAAGGGGAAACACATCCAATTCAAACAGGGAAAATCAGAACACGTTCATTCGGCAGCACAAAGCAAACATGACCGTCATCCTGACCAACGGTCTGCGCCGCGACGAACTCCTTGACCTGCTGCACTACTTGATGCACCTCAAGTAGCCCCCAATGCGTAGGTGCTTGCATGGCCTGTACTTTCGTCGATGAAAAGAGGTCAATGAGATTGAAACTTTTGAATTACGAAATAGTTTGTTAACCTTTGGATTATGAACTTACAAGCATGCGATCGCCGCCAATTTCTTAGGAGCGCGGGGTTGTCTTTGGCTCTGCCATTTATGGAAAGCCAAGCAGTCGCGGCAAGTCAGACATCTCGAGCCAAGAAAATTTTGGCCATTGGAAATCACCTTGGGTTTTATCCCGGAGCTTTCTTTCCGAAAGATGAGGGGGTGGATTACCTTAGTAGTCCGACCCTGAGGAATATTGAAAAACACCGTAAGGATTTTACGGTGTTTTCTCACCTCGACCATGACGTCGGGGGAGGGCATGGCGGGGTCAATGCGTTTCTCTGCGGTGTTCGCAAGCAGGAGTCCAATGGTTTTCCGGAGAAAAACGTTTCCTTGGACCAGATTGCGGCCGAACACGTGGGCAGCGCTGCCCGCTTTCCATCCATTACGGCAGGAATCGGGGAAGGTACGGATATGTGCTGGACGCGCACGGGAGTGCGTATTCCTCCCGTCAACAGTCCAGCCCGTTTGTTCAACGCTCTGTTTACGCAGTCCCCTCAGACCGTGCGTAAATCCGAGCGTGAACGAATGACCCATCGGAGTAGCGTACTGGATGCCTTGCTTGGTTCCGCCAAATCCCTTCACGGCGACCTCAACCCTACCGACCGCGACAAACTGGATCAGTACCTGACTTCAGTGCGCGAGGTGGAGCGACGCCTGCAGATGTCCAAGGAATGGTTGGACCGGCCGAAACCGAAACCGGGGATCCAACCAATCACCGATGAGGAGCGCATGGATATTGAGGAGATGCCACTCTTTTTCGATTTGCTCACCCTTGCCCTGCAGACTGACTCGACAAGGGTGGCCACTTTTGAAATTCCACTTGGATTTACCACCACCGATTTGGACGGGGTTTCTTATGGCTATCACGGTCTTTCCCACCACAGCAAGGGAGAGGGCAAGTTGGCCGAGCTTCAAGTGGCCGAGGACTACATATTCACTCAAGTCAACCGATTGTTCGACGGTTTGCAGGAGGCTAAGATCTTCGATGATACCTTGGTAATCGTGGGCAGCGGGATGAGTGACGGTTCAAAGCACAGCAATAAGGACCTGCCCGTGCTGTTGGCCGGTGGAGGACTAAAGCACCAAGGGCACCTGGTTTCTCCCGAAGAGCACCATAAACGAGTCCCTCTGTGTAACCTTTGGCTTTCGGCCCTCCAATGGTTCGGTGTCGAGCGGGACGGTTTCGGCAAGAGCACCGGCACTTTTTCCGGATTGGACTTTTCATAAGTGATGGTGCGTTACGCATTCCTTGCATTGTCCTTGCTGGGGTTCCATTTTCAGCAGATTTCGGCCAAGCCGATGCCCGTCGATTTTCTCAGCAAATATTGCTACGATTGTCATGGTGAAAAGAAACAAAAGGCCGACCGGCGCTTCGATTTCCTGACTGGATCCGTCCAAGATTTCAAGCAGCAGGAATTGTGGCAGGAAATCCTCGACCAGCTCAATTTGGGAGAAATGCCCCCCGAGGACGAAAGGCAGCCAAGCGAGAGGGAGAAGCTGGCGGTGGTGGATCAGATCACGCAAGGCATTGCCGACTCGCGGGTAAAGTTTGCCGGCAAAGGCAGGCACACCGTCCTGCGTCGCCTCAACAAGTTCGAGTATTCAAATACAATCAGTGACCTGTTGGGGTTGAATACGGAGTCCTGGAACCCGGCGGCAGATTTTCCTGCGGACGTCACCGTGGATGGGTTCGATAATGACGGAGCCGAATTAGTCACCTCAGGACTGTTGCTGGAAAAATATTTCCCTGCGGCAGAGGAGGCGATCGTCCGCGCTACAAACTTCGGCGATAAGCCGGGGAGCAAACTTTACACCCAGAAGTCCCCATTCTATTTCAAGGGAAAAGAGTCCAAGGGTCTGCCCAAGCTTTTTCAGGTCGATCGGTACCGTTTCGTTCCGGAAACCCCTTACACGGATTTGTACGGACGTTATTTTCGTGGTGGTCATCTGGGCTTCCTGCCGTTGCGCAGGGCGGAAGGTATTCCGGAAAGTGGAAACTATACCATTCGGGTAAAGGCGTCGGCCGTAACCCGCACTCATTCCTATGGAAAAATACTTGATGATTTTCGCAACGGGGACCCTTTGGTCATGGGGTTTGCATCGGTGGACCGGAAGGGAAGCACTTCGGTTGGAATCGGAAACGTCACGAAATCGGTTCCCCTGACTTCGTTCGAACTTACTGGCGCAGAACCGGAATGGTTCGAATGGACGGGATATTTGGAGAAGGGGTACGAGGTAGAGGTTCGCTTTCGAAACGGTACGGCGGCCGCCAAGCGTTTGGTTCGACTCCTTTTGAACAAGGCGGATGAATTTCCCGAATTCAAACCTTTTGCAAACATGAAGGATGGGGGCAAGGGTGGTTTGGAGAGATGGCATGGTACTCTCAAGGCCTATCGCGGACCAAGGCTCAGGGTGTGGGAAATTCAAGTGGAGGGTCCGCACGTGGAAGAATGGCCACCTGTGGGACATGATATTCTCTATGGTGATCTGAAGCCTGAAAACCTCGGCCCGAGGGAGATCGAGGGCCAATTGATCAAGTTTGCCAAACTTGCATTCCGCCGTCCCCCGTTGGATGGAGAATTGGAACCCATCCTTGGGATGGCGCGTGCCAAGCACGAAGAAGGGCTATCTCCCTTGCAGTCCCTTCAGATTGGGTTCGAAACGATCCTTTCTGCTCCCGGATTTCTTTACCTGAAAGAAGGGGAGGGCGATCTGGCCGATTATGCTCTCGCATCGAGGCTGTCCTATTTCCTTTGGTCCTCGATGCCGGATGGCGAACTATTCGACCTGGCGGAGCAGGGTAAATTGAAGGATCCTGAAACTCTGTCCGACCAAGTGGACCGAATGCTTGCCGACCCTAAGAGCAAGCGACTGACAAGCAACTTTCTGCGGGTGTGGTTGGAGTTGGATAACATTGGAAAGATGCCTCCTTCCAAGGAATTCGTCAGCTTTTACCGAGACAACCTGGAGTATGCAATGCGCAGGGAAACCGAACTGCTGTTCGAACACGTTCTCAAGGAAAATTTACCGCCCCGTGAATTGCTTGCGGCGAATTACAGTTTTATGAACCGGGAATTAGCTGAACACTATGGTATGCCGGGATTGGAAGGAAAAGAGTTTCGAAAAGTCAGCCTTTCGGGTTCTGGTAATCAACGCGGTGGCCTTCTTGGTCATGGGAGCTTTTTGACGGCCTCCGCCAACGGCGTGGACACCTCGCCCGTGGTACGGGGAATCTACGTGATGAACAAGCTTCTCGACTACACCCCTCCGCCACCGCCCGACGACGTGCCCGAGATCGAGCCCGACGTGACGGGAGCCACCACCTTGAGGGAGCAATTGGTCAAGCATCGGGCGGATACTACTTGCGCTCAGTGTCATAACAAGATCGACCCTGCTGGTTTCGCGCTCGAGAACTTCGACGCGATTGGGACTTGGCGTGAGAAATACGACCGCAAACTTGAAGTGGACCCGTCCGGGAAATTACCTGATGGCCAAACTTTTTCATCCGTGGACGAGTTTAGGCGGCTTGTGGTTGATCAGGAAGAAACCTTTGTCCGATGCCTGACCAAGAAACTTCTCACTTACGCGATCGGCCGCCAACTAAACAGTGGAGATCGTCCGACCATCGACCAAATCAGCAAGGGGATGGCCGGTTCGGGCAAAGGGCTTCGGGATCTCGTTCAAGCCGTCGTCACCAGCAAAAGCTTCCAAACCAACTAGCCGGAAGAATTCAGTACTTGTAAACGAAGGTACGGATGGCCCTGGGGGGAATGGCGGTGTGGGGCTCGACCCGTTCGCAGTTCTTGGAACGGTCGGTCTGGTAGGCGGAGATGGCAACCGGTTGCCCGGGCACCTTGGGCTCGAGAATCTGCTGGTTGCCCGAAACGTTGATCGCCACGACCACAAGAGTCTTTCCGTCCGGGCTGCGGTAGGAGCTATTCCAGAGCGTCTCATTAGAGGAAACCGCCACTCTGCGGTATCCGGGCAGCGCGAAGTTGGCAAATTGCTTGAAGAAAAAGAACTTCTTAGTCCGTTCGATCAGCTTTTGCCTGCCGTTGCCCCCCGTCTTTTCCTCCAC
>DLRY01000063.1 GCA_002500665.1 Opitutia bacterium UBA7876
AGGGCGCGGTTTTGGTTCAGGAACCCAGGGGCAGTTTTGGAGGGAATTGCGGCAAGCAGAAAACCGGCTAGGGAAATAAAGCACGCCGATTCCCTGTTGAGAAGGGCGAGCATGAAAACGGGATAAAACCAGAACCATTTCTTTTGGTGATGAAGGATTACTCCCAAGGCAAAGAAGGCAAGCGAGGGAACGTCGTAAGGGTAATAGAGACCGGCCCCATCGAAAAAGCCGTTGATGGCAATATAATTCCAAGAGACCGGCAGGAGAATCAGGAAGGAGGCAAAGGGATTGATGTTGTAGCCCAATACGTGCAGGAATTTTGGCATCATGAGGATGAGTGAGGATACGAAAAGCGCATTGAGTAGTTGAAGAATGGTCTCGTAATCAATGGGGTAGGGCACTGCCCACTGGAACATGGTTCTCAGCAGGGGAACCGAGGGTTCGAAGAGATTTGCAAGGCTGGTTACCAGCAGCCTCGTCTGGAAAACCTTTTCAGCTTCGTAATTCGCGATTTTCTGATAACTGCCGCCTGGGTATTCATTGGTGTAGAGAAAGTAGTAGTAGCTGAAGACGAGCCCGCTGATGAGGGATAGAAGTACGAAGGTCGCTCGTTGATAAATTTTCAAGTGTCGCCTTTTCTCGCAACAATGAGAAATTGCTTCCCGAAGAAAGACCAGAACCAAGAGTATTTCAGGTAGAGGGAAACCAGGAAAAGCGGGCGTATTCTTACCCTGACCATGTTGTAGGGTAAAAAGCGGGGAATCGATTTCTCTATGGAGAAGCCATGAATTTCAAAAAGCTCGCCCAAAGACTGATCCGAAAGAGCTACGTGGTGATCCCAAAAATCCCAATATCTCCCATTCAGCACGGAAATGTTTGGTCCTAGGGCAATGATTCTGCCACCGGGCCGGAGGGCTTGCTTGGCATGGGAAACGGTTTTTTCCAATGCTTGCTTGTCGGGCAAGTGTTCAAAGAAATTACTGGTGAAGATCAAGTCGATGGAATTTGGCTCGAAAGACCATGGTTCAGAGCAATCTTGCTCGTGGAACGTGATGCCTTCGTCCAGGGACTCGCGAGCGTCGGGATTGAGGTCCATTCCGTGCTTGCGGCATCCATCCAAGTTGTTGATGAACTCTCCATACCCGCAACCTAGATCGAGGACGGTGGAATCGTCCTTGATCCATTTGCGAAAGAATTCGTCGGTGAGAATTTTCCAAATGGCGTTTCGGTATTCGCTCAATCCCTCGAAACGGAGTTGGTATATCTTGGAAAGTGGTTCCTTCACGATTTTCTATGGTAGTCTCCTAGACTGAAATATTTTTCCAGCCAAAGGTATGCGATAATGAAAAAATAGCGGGAGCCCATTTCGCGAAGCTTTAGCTTGGCCACACCCTTCGTCCGGTTTTGCCATGAGATCGGAATTACCGTCCAGGAGTAACCCCTAATGATGGCCTTTAGGGGAATTTCAACGGTAAGGTTGAAATGAGGCGCAATGAACGGCCCGCATCCCTCGATAACCTCCCTCCGGTAGATTTTGAAGGCATTGGTTACGTCGTTACAAGGAATCTTGAAGGCGTACCGGATTGCAGTGTTTACTATTCTGTTCGCAACGAGTTTGGCGGGCGGGTAGTCGGTGACCCTGCTGCTCGGGAGGAACCGACTTCCGAAAACACACTCGAATCCTTCCTCAAGCTTCTCCCAATAACGGACTAAATCCTGAGGGGAGTCGGATAAGTCGGCCATCATGATGGCTATCGCGTCCCCCGTGGATTCCTGTAAACCCAATCTGATGGCTCTTCCAAAACCATTCTCCCCTTCGTTTCTTACCGAGCGGACCGAATCGAATTCCCTAGCGAGACGACTGAGGACGCTTTCCGTAGAATCAGTACTTCCGTCATCCACGACGAGAATTTCTCGTTCGATACCTTTCCTTGCTAGTTCGACGTCAATGCCCTTGACGCATTTCTCAAGGTTTTCAGCCTCATTTCGGGCAGGAATAATTACGGAGAGTTTTTCGAGCTTACGCATCAGTTCACGGCATGAGGCGCGAGGGAAATCTTCCACACGGTAACGTCTTCGGAATTAGGACACGGAATTTCAACTGCTTCAACCTCGTCTGGAAAAGAGTTCTTCAACGCATCTTGAAAGGGACGACTCCCTTTCAAGGAAGAAGAATATGCACAGTAAACGGTAATTGGAAGAGAGCTTCTCAAGGGAGCGTACTTAGTGAGATTTCCTCCGGCAAAGTGAATGGCAAGGCAACGTAAACGGGTACGAATAACGAGGTCGCCCATATCTCCCTCGGGCAGAAAAAGGAGAACATCGGAGGAATGAGCCGAGTCTTTTTCGATTACACCAATCGCTTCGGAAAAATCCCTTCCCTCCATTCCGAGAGCTTTCTCGGTCTGGCTGGCAGGTTTCCGGTCTTCCCTGAAAGGCAGAAGAGCCAAATCCTCGGCCTGTGAGGTAATGGGTATGGCCAGGCAAATGCCGGCTAGCAGTTGCGAGGAAATTCTGGAACCAATGCGGGAAGAGGATAAGGCTACGAGGGCGGGCAGAGAGAACAGGGTAGCATACTCGATGGTATGGGCGTGATAGAGCAGGTAGTTAAAGCCGTATCTGTAAGACAAAATGGACAAACCCAGAAAGGGCAGTACGAAAAAGACGGCAAGGACTAGGCGTGCTTCGGATGACATAAGGTCCAATCCGTTGAGGGTTACCCGTACTAGAAGAATGGATAAGGCAAAACCTACCAGACCGACAAAAATACAGTGATCGTTCAGCTTGTTGCGGTCGAGCCAAGAACGTACGCTCTGGAATTGTTTCATAAGGTCGCGGAACCAATGTCCAACCTGCTTGGCAGGCAAGGAATATCCGGGCGCGGCAAGGGTGTTCCAGGCGAGGAAAAGACCCTGTGTGCTTCTCGTGTGGTGCTTGCCAAAGAGAGGCGCTTGAAGGTCGCTGTCGTTTTCGCCATACATTTGGTTTGCCGTCGTCCCGGCAAGCGATTCGTTGACCGATTCGAGGCCTAAGTAGGGAATCCAGAACAGGATTCCCAGGCAAAGATAGAGGATAGACCACTTGGTGGCTTGAGCCTTTCCCGGTTTGAGCAAGAGCAAGCGGACGACGGGGTATGATGCGATGGATATTGCAAGAATCATCCCGGACAACTTGATCCAGGCCAGACTTCCGAGCGTAAGGTGAAACGCTAGAATCCATGAAATGACTCTGGTTGGTCGGGGTTCCCTTGATGATATGAGATTGCCTACTTTAAGAGCGAAAATCATAAGCCAGGGAGCCAGTGCATAGAGTACCACGTTGGTTGTGGAAAAGTATGTAGTTGCCGGTCCGACGCAGAGTCCGAGTGAAAGGGCAATCAATAATATGCCCGGTTTCTTGAGACCGAACCTCCTAGCAAAGACGACCCAGCCGATGCCACCGGTAATCATGCAGAACAGAAGGCTGAGGCGAAGGGCCGAACCCAGGGTCAGCCCAACCATCAAGCCCGGAATTGCGAGCCAGCTTGCTCCCGGGGGTCTCAGTATCCAATTGCTTTCATTTTGCGATAAGTCGCGCCAGTCCGGATGGGTTAGACAATTTGGGACGCGACTTTCACCTGCATGCCATTGCAGGGAGGATTTGACTTGTCCTCCAATGTCTTCGCCAACGAACATGCCTTCAGAGGCATGGCAGGCGAAGGAAGCAAGCGCGGTAAGCAGGAAAACAACCATGCAGTGTTCGCCAAGTTTGCGCATGGTGGAAATGATCGTGGTATTTTGGGCCAGCCTCGAGGACAGGCGAAACCAAAAAAAAGCAAGTGCGGCGCAAACGAGGACAAGACCAATCTTCTTTGCTGAATACAAGCCAAGCCAATCGGGTTCCCTGCTTCTGAGCAAAGCCGCCTCAAGGGCTCGCAAACAAAGCCACCAAGCTGGAAGCGAGCAAACGAAGTAGACGATGTGTGAGCCTCGGGAAGGTGGCTCTTTGTGCTTATCGCCAGGATCTTTGGGTGTAGTCAATCGTTTGTGGTAATCTTGGATTGCGAGAGCCTAAACGAATTCCGTTCGATCAATGGCGATGAACGTGCCTTCGGATTCAAGGGATTGGTCCGCAGCCTTGAGGGTTCTTGCCATTTCGGTGCCATACTCTCCGGTCGAGTGATTTTGCCTCTCGCCCGAAAGCACGGATGTGAAATGCAGAAGTTCTTCTAGAAGAGGCTCATTGGCGCCGACGGATGGAAGGGTCACGTCTCCCCTGTTGTAGCTAAGGCGATGCGAAGCAAAGGAATCCGAGAAATAGGCTTGATCCAGTCCGATGGAGGAATCGTAAATGGTGATGGGATGCTCAAGGTTCAGATCATCCCAAAGCGCCATTTTTTTGGAGCCGATGACCGTAATTTGGCGGACTTTCCTTGGGTTGAGCCAACTTGCATGAGCATGAGCCAGAATGGAATTCGGATACTTGAAGGTCGTGTAAGTGGTATCTTCGATTTTCGGATCCAACTGGCTGCTGCCGACGCAGCTTACCGCTTCAGGAAGTGAATCGAGAAGAAAATCAAAGATCGACAGGTCATGCGAAGTCAGATCCCAAACCGCATTCACGTCTTTGCGGACGGGGCCCAGATTCGTCCTATGAGCCTCCAGGTGGCGAATTTCTCCCAATTCTCCGCTCTTTATGATTTCCTTTAATGCCAATATGGATGCATTGAAAAGAAATACGTGGCC
>DLRY01000003.1:0-243 GCA_002500665.1 Opitutia bacterium UBA7876
GGTGTGCTCGACGTTCTCCTTGCGGGAGCCGGGATCGGGAGAGACGAAGTCCTGATGAATGGAGAGGCAGATCAGGTCGATGCCATTGAGGAAAGCGTGACGCTTGAGCTTGCGAAGGTAGGGAAGATCCTCCCCGTCCATCTGGCGGTGCAGGACGTCGACTCCGGGAACCCCGAGGGCGGAGGTTTTTTCGATCACCTGCTCGATCGTGACCTTGGGAGGCCGGAAGTGCCAGTAGGAGTA
>DLRY01000003.1:572-4045 GCA_002500665.1 Opitutia bacterium UBA7876
CTGGAGATCCCGAGCTTGACGGAGGAGGCTTTCTTGGCAGGGGGCTTCTTAGCCGGTTTCGACATGGAGCAAGCAAAGGGAACGGAAAGGCCGGAGGCAAGAAAAGCCTTGCGTGATAGTTTGTTCATGGGCCGATCCTAAGCGCAAGCCCATGACCGATGCAACCTCCGCCTTGCTCCTAAGATAGCGGTGGAGGAATTCCTTGCTTTACTCGGATATCTCAGTCCTCCCTAATGCGTTTATGATTCCGAAACCCCGAAGAAGAATGAAGAGAAGGATCTTTCTGCAATCATCAGCAAGCGCCATGGCCCTCGCGGGGGCACCCGCCGTTCTGCGGGGCCGAAACCTCAATTCCGCCATCCAGCTCGCAGCGATCGGCACTGAAGCAAGAGGCTGGGCCGACTTGGAGGCCATGGCCAGCCACGCAAAAACCAAACCGGTAGCCTTTTGCGACGTCGACCTCAACCGGACCTCCAGAGCGAGGAAGCTCAATCCAGACGCCCCGATTTACCAGAATTTCCGGGAAATGCTCGAGAAAGAGGGGAATAAGATCGACGCTGTCACCGTGGCCATACCCGACCACATGCACGCAATCGCGTCCCTCGACGCCCTGCGGCGCAAAAAACACGTCTTTTGCCAGAAGCCCCTCACCCACACGGTCTGGGAAGCGAGGCAGGTCCGACTGGCGGCGGAAAAGGCGGAAGTGATCACTCGGATGGGCAACCAGATCCACTCCCACGGCTTTTACCGGACGGCCGTGCAACTCGTGCAATCGGGGGCGATCGGGAAGATCAAACGCGTCCATTCCTGGATCAATGCGACGGGGCACGGAAAATCCGGACAGATCGGGCGCATCAATCCCTCCCCTCCGCCGGAAGGACTCGCCTGGGACCTCTGGCTGGGAGTGGCTCCCGCAAGGCCCTATGTGAAGGGAAAAGTTTATCATCCTTGGGGATGGCGGGACTGGCAGGATTTCGGGAACGGTGCGCTGGGCGACTTCGGTTGTCACGTCCTCGACCCGGTCTTTACGGCCCTAAAGATAGAACATGCACCTTCCAAAATCAAGTGCTCGATGCACACTGGCATAAACGACGAGGTCTGGCCGGCCCAAAGCACGGTGGAGTATGATTTTCCGGGAACTTCCTTTTCCGGAAAGTCGCTCCAGATCACTTGGAACGATGGGGGAAGAAAACCGCGTGATCTCGGTCCGCACTTCAACCGGAGGGAAGCCTTGCCGGGCGGAGGTTCGATTTTCATCGGGGAAATTGGGTCGCTTTTGCTCCCGCACGTGGGAGCGCCCAAGCTTTATCCGGAAGAGAAATTCAAGAGCTTCGCCTACGACCAGATGGAAAACCTAAATCATTTTCATGGATGGTTGGACGGGATCGTCGATAATCGTCAACCGAGCGATGGTTTTTCCTACGCCGGGCCGTTGACCGAGGCCGTCCTTCTGGGGACGGCGGCCATTCGTTCGCTCGGGGAACACCTTGTCTGGGATGCGGAAAAGATGAAACTGACTTCTTCGGCTGGCGACCGATCGGATCTGCTGACCAAGGACTATCGCAAAGGTTGGGAGATCAAGCCCGTCTAGGCAGGCCCCCTCCCTTTGCGGAGTTTGCGAAAATACTCCCCGGCGGCTCTGTTGACTCGGGGGGCAAGCAGGATGGAGGAAAGGATAGTAGGGATGGCCATGAGGCCAAACGCCACGTCCAGAAAGTTGATCACGTCGCTCATCTTGACCACTGCCGAGACCACGATCATGAGCAGGTAGAAGCCAAGCACCGGCAAACGGGCCGCTTGGCCGAACAGGAAGCACCCGCACTTCACAACGTAGTAGGAGAAACCCAGCATGGAGGAAAAGCTCAGGCAAAGAACGCCGGCCAGAAGAAGGTATGGCCCGACACCGGGCAGGGCCGTCTCGAAGGCCCGGGTGGTAAGCAGCACGCCGTCTCCCTCACCCGATTCCCACACACCGGTTACCAACAGTACGAGACCGGTTAGGGTACACATGAGGAGTGTGTCGATAACGGGCCCCCACATCGCGACCAGGCCTTCCCGGATTGGTTCACTGGTTTTGGCCGCCCCATGGGCCATCGCTTCCGTCCCCATGCCGGCCTCGTTGGAAAAGGCGGCCCGGCGCACGCCGGTCACGATGACGGTGCCAAGGACTCCCCCGGCCACCGCCTCCCCGCTGAAGGCATCGGTTAGGATAAGGTAAAAGGCGTCGGGGACGGCGCCGGCATGGAGCAGAAGGATCACCATCGAGGTTCCGCCGTAAAGCACGACCATGCCCGGAACCAACCGAGAGGCCACGGTGCCGACCCGCTTGATTCCACCCACCACTATCAGACCGACCGGAACCGCGAGGAGGAGCCCGAATAGGCCGTTGCCGACTTGCACGGCGCCTTCGCTTCCCGTAAACCAGCCACGCGGTTCGAGAAACATGGAACGAACGATTTGGGTAAGCTGGTTGGACTGCAGGAGAGGCAGGCAGCCGAACATTCCGCAGGCCGCGAAAAAGAGGGCCAAGGGCTTCCACTTTTCGCCCAGGCCCTCGCGGATGAAGTACATGGGTCCCCCCTGCTCCACTCCATCGTCATCCTTGCCCCGGTACATGACGGCAAGCGAACAGGTGTAGAACTTGGTCGCCATGCCCAAAAGAGCGCAAACCCACATCCAGAAGAGAGCTCCAGGACCGCCCTGCGTGATCGCCACGGCGACACCCGCTACGTTCCCCATCCCGACCGTTCCAGAGAGGGCGCTGCAAAGAGCATGGAAGTGGCTCACCTCACCAGGAGCGCCTTCTTCATTTGACTTCCCCAGAAGGAGCCTCAGGCCATGTCCGAGATGCAGAAAGGGAATGAATCGAGAAACGAAGGCGAAAAAAGCCCCTCCCCCGAGAAGAAGGAAAAGCAGGTTGCCCCAGAGCCAACCAGAAAAATCAGAAAGAGCCTCGGCCATCCAACTCCAGAATGCGCGTTTTTAGCCCGCGGGTCACGCCATAAATCTTTTCCGGCTTGTCCTTCGTCTCTTCGGAAGTTGAATAAACGGTGTGATTGCACCAATTGAACAAGATGGACCCAAGAACGTTCTTGGGGAAAAACTAGAGCCCTGTTGCGAAAGGCTGAACACGGGCTGGTTCCGCAACGGTTCCTGTGAAACGGGACCGGGCGACGCCGGAAGACACGTGATCTGCTGCGTGATGACGGATGAGTTTCTCGCCTTCAGCCAAGCCATGGGCAACGACCTTTCAAACCCCGTGCCCGAATATGATTTCCCAGGACTCCGGGAGGGAGATTGTTGGTGCCTGTGCGCCGAGCGATGGAGGGAGGCACTGGACGCGGGAGTCGCTCCGAAGGTCAAGCTGGCGGCCTGTGAGCAATCTGCCTTGGAGATCGTTGCCCTCGAAGATCTCAAGGCACATGATTCGGATTCCTGACAATCGATCCGTTATTCCGTGCAAAGTAAGTGAA
>DLRY01000003.1:4470-40197 GCA_002500665.1 Opitutia bacterium UBA7876
AAACCATCCTACTCGTGCTTTCTCTTCCCCTCTTTGTCTTGCCCGTGAAGGCCAAGAAAAAGGACATCGTAGACACAGCCGTTGGAGCCGGCAGTTTCAAGACCCTTGTGGCCGCGGTCAAGGCCGCCGGACTCGTCGATACCCTCAAGGGGGAGGGTCCGTTCACGGTTTTCGCCCCAACCGACGATGCCTTCGCCAAGCTTCCGAAGGGAACCGTCGAGTCACTTCTCAAGCCCGAGAACAAGAAAAAACTTACCACTATACTAACTTACCACGTGGTGTCTGGAAAGGTGAAGGCGAAGAAGGCAGCGAAGCTTGATTCGGCAAAGACGGCACAGGGAGACAAGCTTACCATCAAGCCTTACGGAGAAATCCTGCGGATAAATAGGTCGAAGGTCGTCAAGGCCGACGTCAAGGCATCCAACGGAATCATCCACGTCATTGACAGCGTCCTTATCCCCGATTCGGGCAAGAAGGAATCAGGCAAAAATGTTTCCATGGAAAGCATCATCGTCTCGGCCATCAACAAAGGAGTCCCTCTCTTTAATTCCGGCAAGTTTGCCGAAACCGCAACGATCTACGCGAAGGCGGGCAAAAAAATCGTTGAGATGAGCAAGGGAGCAAGTTCCAACGACAAGAAGGTCATCTCCGCCGCCCTGCGCGAAGTATCGAAGGAGAAATCATTCTTCCAACGGGCCTGGATCATGCGACGGGCATTCGACAAGGTCCTTCGCTAAAGCGGAGCTAAACTATCCCCTCATCATTTTCAAAAGAGCTCCCGAGGGAGCCCTTTTGGGTTGCCTAAATCTCTCTATCGGTGAAGAAGAAACCATGTTCTTTTTGTTAAAAGGAAAGTAATCTTCCCGGTCGATTAAACTTACCAATGCCTAGAATTGAAAACGAGATATGGACGAGGATCAAGGACGGCGATTCCGCGGCCCTTGCGGAACTCTATGATGGCTTTGCCGCCGCCATGTTTTCCCTTTCCCTCGAAATCCTTCGTGACCGCTGGGAGGCGGAGGAGGTAATCCAAGACGTATTTTCCTACCTCTGGCGCAAGCCCGAAGCCTTCTCTCCCGACAAAGGAAAGTTCAGTAGCTGGCTCCTTGTCCTGACCCGGAACCGCAGCATAGACCGTTATCGGTCTCGGAAACGACGAGTCGACCGTAACGAATCGGACGACATACTTAGCTCAAGAAGCGACCAAACACAGCCCGACGCGGCGGGTGAAGCTGTGTCAAGCGACGAAAGGGCGCACCTCCGCCTCGCCTTTTCCGAATTACCCGAGGATCAAAGGAAAGCCCTTGAGCTATCGTACTTTGGAGGAATGAACCATGTAGAAATAGCCGAACTTCTCGATCTTTCTCTCGGGACCGTGAAGTCGAGGATCAGGCTCGGGGTGGAAAAACTGCGCTACTCTCTGACTTCCTTGAGGACATGAAAACAGTTCTTTTTAACCCTGCTATGTTTCGTTCATTTCCTCTCCTTCGCCACGAGCTTGCAAAAACTTCGGGCCGCGATATAGATAATACCTCTCTCAATTAGCCTTGGACAAACTAAGACAACAAGCACTAGACTATTCCCTTGGTATACTACCAAAGGAAGAAGCCATTCTTTTCGAGGCAAGCCTTGACGTTGATGACGACGCCCGCAAATTCCTCATTGAAGCTGGCGAGGATTGCGCCAACCTTTCTCTGCTCGCATCCCCGTCCGAGGCAAGCGTAGAACTCAGGCACAGGGTCATGGAAAATTCCGCACCCAAAAAAGATTTCAACCCTTTTCTCGAGAGCGATGTTATAAACCGCCTACGCTATAATTACACGACTCCGAACAACAGGTACACTGGCGGTGGCGGATCAGCAAAGTTATCTGAAATCGGCGTATCCGCAGTTGAGGACCGACTCGAAGAAATTTACCTTGATCTCCTGGCATTGTTTGTTCTCGTCGGCGGAAACTCAGCCGCCGCGGAGGGAGATTTCGGGGAACTGAAAAGTTGGATAGGACAGACAAATCCTCTGGGTCTGGGGATTAGCGAAACCTTGGCTCTTCCTCTCCCAGGAGAAGCAGCCCCTGCTCAGTCTGCCCGCAGGTCTCTTCTCGCCGCCTTACCCTCGCTTGCCTTTTTCGTGGAACGAGTCGGCGATGGAAGTGCGACATTAGCCGACGTTCGTCGTATTTTTTACCTTTGTCGCGATCAACTTAAGATCATGAGGGCTTCCTTTTCCGATCTCGATCCTGCAAAGTTAGCCGATGATGAGGAGTTGAGGTTGCATGGGGCGGGTCTTCTTAGAAGCAAGTGGTGGGGTGCAGAGCACGCCTATTTTTCTACTAATGGTAAAGTCAGGTGCGGACACTTCTTTGAAGGTCCGGTAACCGAGAGATGTGTTGAGTTTGCAGAGTACGACTCCAACATTTATTGCTTAGCGAATCTCCTCGCCACAAAAAGCGGTAACGGCGAGTTTCATCTCGAACTATTCAAGGACGCTATCCCAAGCGGTGTACTGGCCGTGGCAATGGCCGAAACTTCTCTAGAGAATCATGTCAAGCTCGAGAATCTAGCATTGGGCGTAGGAAATAATGGGCATTCACCAGCTAATGATCTCGCTCTTTGGAAACTGGTTGAAAGCTCCCTTCTTCGGGGCAATCATGAAATTTCGGCCGAGGCCATAAAAGACGTTCCTGTACTCGGATGCAGCAGGTTCGAAGACAGCACCTACCTGTGGTTCACTTGGCCAAGTATCCCGAACAGCCACGAAGGGGCGCTCGCCTTTACTGGAAATCCTGAGCAATAGTGCGCTAAGTTAGGTTTTGTGCTCGGTTCGCGCATGCCACATGCTTCGAAGAGACCTCCCTCATAGTGAGCTTCCTCGACTCTGCAAGCGTCGTACGGACTATGCATTACGAGTGCTGATGAAGATGATTTTGTTAACTTGCGTCGTGCCCAGAAACGATAGCGCTCAAGAAGAAATTCATCCAAAGGCGATGATGCTGGGAATTCATTTTTTTTACGATTCCCAATAGTTGCCTTAATAGATGCCTTGACTGGCGAGCGAAGGGTTCTCCTCGTCGAACGGTAGCCCAAAGTTGGGCCTTTTCTTTCCATTGAGATACGAGAATTGAGGTACTCCAGTCCATAAAGAATTCTGGCCCCAAGCACGGCCCCCGGGTCAGTTGAATCAAGGGAGTGGAACCACACGCCACGCCGGCCCTCGCGGTCCCGGGCATAAGTCCTCAAGTTAACCTCGAGGAAATCACTCCAAGGAATCCAGGGGATGGGTGAAAACCTGAGTTCCGAAAGACGAAAACCAACCACGCTAGCCCAAGCTTGTCCCTCGAAAAGATCAAGCTCGAGATCGTCGGGAAGAGTTTTCGAGAGTTCCTCGGCATCAACGGGCCAGTGTAAGAGAAGCAGGTCCTCCCAGCGCTGAGTCAGGAAATTCCTGAGTAATGGATGGGCCATGAAAATTTAATTGGATGAGAAGATTTCCGAAAGTTTCTCCCTTCGGTAGTTGAAAATCCGCTCCAGTGTACCCCGGACGAAAAGGCAATGGGCCAAACCGCCGAGCGGGCCAAAAGGCATTTCGTAGCGGATTTCGTCGGTCATGCGCGTACCCCGATCTACCTCCTCAAGACGGTGAGAATGAATCCAAGTCTTGTAGGGACCGACCCGCTGCTCGTCCACGAAGGAGAAGCCTTCCTCCACATACTTGATTTCGGTCAACCACGGGGTATCGCCAAGGAAGGGTATCTTAATCCGGTATTCGAGGAAAAGACCTGCATAAGTCTTTGGGGGCGGATCACCGACCAACTCGAAGGTCATGTCGGGGGGCGTGATCTCCCCCAGGTTCTGGGGGACGGAAATAAAAGCCCAGAGCTCATGTCGCGGGATGGGAAGAATTTGAACCTGGGTCAACTTATTCACGAAGCGAATCCTATCCCGATCCATGCAAAAGTCCAACCTCCCCTTGACGAATCCCATACGAAGTCCTAACAAGGGACCATGAAATTGACTGCCTCCGTACTCTTCCTCACTTCCCTCTTTCCTGCACTCCTTTCAGGACAGGATTTCGTCTCCGACGTAGCCGCCATCCGGATTTCCCATTCCTGGGTACCCGACCGCAAGATTGAAGGCCTCTCGACCGAGGTCGGACTTAGTGAATGGAGCGTCATGAGTCCCATCTTTTATCACAAAAGCGAAGGTTGGTCCTTCGGGGTCGGACTCCGATACGAGTATACTAGTTTGGATTTTTCCGATTCCGCAACCTTCGACGAGGATCGTCTCCAATCCATCGATCTACCCTTCTTCATGGGCATGGAGCAATCCGAGAAAATCCAGTGGGTCGCCATGCTCAGCCCAAGCCTTTCGGGGGATTTTGAACAAGTCGACGGCGATACCCTTGATTACCTTATTCTCGGAGGGGCCCGCTACCGGAAAAGCGAAACTTTCGAGTGGTTCTTCGGAGCCGTATACTCGACCGGTTTCGACGATGATCTCTTCCTTCCTGCGATAGGTTTCAAATGGGAGCCATCCGAGAAATCCGACTTGTTTTTCGCTGGTCCAATCCTCCGCTACCGCTATTCCTTCACCGATTCCCTCGACCTCGTCCTTGCCGGAAACCTATCCGGCAACCGATGGAACACCGAGGCGGGATACGGGGAGCGCGATTTACTTCTGCGCTCTTATCGACTTTCCCTAGGCCTGCAATGGAACCTCTTAGAGAAACATGCCTTATTTGCCGCTGTAGGGACGGAATTCGCCAGGCAGGTGGAGATCAAGAACTCTGTTGGGACGACCCTCATGAAAAGGGATCTCAAGACCACGCCAAGCTTCGAGCTTGGCTATCGGTTCAGGTTTTGACCCACTGAACTGAGAATGCTTTCCGCGACCTCCCAACCGGAGAGAAAGGCGTTCTCTATTCTTTCCCCGCCGAAGCCATCTCCAGCAAGGGAAACACCTTCCTCAAGGGAATGGAAATGGGAGTCTCCAAAGGTGACGAGTGGCTTTGCGAAACCCCATCGGTGGGAACTCCACTGGGTGATCCGAGAATTCAAGTATTCCTCCGCAACCTTGATCATGAGGGGTATTCTCTCCTCGTCGGGGGCATCCCAAAACTTTTCCGAGTAGCAACTTGAAGCGTGTACCGTACAGGCTGGTTGTTCGGATATGCCCTTAGTCATGTTGTCGGATATCCAATCTACCTCGGGTACCGGATGCGTGAGAGTTCCCGGATTCTCCAAGGCCGAACTACCTTCCAGCAAGCCGAGAAGCGCGAGGCAGCGGGTGTAGCGGACTGCCCGTAGCTTCTGCATGGTTTGAGGATCAAGAGAAAAACAGCTTCTTTGGAAAAGTTCAAGGACCTGCGGGACGGGAAAAGTTACGACGACGTGGTCCGCCCTTAAGTTTCGCCCCAAACCGGCTCTTTCACGGATGAACCACTGGTCTTTGCGCTCAATGCTCTCGACAAAAAATTGTTTTTCAACGGCAAGGGACTCAGCGAGGCACTTGACTGGGGAGTTCATTCCTTGCGTTCCACGGTAACGGGTACCTACGGGCAAGTCTTCACGGTCAGGTATGCGGTCGTACCAAGCCATAATGACTTCGGATTGTTTCCATTTCAGAATGTACTCTTTCATCCTCTGGTCACGAACAGTCAGGAATTGGGCCCCATGATCGATGCGGGCACCTCCCATTCGCCGGGTGGACATTCTTCCTCCCACTCCTCTGCCCTTTTCGACCAAAACCACGGAATGTCCTTGCAAAGACAGTCTGTGGGCACAGGTCGTACCAGTAATTCCTCCTCCAAGTATGGCGATTTTCATGAACAGTTGGGTGTGCGTGATGTGCGAAAAATTGGAATCTTTGTGTACGTTTACAATCTAAGTGTTTTAAGAGTTGTTATATCTATAGGATGGATCGTTAGGATTTCAAGATTACCCCGTCAGAACAAGGTTGGTTACGACTTGACCGCGGACTACCTAAGGGGTCATTTGCCCAGCCGTCCAGTGGTCATGAACGAGCTCATGATGGTAATTTCCAATCATGATTCCGCCCTTTACGCCCCTCGCGACCTCCTCAAGATGGACCAGACCATCTACGCCCAGTTGTTCAAGATCGCCAACACCCAGCGGTATCGCGAAAGAAGGGAAAGAAAGGTCGTCTCGATCGATGACGCGATCCAGGTCCTGAGCTTTGAGAAAGTTAAGCAGGTGGCTATGAATACGACCATCCTCTATCACTACGATAAGTAATTACGGCGAGGGGGTTTGGCCTGGAGCCTCACTGAATGCACAGCGTGGGGTTAGCTATCGCCAGTTCCATCCTAGTCGGGAAAGTCGGCTCGGACCTCTCCGACCAAGCCTACACCTGCGGGTCGTTGCACGACCTCGGCAAGGTGGCCAAGTGCAATTTCGACCAGATTCTTTACACCGAAGAAGTGAAATCCGTCCAGCATAGAAAGGTCGACGTCCTTGAGTGGGAGATCTTGGCCAAGTTAATCAGGAACGACCTGCTTGGGAGCTACCTGGCCCGGGCCTAGGGAATTTCAAACCTTGTTGAAAAGGTCACGAGGAGGCATCACGAGGAGGACCGCTCCAAGAGGATCGGCATCGAAGATGCTAAGTCCAAGCTTTTCGTGGATATCGTCTTCCTTGCCAACGTCACTATCCACAATGTAGGCTTCGGATATAGCGGTCTCAGAATTGTCCGCCTCCCCTCAAGGCTCACCAAGAGGAGGCTCGGGCTCGATGAGGATACCCTCGTTGAGTTCGAGCAAAAGGTCGATAATAGTTAAATCTCCAAAATCGAAAGCTTTACCCTTTTTTCAAAACATAGCCAAACATACCTATTTCTCGAGAGCAAACCGCTTCCATCGCTATGATCCAGACCACTCCAACCTCCAGTCCGCAGATCCTGGATTTGCCTGATTCGGACCTCAGCTATTACCCCAAACTAATGGACCCAAGATCGGCGGATCGGCTTTATGCATCACTCCTCGAGGAGATTGAATGGAAACAGAACAAGATTAGCTTTTATGGCAAGGAGAGCCTCGTGCCGCGTCTCGAGGCTTGGCATGGGGACGAAGGCATGTCCTATGCCTACTCAGGCATCCGGATGCATCCGAAACCCTGGACTTCCGCTTTGATGGAAATCAGGAAGCTCATCGAACCGGTCGCCCGAACCCGTTTTAATTCCGTGCTCGTGAACTATTACCGAGACGGCAAAGATCGCGTCGCTTGGCACAGCGACGACGAAAAGGAGTTAGGACCCGAACCGGTCATTGGGTCGGTAAGCCTGGGAGCAAAAAGGAGGTTCAAGCTAAGGCACAGGGAATACCCCGGCAAGGATCTGCAGTCCGAGATCATTCTCGAGCACGGTAGTTTCCTCCTTATGAAGGGATCCACACAACGCTTCTGGAAGCACGAGGTCCCACGCACGGCGCGTCCGGTCGGAGGAAGAATCAACCTTACCTTCCGGGTGATTCTCCGGGGAGATGGCGATAAGTAAATGACGGCTTTGGCTTACGCGCCCTTGCATAATAAGTTGAAAAATCGTAGCCTTGGGTAATCCCTTCAATCCTCGCCACCGTACATATTATATCAATGAGAGTCGTACTCACTTTATTGCCAGTATTATTCCTAGCCAATTGTCTTTCGGCCTACGAAGCCATGTATGAAAAAACACCCGTCGGTGAAATAAAGGTCATCACCCTGCCTGGCAGGACAGCCCTCGAGTCTAAAACGGAAGGTTCCTACTTCCGCTCCGACAACGGTTTGTTCCGCAAGCTTTTCCGCTACATTAGTTCCAACGATATCGCCATGACAGTCCCCGTCGAGGCTGACATCGAGCCTGGCCGGATGCGCTTTTTCGTTGGGGGAAAGGATAGTGCTAGGAAGATAATTTCTACCAGCGACGTGAAAGTCAGGAAAATCAAGCCTCAACAGGTACTATCCATTGGGGTGCGTGGCAGTTATTCGATGGAGCGGTTCAATCGCAACAAGCGCAAACTGACCGAATGGCTTGCCAAAAGTGGGGAATACGAACCCGCCGCAGAGGCCTACGCCGTCTATTGGGACGGACCTTTCGTGATCGGCTTTTTTAAGAGATCGGAGGTTCACCTTCCGATCAAGCCTAAGGAAAACAAACCCAAGGGGAAACAGCCTTCACCCAAACCAAAATCACAACCATGAAAGCATTCCTTCTCGCATTTATGACAGCGTTATCATCAGCCCACGCCAGCTCGGTATACGATCACAAACTCAAGGACATCGACGGCAAGGACACTTCCCTCGCCCAGCACAAGGGTAAGGTAATCCTTATGGTCAACGTCGCGTCCCGTTGCGGCTTCACAGGCCAATACAAGGGACTAGAAGAACTTCACCAGAAGTTTAAGGACAAGGGTCTAGTGGTCTGCGGATTTCCCTGCAATCAGTTCGGCAAACAAGAACCGGGCTCGGAAAAAGAGATCAAAGAATTCTGCTCGACCAAGTATGGTGTAACTTTTCCCATGTATTCAAAGATCGACGTTAACGGTCCCAATCGCCACCCCGTCTACGAAGAGGTCATTGGTGAGAATGGTCCCCTAAAAGGGAACATCCGTTGGAATTTCGGCAAGATACTAATCGGCAAGGACGGTAATCCGATAGAGAGGTATGGCAGCACGACTTCTCCCAGCTCCAAGAAGTTGATCAAAGCCATCGAGAAGGCTCTAGAAGGCTGACAGCTTACCCTTTCCAATGAGAAGGCTTGCTCCCTTGGCCAGTCTGGCCTTGCTTTCAGGCTGCGTCAGCATGGAGTGGCGTGGGAGTATGATCCCCCACTTGGAGATCGAACGGGACAATGCGTGGGAGACCAAACCAGTCGCATTTAACCGAGTAGCATTGAGGCCAACTAAACCGGGCTGGACGCAATTCCGTGGACCAGCACGCGACGGGGTGGCTCCCCCTCAAGGAGTGGAACCGGACTGGTCCGGCGCCCCGCTGGTAAGATGGCGGGTTCCTGCAGGCCAAGGGCATTCCTCAGTAATCCTGTCCGACCAATCCGTTTTCACTATGGAACAGGATGGTGAGGAGGAACTGGTGACCGCACGCTCCCTCGATGACGGCGAAATCCTCTGGAAACACGGCGTGCGGACCCGGTGGGGTGACTTCATGAGCGGAGTCGGCCCGCGTTCCACCCCTACCCTCCACGAAGGCAGGCTCTACGCCCTGTTCTCAAACGGCTCCCTTGTTTGCCTGAATGCAGCTTCAGGAAAGCTTCTCTGGAAAACGAGGGTCATCCAAGATGGCCATGAATTTCCGGAATGGGGCCTTTCATGTTCTCCCTTGGTCTGGAAGGATTTGGTGATCGTGACCCCAGGGGGTGAAAAAGGAGCGGCCCGTGCCTACCATTCGGGCTCCGGGAAACGGGCCTGGGTCTCCGAGTTCAACGGAGAAGGGGTCTACCTCTCGCCTTGTATCCTGAACCTTCTTGGACGGGAGCAGTTAGTCACGGCGGTCTCAGGAAGAATCGCCTTTCTTGAGCCCCGTTCCGGAAAGACGGATTGGGAAGGGCCTTGGAAGATTTTTCTCAACGACGTACAGATTGCACAGCCCCTGGCACTTTCAGGAAATGCCTTCCTGCTATCCGCAGGATACGGAAAAGGCTCAGAGGGCTTGTTCGTTTCAGCCGGTGAGGAAGAACCCTACCAGGTAAGGACGGCTTGGAGGTCGAAAGATCTCAAATGCAAATTCTCCAGTCCCGTACTTAAGGACGGTTTCGTCTACGGCTTCAATGAAAATTCCCTAACCTGCCTGGACGCTTCCGACGGTAAGCTCAAGTGGCGCGGGCGCAAGTATGGCTATGGCCGCGTCCTGCTGGCCGGGGACAAACTTGTCATTCTCGGGAATACCGGAATCCTAAGCGTAGTCGAGGCCAACCCTGAAAAGTTCGAGGAGAGGTATTCCGGACAACTTCTCAGTGATGACCGTTGCTGGAACGGACCGGCTTTGGCGGGAGGATACTTAGTTGCCCGAAATGGTTTGGAAATCGCCTGCTTCGACTGGGCCCAAAAGCAATAAAGGGACGCCATTCCCGAGGTACCAAAACATGGGATTGCACGAACTGGATAAAACCGAGA
Organism: Opitutia bacterium UBA7876; assembly: GCA_002500665.1. GTDB lineage: Bacteria > Verrucomicrobiota > Verrucomicrobiia > Opitutales > Seribacteraceae > Seribacter. The sequence continues at coordinate 14,586 of DLRY01000003.1, forward strand.
AGGCGTTCGCTGTGCTTATGTCGGCCTTTGTGGTAGTGCTTGTGCTGACCAACGTAATCGGAGTGAAGCTCTTCCTCGCCTTCCACACAGTTTTACCCAATGGTTTCTTCGGCGAACCAATCACCCTCACTACGGGGATCATCACCTACCCAGTGACCTTCCTGCTCACCGATGTGGTCTGCGAAGTCTACGGTCGAAAGCGGGCGAACCTAATGGTCCTTACAGGTTTCGGCATGAGCCTGCTTTCGCTCATCCTCATACAGATCGCCTCGATCGTGCCCGGTTCCCAAGTCTGGCCCTCGGGCAACCCGAACTTCGAAACCGTGGCGGAAATGCAAACCGCCTTCGATTCGGTCTTTTCTCTGCCCGGGATTCTTATCTTCGGCTCCATGACGGCCTACCTCGTGGCTCAATTGACCGACGTCAGGCTTTTTCATTTCATCAAGCGGATGACCAAGGACCGTCACCTTTGGTTGCGAAACAACGGGTCGACGATGGTCTCCCAACTTCTCGACACCGTCATCGTCAACAGCATCTTTCTGGGCTATGGTCTCGGGCTAGAATGGGTCGTGGTTTGGAAGATCATCTTCGCCTCCTACGTCTTCAAGCTTCTCTTCGCTGTCATTGACACGCCCTTCATCTACCTCGGCGTTTTCCTTCTCCGCCGCTACCTTCCAAGGGATACAAACTCGAACTAGCCAAAGGCCATGTATAATGAAGCAGGATTTGGAAGGCGATGGAAGGGAAGACCACCTTTCCCGCTGCGTGAAGAGCAGGCCCTCCTTCTCCCAATGGCCTGCTTTTATGTCGGCTAGCCTTCTTCCTGCTTGGGCTCAAGGCGGTACTGGGATGGCACGGTTGGCCATTGGGGTCCTTCATCCACCCTCTCGGACTTCTGGCTCTCCGGCATTTTGCTCTTAGGTTGAAAACCTGACCTCGGGCAACTCGGACCAGTTCGTGGTGTAGCGCGGAGTCCGGTTGCGGCGCCTCATGCCCCAAGAACGACGGACGCCCTGAGCGGCGAGAAAGCAAGCCGTCTCCCCGTAGCGAACGGCAACTTCCTCCATGGCTTCTACGAAGGCTTGCCTGCGCCCGTCCCCATGCTCCTCGAAGAGCAAACTTTGACGGGAACGCCCACAGATGAGCCCAAGCAAAACCACGCCTGCCTTCTTGTAGAAATAGCCCTTGCGGTAGATCGAGCGGAGCAGAGTCTTGGCGTTCGAGACGATGCGAATCGGATCGTCGGTCGGCTCGTCGAACGAAAGGGCTACCGAGTTGGAATACTGAGGCTGGTCCTCGCGAAACCGGTTGGTGCTCAGGAAAACCTGTATCCCGCAAGCAAGCGATCCTTCCGAGCGGGCTTTGCGGGTCGCCCGGACGGAATAGTTCGACACTGCCTCCTCCAATTCCCGAAGGCTCGTGACGGGTTTCCCGAAAGAACGGGAACAACAGGTGTTCCTGCGCGGTTGCGGAACCTCTTCCATTTCCAAGCAAGAAACTCCCGCCAGCTCGCGCCTGGTCCGCTCTAGGGTAACTCCCCCTATAGCCCGGACAGAGGAAGGGGGAACTTGGATAAAGGACCACGCGTCCCCCAGACCAACCCGGCGCAGGCGAATACCGAGGCGGCGCCCCACACCCCAAATCTCCTCGATCGGTATCCGTTCAAGGACGGACCGGTTACCCTCATCGATCTGCAAGCATCCCATCCCATCCTTCTTGGCCAGGCGATTGGCGAGCTTGGCCAGTGTCTTGGTCCGGCCCAGCCCAACCGAAATGGGTATGCCCGTCCACTTGCGAACCTTCTCGCGCATTCGTTTCCCAAGGGAAAGCGGGTCGGAAACGCCCCTTAAGTCGAGAAAGGATTCGTCTATGGAGTAGACCTCCATTCCGGGGGCGAAGTGAGAGAGAACGGAGACGACCCGGCGGGACATGTCGCCGTAAAGCTCGTAGTTGGAAGAAAACACGGCCACCCCGTTGCGTTCGCACTTCCGCTTGACTTGGTGATAGGGGGCACCCATCGGAATGCCGATGGCCTTGGCTTCGTTGGAACGGGCCACGGCGCAACCGTCGTTGTTGGAGAGCACTATGACCGGACGGCCCTCCAGAGAGGGAAGAAAAACCCGCTCGCAGGAAACGTAGAAGTTATTGCAATCGGCAAGGGCAATCACAAGGGGTGGATCACGTTCGTAACCACTCCCCAAAGATGGGTCTCGTCTTCCTCGTGAAGCGCGATTGGGGGGTAGTCTGGGTTTTCGGGCAGAAGCCAGGACTTGCCCTTGGAGCGCCTCAGGCGCTTGACCGTAAGCTCGCCGTTGACCGATACGATGACCACTTTCCCATCCGTGGCCTCCACGCTCCGGTCGACCACCAGAAGGTCTCCGTCGTGGATGCCGGCATCGATCATGGAATCCCCGCGGGCCCGCACGAAGAAGGTAGCGGCTGGTTCGCGCACGAGATGGGAATTGAGATCGAGGACCCCCTCCAGGTAATCGTCGGCGGGAGACGGGAAACCAGCCGACACGCCGCTGGCGTAGAGGGGCAAGGCGTATTCCCTTTCACCCACAAATCGAAGTACCCGCTCTACTTGACTCTCGGGTATGCGCACGGGCCGAGTCGGCTCGCCGTAGCGGTTGCTTCCCTTGGGCCGACCCGCCCCATCACGTTTTCCTCCACGCTTCGTCATGAACTATTGAATATTGTAACGAAATTCAAAAAAGGCAAGTCAAGGAAAGTAAAACTTGATCCGTCTAATTAAATTATACGATCTATGTTTGTGGAATCAAACAATGAAAATCCGACCAACCATTTAATCATAGGCGCGTCGAGGGGGATCGGAAGAGCGCTCGTCGATATCTCCGTACGGTCGGCTCAACAGGTTTACGCCCTCTCGCGGGAAAGACCAGAAAATCCCATAGAAGGATGCCACTGGATTAAAGGCGACGCATCCAGACCCGAGGATTATATGGATGCCCTGCCTGAAATCATTCACGCCCTCACTTTCTGCCCGGGCAAAGTTGTCCTCGGACCCGTCAAACGACTCAAACCGGAACAAATGCTCGAAGCGTACAAGACGAACGTACTGGATGCATTTGTTACAATTCAAAGCCTGCTTCCCAAAATCGAGGGATCAATCGTCCTACTCTCTTCGGTTGCCGCCCGGACTGGTCTACCCAACCATTGCGCCATCTCCGCGGCCAAGTCGGCTCTCGAGGGCTTTGCCGTCGCACTTGCGGCCGACTTGGCTCCAAAGACGAGGGTCAACGTAGTAGCTCCGACTCTTACCCCCACCGAGATGGGAATGGCCATGGTTGGAGGTGAAAAGATGATCCCCATGATCGAGCAGAGGCATCCACTCAAGAAAATTCCCGCAGTAGATGAGGTTGCATCAACCTTGGCTTTTCTGCATTCGGAAGCCGCCGCCTGCATTACGGGCCAAGTCCTAAAGGTTGATTCCGGTCTTTCCCAACTTCGCCTCAACTCGTGATTTCAGACGGCCGTCACATTGGACAAAAACCTTGTCTCGTCTGGTTTAGAAAGGACTTGCGGTTGCGAGACCAACCAGCCCTTCACGCCGCCCTGCTCGCCAAACGCCCCGTCTTGCCGGTATTCGTCTGGGATTGCGAGGAAGGAGGAAGGTGGGCCCCTGGGGCGGCCTCCCGGTGGTGGCTTTACCAGTCCCTGAGAAGCTTGGAAAAAGACATTAGTTGCTTGGGAGGAAGCCTTATTTTCGCGAAGGGAAGGGCCGCCGACCTGATTCCCCAAATCGCCTTGGAATATGGTTCGGACAAGGTGCTGTACGGCAGGGCCTACGATCCTCCCGGATTGGCCACGCAAGAGGCCGTGGAGGATGCCCTCGACCAACACGGCGTCGTTACCGAATCCTTCAACGCTTCCCTCTTACAAGAACCCTGGGAGTCCAAAAACGTCTCCGGTAAGCCTTTCCAAGTTTTTACTCCTTTCTGGCGAAAATCCCGACAATTCATATATCGCGAGCCTGCATCCTACGATCCTCGTAAGCTTTCCTTCTCACCATCGTCTCCCTCAAGTCTCTCTCTCGATGAACTCGATTTGCTACCCGCTCATTCCTGGTATCAAAAACTGGAAAACCATTGGACAGTTACTGAAGATGCTGCACATGATCAGTTAGCCCGTACGGTGAGTGAGGTGACGCACTCATATGCGCACCAGCGGAACATTCCCTCGGTCGAAGGTACTTCTAGACTCTCCCCCTATCTGGCATGGGGCCAAATCAGCCCCCGACAAGTTAGCCAAGCAGTCCTCCAAGGCGAGTCACGGGACGGCAGGCGGGGGGAAAACAAATTTCTAACAGAGATCGGATGGCGTGAGTTTTCCTACCATTTGCTCTATCATTTCCCCCAGATCCCCGACGAACCACTACGTTCCAAATATGCCTCCTTTCCATGGCTGAAAGATCCCGATTCCCTGAAGCGTTGGCGTTTCGGCAATACAGGCTATCCGATGGTGGACGCCGGGATGCGACAACTCTACGAAACGGGATGGATGCATAACCGGGTGCGCATGGTGGTAGCTTCTTTTCTCGTCAAGCATCTCCTCATTTCTTGGTCTGAAGGCGCACGATGGTTTTGGAATACTTTGGTCGATGCAGACTTAGCCAGTAATACCCAAGGCTGGCAATGGGCCGCAGGGTGCGGAGCGGATGCAGCACCTTATTTCAGGATTTTCAACCCCATCACCCAAGGAGAAAAATTCGATGCCAAGGGCAGGTATGCCAAACACTGGATCCCGGCCCTTGAAAACCTACCCTCCAAATGGGTTTTCCGACCTTGGGAGACACCGTCTGAAGTTTTGTCCGAGAGCGGTATGAGGCTTGATGATAATTATCCTAGGCCTTGCGTCGATCATTCACATGCCAGGGCCAGGGCACTCGAGGCTCTTGCAAGCCTCAAGAAAATTTGAGTTCTTAAGGTGAGTACTGCCGTTGTCTGGTTCAGAAAGTGCCTGCGATTGCACGATAATCCGGCGTTAAGCCATGCCTGCTCTGATCCTTCCATCGACTCCCTCCTACCCGTCTTCATTCTGGATCCTTCGGCTACTGGTCCGTCTTTCGAAAACTTAGGCTCGGCCCGACTGCGCTTCCTTATAGAAAGCCTCGCCGACCTCGATCACCGGCTTAAGTCCAAGTACGGCGGCAAACTCCTTATTGCGCAGGCGAGACCGCTCGCAGTTTTTGAGAATCTTGTTCGGGGGCATCGCCCGGGGATCGGATTAGTCTCTTCCGACTACTGTTCCGAGCCAAGCGGCAGGTCCGAAACCGCAGTCATTCAGAAATTCTTCGGCAAGCATTCGCCAAAAACCGACGTCAGGTTCCATCCCTCCACAAACACCCTTTTCGACCTCGAGAAAACCATTGCCTCCCCGGTATACAAAAACCCTAAATCGATGAGGCAAATGGAGAGTCTGGCCTCCTCCATTTTCGGTTTGGATGGTTCTGGTTTCCTTCAGCTTCCCGAGCCTCTTGCCGAACCCCGTGGGATGCCGCCCCACCCCGAGGGGATCGGAATAGACAGTCACCGCTCCTCTTCTTTCTCCTTTCATACTGTCCGCGCACTCAAACAAGAACTTTCCTCAAAAGGGTTTCTTACGCCAACTATCTGCACTGTTCCCTTTGTCGGAGGAGAGACTGAGGCTTTGGCCAGAATGAAAAAGAAGGTCTCCTCCCAACCCGCCTTCGTTAACGCCTTCCGCAAGCCCCGCACTTCTTCGACAAACAGTCCCAACGACCCCATCGAGCCAAGTACCACCGGACTGTCACCGTACCTCAGCACGGGGTGTCTTTCGGCTCGGCGGATCTGGAAGGAGGTAGATCATTGCAACCGACAAAGCAATCATACCAAACCGCCAGAATCCCTACATGGACAACTGCTCTTCCGAGAAATGTTCTACCTCCTTTCAAGGTCGGTCGTGAACTGGGACCAAGAAGATGGAAACCCTATGTGCAAACCCATAGACTGGGGCGACCGCGACGAAGAGAAACTCTTGGCGTGGGAGGAAGGGAGGACTGGATTCCCATACATCGATGCCATGATGAGACAACTGGAGACCACAGGATGGATGCACCACTTGGGCAGGCATGCCGTTTCCTGCTTCCTGACGAGGGGTCAGCTTTGGCAACACTGGAAACACGGGAGGGATGTCTTTGGACGCAAACTTCTAGATAGCGACTGGGCTCTGAATAATGCGAACTGGCTCTGGCTGGCGGGAGTAGCGCCCTTTTCCATGCCCTACTTCAGGCTCTACAACCCATGTCCCGACGGAAAATCTAGCCTCAATGTCGAGACCTCGACGGCAAATTTCATCAAGTTTTGGGTGCCCGAACTGAAGAACTTTCCACCCCGCTTCATATACGAACCGCACCTTGCTCCCGTTTACGTACAGAAGAAAGCCCAGTGCCTGATCGGGAGCGATTATCCCAACCCGATCGTCGACCGGAAGAAAAGCGCCAAGGAAAACATTACGAAGTTCAAGCTTAGCCTGGCGGCTTAGAAAGATTCTAGGTATTCCCCACTCGGAATTACTTTTGATCCGGGTAGTCACAACCCTCGTTGTCTTTTTACTATGGTATCACAACTTTTAAAATCCACACCATCCGGAAGTTCTCTCGACCCCATTGGTCGTTTTATAACCCACCGTTCTCGCATGGCCCCTCCATCCTCCGAAGAGTACGATCATCTCTTTCGGGAACTGTCTAAAAACTCCGAGTCTGCGAGAGCTGAATTGATCGAGCGTCATATTCGTTTGGTTGCATCCATTGCCTTGAAGTTTCGCAACTCCAAGGTTTCCTTGGAAGACATCATGGCGGAAGGCATTCAAGGCCTAATCGTTGCATTGGATAAATTCGATCACACCAAAGGCGTAAAGTTGAGTACTTATGCCTCTTGGTGGATCCGTCAAAGAATACAGAGGCTTATTGGAAAAATGTCCAACGCAGTTTCCGTTCCGCACGACGTATCACAAGGGATCAGAAAAGAAGCCAGAATACGAGCCGATCTTCAGGTTGAGCTAGGCAGGGACCCAACCGACTCTGAGGTGAGTTATATTCTAGGTACCGATCGAAACGTTTCCAAACGCGTCAAATCTGCCCCGAAGCATTCTGTTTCCCTGGACAAACCTCTCACCGAGGACTCCGACCAAACTTTGTCAGATTTAATGTCCGACGAAGACGGCCCCGACACCTACCGTGACTCAGGTTCGCTTAAGGATGATATGGAGGTAGCTCTGAAGTTCCTGGACAAAAGAGAAAGACGGGTGCTCAGCATGCGATTCGGCATAGACCGTCTCGAAGCCATGAAACTTGACGAAATTGCGTGCGAGTTGAATGTTTCGGGTGAACGCGTCAGGCAACTCGAGTCGATTGGTCTTCGCAAGCTCCGGGCTTTGCTATTGCGCAAGGGTGAAATCGACTTCTCCAAACTTGATAAGTTCGCTTCCACTGATTTAGTTGGCAAATCCGAGATGAGTCCCCTAGAACTCTCCCTCGCATTGGATTGCGCCAACTAATATGTCTTTTTCCATACTCAAGTGGGTTTGTCCACCGCCCGAGACTTTTGAAGAGCTTCCACCAGGGAAGGCTAAGGTCGAGTGGTTTCGTTGTCTACCTTACGTAGTCGTACATCTGGCTGGACTGTTAGCCCTTCTTTACCCCGTTTCTTTCGCCTGTGTCCTGATAGCCATTCTTTCTTACGCAGTGCGGATGTTTTCCATCACCGCCTTCTACCATCGCTATTTCTCCCACCGTACTTTCAAGACGAGTAGGCTGGTTCAGTTTCTAGGTGCATTCGTAGCTTGCTCCGCGGGTCAGCGGGGACCGCTGTGGTGGGCCGCCCACCACAGAAGACATCACCGCCATTCCGATACCGAGGATGACGATCATTCTCCTCACACCAAAAGTTTTCTTTGGAGCCATACGCTCTGGTTCATGACCGATTATGCCGTTCCAACCTTCATGAAGGAGGTACGCGACCTCGCAAAGTTCAAGGAATTGCTTTTCCTCAACCGATTCGACTGGATCCCCGTTGTGGTCCTCGCTTCCTCCTGCTACTTACTCGGCGAGACCTCCTGGTTCGGCGAGTGGACCGGACTCACCGGAATGACGACATTGATCTGGGGTTTCCTCATCCCCACCATCGCCCTCTACCACGCCACTTTTGCCATCAACTCAATCGCCCACCTCTTCGGATCCCGACGCTTCGAAACTGGGGAAGGGAGCAGAAACAATTTCCTCCTCGCCCTTCTGACCCTTGGCGAGGGTTGGCACAACAACCACCATTTCTACCCCGCTTCCGCCAGGCAAGGTTTCTTCAAGTGGGAGATTGATCCGACCTACTACCTTCTCCGGTTGATGGCGTTATTTGGGTTGGTGCGAGACCTGCGACCCGTCCCTTCGTGGGTAAAGGACAAGGCGGTCCGCTGAAAACCCGGGCGCCCGACCTTGAAGATAGCCGTTGTAGGATCAGGTATTTCCGGGCTCGCCTGCTCCTATTTGCTGTCCCAAGAGCACGACCTCACTCTCTTTGAGGCGGATGCCAAGCCAGGTGGGCACGTCAATACGGTCGATGTTGATGGAAAGAGCGGAAATCACCGTGTGGATACCGGTTTCATTGTCTTCAACGAGGAAAACTACCCCAACTTCATCCGCTTGCTGGATTTGCTCGAGGTTCCTTCCCAGCCAACGCGGATGGGCTTTTCCGTTCGTTCGGACAAGCTCGATCTGGAATACAGCGGGGAATCACTTGGCGGACTTTTCGGCAGCCTGCGCAACCTCGCCGATCCCCTTCATTGGAAAATGGTCCTCGACGTTCTCCGCTTTCACAAGCTTGCCCGGGAAAGCAGACCTGGTCCCGAGACAGTAGATGCATACGTCCGTCGGCATGCCCTGGGAAAGCGATTCCGTGAGCACTTTCTTCTTCCACTCGGCTCCGCGCTCTGGTCATGCTCGAGGAAAAGATTCGGGGAATTCCCGGTCGAATTCGTGATCGACTTTCTGTCCAACCACCGGATGCTACAGGCATCCGGCCGACCCGTTTGGCGGGTCGTAAAAGGCGGCTCCCGGACCTATGTGGACAAGTTGATCAAGCGAATAGAAGGAAGGTTGCGTCTAAAATCACCGATTGAGAAGGTCACCCGTACTGGCGAAGGGGTCGAGCTTTCTTTTCCCGACGGGACCCGCCAAACCTTTGACGAGGTCATCTTAGCCTGCCATGCCGACCAGTCGCTGCGCCTCATCGATTCCCCTTCTTCGGAAGAGGTTGCCCTACTGGAATCCTTCCCATACGAAACAAACATGGTATCCCTTCACAGCGACGATTCCCTCCTGCCCCGCCGAAAGTCGGCTCGGGCAAGCTGGAACGCCTACCTGCCCAAGAAAGATACCGGGCAAGCGGTCGTCACCTACGATATGAACATCCTGCAGAACCTCCCCACCAGCGAGCCCTTTTGCGTCTCCCTCAATCAGATCGGCTCCATCCAACCGGAGGCTCACCACGCAGACTACGAATTCGCCCACCCCACCTATCACGAGGGTCGCCGAAAGGCCCAGCAACGCCACAGCTCCTTCATCCGTAACCGCGGCCTTTCGCTCTGCGGAGCCTACTGGGGGTTCGGCTTTCATGAGGACGGTCTGAAGAGCGGACTGCGCGTATGCGAGGCTTTCGGAGCCAGTTTTGGATGAAGAGCTCCCTCTACTTCGGCGAGGTCCGACATCACAGGCGGGCCCCCCGGAAGCACGACCTGAGCTACTCGGTCTTCATGCCTCACATCTTCCTCGACGAGCTCGGGAAGGTCTTTCTGGGAAGGTGGCTCTGGTCCGTCGACCGGCCCAACCTATCGGCCTTCCGCAGAAAGGACTATCACCAGCCCGGAGCTTCCTCCCTCGAGGAAGCGGTCCGCTCGACCATGTCCGAACAGATCGGCAAGCCCGTCGAGGGCCCTATCTCCATCCTCACTCACCTGCGAACCTTCGGGCATTGCTTCAATCCGGTGACTTTCTACTACGCGTGGGATGAGGAAAAGACCCGGCCCCATGCCCTCATGGCGGAAATCACCAACACCCCTTGGGGCGAGCGCTACGCAAAGGCCTTTTCCTGGGAGAATCCGGACAAGGTCGAACGGTCCCGGCACGAGTTCAGAAAGGAATTCCACGTCTCCCCTTTCATCGGAATGAAGGTCGCCTACGACTGGCGTTTCCAGGGCCCGGACGAAACGGCCAAGGTGGACATGATCCTGAGGGAAGAAAACGAGGTTTTCTTCACCGCCCACCTCAACCTTCGACGCAGGCCCATCACCTCGGGCAACCTGGCTTGGGCCCTTGCCCGCTTTCCCTTCCTTACCTTGAGGATCACTTTCGGCATCTACTGGAACGCCCTTCTCCTGAGGCTCAAGGGCTGCCCCTTTCACCCCCACCCAAAACACCTTGCCTCCGCATCCGGCCATGAGCAAACAGGTAACTGAACCGTCCTCGGGCCTAGCCGTGGCCAACGATCGGCGGAAGGGTTTCTTCGAGAACCTTCTTCTCTCCGGGCTGGGAAATATCACCCATGGCGCCCTTCGAGTCGAGACGGACTCCGGATCACTCCTGCTCGGTCAGGAAAATGACGAGGAAATGCGGGCTGAGATCCGCGTGGCAGATCCCGTCTTCTTCCGGAAGGCCTGCCTGGGAGGATCCCTTGGGGTCGCCGACAGTTATGCCTCCGGCGACTGGTCCACGCCAGACCTGGTCATGCTCTTCCGCCTTTTCCTGCGCAACCTGGAAGTAATGGACGGATTGGAAGGCGGTTGGGCGACCCTGCTCAACAAGGTCGCGCGCTGGGGCTATTCCATCGGGCAAAGAAACACCATCAACGGCAGTCGTCGCAATATCGCCCTTCACTACGATCTGGGCAATGAGTTCTACGAGCTTATGCTGGACCCCACCATGACCTATTCGTGCGGAATCTTCGAGACTCCGGAGGCAACCCTCGAGGAAGCATCCCTGGCCAAGTACGACCGGATCATCGATCTACTGGAGGTCAAGTCCGGGCACCACTTGCTCGAGATTGGTTGCGGGTGGGGCGGCTTCGCTCACCGATTGGCAGAGCGGACGGATGCCCGCCTCACTGCCACCACCATTTCCGAAAGTCAGTATCAATACGCCCTCGAACGCATCCGTAAAAACGGATGTGAGGACCGGATAAGCATCGTCAAGCAGGACTACCGCAACCTTGCAGGGCAATTTGATCGGATCGTATCAATCGAGATGATCGAGGCAGTCGGACACGAGTACCTCCCTTCCTACTTCTCCAAAATTTCCGACCTGCTCGCTCCCGATGGAGCTGCTCTGATTCAAGGAATAACAATGCCCGACCACCGGTACGAACAATACCTCAAGGAAGTGGACTACATCCGCACCCGGGTTTTTCCAGGCAGTTGCGTACCTTCGGCCTCTGCAATGATCGCCGCCGCCGTCAAACGCTCCGACCTCCGGCCGGCCGCTCTTCACGACTTCGGTTACCACTACTCGCGCACCCTGCGTGAGTGGAGAGTTCGCTTCAAGGAGAACGAGGAAAAAATCGACGCCCTCGGTTACGACGATTCCTTTCGTAGGGCCTGGGAATATTACCTTTGCTACTGCGAAGCGGGGTTTGAGGAGGGCTACACCGGAGACGTCCATCTTCTCCTTGCCAAACCCGCGTGTAAAATGGCCCGCGGATTTCCGCAATGAACCCAAGGTCTTCCTTTCTGATCGATTTCGCGCTTTTTCAAGCCGTTTGGTTTGCCTGCGTACTCGCTACGCGCTCACCCTACCCTCAGGTCCTTCCACTTGGCGGCTCGATTCTCGTAATCGGACGGGTCGTCCAAAAAGGACGCCTACGGGAAGCCTTGCCACCTGGTCTAGCCTGCATCGCAATCGGTAGCCTCGGAGACGCCCTTCTGGTCAAACTCGGGTTCCTCTCCTTCTCCCCATACCCAAATTTGCTGGGCGCTCCACTATGGATGGTCGCGCTTTGGATGAACTTCGGACTGATGCTAAGCCCCTTGTTCACATGGTTTATGAAGAACTTGATCCGTACCCTTCTAGGTTTTTCGATCGGTGGAGCCGTTGCCTACTATTCCGGCGAGAAACTAGGCATTCTTACATTGGAAAAAGATTGGCAGTCAATCCTCGCAATCGGATTCGAGTGGGCGGTTGCCGGACTCATCCTGCACTTTCTCTGGCTCAAACTTCCTCAAGGCAAGGAATCATGAATTTGCTCGAACTCCTACTCTACGGCCAAGTCTGTGCATCCGTCATCATGCTCTTCGGTTGGCTGGTTGCGATCAAGATCAACAACACCTCCTACGTGGACGTCCTCTGGGCCTACGGCGTGGGGGCGCTGGGGTTCTCCTACCTCCGCTTGGAAGGACAAGAGATCGACCCGACCCGACTGGTCTTCCTGCAGGTGTTGATCGTTGCCTGGTCACTCCGCCTCGGAACCTACCTGCTGGCCCGCTGCCGCGGCAAGCCGGAGGATGCGCGCTACGCCTACCTCAGGGAATGGATGGGAAAAAAGGCTAACCTCGGATTTCTTCTTTTCTTTCAAGTCCAAGCCTTCTGGGTAGTACTTTTCGCTTCCCCTTTCCTCGTCCTAGCCGGCAACCCCAACCCGATGGGCCTGCCCGACTACCTGGGATTGGCAATCTGGTTGGTTGGTTTCGTGGGCCTTAACATAGCCGACCGACAGCTCGCCCGCTTCAAGGAAGCCTCCGGGCGAACGCGGGCAGAAGTCTGCGATACGGGCCTCTGGAAATACTCGCGGCATCCCAACTACTTCTTCGAGTGGGTTCTCTGGCTAGGGTACCTGCCCCTCGGTTGGGCGGCTCCACAGGGACCCTGGCTACTGGCCCTCCCCGTCATGCTCTACCTCTTTCTCACTAGGATTACCGGCATTCCCTTCGTGGAGGCCCGCAAGCTAGAGGCAAGCGGGGAGGCCTATCGATCCTACGTCGAGCGCACCCCGTCCTTCTTTCCTCGTTTCCCTAAAAGCAAGTAATCCGACTCATGAACCCGACCAACTTCTTCATCGAGCTCGCCGAGCGCGGACTTGTCCCTGATTTCTTCATCCGTGCGGGCATCCGCGGCCTCTGCCGCAAGAGGCTCCGGCAATGCCTCTCGGAGGACTGCGAGGCCAATGCCGAACTTGCTGAGAAATACCTCGAGGATTCCGATGCCTCCCCCATGGCGGTGTTGACCGATAAAGCCAACGAGCAGCATTACGAGGTACCCGCGTCCTTTTACCAGCTGGTTCTCGGAAAGAACCTCAAGTACAGCTGCTGCTTCTTCGAAAAAAAGAACGGAAGCCTCACCGACGCCGAGGATAAGGCCCTCGATCTGACTTGTCGAAGGGCGCGCTTGGAAAATGGCCAGAACATCCTGGAACTCGGATGCGGATGGGGCTCGCTCTCACTCCGGATGGCCAAAGACTATCCGAATGCCCGCATCACATCCGTTTCCAACTCCCACTCTCAGCGCGACTTCATAGTCGGGCAGGCCCGGGAGCGGGGGCTGGAAAACCTCAAAGTCATTACCGAGGACGTCAATGCCCTCGAAACGGAAGAGCGATTCGATCGGGTGGTCTCGGTCGAGATGTTCGAGCACGTTCGAAACCACCGCGAGCTCTTCCGGAGGATTCATTCGTGGCTCAACCCGGGAGGCAAGCTTTTCACCCACGTCTTCTGCCACCGCTCGACCTCCTATCCCTTCGAGGTAGAGGGTGAGGACGACTGGATGTCGCGCCACTTCTTTAGCGGTGGAACCATGCCCTCGGACGAGCTATTCCTCCGGATCTCCGGAAACTTGGAGTTGGAAAGAAGATGGAGATTGTCGGGTCTGCACTACGCAAGCACCTCGGAATGCTGGCTCGAGAATCTGGACCATCACCGCAACGAAGTCCTCAGTCTGTTCGGAGAGGATCTTTCCATGGCCGATGCCCACAGGACCTTTCACCGCTGGCGCATCTTCTTCCTCGCCTGTGCCGAGACCTTTGCTTTTGGAAATGGACAGGAGTGGTGGGTCAGTCATTATCTTTTCCGAAAAACATGAATGCGAAAAACTTCCTTCTCTTCACAGTTCTTTGCCTCGCCCTCCAGGCTTTCCCCTTTTCAGCCCCCGGCGAGGATTTGGTCTGGCCTCAGTGGCGCGGGCCGACCCGGGACGGCATAATCGCAAAGGGCGCTCCCTGGCCCAAGAAAATTTCCAAGAAGATGCTCAAGCAAACCTGGCGCCGTGAGATCTCCAAGGGCTACCCTGGCCCGATCGTTTCCGAAAAGCTCGTCTTCACCGTCGAGACCAAGGGAAAGAACGAGTTCGTGCGTGCTTTCGACCGGTCCAGCGGGGAACAAAAGTGGGAGGCCCAGTGGCCCGGCTCCATGAGCGTGCCTTTCTTTGCCTGGAAAAACGGGAGTTGGGTCCGTTCCACGCCCGCTTACGACGGAAAGAACCTCTACGTGGGCGGAATGCGGGACTTCCTCGTCTGTCTCGACGCCTCCAACGGCAGCCAAAAATGGTCGGTCGATTTGATGAAGCGCTACAAAGCTCCCCTGCCCGCCTTCGGCTTCGTCTGCTCGCCCTTGGTCGAGGGAGATCATATCTACGTTCAGGCGGGGGCAGGCTTCGTCAAGCTCAAGAGTGAGACCGGTGAATCGGTTTGGCGGACGCTGGACGACAAGGGAGGCATGTACGGCAGCGCCTTTTCCTCCCCCACCACAGCCAAGCTCGGAGGAATCGAGCAGCTGGTCGTACAGACCCGAACCGAACTTACAGGCGTGGAACCCGACAATGGCAAGGTCCTCTGGAAAAGACCCATCAAGGCCTTCCGCGGAATGAATATCCTTACCCCCGTCATCTTCGGCCAATCAGTCTTCACCAGTAGTTATGGCGGAAAATCGCTCCTCTTCGACCTGGCCAAGGACGCGAACGGATTCTCGATCGATCAAAAATGGGAAAACAAGCAGGAAGGCTATATGTCCAGCCCCATCGTAATAGACGGATTCTGCTACATCCATCTCAGAAAGCAACGCATGACCTGCATCGACCTTTCCAACGGAGCAACCAAGTGGATCAGCAGCGAATCCTTCGGCAAGTACCAGTCTATGGTTTCCAACGGCAAAGAGATCCTTGCCCTTGATGAGGACGGTACCCTCTACCAGATCGAAGCCAACCCCGAAAAGCTCGTTATCAAGGACAAGCGAACCATTTCCGACTCACCTACCTGGGCTCACTTGGCCATCGCCGGCAACCAGCTATTCGTCCGGGAACTCGAGGCCATCGCCTGCTACGAGTGGTGACTTAGAGTAGAGGGGTCTTGCCTCCTTACCTGTTTCGGGCTACGAAACAGGAATGAACCTGTCGATGTTCCTTGGGTTTTTCTTCTCATGGAAAGGAGAAATCGGACGATCGGCCTATGCCTTCACGGGTATCGCTTTGTTTTTGGTCAAATGGAACCTGGATCGACTCTTTTCCGTTTTCGTCCATAGCGAGGAATACCCGACCCCTTTTTTCTATCTGCTGCCCGAAACCGACTTCATTGAGCTTGCCGATCCGTTACTCATCATCCTTCCGGTCTTTGCCCTCGCCCTGCCATTTATTTATGTTGGGATCGTCCTTACGGTCAAACGGCTCCGGTCCCTTGGTTGGCCGATCTATTCATCCATCCTCTTCTTCGTTCCTTTCATAAACCTCCTGTTTTTTTTCCTGCTTTCCATCCTGCCCAAAGACTCGAGTTCCGACCGGGACGAAAAAAAGGAGGAAAAGGGACCAAGCTGGCTCGACCGTTTTCTTCCCAAAGGACAAGTTGCTTGTGCCGCCCTTGTTGCCGGCCTTTCCGCGGCCCTCGGCACTCTGTTCGTCTTCCTCAGCCTGTTGACCCAAATCGGACAAGACTACGGATGGGGTTTTTTCGTCGGTCTGCCCTTCGCCATGGGATTGGGCTCGGCCGTGACTTACGGCCATCACGAAAAACGCAAGGTTTGGGACTGCCTGGGGGTCGCCCTGCTGACCCTCGCCTTTTCCTTTCTCCTGTTACTTGCTTTGGCAATCGAAGGAATCATCTGCCTATTCATGGCCGCTCCCATTGCCCTACCCCTGGCTGCCGTGGGAGGCTGGGTGGGCTACCTAATTCAGAACCGGACCCTCCGCCACAACCCTTCCCTCGGTCTCTTTTTCGCTACCTTTCTCCTCATGGGCTTCGAAAAAGAAATCGTTCCCGAAGCTCCTCTTTACTCGGTTCGTTCCGAGGTGATCGTCAAGGCCCCGCCCGAGAAAGTCTGGATCAACGTGATCAGCTTTTCCGATCTTCCCCCTGCGAAGGACTGGCTCTTCGATCTCGGAATAGCTTGTCCGACCTGCGCCACCATCGAAGGTACGGGTGTGGGAGCCATCCGACACTGCAACTTCACGACCGGACCCTTCGTGGAACCGATCACCGTCTGGGACGAACCAAACATTTTGGCCTTCGACGTGACCTCTCAACCTCCGCCGATGAAGGAACTCTCGCCTTACGATATCCATCCTCCCCACCTAGATGGGCACTTGGAAAGTAAGCGAGGAGAATTTCGTTTGGAAAGGCTCGATAGAGGCAGGACCCGCCTGATTGGGACCACCTGGTACAAGCACAACATGTGGCCGGCCTTCTACTGGAAGGCATGGTCCGACCTTTTGATCGGCCGAATCCACCGGCGGGTCCTCGACCACGTCAAGAACCTCTCGGAAGAGGACTAGGCTTCTTCCTCTTGGCCGGAGCAGGCTTGGCATTGCCCTAGGAAGAACCTCCTTGCATCCCCCTTGCTGCGCAGCAGGGCGATCAACGCATAGATCCCGCTGATTAGGTTCCCTCCCAACAAGATGGCGACAGACCAGGCAAGGATGATAACGGGACAACTTTCGCGGTAGACGATCCAGCCGATGAAGAAAAAAAATCCGACGTATACGTCGAAGAGAGAAACGATCCCCCAGGGATTTTCCATCAATTCCTCGAAATCCAGGAAATCGCCCAAAGTGAAACCGTAGATCAAGGCACCGGCCATGACCGATGTAAGAACGATCAGGTAGAGGAGGGCAATCCTATTGCCCATGAGAAGTCATGTCCGACGAAGGCTCGGATCAGACCGTGGCCTCACCGAGCGCGTGATCGATGTCGGCTATGATGTCTTCAACGTGCTCGATCCCGACGGAAAGACGCACCAACTCGGGGGTAATCCCACCGGCCTTCTGCTGTTCCTCATTAAGCTGGGAATGGGTCGTGGTGGCCGGGTGAATGGCCAGGCTCTTGGCATCCCCGACATTGGCGAGGTGGGAGAAAAGCTGAAGGTTGTCGATGAACTTGGGTCCCGCCTCGGACCCGCCCTTGATTCCGAAAACGACCATGGAGCCTCCCTTGCCATTGAGGTACTTCTGGTTGAGGGAATGCATCGGGTCGTCCTCCAGACCGGGGAAACGCACCCACTCGACGGAGTCGTGGGACTTGAGGTGCTTGGCCACGGCGAGGGCATTCTCGCAATGACGTTCCATGCGGAGGGGAAGAGTCTCGATTCCCTGCAGGAACTGCCAGGAGTTATCGGGAGAAAGACAGGCCCCGAGGTTACGCAGGGGAACGGTACGCATACGCAGGATGAAAGCCAGGGGAGCGAGGGGCTCGGGTAGGTCGTGACCCCAGCGCAGACCGTGATAGCTGCTGTCGGGCTCGTCGTAGAGAGGAAAGTTGCCGTTTTTCCAGTCGAAGGCTCCCGAATCGACGACCACTCCACCGATCCCGTTACCGTGTCCGCCCAACCACTTGGTCAAGGAGTGCACCACGATGGCGGCTCCATGCTCGATGGGCTTGGTCAGGTAGGGGGTGGAAAAGGTGCTGTCGACGATGAGAGGAATGCCATTGTCCGCACCGATCTTGGCGATCGCCTCGATGTCGGCCACGTCCAGCCCAGGGTTGCTGACGGTTTCGCAAAAGAGGGCCTTGGTCTTGTCGGTGATGGCGGAGGCAAAGTTCTGAGGATCGTTTGGATCGACGAACTTTACGTTGATGCCGAACTTGGGGAGGATGTCGTTGAACTGGGTATAGGTGCCTCCGTAGAGGTTGTTGGCGGAAATGATCTCATCCCCCTCCTGGGCGATATTGATGATGGAGTAAAAAACCCCGCTGGTACCCGATGCGACTCCCAGACCGGCGGCTCCTCCGTCCAAGGCGGCGACGCGCTGCTCGAGAACGTCGGTGGTGGGATTCATCAACCGGGTATATATGTTGCCCAGTTCACGAAGGCCGAAGAGATTGGCCGCATGCTCGGTATCATTGAAAACGTAGGAGCTCGTCTTGTAGACGGGTACGGCGCAGGCGTTGGTGGAAGAATCGGGCTGATAGCCCGCATGGAGGCATTGGGTCTCTAGTTTCATAACTCGAAAACGGGAGTTGAGGTTAGGATAGACTTGATTGGAGTGAAAACGACAGTAGTAAATTTGCTAATGGAAGCAATCTCTTAATGCCTGCCATCCGCAAGTCGATCATTCTCTACGTCATAAGCCGGATCACGGCTTGGGAAGGTCGACTTGAACGGGGTGCATAAGGTAGGCAACCAAGTCGCGTCGTTCCTCCTTGGTCAGGCCATCCAGCAAGCCCGCGGGCATAATCGAATCGGGCAAAGCCCGGCGCGACCCGATAGCCGACTTGCTCACCACCGTCTGAGAGTCCGGCATGCGCAAGGTAAGGGAATTCCGGTCCTGCCCCGTGATCATCCCGCTCAGAACGCGGCCGTCCTTGAGCTCCAAAACGTTCAGGCGGTAATCGGCGGAGACGGCCCCGCTCGGATCGACCACGTTTTCCAGGAGGTAGTCAAGGCTGGAGCGACCGGAACCGGTAAGGTCGGGCCCCAACCTGCCGCCTTGGCCGTAAAGTACGTGGCAAGCCGAGCATTGACGCAGGTAGAGCGAGCGACCATTCCCAAGGTCCGCCTTTGCGAGCAGAGATGGGTTCAACTCCCGGCGCAATTCCTCCTTGCGTGTGGCGAGCGCATCCGGGGTGGCTCGGATCACGCCCCATGCCTCCCGGAGCCTTTTGTCGAGGGAATCGCTTTTCAGGGCCTGGATCTGGGCGGCATGATAAGGGGAGATAATGGACTTGGGGAGCCGATCGTCCTCGATTTGAGAAAGAAGGCTCGCGGCCCATCCCTCCCGGCCACAGAGAATCTCGACCACTTCGTTTCGTTCACCTTTTTCAAAGTCAAGTAGACGGGAACTCAGCCTTTTTCCGATCAACGGGTCCTCGAACCCGGCCAACCCACGGGCCGCCTGGAGTTTCATGGCGGGGTCATCGAGCAGGCGTTCGCAAAGGGTCTTCAGGCTGGGTAAATTCGATTGGACAAGGATTCCCAGGGTCCGCCGACGTACCTCCCGATCGGCTTTATCGTCGGCCACAACTTTCTTCATCCGCACCGTCGCCTCCTTGTCCCCGAACAGCACGCTCAGCTTTAGGGCTAATGGGCTCACCCCAATCTTGGCCGTCACATCCCTCCATCCCTTGGGCATTTCAATATTCTTCATTCCCCTCACCGCTCGCTCGATTCCCGAAAGGATGGATTCGGCCCGATCAGGTTGCTCGCCCGCGAGTTCGAGCAGGCCTTCCAGTCCCTCGGGTCGCTCTTCGGATCGTTCGGTTATGGACCGGGCAACCCAAGACCGCAGTTTTGGCCACAAGGATGATCCGGCCACCTCGAGCAAGCCATCCGGATCATCCTCGGCCATCGGCATGATGCCGTACCAGACCATCATTGGGAGGTTGGGGTCCTCCGCATCCTCCGGGCGAGCGGCCAAGGCCTTGGCCAATTTGCCACGATTCGAGACGGGCAGGCGCTGCAAAGTCGAGGCAAGGGTCAAGCGAACCAAGCCCGAAGGGTCGCTCTTCGCCAGTTGGACGAACTTCTTTTCCAGATCGGGTTTCCCCTTGGGTAAAAGGTTTTTCCTTGGTCCGAAGAGGGAGTCGATGGGCCACTCGTCGCTCAGCAGACGAATCGCCCAGGCGCGGATGTGTTCATCCGTGTCGTCGAGTAAAGTTTCCGGCCTCCCCTCACCCATTGCATGCAGGCCCCAAAAGGCGCGCAAGCGGAGGGACGCCGGTTCCTTTTGATCGCTCATCATCTTTTCGCAGACCTGAATGGTTTTCTTATGATGAGTCGGCCTTGATTGCGAAAAAAAAACCAACCATTGGCGGGCAAACCAGGCATTAGGGTGACGCAGAACGGCCTCCGGTTCACGCACCGCCCGTTGCAGGGCCGAAAGATCAGCTACCGGGTTTTTCCCATGAAAGAACTTGTAGATCCTTCCACTGGTCCGATGGACCCCGGTATGGTCGTGACATTCCCCAGTATCGCTCCAGTCCAGCCCGTAGATCGCGCCGTCGGGACCCACGCTTACCTCCATTCCCCGGAACCACTCGCTGGAGTTGAGTAAGACGTCGGGCTCGTGCCTGCCCAAGTATCCGCTCCCCACTCTTTCCAGGCGCTCGACGTTCATGCGACGGCCATGCTGGTTCCAGGTCAAAAGCTTGTTTTTCCACGACTCGGGAAAGTGATCCGCTTGATAGATGGCCATCCCGACGTGGGCGTGTCCTCCCCCGAAACCATTGGCCGCACCCGCCCGCGATCGGTTCCAAGGCAGGTTGACGTCGTAGTGAAAATGATCGGCATGCTGATGGAGACGCTCGTACACGAGGGGGTTCTGGGAGGATCCGCTCCCCGACTCCCGGTAGTGAGCCCCCGGGATGACGTGCCAGAGATGTCCTATGACCGTATTGATGAAAAAGAGCTCCCCGTGCTCGTCCCAGTCGAACCCCCACGGGTTGACCGTACCATGAGCCAGAACCTCCACCACCCTGCGTTCCGGGTGGTATCGCCAGACCCCTCCGTCGATGGGAGCGCGCAACTCGGCTGGAGTTCCCGGGACGCCCGGCTTGCCAGGGCAGGAATGCCCACAGCGCCCGTAGAGCCAACCATCCGGTCCCCAACGCAACCCGTTGGCGAAGTTGTGATAGTTGCCCCGCCCGACGTCGAAACCGTTTAACCTAACCTCAGGCTCGCCGTCGGGAACCAAGTCGCCGTCCGCATCGGGAACGAAAAGCAGGTTGGGCGGGCACATCAGCCAAACGCCACCGCGACCGACCTCCACACTGGTCAGCATTTGCACACTGTCGGTAAAGACTTTACGAAACTCCGCCTTGCCATCACCATCCTCATCCGCCAGCACGACCACCCGGTCGCGCAGACTCAGGTCGAAGCGGACTTTCCGGCTCCCGTAAGTATAGTTCTCGGCCACCCACATACGGCCTTTTTGGTCCCAAGCCATCCCGATCGGGTTTTGCACGGTGGGCTCGGCCGCCCATACCTTGACCCCTACGCCATCAGGCAAGATGAAGGAATTGGCGCTCTCCTCGGCGGATGGCGGATTCGCATCGGTGGTCGACTCGGTATTGGGAAGTTCGGGAAAATCATCCCCTTGAAGGGTAAGGACAAGAAAGGCGAAGGCCAAAAGTCGCAGGAAGGAAAACACTTCCCATCCTTATCACAGCAAGAGGCCCCTAAAAAGTACAAAGGCCAGCCTTTGTTCCTTCTTGATTCGCATGCCCAGATGGTTCTTTTTGAACGGATGCAAACTTTAAGAAACCTTATCCTGGCCGCCATGCTTTCCATCATCTTCCTTACTTTGGGCGGCGCCCAAGAGAAGAAAAAGACCAACCGAGTTAGCCCTATGACCCCGATCGAGGAGGTGGCGGGCTTACCCAACGTCCTGATTATCGGGGATTCGATTTCAATCGGGTACACCCTTCCCGCCCGGGCCCTGCTCAAGGACAAGGTCAACCTTCACCGGATCCCGACCAACGGGGGTCCGACCACCAAGGGAATTGCCGAAATCGAGAAGTGGCTCGGAAAGAGA
The DNA here is from genome assembly GCA_002500665.1 of Opitutia bacterium UBA7876. Classification (GTDB taxonomy): domain Bacteria; phylum Verrucomicrobiota; class Verrucomicrobiia; order Opitutales; family Seribacteraceae; genus Seribacter. The sequence goes on from DLRY01000003.1 coordinate 36,550, forward strand.
AAATGGGACCTCATCCATTTCAACTGGGGCCTGCACGACCTTAAGTATATGGGCCCAAACGGGGAAAACCTCTTTCCCAAGGAAAAGGGCGGTAAGGTTCAGGTCCCGCTCGCGGACTACGAAAAGAATTTGTACAAACTGGTCGCACGCATGAAGAAATCAACATTGAAACTCGTTTGGCGCAACACTACGCCCATCCCTCCAGGTTCAAAGGGACGCTACGTGGGGGATTCGGTCAAGTTCAACGAGGCGGCCCAGAGGGTGATGAAAAAACACGGCGTGCCCACCCTCGACCTCTACACCCCGAGCAAGAAGAACATGAAGGAGTGGATGCGCAAGGCCAACGTCCACTATTTTTCGCACGGTTCGAAGGCCTTGGCGGAAATCGTCGCCAAGGACGTCCTTGAGAGACTGAAGGACTAGTCCTTCTTCTTGGCCGCACGCACGGCGGCAAGGGCATCAATCAGGCCTGCTCCGTAGATTTTGTCCCAGCCCTTGGGTCCGAGATCTTGAGCGGTCTTTTGCAGGATTTCGCTTACTTCCCAGGAATTGATTTCAGGGTTGGCTGAAAAAATGAGAGCAGCCACCCCGGCGCCATGAGGACCGGAGAAGGAATTGCCCGCGGGACCGATCACAAGGGAAGCGCCCTCGGCTTCGCTTACTTCCTTCCATCCCCTTCTCGAGCTGCTTGAAGGTTTTGCGCTCCACATTGGGTACCCGGTCGGAAAAGCGGTCAAGTCGGGCTTACCCAGCGGCTTGTCGGAGGGATAGTCTGAGAAGAACTCAACACCCTCCCAGAAAACGGGGCCCTGACTGCTAAAGGGCAGAGGGACGCGGTTCTTGTCCACGCCCGCCACCGCGAGCACGCTGGGTATGTCCTTGGGCAGGCCGATCTGTTTACCTCTGGGCAGGGCCCGACGGGATTTCGACCCGTAGTTTCCGGCTCCGCCCACCGAAAGAACGCCCGCCGCCCCAAGATGTTCGAAGGCGTTCCTGAAGAGCCCGCGAACTTGGCCAAGCTCACGACCCACAATCATGTAGCTCATGGAGACCACGTCCGCTCCCTGTTCAAGAAGATACTCCATGGACCGCAGGTTGAAAGCACCCTTGAGCAGAAGAAGTCGCGACTGGGGGGCTATACCGGTCTGCCACCCGCGGGCGGAAGCCCGGCCGGCGACGATCCCGGCGCAGCAACTGCCATGAGACATGGTTCTGCCGTTTTCCAGTACGTAGCCGGTGTTGGCGTTGAAGTCATAACCGAAAAGATCATCGATCAAGCCGTTGCCGTCGTCATCCCTGCCGTTGAGTTTCTCGTTTGGATTTTTGGCCAAGGCATGCACCAAAGAGGGCGTGGGAAGGATGCCGGAGTCGATCACCGCCACCTTTACGCCTCTACCGGTCGCGTTTTCCTCCTTCCATGCCCGCTCGGCACCGATTTCGCGGACGTTCCAGGGTATCCTCAAGGACGGGATGAACTCGGGTTCCTTTTTACCCCAAGTTTCGAGGACGGTCTGCATGCGCTTGGTCCGGTTTGCATCCATCGGTTCCGATTCGGCGGGGGGTCTTGCGAAACGGTCGAGATAGACGAAGGATACTTCCTTTCGCATGGAGAGCCGGCGGATTGCACCGGCCTTGGCTCGGCAAGAAAAACCGTTGACGATCCAGAACCGGCGGACTCCTCGAATCCGCTCCTTTTGCCTTAGATCCTCAATAACTTCCTCCAGAGCATCCCAGGATTGGTCGGCCTTTTCCCGCAAGGTTGAGATTACCTCGGTGCGGTTCCGGGAGCGGGGGATCTTGGAACGCTTGCGGCAAAAGGCGTCGTATTCACCGGCTTTGCAAATCAGCTGGTCCTCCATCCGCACGAAAATCGGGTACCAGGAATCTCTCTCCAGGTTAAGAGCCTCGTCCACCTTGCCCGCCCAGATCGAAGGAGCAAGAAACACCAAGGCAACCCCGACGAGCTTGGGCAAGTGATTCGTCACGAGGGGGAAGCGGGTTTCCCCTACAGGACTTACTGGGCGAGGTACTTCTTGACTTTCTGCTCGAGTCCGGCTCGTGCGTTCTGGTCAACGAGGTTGCCCTTCTTATCCACCAACCACATGGCGGGGATACTGCTGATGCCGTGCTCCTTGGCCAGGCTGGTCTTCCAACCTTTGCCGTCGAAGAACTGGGGCCAGGGCATATCGTTCTTGGCTAGGAAATCCTCAAGCTTCTTCTTGTCGCTATCGAGAGAGATCCCAATAATCTCAAACCCTTCCTCATGCAAGGCGTCGTAGGTCTTCTTGACGCTTGGAATCTCGCGAACGCAAGGGCCGCACCAGGTGGCCCAGAAATCGATCAGGACGACTTTTCCCTTCATTTTTGAAAGATCTACCTTGCGGCCATCGAACGCCTTGAACTTCATGTCGACGGGTTTGCCAAGAGACTCCAGTTTCTTAAGCTGCCCCTTGGCTTGCGAAACGACACGGGCAATCTTAGGGTCCTTCGAGTCAAGGGCCACCAGTTGCTCAAGAATCTTGCGGCTCTTTTCCTGATCCGGGCTCATGCGGGCAACGGCGGAGAGCATGGCATAGGGCATGAACTCCTCAGGGTAATCCTTGGAAAGCTTGCGTCCTGCCTGCTCAAGCTCCTTCAAGCCCTTGGCCCGATCCTTTTTGAGCGCAAGCCGTACTTGGGCGTCGAGCTTCTTGAAGACTTCCTGGAAAGGGGGCTTGGCCTCGGTCGTCTTGACGGGAGACTTGGCAAGTGCGGGGGCCTGATAAAAGGACAAAAAGGACCCGAATAGGAGCCCAAACAACAGGAAGGGTAATGGTTTCATTAGAAAAGCTTACTAGCAGGGGGATTATTATGCCAGAGAAAAGAGAGCGTCTGGAGGATTTTGAATTTCTCGGATGAGAGATCCTAAGGCTTTGCCCCAATGGTGATTTTCGAGGTGAAGGCAAGCTTTGGATCTCCGCGCTCCAACAGGGTCCGGCAAAGGACCTCCACGGATGGGCGGAGGAAGCGGTCGACGACGGTCTTCCCGTTAACCTGGATCACTACCGGTTTTCGGTAATCAATCATCCGTTCGTTCAGGTACAGGTTCAAAGATTCGATTCCCGTGAGCTTGATCTCGAACTGGTTGCCCTTTCTGGTCGCCTCAACCAGTTGTTTCTTGGAGGGCTCGGAGTTCTCCAGCCAGGAAAACCGGCGGACCACCGAATCCGTCGATTCCCAGACAAGGGATTCGGGAATCGTATTGCGCACGGCGGGGAGCATGGTCGAGAGGTGGTCGCGGTCAGGCAAGCCACCGTGCCCAAAACCCTTTTTCAGAAACATGCGGACAGGGTATGCGTCCTCGTTCTCACCCCTCAACCCCTTCACAGCCTCGTCGAAAGCGAGGCATCGCTTGAGCCGGCCAAAAGCCAGATCGCGTTCCCCGATCATGAAAGTAAAGGGTGTGTTCAGCAGATTTTTGGGGGTGGATTCGCCATCGGTCGGGGCGGCTGCCGAGCTATGGACGGCCGCAAAACGGTCGGCCATTTTCGGGCCGATGGCAAAGGCTCCGTATCCACCATGGGAATAGCCGATGAGAAAGACCTTGTCAGGATTCACTTCCTCGCAAACAAGCATCTGTCTGATCAACCGGGCAACAAGCGGATAGAC
>DLRY01000053.1 GCA_002500665.1 Opitutia bacterium UBA7876
TACGAGGCCAAGGAGCGCACCCATCGCACCAACCACTTTTGTTCGTCCTCGCCCGCAACCGATGGCGAACGCGTCATCGTCGCCTACGGGTCCGCAGGCATTTTCTGCTATTCGCCGGATGGAAGAGAATTATGGCGCAGGGACCTCGGAGCCATCGACCACGTCTGGGGATACGGCAGTTCGCCCCTTATTCACGAAGATCTCTGCATCCACTATCATGGCCCGGGCAAAGGAGCGGCTTTGATCGCCCTCGACAAGAAAACGGGCGAAACCGTGTGGCGCTTCGACGAACCGAACTGGAAGCCCGGCAAGCGTACCGACGGGTTCCGCGGCCAGTCCGACGGCGGGATCATCGGGGCCTTCAGCACACCGATCATCATCCGGGCAGGTAACCGGAACGAGCTGATCATGAGCTTTCCCATGGAAATGAAGGCTTTCGACCCGGAGACGGGCAAGCAACTCTGGTCCTGCGAAGGATTGAACCCTTTGGTCTATACTTCTCCCGTTCATCATAACGGGATGCTGGTCGCGATGGGCGGATACTACGGCAATTCCATCGGGGTGCGGACCGGAGGGGAAGGAAACGTCACGAGCAAACGCCTGTGGCAGGAGGTTCGCCATCACGGCGGCATCGGAACGGGCGTAGCCAAGGATGGACACCTCTATATGCAGGACGCGGGAGGCATCGCCTATTGCATAGATTTTGCCAGCGGCGCAACCAAGTGGCAGGCCCGCCTGCCCGGCAGGGGAAACTCCTGGGGTTCCTTCCTCCTCGCAGGCGATCACATCTATGCCTTGAGCCAATCCGGGAACACCACCGTTTTCAAGGCTTCGCCCGAAAAGTTCGAGTCCCTGGGCCTGAACGAACTGGAGGAGCGTACCAACTCTTCCATCGCGGTGGCGGACGGCGAATTATTCATCCGTACCCACGAAGCCCTGTGGAGAATCGCCGGCCCGGGGCCCAATTGAACCGGAAAAGAAACCCAAATAAGTAAAATCATGAAACCGCACCCAATCCTTACAAATTCGATCCGCTGGATAACCGCACTGGCCGCAGCCTGTATCACTACAGGGGCATTGTCGGCTCAGGAACCCATAGTTGCCATCAAGGTTATGCCCGAGAACCGCGTCTTCAAGACCTCGTCCTTCAATAAGCCGATTGTCGTGAAGTCGAAGGTAGAGGCCACCAAGCATTTCGGAAAGGAAGCCGTTTCGGCACTGGTCGAGGCGGTCGATTTCAAAAAGCAGTTCGTGCTCGTCTTTGCCTGGCGGGGTTCTGGAGGAGATCGGCTCAATTACAACGTCGCCGAGTCTTTCCCCGAACAAATTTTCTTCTCCAGGCAATTTGGAAGGACGCGTGACCTGCGGTCCCATGCAAAGGTCTTCGCCTTGCGTTCCAACGTGAAGTGGAACGTGCAGGGCAAGAGGTAGAGGATCCAACCGAACCAGGCCATACGGGGTGCCGGAATTCTCCCCATTCGACTCAGGGGGGATATCTCGACTACGGGGCCGCCCTGGGAAAGGCAATTGCTCTCTACCTAGAGACGACTTGATGAAATAAACTACCACGAATGAATGAAAACGTAGGCCCCTCCGTCATGGATGCCGTCTTTAAGTCCGTGTAGGCTGCAGTCCGAGCCTTACTAACAGGAGTTTTTTTTGCAGCCAGGGGTTGTCTTCGGGCCCAAATTGATCCATAAGTCGAGCCCATGGAGGATTTGCAGACCATCGTCGAGCTTTCGCATGAATTCGGGACGCCCGAGTACGTCAAGGGCGGGGGAGGGAACACCTCCTTCAAGAATGAGGAGATCCTCTGGGTCAAGCCCTCCGGGACAACGCTCGCTGGCCTGAGCGAGGAGACTTTCGTGACCCTCGACCGGGCCAAGGTCAACGAGCTCTACGACGTGGAGACCCCGACCGAGCCCCATGCCCGCGAGGAGCTGGTCAAGAACTTCATGGGAGAGGCGGTCCGCAACGATGCCGGCCGACCTTCGGTGGAGGCTCCGCTTCACAATATCCTGGAGACCAAGTTCGTGGTCCATACCCATGCCCTGCTGGTCAACGGGATGACCTGCGCCAAGGACGGTGAGGCGGTGAGCAGGCGGCTTTTCCCGGATGCCCTCTGGGTGGAGTATATCGACGCGGGCTATACCCTGTGCATGGAGCTGAAGGGAAGGATCGACCGGTACAAGGCTGAATTCGGCCGGGTTCCCAAGATCATCATGCTCAAGAATCACGGCATTTTCGTCTCGGGCGACAGCGCCGAGGAGATCCGTTCGCTCTATGCAGGGGTCATGGAACCGCTCCGGGCGGAGTACGATGCCCTCGGGGTCAACGAGGACTTGGGGATCGGCGATGCAGGGCAAGACCCGCAGACGGAGTCCGCGATCAGGGATATTTTCGGGGAAGACGCTCAATTCATCGAGTCATCGGGCTTTTTCGAGTGCGTGCCCGGCCCCATTACGCCCGATCACCTGGTCTATGCCCGGGCCTATCCCTTCTCCGACGAACTTACCCGGGAAAACGCCGACGCCTATCGGGCCAAGCATGGTTTCGCCCCCAAGGTGGTGATTCATGGCGACCGCATTTATGGGCTCGGAGTCACCGAGAAGAACGCAGGCTTGGCTCTTCTCTTTGCCCAGGACGGAGCCCAGGTGCTGAAGCTCTCGCAGGCTTTCGGTGGGGTCGAATACATGACCGACCGGGCCCGCGAGTTCATCGAGAACTGGGAAGTCGAGTCCTACCGCGAAAAGGTCGCCAGCTAGACCCGCCTCGTCTTTCGGCCCAGTTCCCTAGAGGCGTTCCGGGGAATAGGGCTCCGCCTCGATGTGGGGCTTTCGGCCGGTAAGAAGCTCGGCCACCAGCTTGCCCGTTGCGGGAGCCAGGCTGAGCCCAAGCATATTGTGGCCGGTGGCGAGGGTCACCCTGGGGTTTCCCGGGCAGGCGCCAATGATGGGAACGCTGTCGTAGGTCATGGGGCGCCACCCGTACCAGGTGTTGGTGACCGGCTCTCCATAGGGTTCCCGAAGGAAGGCCTCGACCCCGCTGCGGAGAAGGTTGAGCCGTTTGGGGTTGATGGAATCGTCGTAGCCGCTGAACTCCATGGTCGATCCCAGCCGGTAGCCTTCGTCGAAAGGAGTTACCGCCACCCGGGTCTCCGGGAAGATCAGGGGAACGTCCGGGCAGGTTTCCGGACGCTGCATGGTCATGGAATAACCCTTTCCCGGCTCGATGGGGGCGCGCCAGCCTACGATTCCGGAAAGTCTGGGGGTCAGGGCCCCGGTGGCGAGGACGAGGTGGCTGGCGGCAACGTCGCCTTCACTGGTCTTGGCGACCAGCCCGCTTTCCGTCTCCCTCAACCCGGTAAAGGACCGGTTTTCGAGGATTTCGACGCCTTTGTTCAGAAGCACCCGCTTGAGTTCGCTCATTAGGAGGTCGGAACGGAGGTGGGCGTCCTCGAGGTAGTGCCAGCCGCCGGCAAGTCCATCCTTGAGGGCGGGTTCCACGTCCTTTAGGTCCTTGCCCTCGATCCGTGTTGCGGTTTCCCCGAATTTCTCGGTCAGCATGTCGTTGGTCTCTGAGAACGACTCGAAGGCTTGCCGGTCCGCGTAGACGTAGAGGAGTCCCTTGTCCGTCCATTCGCAATCGATCCCCTCACGGGCAAGCATCTCGCGATAAAGGTTCATCGAGGAACGCAGAAGAGGGTAGAGGGCGCGGGCACCCGTCATCATATCCTTCTCGTTGCAGCGCAGGGCGAAGCGAAGGAACCATTGGGCCAGCCTCCAGTCGGGACGCAACTTGACCGAAAAGGGCGAGTTCGGCCTGAGCATTCCCTTGAGGGTTGCCCAGACGGCTCCCGGTTCGGTAAGGGGAAGCACGTGACTGGGGCAGACGTATCCGCAGTTGTGCAGGGAACACTGGGACCCGAACTCCGCTTGATCCATGACGACTACGCGCTCGCCGGCCTCCGCGAGGTAGTAGGCGCAGGCCGCCCCGATGATCCCGCCCCCCACGACGAGGATGGGCTGGTCCGGTTCGCTCATGCGGGGATTCCGTTGCGGAAGGGGTCGTTCGGTCCGAAACAGAGCGTTCCTTCACCGGTGACGTGGGCGGAACCGCGGATGGTGGGGATGATCTTTCCCTCCTCGACCTTGGCGCTGGCCTCGAAGACGCTCCCGATGACGCTTTCCTGACGCCAGGTTTCTCCGGGGGCGAGCTTGCCGTCGGCGATGAGGCAGGCGATCTTGGCGCTGGTCCCGGTTCCGCAGGGGGAGCGATCGTAGGCCCCGCCCGGACAAAGAACGAAGTTCCTCGAGTCGGCTTGGGCTGAGGAGGGCGGACCGAAAAGCTCGACGTGATCGATCTCGGCCCCGTTTTCGCCGGTGATGCCGGCTCCTTCAAGGCTATGCCGGATCCGCTTGCAGAATGCAGTCAGTTGATCGAGGTTGGAGGGGGCGATTTCCAGTCCGTGCTCCTCCACCAGGAAAAACCAGTTTCCACCCCATGCCACTTGACCGGTCACCGGCCCGTGGTTCTCGACTTCCACGGTTACGTCCTTTGCGAGCCGGTAGCTCGGGACGTTTTCCACGCTTACCCATCCGTCTCTCTCCAGTTCGAGGGCAACCGTGCCGACGGGGGTGTCGATCAGCCTCCGTCCCGGCTCGATCCGTCCCAGATGGGCGAGGGTGACGGCCAGTCCGATGGCTCCGTGTCCGCACATCCCGAGCATGCCGACGTTGTTGAAGAAGATGATGCCCGCGGCGCAGTCGGGTTCATGGGGTTCCACGAGCAAGCCCCCGACCAGTTCCTCGGAACCCCTGGGCTCCAGAATGACGGCCCGCCGGAAGTCGTCGAACCGTTCACGGAAGGTTTCCATCCGTGCGGCCAGGCTTCCCGGACCGAGATCGGGGGCACCCGACGTGATGATGCGGGTCGGTTCGCCTCCGGTGTGGGAATCGACGAAGCCTACGCCGGGGACGTTCTGAAGAGTCATTGACATGGATAAGGGAACTCATGATCTCAATTTATCGCCGGATCAAGCCCTTACTTGCTCCCGGAATGACGCAAGAAGAGAGGGTTCTTCCCTCAAATTGCGAAGTTCGATCCTTTTCCTGACTGACCGACCTCGAGGAAGCGCCCGGGAAACTGGTCGTAGAGAGGACGGATCCAGTCGACCAGACCGGAGAGGAACTCCTTGTCGATTGCATCGAAGGCCCCGATCTCGGTCGAGTCGAGGTCGAAGACCGCCAGGACCGTTCCCATATTGCCGATAATGGGGAGGACCATCTCGGACTTCGTTTCCGGAGAGCAGGCGATATGGCTTTCCACTTTGGAAACGTCGCTGATCATGAGGATGGACTTTTCACGTACGCAGGCTCCGCAGACGCCCCGGTCCACGTCGATGGTCAAGCAACCATGCCCTCCCTGGTAAGGCCCGACCTTGAGAGTCCTCTCGTCCACGCGACGATAGAACCCTACCCAGTTCCAGTGCTCGAAGGCATGGTATAGCTCGCAGGAAATGGTGGACATGGCGGTGATGAGATCCTTCTCATCCTTGATCATTTCCACGATCGGGGGGATGATCCTTCCGTACGTTTCCTCTTTTTCCTTCTCATTCATTATTTTCGAGAGCCAAGCCGATGTTCTGGGAGATAATTTTGAGAATGGGGCCATGGATGGGCTTGCGGTCGAAGAAGAAAGGGTCGGCTCCGTGGCCTGCCGGCTTGTTCATGTCGATCAAGCCCTTGACGAAGGCATACATGTCGTTGGTGACGATGCCGTGTCCGTCCATGACCTTCCTCGCAATGGCGTTGTATTCGATCTCCGAGCCTTTGGCGAAGACGTTGGTGCTGGAATGCCTGATGGGTGTGGTGCTGGCCCAAACGAGCTTGGCTTTGGTTGCCTTGAGGCGGCTGACGAGCGCGGAGAGGTTCTTTTCGTATTGGCCGGGCGGGGTAGTAAGGATGCCGCCGGCATGCCTGGGCATTACCCGGAAGGCTTTCACGC